>NZ_AUUU01000111.1 GCF_002760435.1 Clostridium sp. LS
CTTCTTAACTTTGCTTAGACTTTTTTTAAACTGTCTTTGACAAAGGGTACATTTTATTTTAAAATAAAGAAGTTTTTCTCTTTATAATGTATATTTAAAATAATAATATATTCTAGATAAGAAGGTTATTGGAATTTACATTAATTTTCTAGTTAGTTCCATTTGATTCCTCTTCTATCTTCTTCTGCTTTTATAAGTTCTACATTATAAGTCTCTATATTATTTAGAGAGACATTTTTAGTAATTGGTTTATACCAGCTTTGAGCATAAAAATACGTTCTAAATTGTTCTAAGCTAAATATATAACCATGTCTAGCATAAATTTCATTTCTAGCAATACCTAATTCGATGTTACTTAAACATGAAATTTGGCTTTTAGTTAGATAAGATGAGTCACTATTACAAAAAATAAAACTTTCATGAGCAGTATTTGTTGGAATTGGATCTCGTATAATTATAACATCTTTTTTTTCAGGTTTTGTATCACCATTTATATTAATAGTTACATTAGATTTATCATCAGGAAGTTGACTTTGCTTATTTTCATCTGCATTTGTCTTAGCGTTACTATCAGATTTATCATCAAAACTTCCAGCTTTTTTGCTTTCGCTTTCAGTTGTTTTATCCGAAACATCATCTGATTTACTTTCAGTATTCTGATCTTGTTTAGTTTCTTTTGCGGCTGATTTATCATCTGAATTAAAACTGATAGTAAGACCGCTGCAACTTATAAGAGTAAAGGCAATTAAACTACAAATAATGCAACTTATTATTGACTTCTTCATTAAATACTCCCTAGTAATTTTTTATTAACCCTGAGTATAATATTCTTTAACATTATTTTTTGACTCAATTTTTTAAGTTATATTATCTGAATATGCCTTCATAAATAGATCCAATAAATGTAGCAATTTTTCAAAAAACACCTGAATTATTGAATGCCATTGATAGCAAGAAGATTGATGTAGGAATAGTTGATTCGGTTATCTAAAATATTCATTAATAAAAGATAATAGCATTTCCTTAAGAACTTTAAAAGATTATACTCAATGAGTAAGCCTATTACTGCAGCTGTTGTGATGATACTTCTGGAACGAGGGGAAATCGATTTATATGAGCCAGTAAGTAAGTTCCTTCCAGGATTTAAAGAACAAATGGTGCAAAAAGGTGATAGTTTGGTTCCAGTTGAAAGGGAAATAATTATTAAAGATTTACTTTCAATGACGTCAGGTTTAGTATATGGCGGAAATCACAGAGTAGGGAAGGATACAGAAGCTTTATTTAAAGAAATTGATTATAGGCTGCTTGGTGATTCACCAATGAACACAATAGAAGCTATGAATAATTAGGAAGATGTACATTAGCATTTCAGCCTGGTACTTCCTGGGAGTATGGAACATCAGCAGATGTACTTGGAGCTGTTGTTGAAATAGTTAGTGGTAAAAGGTTTGGTGAATTTCTAAAAGAGGAGATATTTGAACCATTAGGTATGAAAAATACTGGATTTTGGTTACCGGAAGAAAAACGAAATCGCCTTGTAAAAGCTTATGAAGATAATAATGATGAATTAAAACTCTATACTGGAAACAATTTGGGAATAATTAATAAGATGGACAGGGAGCCAGCATTTGAATCTGGAGGAGCTGGTCTTGTTTCTACCATAGACGATTATGCAAGATTTGCTTCCGTGCTTATGAATAAAGGAAATTTAGATGAAGTTCAGATTTTACGTCCTCACACAGTTAATTATCTAACGTCAGGATCATTAAGTGCTGCGCAACAGAATAATTTTGATAATTGGCTTACCTTATGCGGTCATAGCTATGGAAATTTAATGCGAGTAATGACAGATTGCAGCAGAGCAGGGGATTTAGGCAGTCCAGGAGAATATGGATGGGCTGGCTGGCTTGGTTGTTATTTCTGTAATTGTCCAAGGGAAGAGTTAACCTTTTTGTTTATGACGCAAAAAACCGATTGTGGTACAAGTCCCCTTACTAGAAAATTAAGGAATATTATTTTAAGTTCATTCTGTAAATAGTAGAATTTAATACATTAATAAAATAATAATCAGAAATGTTAGTCGAGGCTTTTTTATGATTAAGAAAGTCTTGACTATAATTTTGTTATAAATTATAAATAAGAATTAGTGCTTAGAACTTTCGATTCTGAACTTTGTAGGAGTAATAGAGGTAAGGTCTTTAAAAATCCTATTAAAATTTCTTTGACTTTCAAATCCACATTCCAAAGCTATAACTGTGATTGGAAGATCTGTTTCCATAAGCAGCTTCTGGGCTTTATTTATCCGTAGTCTATTTACATAATCATTAAACTGGTAGCCGATTTTATTAGAAAAAATTCTTGAAATATAGAATTTACTGAAACCTAAATCTTTAGCAATGATATCTAAAGAAATATTGTCCAGATAGTGTGCCTCTATATATTTCAGTAGATTTTGCATTTTACTGTTATAAAATTTGCTGCTTTCTTTTAATATAAAATAGCCATCGAGCTTTCCAAGTATTGTATATAGAAGTCCTTTAATAACATATTTGTTATTATTATTTTTGAATTCATCATACAGCATAAATAAAAGAGTACTTATTCCCTCATCAATGGTGGATTTAGGGATAAATGGATTTTTCAATGTCTTATCCATTCGTATACCAAAGAAACTTCCCGCTATGTCAGGTGAAAAAATAAACAGCAAAATTTTCGAAAATTCTTCACTGTTAAAGCTATGTACATCATTAGGAAAGATTACAGCTGCCTCGCCAACCTTCAGACAGTATGACACATCATTTATTGTAACTTCTATAGAGCCTTCAATAACATAAGCTATTTCCACATATGGATGTAAATGTGGAGGAAAGCTGAAATTTGCCAAAATACCTGAGCGAAAAAAGTCTTGTTCCCCTGATTTGCTTGCTTCGAAAAAAGGATACATAAAGAGCGCCTCCAATTTATTGAAATGTTTGTTAGCATAGAATTCCCAGTAAATTATTACATAGTATGATTAAAATATTAGTCTACTTAGGTTCTTTAAAAAGATGTAATAAATTTTTGAGGACAATAGAATATAAAAAATATAACACGTACTGCAATATATGTCTACACTGGGTTAATATATTGCCAGCTAAATTTATTAAATTCATGTAATATAATAATTATGAATGTGAATTAACAAAAGAGGGAGAGTATTAAAATATGTCACAGAAATATGTACATGATATGACAGAAGGGAATGAAGTTTCTCATATTATAAAATTTACTTGGCCGATGCTTATTGGTAACGTATTCCAACAGTTTTATAACTTAATTGATTCTATTGTTGTAGGAAAGTATGTTGGTGCTAATGCTTTAGCAGCAGTAGGTGCCTGTGGTTCCTTAAGCTTTCTTTTTTTCTCAGTATGTTTAGGATTATCGGTTGGAATTGGCATTATTATTTCACAATATTTTGGTGCTAAGAAAGAAGCACAAGTAAAAAGAGCTATTGCTAATTCAACCTATGTAATTGGAGTGTCAGGGATAATTATGAGTATAATAGGTGCGGTTTTTGCGCGCCAGGTTTTGCAACTTTTGAATACACCTCCTGAAATTTTAGATGATTCTGTAGCATTTTTAAGAATAGCATCTGGAGGAATGATAGCTGTGGCAGCGTATAATGTTATAGCTGCTATACTTAGAGCTTTAGGAGATTCAAGTACACCTTTAATTTTTTTAATTGTTTCTTGTGCAATTAATGTCATATTAGATTTGATTTTTGTTTTAAAACTTGTCTTGGGTGTATCAGGAACGGCTTTTGCTACAGTTATTTCACAGGCATGTGCTGCAGTGGGCTGTCTAGTTTTTGCATTACTCAAGAATCCATATTTCAAATTAAAGAGGGAACATTGGAAAGTAAGTAACTCAATTATTACTAAATGCATAAGAATAGGTGTGCCTGTTGCAGCACAAAACTCGTTGATTGCAGTATCTTTAGTAGCACTCCAGAGTGTCGTAAATGGATTTGGAGAGACAGCCGTTGCAGCCTATACTGCTACCAGTAGAGTAGAACAACTAATACAACAGCCATTTAATTCTATAGGTGCAGCTATGTCTACCTTTGCAGGGCAGAATGTTGGTGCTAATAAATTGGATAGAGTAAAAAAAGGATATCATAAAAGTATTCTAATTGTAGCTGGCTTTAGTTTTTTAGCACTTTTAGCGGCTCAATTTGGTGGACAGGCAATTATGGAAGTGTTTGTTAAAGATGAGGCTGTAATAAATCTTGGGGACAAGGCAATAAAGATTACTAGCTGTGCATATTTCCCTCTTGGAATGATTTATGTTACAAGAGGCGTGTTAAATGGTACTGGAGATGCATTTTATGCAATGATTAACGGTTTTGTTGAAGTAGCCGGAAGAGTTGGATTTTCTATTAGTCTCGCTATGATTCCTTTTTTAGGAGTTTGGAGTGTATGGATCACAAGTGGATTAACATGGACTATTACGGCTATAGCAAGTGTCATACGCTATAGTCAGGGAAAGTGGCAAGATAAATCACTAGTTAAACCTGTTGATAAAACCATAGATTATAGAAAATATATAAGAGAGGAATAATCAATATGAAAAATAATACGCAATCAGGGCCTAAAGCCCCTAAAGATCCACAAGAAAAACGCAGCGGCTTTTATATTATGATAGATAAAATTTTAGAAGCTACTGCGCGATTGGAAGCAAAGCCTTCCCAAGATATTTATTTAGATGAAGGACGTTTAGCAACTAACGCTCAATTTGTAGGAGGTGTTGAGGATGAAAATATCCTTGAATTTCTAAAAAGCTGGGAAGGTGTTCATAAAATTGTTCACAGTATTGGAGTGACTGTAACAGCATCTTATGATGTGGGAGATATTGATTTTGTATTTCACAACTACGGAAAAATAGATAGATATGGAGGTGGAACACAAATTAAGATACCTTGCACAAAGGATGGCTCTGAGGTAATACTTAAGCTTGAAGATTATGTGTGGTTAGAGGATGACGATGTTGTTGGAAAGATGGCTTTTGAATTTGAAAAACCAGGATTAACAGCAAAGGCAACAGTGAAGATTTATCTACAGGATGGATATGAAGTGCCGGAAATTTCTGTTGATCCACCAGTGGAATTTGGAAGTGCTCAATATAATTCTATGATTTCAAAGTCGCTGTTGAATATAGGTAATAACAGAAGGCTTAAAACTGCAATAGATAGAGCAAGAAAAGGAGAAGATATCACTATTGCTTATATCGGAGGTTCCATCACTCAGGGGGCAGGAGCAAAACCTATTCACACAGAGTGTTATGCTTACAGATCATATGTAAAATTTAAAGAAATGTTTGGAAATGATGGGGGGAACAATGTTTATTTTGTAAAGGCAGGAGTAGGGGGAACACCTTCTGAATTAGGTATGATACGGTATGACAGAGATGTTCTCAAAGATGGAAAAGTGAAACCAGATATAGTTATTATTGAATTTGCAGTAAATGATGAGGGAGACGAGACTAAAGGCATTTGTTTCGAAAGCTTGGTTCTAAATATACTTTCTGCTGAGAATAAGCCTGCAGTAGTTTTATTGTTTAGTGTATTTGCTAATGACTTTAATCTTCAGGAAAGACTTTTACCGGTAGGAAAGCTTTATGATCTGCCAATGGTAAGTTTATCTGATGCTTTGGTTGAACAATTCAGACTTACGAAAGAGGAAGGAAACATAATAACTAAAAGACAGTATTTTTACGATATTTTCCATCCTTCTAATGATGGACATGTAATAATGGCAGACTGCCTCACTTATTTATTTGTACAGACATTAAAAAATTCTTATGATGAAGAAGATATAGTACTTGATAAAGTTCCAGTTATTGGAAACTCGTTTGTAGATATACATCTCATTGATAAGAAGGACAATGCATGTGGAGCAGTAATCGAGCAAGGAAGTTTTAAGGAAACAGATAAAGACCTTCAGTTTGTAGAAATGGATGTTAATCCCTTTGGAACACCACAATTTCCATATAATTGGATGCATACGCCTGAATCCGGAAATGAAAGCTTTTGTTTGATTGTTAACAGTCGCAATCTTTTGTTAGTTTTTAAGGATTCAGGAAGAATGGATTTTGGTAAGGCAGAGGTTTATGTAGACGGAAAATATGTTCTTACTGCAAATCCACGTGAAGTAGGATGGACTCACTGTAATGCAGCTATTTTATATCAAGAGGAAAGCAGCAGAGAACATAAGATAGAAATAAAGATGGCTGCTGACAGCCAGGATAAGTATTTTACTATTCTTGGATTTGGATATAATTAGATAGCGATGTGATAAAAACTAAATTTGTAGTACTCGATTATATTTATTTTGCTTTTTTTACTAACACTTATAGCGATTATAATTTATGATAGTGGTTAATATATTATTACAAAGAAAATTATAATTAAGGGAGGTATATTCAAATGACATTAAATAATAGTGGAGTGCACAAGAATTCTCTATCTAAAAAAAGAACTAGTTCAAATACAGTAAAATCTGATGTTGGAGCAGAAATTGGTTTTCCCAATAATAAAGATAAAGGCCATGGAAAAACAGAAGGAATAGTTGGAAAAGAATAGAAAATGAAAGAATCATAAATACAAAATAGAGTTATTAATAAATAAAGCGATGATAATCAGAATTTAAGGAAGATTAGTTACAGTTTTCTAGGTAACTGATCTTTTTAATTTATTTAATATAATAGCAAAAGATATACGCCAAAGAAATACTTAATATTGAAAGATTATTGGAATGAATGGTAAAATGTATAGAAGAATTAATAGGAAGGAAATATAAGATTTAAGGAACAACTAGCTAAATTTAGAATAAATAAATTTAGACTAACTTATTGGAGGTAATTATCATGAAGATCCATGAAATTTTGTTTGGTTCAAAACCAAAATCTATTTCAAGATCAATAGAAAAGGGGAAGTTGGATGAAATTGAAAATTTTATAGAAAATGGTGGTAATGTTAATGAAAAATACGATGATAAAAGTCTGCTTCATTTTGCGATAGATAATTGTGGAAATAATTATTTTGAAGTAATAGAACTGTTAATTAATAATGGTGCTGATATAAATAGCAATCAAAGTTCTTATAAAGAAATACCGTTACATAGACTTTGTGCAAGAATAAGACCTAGAATGGATGTTATTAAATTGTTATTAGAAAGAGGATCTAAGGTAAATACCGAAAATATAACAGGTAAAACTCCTATATTTAATTGTAACTTTAGTTTCTCAGTTGAGCTTTTGAATCTTCTTCTTAGTTATGGTGCAGATATAAAACATACTGACAAGTATAATAATACTGTTTTACATGATGATTATATACTTTGCGGTGATAATGAGGATTTTGAGGAGTATTTAAAAATATTTATATCTCACGGAGTGGATATAAATTCGAAGAATAATGTAGGACACACACCACTAGAATTATGCAAGAATAAGTATATTGAAAATATATTAATAAAATATGGGGCAAAGAGGAGTCTCTAATCATACCGTTGGATGCTGTTATAAATAGTATCTGGCGGCATTTTTATTTGAGAAAATACGCATTATAATAAATGCTAGGGAAACTGCAGGAAAATTAGTTGATGGGCATATAATAGATAGACAAGATTTTACCAATAGCACTTTTAATTGAATTTAATAGCATAATTTGTTAGAATACGTGTATACAGGATGTCTGATTTTTTGGGAACATAAAGTTTTTAGGGGGGAGATATTTGGTTGATTTTGATTCAGAAATAAAGAAGGTTCATCCAATTAATATAAAAGAAATAGAGTTAAATAAATATAGAATTGATGATAATATTAAGAAATCTATTATTTTATATAACACAGCGATAGGAGAAATGAAGAAAGGCAACTTCGACTTAGTAATAGATGATTTAAAAAAAGCTTTATCCTATAATAAAGATTTTACAGAAGCTATTAAATTTTTGGGATTATTTTATGTAAATATAAATGATTATAAAAAAGCTGAAAAAACTTTTAAAAGTCTTTATAAATATGAAATGTATGATGAATTAATAAATGAATATATGGAAAGCTTATCAGTTAAAAAATCTATATCTAATGATGTAATGATTTTAGAAACAGTTGAACATATGTCTAATACTGAAAAAGTGCAAGCTGGTACAGCTAAAAATCTAATAAAAAAGAGTGCCATAAGTTTATTAATTGTCATTATTGTTATTATTGGGGTAGGCATGAACTATTTTTATCCAGAAACTATTCAAGGAGTTATAACAAAATTTAAGACAAGCAGTAAATGGGCCGAAGACAAAGTGCAAGCTGACAATATATCTAATTCTAAGGTGGAAGCAAATAAAAAATCAGATGAAAATGAGTCTTTGGTAGAAGAAAAAACTATATCAAATGAAAAACAAGAAAACACTCAAAAGAATATAACAGATGCTAAATTAGAGGCGGATAATTATAATAAAGATACTGTTCATATGTTAGATGATGCTGAAAAACTCTTAAATGACGAAAGGTATGAGAAAGCTGCTGGCATTTTAATAAACATGAAAGGCAGGAATTTTGATAATCAGACCCAAATAAGATTTAATGAGCTTTGGCAGAGTTTAAATCCAAATCCATTATGGAAGATATATAATGAAGGAAATAAATTGTATAAGCAACAGAATTATACTGAGGCGCTTCCCAAATTAATAATAACTTCAGAGATAGATCCTAACTTAGATATAATGCCATGGATTACTTTTCAAATAGGCATGTGTTATAAAGAGACAAATGATAAGGCCAACGCCATTACATATTTTAATAAAGTGAAGGATAACTATCCAAAGTCTGAGTATGTCTCAAATGCTCGAATGATGATAAGTGAAATTGGTAATTAAAGTTAAATTATAGAAGGAGTTTTTTATGGTAAAAGTAATGTTTGTATGCCATGGAAATATATGCAGATCTCCTATGGCAGAATTTATATTTAAAAATATGGTAGAAGAGAAAAAATTATCAGATAAATTTTATATTGCTTCGTGTGCTACGTCTATGGAGGAGATTGGAAATTCTGTTTATCCACCTGCAAGAAGAAAGCTTATGGAACATAATATAACTTGTGAAGGAAAGCGTTCAGTACAATTAAGAAAAGAAGATTATAGTGAATATAATTATTTAGTGGCTATGGATCAAAAGAATATAAATAATATATTTAAGATTATAAAAGAAGATCGTGAAAAGAAAGTGTACAAGCTTTTAGATTTTACTAATAATCCAAAGGACATTGCTGATCCATGGTATAGCGGAGATTTTGATACAACATACAATGAAATATATGAAGGCTGCGAGATGTTATTAGATTACATAATTAAGAACGAAAAAATGAGATAATATTAGATGATTCCATATATAATTTATAGGTGAGCAGTCTAATACTATAGCTACAATTTATGTAGTCGTGGGATATTGGAAATTTGTTTATAGAAATATTTATAGTAAACATTTGGGTTTAGAATGCATTTATAATTTTAAGAATTACAAAAAATAGAAAGCTGAAATTTTCTTAAACTTAGAAAATTTCAGCTTTATTATTTATATTGAAATCTTAAATAAATTTAAGTTAGGGATTAAACGTCCTAAAATTTATATAAATAAAAATTTTATATTTCTTCACAACTAAAAATTTAAATACATACATTAAAATAATAATTTACAATCTAGAGAGAGCTAAAATTAGTATGATAAAGGTGTGATTATTAATGATAACCGATACAAGGCAAAATAATGATAAAGAAATAGAGATTTCTCCTACAGAAGATTTAATGCGAGAACATGGAATTTTACATCGTGTATTATTGATTTATAATGATGCAATAAAATACTTAAGAGGTCAAAAAATAAATAATCAGTTAAACATTTATTATATTATTAATAGAACTGCGTGTATAACTCATAAATTTATCGAAGGGTATCATCAAAAATTAGAGGAACAATATGTATTTCCAAGATTTTTACAAAATAATAGGCATATTGAACTTATAAATACGCTTCGTATTCAACATGATGCAGCTAGCAGAATAACTGAAAATATACTACATCTTTCATCAATAGAAAAAACATTTTATTTTCAAAATAGTATATACTTAATACAATCATTAATAACATATATAAACATGTACGAGCCCCATTCTGCTCGTGAAGACACAGTTGTTTTTCCAATCTTTCATGAACTAATAAGCCGAGAAGAATTTGATAAATTAGGAGACCTATTTGAGGAAATAGAAGAACAAAAATTTGGTAAGGATGGATTTACAAATATAGTCAATGAAGTAGCTCAAATTGAAAATATACTAGGTATTTACGATTTAGCTCAATTTACACCAATAGAAGCAAGTATTATTTCTTAAATAATAATATAATAAATAAAAGTATTTATACTATGAGGTTAACTTTTTGCCATTCCTAAAATTGCGCCTGATATAAAAGGTATTAACCAAATAATCCATACTGAAATGCTAAATTTGTGAAATTTAATTTTAGCATTTTCATTATTTTTTATTAAAACAATTGTGGCCCAAAGGGCATGAAAAAGCATCAAAAATATTGCTAGTAGCCCAGTTATACCATGAAAATTCAATTGGAAACCACCCGCAGCAATTTTACTCATAATTGTTGTTCCTAAAGTATCAAATATTAATCCTAAATAAAATATAATTAAGTGCCAAATTTTGAGCTTGCCTTGCATTTTTTCACTCCATACACCAATTGTGTAGAAGATGAATGCAGAGGTAATGGATACAATAGCATAAATTAGCATAATAGGTTCTCCTAATTCTTAAAAATTAATTTACCTTAGTATTTCTCAGTGCTTATCTTAGTATTCGCATATAATTAAAGAATAAACATTATTTATGGCATAGAAGTTCATTCTTCATATCCATTAAAAATTGCTCAATGCATATTTTATCTTCAGGTGTACCATATAGGTTACAACTTAATGTACACGTATTATCATAAGTTGATACTGCTATTTGAAAATAAGGAACATATTTCACAGCGCCTGTAATGTAAGTATGAGTAATCTCTGCATCATTAAACCTAAGCTGTTTTTTATCTATTACTCCAAGATTAGTAAAAGACGTTACTGGAATAGTAAAAAATTTATTGAATACCTTATGTAATATTGCAAATGGCAATAAATTAAAAACTAGTTCTAATATTATAACAGGTTTTAAACAATTATCATTTGATTTCTGCTCTTTTATCTGCTTAGAAACTTGTATTAGGATGTCTTCAAATGAATCATTTTTCATAATTATAACATCACAGATAAAATTACTGGTAAGGTTACAGATACCGTGTTCTTGATTAGGATATAAATATTTTCTCAAGTCAACTGGGCAAGGAATTATAATTCTTTCTTCACCTGTCCTCTTATGTAAAACCTTCATATAAGCCGTAATTATTAAGTCATTTACAGTTACATCTTTATTCTTAGCATAAGCCTTTATATGAGCAAATTCATCTTTTGTAATATCGAGAGCAACGAAAAGAGGATTATTCTTATCACCTTGAAGTGAATATTTTAACTCATTTTCTTGTTTAGAAAGGTTATATTTTGAGAAGAAAACATTTAATTTTTCTGTGAATTTGAAATTATTTAGAATTTGATAAGAATTCCTTGGAAGTGATTTTGCATTAAGTAAGTTTTTATTACCACTTTTACACTCATTGTAAAGATTACTAAGCGTATATAAATACTCCTTAAAACCTGCTCCGTCACACAACATATGATTTATTATAATACATAATGTATCAGTATCTTGTTTCTGAAAGAGGTAAATCTTTAACTGAGGTTCCTTAGTTATATCAATTGTAG
The DNA here is from genome assembly GCF_002760435.1 of Clostridium sp. LS. Classification (GTDB taxonomy): domain Bacteria; phylum Bacillota; class Clostridia; order Clostridiales; family Clostridiaceae; genus Clostridium. Next base: position 11,894 of record NZ_AUUU01000111.1, read on the forward strand.
ATGCTAATAATTTTGTTTTTTGTTCTTCTTCATTTGAATCTGCTATAACAACACGAACAATGTCTTCTCCTGTGAAATTTTTTTCTTCCCAATAAGGTCTTCTTGCTGCTATATTGAAGCAGCAGCTAATTAAAGGATTTGTTTTTAAGGATAAAGTTACAGCTTTTATAAGAGCAGCTTTATCTATATGACATGAAAAATCAATAAGACAATGAATCAATGGTTCGTGCACAGAACCATAAAAGTATTGCATAATATCAAAAGCTTCCGCTTTAAATTTTTTGGATTTTGTCATATAAATTGATCATTCCTTTCTTGTTGTAGCAGATACAAAACAATATTTTTATAATAATATCATTTAGCTATTTTGAGAGTCATCCATGTAATTTCGTCAGCTTCATCATTTTGAACCTCATCTTCAACAAATCCCATTCTTTTGTAAAATTCAAATCCATTTCTACTGCTTGGTACATGTAATAAACTCAATTTTTTATCTCTTGAAGTTTCTAATATATATGAAAAGAGCAGTTTGCCTACGCCTTTACCATGATTTTGAGGATGTACAAAGAAGTTCGATATACAATACTTAGGAGAACAGTTATCTCCAAAGTCGGCTAGAGCACCAGTAGCAATTATTTCTCCTTCATTCTCTGCTACAAAGATTTCCTTCCAAGTCATTTGAATTTCCCAATCACTTAAAGTATTATGCTGCTTAAATTTTTCAAGAACGTCTTTTGAATGAGTTTTTATCATTACTTCATCATAATTTCTATTTAAAATATCTATAACTTTATTAATATCTTCTTTTTTAATTTTCCTTATATTCATTTATTCACTCCTTGACTTTATTTTACCATTATAAACAGATTATAGCATAGTTTAAGGATATAACATTATTAAAATAACTTAGAAAAGAACGGACTTTATTTGTCCGTTCTTTCACTTATCATAAATCTCTTTAGTTTTAGTGATAAAAATTTATGAAACCTTTGTATTTCTTTATAAGGAAAGATTTTTTTTATAGGAATTTCCCCATTTATTCATAGAGTCAAGGACAGGTTTTAAACTATATCCAACTTCAGTTAAAGTATATTCAACTCTCGGAGGGACTTCAGCATAAACTTTACGAATAAGTAAACCTGACTCTTCCATCTCTCTCAAATTTTGAGTAAGAACCTTTTGGGTTATTGAACCGACAGATTTCTTTAGTTCTCCAAAGCGCTTCGTTCCTATAAGTAAATCTCTCATTATTAAGACCTTCCACCTATTTCCTATAAGCTGCAAAGTCATTTCTACAGGACAAGCAGGCACTTCTTTAACCATCTAAACGCACTCCTTTCTAAATGGTATACTTTTGAATGCTTACTTTATATTAAATACTATTGAAATAATTATAAAGTTAGCATTAAAGAAAATCAATATTAATATTAGTGAATTAGTATTTATGAAAATACTTTCGATAACTCTATTTTTTATTAGTATCCTATAGGAAACTATACCACTTTAAAGTGCTTACTTCACAGGATTAATTTAGTTAATTATAATGAAAACATAGGAAGTGGCCACTTCGTGAAGTAATGAACTTAGAATATAAGTTTTAAATAATTATAGAAAATGTTTTAGGAATAAAGGAGATCAAAAATGAGAGAAGTAGTTGAATTTTTACAAGCTAACCCAGTTCAATATTTAGCGACAGTAGGCCGCGATGGAAAAGCTAAATGCCGCCCGTTTATGTTTTTTTCAGAACAGGAAGGGAAGTTATGGTTTTGTACAAACAATACTAAAGATGTATACAAAGATATGAAAGTAAATCCAGAAATAGAGATATCTGTTTCTAGTCCTGAATATGCATGGATTAGACTAAGCGGAAAGGCTGTATTTGAAAATAATATGGCAGTTAAAGAAGGATGTATGCTAAGTCCTATTGTAAAAGGAACATATAAAGAAGCTTCAAATCCAATTTTTGAAGTATTCTATTTAGCAAATGCAAAAGCAGTTATTGCAGATTTTTCTGGTAACCCACCAAGGAAATATAATCTATAAGGAAAGTGTTTGCATTGCGGGAATTGTAAATTAGTTTGTACATTTAAAGCAGTTAAAAAAGGTGATCAAAGTTATCGGTAAATGCTTTGGTTATTCAAAAAAAATTATGTGTAAAAAATAAGAAGTGAAATTTTTTTAAGAATATCACTTCTTTTTTTGCTGCTTTAAAAGTAATTGATTCTTATAAATGTTTTTAAGCTACTCATCTATGGATAAATAACTAATCATTATATCACCATAGTTAACCATATCATTAATAGAAACAGGCATATTGTTTTCAAGCCACCACTTGGCTAAGTTTACTATTGCAGCAGAATAAAATTCTGAAATAATTGGTACTGGAATGGCAAGCTTAACTCCATTTGCTATATTACCTTCTAAGCTTGACTTTATACATTCAATTACTGTTCTCTTTAATAGCTTTGTTGTTGAGCCATTATTCAGTAACCCTATAGAATATAATTTTTTATTTTCATGCATATGTTCAAAAAGAAGTCTAATTAAATTTACATAATACTCTCTTGAATTTACATCATAAGCAGAATTTAAGCTTTTTTCTTTAAAATCTATCATAATCTGGCCTAGTAAAAAATCAAGCAATTGATACTTATCTTCAAAATGTTTATAGAAAGTAGTTCTATGAACCATTGCTTTATCGCATATATTGGAAACACGTATATCCTCAAAAGCTTTTTCTGTAAGCAAAGAAGTTAACGAATCAAATAGCAATTTGTGTGTTCTTCTTATTCTCAAATCGAGCGTCCCATCAACTATTTCGTTGGTCATAAATTCCTCCTAAAGAAATAATCTACACATATGTTAATGTTGTAGATTAACTATATAAATCAAATTTATTGTTTCTTGATATGTTCATGCTTAAAGTATAAATTATAAATATACAGTTGTAAAGATAATATACATATGTAGATTATATGTAAAGATTAATATTGATTTAATAAAAGAGGTGAATATTAAATGAGAAAAAATATGAAAAATGTAATTGCAATTGGAATTATATTAAGTGTAATAAATAGTAGTATTGTACCAGCATTTGCATCTGATAATACTGGAAGTTCAAATGCATCAGAATTAGACTTTTCTTATGACAATGAGAATTCTTCTAACCTTCAAAGTGGAGAAGCTACTGCAGGGAAAACGCTTCTTACTTTAGACAAAGCAATAGAAGCAGCAATTAATAATAGTGACAAATTAGCATTAAAATCAAAAGAAATAAAATACTATCAAGATAAAATGAATTTTCAAGAAAAAAGCAATGATTTTTATGAAGCTATAAATCAAAAGGTATACGATTATCCATACGATAAACTTCAACTTCAGGAAAAACAAACAGAGCAATCAAAAAAATTTTTAAAAGACCAAATTGCAAGTGATATTACAAATAAATTTAATGACATTTATTTAAAACAAATTGATATAGGTAAATCTAAAAGAAATTTAGAATTAAAGAAAAATGAATTGGATTATCTAAAGGGAAAACTATCTTTAGGAATGGCTACAGATAACCAAGTTAATGATGCACAGATTGAATTTAAATCCCTACAAGATGATATTACAGCAAAAGAAAATTTATTAAATGATAGTAAAGATTATTTTAAAGTATTGACAGATCTAGATTTGAAAAATACATATGAATTGGAATACGAAATGAATTATACAAAATATAAAATAGATGGCTCTATTGATGATTATATTGATAACAAACTTGATATGTATTTTAAGTATGATGATAAAATACTAGATTTGACTAAAGATTATTTGAAGGATTTTAAAGAGGATGGCATAAAGGATGTTATGGATGAAGAGCCTCCTGCAGAACCAGATAAATCAAAATGTGTTATAACAGATGCTGATGGTAATACTGTTTTTGATTCTGGAACATATGCTTTAAGTTTAATTAACTATGAACAGGAGCTATTAAGCTATTATGAGAAACTCAATTCTTATGGATCTTATTTAGATGGAAGATATAATTACAATGAATCTAAAGTTAAATTAGAGGATACTAAGAAGAGTCTTAAAAATGTCTTAAAAGTAAATTATTCAACCCTTCTTGATTTAGAAAATAAGATTGAGAGATTGAAAGAACAAGTTAATTCAACAAATACAAAGCTTACATTTGCTAAAGCACAAGTAGACATGGGGTTAATGCTGCAAAATGATTATGACAAGCAAGTTGTGGCTAGTAATGATTTAGATACTTCATTAATAAAACTTGTTAATACTCATAATAATCTGAGAGAAAGTATAGAAAAACCATGGATACTAAGTAACAAGTAATTTTTTATTGAGTGAAAATTATAGAAAAAAGATAATTATTTTATTCTACATATGATGTTTTGAAAATGGGGAGGGTATATGAATAAGAAGATATTAGCTGTTTGTTTAGCGTTTTTTAATTTTATTGTATTAAGTGGATGTAGTAAATCAGATTCAAAAGCAGATGTAAAAATATATCCAGTAAAAGCTATAGAACTCAATAATGAAAGTTATCCTGTTTCATTAGAATATGAAGGAATAACAGGAGGAAGTGAAGTGAGAAAACTTTCATTTAAAAGTTCGGCTAAAATATCAAAAATATACGTATCGAAAGGACAGCATGTGAAAAAAGGAGACAACCTTGTTGATTTAGATAAAACTGATTTGAATTTTGCAATGGAAGGGGCAAAGGCTCAAATGGATGCAGCCACTGCACAATATAATAAAGCAGTAAATGGTGCGACAGTAGAGGATATAAATAAAGCACAAATAGCTGTAAAAAATGCTCAAGATAACTATGATTATTGCAAGGATTTGTATGATAAGAATGTAACTCTATATCAAATGAAGGCTGTAACCCAGCAACAAATCAATGATATAAAAAATAAATTAGATGGTAGTGAAAGTGCGTTAAATGCAGCAAAAGAAACTTTGACTCAACTTCAAAATGGAACAAGGGAAGAGGATAAGCAAGCAGCATTAGCTCAATTAAATACTGCAAAGGCTAATTATGATTCAAAAGTTGACTTGGATAAGGATGCCTCACTTACAGCAGATGAAGATGGATATGTGGTAGATGTTCTTTGTAAAGAAGGAGAAATGCAAGCGGCAGGTTATCCAGTTATATTAATTAGAAGTGAAAATCAGGTTGTTACTGTTGGATTATCTGATGAGGATGTAAAGAAAGTCCAAATAGGAACAAAAGCACAAATTAAAATAGATGATGAAACTTCTGAAGGAGAGATTACAAATATTGTTCAGATGTCTGATAAGCAGTCAGGTACCTTTAGTGCAGAAATTAAACTTTTAAGCCCAATAGATAATAGTAAGTTTTATATTGGTCAATCAGTAAAGGTTAATATTAATAATGGAGAAAAGGCTGGAATATGGATTCCTATAAGCAGTATTTTAAATGATGGAGAAGATTATGTTTATGTTGTTGAAGATGGACATGCTATAAGAAAAAATATAACACTCGGACAAACTAATGAAAATGAAGTATGTGTTGATGGGTTAAAGTCTGGAGATAATCTTGTAAGCGAAGGCATGAAAAATATAAAAGCTGGATATCAGGTTTCGGTAGAATAAAGGAGAATGCATTATGAGATTAATTAACGCTGCCATAAAAAATAAAAAGGTAATACTATTTTTAGTAGTTATAGCTATTATAAGTGGTTTTTACTGTTATTATATTATTCCTAAGCAGGAAAGTCCGGATGTTTCATCTCCAGCTGCGATGATTACAACTATTTATCCGGGGGCTTCTCCAAACGATATAGAAAGTTTAGTTACAAAAAAAATTGAAGAAAAAGTTGAAGAAATAGATGGTTATGATTATGCAGAATCTTATTCTGAAAATAGTGCTTCTATAGTTATTGTCTGCTTAAACAATGATGCTGATAAGGATAAAGCATGGAGAGATTTAAGAGACAAAATAAAAGACTTAAAATCTGAACTCCCAGATGGCTGTCAAGATAGTGAAATAAATACGAATCTTACAGAAACAGCTGGAATGATATTAAGTGTATCTGGTGATAATTATTCTTATGAACAGTTAGGAAATTATGCTGATGATATAAAGAAACAATTAAGCAACGTTAGCGGTATTTCCAGATTTGATGTGAAAGGGAAACAGGATAAGCAGGTAAAAGTAGATGTAGATTTAAGCAAAATAAATAAATATTCTATTTCTCTTGAAGATGTATGTGCCGTGTTAAAAGCACAAAATATAGAAATTCCATCTGGAGATTTAGATTTAAACAATGGGAAGATAAAGGTAAATACTCCTGGTAGTTTTACATCTCTTCAGGATATTCAAAATACAATTGTTGGTGTTTCAACAGATACTGGACAAACCATAAAGCTTAAAGATATAGCAAATGTTCATATGGATTATAATGATGATTCTAATTATAAATATACTTATGATGGGGAAAATTCAGTTTTACTTGCGGGCTATTTTCAAGATAATAAAAACATAGTTTTAATAGGTGATGATGTAAAAAAGAAATTGAATGAAATAAAAAAACAATTACCGCAAGATTTAAAAATAGATGAAGTTACATTTCAGCCTAAAGATGTAAATAACTCGGTTTCGTTCTTTATGGAAAATCTTAGAGATGGAGTAATCCTTGTAGTAATAACTGTTCTTATAGGAATGGGATTTAGAAATGCAATGGTAGTTTCAGCGGTAATTCCAATATCAATTACTATGTCATTTATTGCAATGGAGGTACTTGGAATTAAAGTGCATCAAATGTCTACTACAGCACTTATTATTGCTCTTGGAATATTAGTAGATGATGCAATTGTAATTGGAGATGTGGTGCAGGTTGGAATTGATAAAGGAATGAATGGAGATGAGGCGGCCTTTCATGGAATAAAAAAATTATTCGTGCCTGTATTTACTTCTACTTTAATTATTGTAGGTGCTTTTTCACCACTTTTAAATATACCTGGTGCAGTTGGAGAATTTATGAGGACATTGCCTCAAGTTGTAATGATATGTATAACATGTTCATATATTTCAGCACTTTTTATTACGCCTGCTATGTCATCTCTATTTTTTAAAAAGAGCAAGAATGTAAATAAGGAAAGTAAAGTCAGAAAAATGTTCCATAAGCTTTTAGCTTACGGACTTAACCATAAGAGAAATGTTATTATAACAGCTATATGCGTGTTTATACTATCAATGGGGTTAATGAAATTGTTAGGAATGCAGTTTTTTCCTCATGCCGATAAAGATATTGTTTATATAGATGTTTCTAATGAAAAAGTTGATGATATAGATAATACAAGCAACTTAGTGAAACAAGTAGAAGAAGTCGTAAAATCACAAGAAGAAGTTACAAGCTATACTTCAGCTATAGGTGGAGGTTTGCCTAAATTTTATATTACCGTGCCTAGTATTGCACCAGCAAAAAATACAGCTCAGATTATGTTAAAGGTAGACCTTGGAAAAACTAAAAGGTTTGACACAAGAGAAAAATTAGCTGAGTATCTGCAAAGTCAACTAGATAGTAAAATTTCTGGAGGGGCTGCAACAGTAAAGCTTTTAGAACAAGCACAGCCAATAGGTGCACCAGTACGTCTGAGACTTACAGGAGATGATTTAGATAAGCTTTATGCAGCATCAGATCAAATACAAGAAAAATTAAGGAATATTCCAGGGACCTTAAATGTTAGGGATGATGCAGCGAAGAAGACTTACGAATATGAAGTAAATATAGATAGCATTAAAGCCATGCAGCATGGTTTGCTAAAATCAGATATTTTAAAACAAATAAACATTGCCCTAAAGGGATATAGCAGCTCTGTGTATAGGAAGAATGGAAGTGACTATGATATATTAGTTAAATCAAATATAGCATCAGTAGAAGATTTGAAGAATCTAGAAATAAAATCGAGTATTACAAAAAATAAGGTGCTGCTATCAGAGGTAGCTTCCATAAATCTTAATTCACAACTAGATCAAATAAAGCATTATAAGAAAGACAAAGCTGTAACAGTGTACAGCGATGTAAAAACAGGCTATAACTCTGTGAATGTGGAAAATACTTTAAATGAAGAATTAAATAAAATGGACTTAAATGGAGTAAATGTCCTTTATGACGGCGAAAAGCATCAAATACAAAAGAATTTCACTAGTCTCGGCTTGGCGGGGGTATTTTGTATAATAATAATTTATGTAATTCTATTTGTTCAATTTAAATCTTTTATACAGCCCTTGATTATAATGTGCTCACTTCCACTTTCTTTAATGGGAGTAGCAATAGGGCTTTTAATATTTAGAATGTCCATATCGTTAACTGCTGTAATGGGAATAATAAGCCTCATTGGAGTAGTAATAAGAAATGCAATTCTGCTTGTTGAATACATAATTGATGGCAGAAAAGAAGGTCTTTCAATAGATGAAGCTTGCCTTCATGCTGTAAGCCAAAGATTTAGACCTATAATATTAAGTTCAACAGCAACAATTACAGGACTTATACCTCTTGCATTTTCTAAAAGTGCTTTATTTGGGCCTATGTCAGTAACTATAATATTTGGATTAGCATCAGCTACTTTCCTCACATTTGTAGTGGTTCCAGTGGTGTATTCTTTAGTTAATACTAAGTTAGAAGAAAGACCAATTAAGATTTATAAGGTAAATATCAATTCAATGATGTTTTGGAAAAAATAATAACTAAAATAAAGTACAAATTAGAATTTAATACTTTCTGTTTGTACTTAATTTTTACTTTTAGAAATAACAATCAAACCCATGTTTAATGAAAATATTCTTATATTCCAATAAATCTTCCTCATGAAGTTGTTGTACATTCTCAAACGTATAAAGTTTGTTTAGGAGCTCGTACTTTTTTTGTCCAAATTGATGAAAAGGAAGTAGGTTTACTTTCTTTGCATTAACTGATTTTAGTAACTTACAAAATCCTTTAGCATCTTCTAAACTAGAGTTTATATTAGGTATTACAGGAATGCGTATAATGACTTCTTTTTCTATATCAATAGCAAGTTTTAAATTTTCAATAATCAAATCATTATAAACATTTGTAGCTTTAAAATGCCTTTCTCTATCGTAGTGTTTCATGTCAAATAGTAATAAATCTACATTTTTAATAAATTGTACAAATATTTCTTTTGAAGTATATCCGGTAGTTTCAATTGCTGTGTGTATGTTTTTTTCTTTTAGTAGTTTTAAAAGTTCCGATGCAAACTCATGCTGTATTAATACTTCACCACCAGATAAAGTAACACCTCCATTAGATTCTTCGTAAAACAGTTCATCCTTGATAACATCTTTCATAACTTCAGAAAGAGTTAAAAACTCGCCTTCTGCTGAAAATGCTTTGTTAGGACAGGAATTCTTGCAAGTAAAACAAGAAATACATTTATTTGAACTAATTTCTATATGATTATTATTTAATGAAATAGCATCTTTAGGACAAACGTCTATGCAATGAAGGCATTGTACGCACTTAGTTTTATCACATACAATTTGTATTTTATTATCTTGAGATTCCGGATTGGAACACCATAAGCAACTTAGAGGGCAGCCTTTAAAAAAAACTACAGTTCTGATTCCAGGACCATCATGAATACTGTATTTTTGAATATTAAAAATACAAGCTTTTATATCGTTCATAAAAACACCTCCATACACGAATTAATATAAGACTAGTATTAAGACTACCCAATTAATTTAAGGGTTATCTGTTTATTTAATGTTAACATGAAAATTTTTAAGTGTAAATAAAAACTTTCATATGAAACAACTATGTGTTTCAAAAGAATTTGAGAATGCTGTTTACTATTATTTAAAATAGTATATAATCATTAATAAGCACATTTACTTTTATTCGAAATATAAATAATGCATTTTGTAAATAGATTATGATATAATTACCATTGGACTAAGGCATACTACATAGTTTTTTTGAAAATGCCAAAGAAAAGGAGGAGTTTCTATGACAGATAGGTATACAAAGCTTCTTGAAATTGTCAACGAAAACAAGCGTATAGAGGTTAGCAAATTATCAGAGCTTTTAAATGTGTCTCAAGTGACTATACGTAAAGATCTTGGTGCATTAGAAGAAAAAGGATTATTAAAGCGTGAACATGGTTATGCAGTCATGACTTCAAGTGATGATATTAATAGCAGGTTAGCTTTTAATTATGATATAAAACGTAAAATAGCACATTTAGCATGTGAACTTGTGAGTGATGGTGAAACAGTTATGATTGAGTCGGGGTCATCCTGTGCTTTACTTGCAGAAGAACTTGCATACAATAAAAAGGATATAACTATAATAACTAATTCTACATTTATTGCAAACTATATTAGAGAAGGAAATGCGAAAGTAGTGTTACTTGGAGGGGATTATCAACCAGAATCTCAGGTTGTAGTAGGCCCTCTTACTAGAAAATCTGTTAAAGACTTTTTTGTAGATAAATTGTTTATTGGAACAGATGGCTATAACTCTAAAATTGGATTTACAGGAAAAAACTTAATGCGGACTGAAACAGTTCAGGCTATGGCTGAAAGTGCTAATAAAATTATAATATTAACAGAATCATCAAAGTTTTCAGAGAGAGGAGTAGTAGCACAATTTAAAGCTGACGAGATAAGCTGTTTATTCACAGATACTAATATTCCAGAAGATGTTTTAGAAAGCTTAAAGAAAGAAAATGTAGATGTTCAAATGGTAAGTGTAAATTAATATAGATGCAATATATCAAACTTAAAGAAAGACTAATTATGTTGATTGATTACTAAAGAATATAATTAAATGATTTCTAATGAAGAAATCATTTAATTATATTTTAATGTAACACTTGATGAAATAATTAGGCTTTCTTTTTTATGTGTATATTTCATAACATATTAACCTCATAATTTTTTTATAAATATTACTTTGTATTTCAAAAAAACAATAAATTAGTTTCGAATGAAACTAATTTATTGACAAAGTATAATAAAGATATATAATTGAGTTATAAAAGAAAAAGAACAAGTTTCAAGTGAAATAATTAATATTTGAAATGAAAGGAGAATAGTTATGAGTTATTTTGGAGAACTAACAGATAGAATGCATAATTTCAGAGAGGACTTATTAAATGCAAAATCTATGGTGTGTGTAGAAAGAGCTAAACTTACAACAGAGAGTTATAAAGAACATGCAGATAAACCTATGGTATTACGTAGAGCATTATGTTTAGAAAATATATTAAAGAATATGAGCATATTTATTGAAGATAAAACTTTAATTGTAGGGAATCAGGCATCTTCAAATCGTTCAGCACCAATTTTTCCTGAATATGCAATGGATTGGGTTATAGATGAACTAGATGAATTTGAAAAACGTGATGGTGATATATTCTATATTACTGAAGAAAGCAAGGAAGCATTACAAGAAATAGCACCATTTTGGGAGCATAAAACCTTAAAAGATAGAGGACTTGCAGGAATGCCTGCTGAAAGTAGAGTTTTTTATGATTTGGGAATTATAAAAGCGGAAGGTAATATTACTTCAGGGGATGCACACATTGCAGTTAACTACGAAACTGTATTAAAACTAGGATTAATTAATTATAAAGAAAGAACAGAAAAGAAATTAAAAGAATTAGATCTTACTGATTATAGAAATTTAGATAAATCATATTTTTACAGGGCAATCTTAATTGTACTTGATGCAGTAGCAGATTTTGCAAAACGCTATGCAGACTTAGCATTAATACTTGCAGACAAGGAAGCAGATGCAAATAGAAAAGCAGAGTTAATAGAAATGTCAAGAATATTAAATAAAGTTCCAAATTATCCAGCAGAAACTTTTCATGAAGCAGTTCAATCTCTATGGATGATTCACTTAGTTTTACAAATTGAGTCAAATGGACATTCACTTTCTTATGGAAGAATGGATCAGTATTTAAATCCTTTCTATGAGAATGATTTAAAACTTGGGTTAATTACTGAAGCTGGAGCTACTGAGTTATTAACAAATTTATGGCTTAAGACTTTTACAATAAATAAAATAAGAAGCTGGTCTCATACGCGTTTCAGTGCAGGTAGTCCATTATATCAGAATGTTACAGTAGGGGGGCAGACTGTAGATAAGAAGGATGCAGTGAATCCTTTAAGTTATTTAATTTTAAAGAGTGTTGCTCAGACAAAATTACCACAACCTAATTTAACAGTACGTTATCATAGAGGATTATCCGATGATTTTATGAAGGAATGTATTGAAGTAGTAAGATTAGGCTTTGGAATGCCAGCCTTTAATAGTGATGAAGTTATTATTCCGTCATTTATTGAAAAAGGTGTAGATGAAAAGGATGCATATAACTATAGCGCAATTGGATGTGTTGAAGTAGCAGTTCCAGGTAAATGGGGATATAGATGTACTGGTATGAGTTTCTTAAATTTCCCTAAATCTCTATTGATAGCATTGAATGATGGAGTTGACTTAGAGTCAGGAACTAAGCTTTGTGAAGGTGTTGGCCACTTTAAGGATATGACTTCTTTTGATGAAGTTATGAAAGCTTGGGATAAGATAATTCGTGAATTCACAAGACATAGTGTAATTATAGACAGCTGTGCAGATTTAGCAATAGAAGAAGTTACAGCAGACATATTATGTTCGGCTTTAACTGCTGATTGCATTGAAAGAGGATTAAACTTAAAAGAAGGTGGAGCTGTATATGATTTTATAAGTGACCTTCAAGTAGGAATTGCAAATCTTGGAGATTCTCTTGCAGCAATTAAAAAATGCGTGTTTGAAGATAAAAGCTTCACCCCAGCACAAGTTTGGAATGCCTTAATTAATAATTTTGAAGGAGAAGAAGGTAAAAATATTCAAGATATATTAATTAATGATGCACCTAAATATGGTAATGACGATGATTATATAGATTTATTGTTAAGAGAAGCTTATGATATTTATATTGACGAAATAAAGAAACATAAAAATACTAGATATGGCAGAGGACCAATTGGAGGTTGCTATTATGCAGGAACATCTTCAATTTCAGCAAATGTACCTCAGGGAGCTGGAACTTTAGCAACCCCGGATGGAAGAAAAGCAGGAGAACCTTTGGCAGAAGGTTGTTCTCCATCTCATGCTATGGATAAAAACGGACCTACATCAGTATTTAAATCAGTTTCAAAATTGCCAACACACGATATTACAGGAGGGGTACTATTAAATCAAAAAGTTACACCTCAAATGTTATCTAAAGAAGAGGATAGAATGAAGCTAATTTTATTAATTAGAACTTTCTTTAATCGATTAGAGGGATTCCATGTACAATATAACGTTGTATCTAGAGATACACTACTTGATGCACAAAAGAATCCGGAAAAATATAGAGATTTAATTGTTAGAGTAGCAGGGTATAGTGCATTCTTCAATGTATTATCTAAGCAAACTCAAGATGATATAATAGAAAGAACAGAACAAGTTTTATAATTAACGTTAGCTATTTATAGTGAATTTTAAGTTTATTTCTCTCATGATTGAATCCTAGTATGAGGGTATTTGCTCTACTCGATGGAATATGATAGAATATATAGTAATTATAACCATACAGTTTGCAAATATTACTAAATATACAGAGAAAGTTAGGGGAGACGCTGGTGTCGACGGTGGATAATTTACAAAATATTATAGATAAGCAAAAAGAAGTTTTATATAGCCTTGAAACTGAACTGACTAATATGAAAAATAGCAACATATTGATTGAAAATCAAAGCTTAAAAACAGAGCTTCAAAAGTATAAGGAATTTCTTGAGAAGGAAAAAAGCGATAACTTAAAAATATCAGAAGAAAACAAGAAGCTCAGAAATGCATTATATGAGCAATTTTATAACGAAAAAATCCAGATACTGAATGTAGTTAATAGTAAAATAGATGTTTATTATAAATCAAATATTTCAGGGGAAATTGGTAGATTGACCAACCTAGAAGTTTCAGTAAAAAAACAGATAGATGATATGGTTAATATATTAAAGGCTAATAGGGTAAACATTGAGGATGAAATTTATAAAAAACTTGGCGAGTTAAGAGATCTTATTAACGCAAAAATAATACTTGCTCGCGAAGAAGTTGGAAAGAGAGTAAGAGAATTAAGTGAGAATCGAGCTGAAGAATTTGCAAAGTTAAAGCAGGAAAAAGTTACGGAGGAAGAAATAAAAGCACGGGTAAAACAGAATAATATAGAGTCCTTTATAGGACTTAATATTATGAATAAGCTGGGTGTTTTACTGCTTGTCATAAGTGTAATTACGGCATCTCAGTTTGCATATACTAGATTACCTGATGCTTTGAAGTGTGCACTTGCTTTTATATTTGGTATTGTAATGCTTATAGCTGGCGAATTACTAAATCGTAAAAAGCCAAATGTTTTTTCTCTTGGAATTACAAGTGGCGGAGTAGCTGTATTATATGTAGCCATTGCGTTAAGTTTCTTTAAATTCGGAATTCTGAATATGTATACAGCTTTAGGAATGTGTATTCTTATAACAGTTTTAGCTTTTGTTTTATCTCAAAGGTACAATTCGCAAACCATATCGATTTTTGCAATGATAGGAGGATATCTGCCCATCTTCTCAATTGCAGGAAGCAGAACTATAGTGTATGGTGCAATGGTTTATTTTGTAGTACTAAATATGTTTGCGCTTATTATATCAGTTAATAGGAAGTGGAATGCAACTGCATATATAGGCTTTGCACTTAATGTAATGGGATCATTCTATATTTCTGCCATTATGTTTTTTGGAAGGCCTAGAAGTGCAGAATTTTCTATAAGTGATTTTATAACAATACTTTATATTATTTTTGCATTTATAACCTATACCATTATTCCTGTCATAAGTTCGTTTAGAAAAAAACTCAGCTTTAATAATGCAGATATTGTTTTAATGACTTTTAATACAGTAATAAGTACTTTTCTTTTATATTCAGTATTTTATATTCTAAAACTTTCAGATTTTACAGGAATTTTATCTATTATATTTGCTGTTGTTTATTTGTCTTTAGGAAAGTTTGTAGAAGACTATATGACAAAAGAGCAAAAAGCAAGAGCGCTTTTCTATATCACTGGACTTACTTTTATAGTTCTTGTAATACCGTTCCAATTCGGTAAGGTGTGGTTATCCTTAGGCTGGTTGATTGAAGGTATTGCACTGCTTTCATATGGTATATATAAAGAATTAAAAGACTTTAAAAAAGCTGGAGTCATTATTTCGTCTATGTGCCTAGCTGCATTTATACTTTTTGATGTCACAAATCTTGGAAACCCACTTTTTGTTTATAAGTACCTTGCAATTACAATAGGAAGCATTATAGTTTTAAGTTTATTAGTATATAAAAAAGATTTTGCAGAAAAGTCAAAATTGCTTTTTAAGTATATTGTGACAATTAATTCGTGGATTTTTTTATTATATATCATAGGAGATAAAGTGGGAGGCTATTTATCAAGAATATTTGCAGGTGGTAGTTTAAATTTGAATTATCTTATTACAGCAGCAATGATTCTGGCCAGCTTTTTAACTGCTTATTTTATTCCCAGAATAAAATATATTTATGATAAAGCTATGAAGGTTATATCTTATGTAATCTATATTATTGCATTAATAGCCGCTTTATTATTAAACTTTGCTTCACCAGTAAGAGGTGCTCTTTACGAGGCTAATACTGTTGTTTGTATAATAGGAACATTAGAATTGGCGATAATTGCTATACTTGCAATTTTGGCGCTAAGGGATTTAATTTTAAGCCTTGTGTTAGAGGGGAATCTTGGAATTGAATGGTATCCGCTTATCATTTCCTTTTATTTTGTAGTAGTTTTAACACAAAATTTGATAACTCAGTATGGACTTGGGTTTAATAATGCGGTCATAAGTATAATTTATCTGCTTGCTTCCTTTGCATGGATTACATTCGGGTTTATAAAGCGGTATGCCTTTATAAGGAGGTTTGGTCTCGGATTATCTATATTGTCAGTAGCAAAATTGTTTATTATTGACCTTTCTTTCATATCCCAAGGATATAGAATAGTATCATATTTCATTTTTGGTGTGACACTTATAGTAATATCATTTATTTATCAATATTTTAGTAAAAAAATAGATAGTATAGGTGAGGTAATTCCGAATGATGAAAAAACTAATGGCTAGCATGGTCATTTTTACAATCTTATGTAGTACTACTGTGTATGCAATTAACTATTCATATAATGCAAGTATTGAAAGCAAAGGTAGTCATAAGTATAAAGCCATAAGACTGACGCCAGAAGTTTATAACAAAATAAGAAAAGATATGTCAGATATAGAGCTTTATGATAAAGATAATGAACCTGTACCTTACTCTATAAATAGTTTTTTAGAAAGTGAAGTCGAATCAAAAAAGAACTATAAAAAAGAGTATTTTGTAAATTCCATTTCTCCAGAATTCTCTGCAGAGGAGAGGAGAAATACCACAGTTTTAAAAATCCAAGGACTAAGGAATTTGAAATTAAGCAGTATTACACTGAAAACAGATAATATATTTAAAAGAAAGGTTACTTTTGATGGCGGAATCTCCAAGGTTCTTTATAATTTGAATTTTGAAAATGCAGCATATAGCGATTTAACAATACAATTGAATTTATACAAAGTCGCAGATGATACTGTAGAAATTGTTATAGATAATAAAGATGATGAACCTATAACAGTTCAAGGAATAGAGGCAAAGTACATTGCTGATGAACTCATTTTTGATGGATCAAAATCAGATGAATTTACATTAAAATTTGGAAATGCTGAAATTCAAAATCCTAAGAACTATGATATCTCAAATTACAAGGATTTAATTCTTAAAGAAGGATATGATGTTTTAGATATAAGAGAAATTAAAGGTGAATCTTCGATTATTTCAATCAAGCCGCAAAATGATTATAAGTTAATTTTTAACATAATTATATCAGTAACTGCAATAGTGATGGGAATAATAATATTTTTGAAACTGAAAAAGTAGCTTAAAAACTTAAATAAGACCTACGACAATATAAAATATTTTGTCGTAGGTTATTTTGTTTTATTGACATTTAGAGAGACTTAATATTGTAAGTTATACTTTGTGAATTGTGGCAAAATCACCTCATATTTAAATTAATATGAAAAAAATATTGCAACTTTGTCAAATATGTATTAGTATATAACGGTAAAATTTAATATTTTAATAATAAAATTAATATTTCAGACGAAGATAGCGGGAGAGTTATGTATATAAGCATACACCGAAGAAGTAAATCTTTCAGGTACCTAATTTAATTAGAGATGACCGCTATTGGATGAACCCTTGGAGAGACTCAAAAGCACAATTGAAAAAATAATAAACCAGAATATTTGCATATTTGGTCTAGTATTTTTTATGTGCGGAAATGGAGCACCGAAGGAGAAAGCGTAAATGCGAAACTCTCAGGTAAAAGGACAGGGGAAAGGTAACATATCTAATAAAAGTAATACAATATCAATTACTTCAAATATATCTTATCTATTCCCATTTGTATCTCCAATCACAAAATAAATACATAGTTATAGGCATTTTAGTACATGCGTTTTGACTAATATGGAGGGATTAAATGGCTCAATTTACTAAATCAATTTTATAGTGGGATAATTAGAAGTTCTAATATTAGTTTTGCTAATGAGAACTTAAATTATCTAATCTTATGTCTAGAAGTATCCAAAACTATTATAATTCTAAAATATTTAACTCTAGAAAATTGTGATTGCTGTAACACAGATAAAAAACAGCACCATTTAGAAAGGCGGAAAATATATGACAGAAAATCAAAATTTATCGAGAGGACTAAAGAATCGTCATGTCCAATTACTTGCAATTGGAGGTGCAATTGGTACTGGGTTATTCCTAGGTTCAGGAAGATCCATTCACTTGGCGGGTCCATCAATTTTATTTGCGTATATGATAACTGGAGTAATTTGTTTTTTCATTATGCGTGCCCTTGGGGAATTATTACTTTCTAATTTAAATTATCATTCCTTTGTAGACTTTGTATATGATTATCTAGGAGAAAGAGCAGCATTTATTACTGGATGGACCTATTGGTTTTGCTGGATTTCACTTGCTATGGCTGATGTAACTGCTGCTGGGCTTTATATACAGTACTGGTTCCCGAATATAGCCAGATGGGTGCCAAGCTTTATAATTCTTGTGATCTTGTTAATTATGAATCTTACTGCTGTAAAGTTATTTGGTGAGATGGAATTTTGGTTTGCGTTAATCAAAGTTGTTGCAATTTTAGCACTTATTATAATTGGTACATTTATGATTATTAAAGGATTTTCTACAGATGCTGGCCCATCAAGTTTTGCAAACCTTTGGAGCCATGGAGGCTTGTTCCCAAATGGAGTAAATGGATTTATACTTTCCTTCCAAATGGTTGTATTTGCTTTCACTGGAATAGAATTAGTTGGACTTACAGCTGGTGAAACTGAAAACCCAGAACATGTTATTCCAAAGGCTATTAACAACATTCCAATTAGAATTATTATTTTCTATGTTGGAGCACTTTTTGTTATTATGAGTATATACCCATGGACTTCAATTAGTCCAGATAAAAGTCCATTTGTACAGGTGTTTTCTGCAGTGGGAATCACAGCAGCTGCAAGTATTGTAAACTTTGTTGTACTAACATCAGCAGCATCTGCTTGTAACAGCGGTATCTTTAGCACAAGCCGTATGGTTTACTCTCTTGCTAAAGAAGATAATGCACCACAGTCAATGAAAAAATTAACATTTAGTCAAGTACCTTCTAATGCTACAATATTTTCAGCGATTGTAATATTAATTTCAGTTATACTAAACTATATTATGCCAGAAGGCGTATTTGTATTAATTACAAGTATATCAACATTTTGCTTTATTTTCATTTGGGCAATTATAGTTATCTGTCATTTAAAATATCGCAAAGCTAATCCTGAACTTGCGGCTAAGAGCAAATTCAAAATGCCACTTTATCCGATTATGAACTATATAATTTTAGCGTTTTTAGCTTTTGTTATTGTTACCTTAGCACTTAATAATGAAACTCGTATAGCCCTATTTGTAACACCTGTATGGTTTATAATACTTTGGGTTATTCACATGGTATCAAAATCAAAAAAGAATAATCAAGAAGATGGCGAAAGAAATTTAGCATAAGATAATGAAATGCACCTCAAATATTAGAGATAAGAATCTAATATTTTGAGGTGCATTTTTATAAAAGATATTAAGTTATTGTAATTGAAACACCAAATTCATTCCTTTTAGCTGGTTATGGCCAAAGACTAATTCTTTTTTTGGATGTCTATAGTAATTAATTTATCAGAAATAATAAATCTTGGTCTTTGCTTAGTTTCATTATATATCTTACCAATATATTCGCCGATAACACCAAGGGATAAAAGTTGAATTCCGCCAAGAAGCCAAATTGAAAGAGCTAGAGAAGTCCAGCCGGGAACAGTTTCTCCGAAAAATTTAACTATAAAAGTGTAACTTAAAGCTATGAAACTAAAAAGGACTATGAAAAATCCAAAAACCGTAATTATTCTTATAGGCTTTATGCTTAGAGACGTAATGCCATCTAAAGCAAAAGCAAGCATTTTTTTTAATGGATATTTAGATTCTCCAGCAAATCTTTCATGACGTTCATATTCTACAATAGAAGATTTGTATCCAATCAAAGGGACCATACCTCTAAGAAATAAATTAACTTCTGTAAATTGGCTTAAACCTTCTAAAGCACGTTTACTCATAAGACGATAGTCAGCATGATTATAAATAGAATCAACACCAAGTTTATTCATTAATTTATAAAAAGCTAGGGCTGTTGTTCTTTTAAAAAATGTATCTGTTTCTCTTGAAGATCTTACGCCATAAACAATATCGCTTCCCTCATAGTATTGTTCTACAAATTTATCTATAACATCCACATCGTCTTGCAGATCTGCATCTAGGGATATGGTCATATCTGCAAATTCCTTAGCAGTCATAAGTCCAGCAAGTAATGCATTTTGATGTCCTCTATTTCTAGAAAGATTAACACCAGAAAATATGTTATTTTGACTATGGAGTTCTTCTATTATATTCCAAGTTTTATCTTTTGAACCATCATTAACGAAAAGGATTTTACTATCTTTAGAAATAGTGTCATTCATCATCAAAGTAGTAATTTTTTTTATTAATCTTTTAGCTGTCTCATGTAAAACCTCTTCTTCATTATAACAAGGAATTACTAGGTATAATGTATCATTCATAAAATTACCTCCAATTGAAAATACAATATTTTCATGTTTCTTTGTGTATTTAAATGTTTCTATTGAATTACATTAATTTATAGATGAAGTATTAAATTGTCCGCTTAAATCATATAGCTTAGCTGAACCTGCTTCGCCGCCAAAGCCTCCGAATCTTTGATTATTATTTTGTTCATCCGAAGTAGTTGAATCCTTCCACTCACTATCTGGGACAAGCTTTCCGTTTTCAGTAATCCAGTTTGTAATTCGACTGTTTGAATTAGAGCCACCAAAGCCTCCGCCCATACGACCTTGACTACCAACTAGCGCATATCTTATAGAACCATCAGCAACTAATTGCCTAAATTCTTCTAGCGAGATTATTTGATCTGATCCGCTGAATCCACCAATAGTCATAATAGGCTCACCAGTTTTAAGTATTAAATCAGATGCATATGTCATTGCAGAAGGGACTGCAACAAGATATTTTTCGTTTTGTTTATTGTTTTCTAAAAATTGTATTAGCTTTGTGTCACTGCTGTCATTAGAATTTCTATTTTGTCTACCTGATGCAAGTTCTAAGCCAGCAGCAGGACTGCTTCCATTCATTGGGTAAAATAGAGTAGTAGATGACCAAACTACGGGAGCAGTTAAAATACCGATAAAAGCAATACTAGTAAGTATTATATTTAATTTTCTTCCCAATGTTTTTTCTGGCTGAATAGAAATTTTTCTTCTTATGACAGCATTTATAATCAATACTATAGATGCTCCTATGCATAAAATTCCTGTTGCTATAAGTGTAATTCTATAGCCATTTGAGGTCTTATAATTAGGAGATAGAATAAGTATCTCTATGAGCCCATTTACAATAAATGCTGCTGGTAAAAGCCATCTTTTCAAATTTACTTCATTATAAAGCTTCCACATAGTTGATAGGCCAATTCCAGTCAGAGCTGCAATGGAAGGTGCCATTGTTGTTAAATAATACGTATGAGTTACATTTTTTGAAAAACTAAAGTATATAAATTCAGGTAATAACCATGTGAACCATAATAGTAATGATAACTTTCTTTTATTATCAAAGCGCAATAATCTAACTTTTTCTTCTATTGCTGCAATTATAGCCCCGATTATAGCAAATGGTAAAAGCCAGGATATTTGATCTGACAAATTGTTATAAGTAAACAATCTTGTAATACCAGTTTTTGAATTATTACCCATACCGTTTCTACCTGCTGGCATTTGATCTTGTAATCCACCATCTTGGTTTTGTGGCGAACGATTTTGATTTCGTGATTCACCATCTTGATTTTGTAATTCTTGATCCTGATTTTCTGATCTTTGCGGTTGATTAACTCCTCTATTAGCATTTCTTCCACCAAGACCTATTCTCTCTAAACCGTTATGTCCTATAATTAACTCTATAACAGAATTGTCAGTGCTGCTGCCAATAAAAGGTCTATCGTTTGCTGGCACTAAATCTACAATTAACGCCCAGGATAGTGATACTACAAGAAGAATTATTCCTCCTGCAAAAAGATGTTTGAATTTTGTTTTATAAGGTATTGCAGATGAGAGAAAATATGTTATAAATATTGCTGGGGCTAGCATATAGGCCTCAACCATTTTAATATTAAAACCAATACCTACTAATATTAAACTTAGTATAAGATATTTGAATTTACCATCTTCAGCGCCTCGAGAAATAGCTGCACATGCAAGTAATAAAGATAAAACCAGTAGATTATCAATTGTATTATTTCTGCTTGCTGCTACAAAAATAGGAGTTGTAGCAAGGCATAATGCTGAAACTAATGCAGCTAAAGTTCCAAAAGATCTCTTTACAAGATAATAAATTAGCCATACAGAAATTACTCCAGCAAGTGCCTGTGGAAGTATAACACTCCATCCGCTAAAGCCAAATATTTTTGCAGATATAGTTTGAAGCCAAAATCCCACAGGTGGTTTATCGATAGTTACAAACCCAGAAGGGTCTGAAGATACAAAAAAGAAATTTTTAAGATTCATCATCATACTTTTTACCCCTGCTGAGTAATAAGTATTAGCATTTCCTTCTATGCCTAAATTTGCAAAGTTTAATACTATAGATAACAATAAAATTATCCCTATTCCGAAGTGTTCCTTTGTATGTTTTAATTTTTCTGTCACAATTACTTCCTCCTAAATTTATGTTCTACAGCTTGAATATAAGAAAATAGTTCTCTTTAGCCGTGAGATTTATTCTATCTTTTGATAAATTAACAATAAAATTATATTAAAGTATTAGTAAAATCAAGTGAGGCTTATAATAAATCACTAGTACAAGACTCTAGTTTTGCAGATTTTCCAAATACCCAAAATCTATAGCCTAAAAAATTAACTATTTGAGCTAGTACCATTGCAGCAATTTTGGATATAAACGGATTTATAGAATTATCTTTCATTAATATACTTAAGCCAATTAAACTTACACCCAATGAAGCTGAATTAACAACAATAAATTGAATAATTTCCTTTGTTGTTTTTTTATTTGTTTTTGCATCATTGAACGTCCAAAACTTGTTACAGAGATAGCTATTTAAAGTACCACTAGAATAGGAGACTACTTGACTTATAACATAGTTAATACCAAAGAAACTATTTAGTAAGGAAAATACTCCAAAGTCAAACATAGTATTTAAGCATCCAACACAACAAAATCTTATAAGACTTCTATAGTTTCTATTACGAATAAAAGTGTTGTAAATATTTTTTACAATAGTCATGTGATTCGCTCCTCAATTTGCTTTATTATTAATTTTAAAAATATTATATTTATGTATTTATAATAAGTTTTAATTTTGTCAGCCAAGTGACGAAAATGTTACAGTTTAGTCACAGAATTCAAATACAACGGTTACATTGTTCATAATTATGAATAAATTTTTTTTATTCTGGTTCATCAAAATATACAAGACATAATATAAAACACTATGTAAATAATATTATGGATAAAATACCTAAAAAATTGGACTCTTTACAATAAATCATTTAGAATATGATATAAGAAATATAAAAGATGATTATATGTTCTTTTAAAATAAGCAATGAGACAAAATATTTGGGGAGGGAACAATTTGATGAAAGATTTATTGAAGGACAGAATACTAGTATTAGATGGAGCTATGGGTACTTGTATTCAAAACTATAAATTAGAAGAGAAAGATTTTAGGGGAAACTTAAGCTTCTCTTGTAATCAAAAAGGGAATAATGATATTTTAAATCTTACTAATCCACATATCATTAGGGAGATTCATGAAGCATATTTAGAATCTGGAGCAGATATAATTGAAACTAATACCTTTAATAGCACGAGTATATCTCAAAAAGATTATGAGCTGGAAGATAAGATATATGAACTTAATTTTGAAGGTGCAAAACTAGCTAGAGCTGCTGCAGATAAATTTACAGCAGAAAATCCAAATAAGCCGCGTTTTGTAGCAGGATCACTTGGACCTACAAATAAAACTGCATCCTTATCTCCTGATGTTGAAAATCCAGGTTATAGAAATATAAGTTTTGACGAATTAGTAGAGGCGTATAAAGAGCAGACTATGGGACTTCTTGATGGTGGAGTAGATTTGATTCTTATAGAAACAATTTTTGATGCTTTAAATGCAAGAGCTGCTTTGATAGGGGCAAAGTCTGCGTTTTTAGAAAAGAATAAGGATTTACCTGTAATAATATCTGGGACTATTGCAGATAAAAGCGGAAGAATATTATCTGGTCAGACCTTAGAAGCTTTTGCAAATAGTATGGTAGATGAAAGTATAATTGCAATAGGTCTAAATTGTTCCTTTGGAGCAAAGGACTTAATACCATTTGTAAAATATTTATCAAAAACGCAAAATAGATACATAAGTGTTTATCCAAACGCAGGACTTCCAAATTCTTTTGGGGAATATGACGAAAAACCCGAAGAAACTGCAGCTTTAATTGAAAGCTTAGCAAAAGATGGATGTCTTAATATTGTTGGAGGGTGCTGTGGTACAACTCCAGCTCATATAAAGGCAATAAGTGAAGCTGTAAAAGTTATACCGCCGAGAAAGATACCACATATTGAAAAAGAAACAGTTTATTGCGGCCTAGAAGCCTTTAGAGCAAATAAGGAAAGTAATTTTATTAATATTGGTGAGAGAACAAATGTAGCAGGTTCAGCAAAGTTTGCAAGGCTAATTAGAGAAAAAAATTACGAAGAAGCCTTATCTATTGCAAAAGATCAAGTGGAAAATGGCGCTCAGGTAATTGACATAAACTTTGATGATGCTCTTTTAGATGCTAAAGAAGAAATGGATAAATTCCTAAAGCTTTTAGCAAGTGAGCCTGAAATTTCAAAGGTACCAGTGATGATAGATTCCTCTAAGTTTGAAGTTCTTGTAACTGGGCTTAAAGCTTTGCAAGGAAAGCCAATAGTAAACTCTATAAGTCTTAAGGTAGGAGAAGAGGAATTTAAAAGACAGGCGGAAGTTATAAAAGCCTTTGGAGCAGCTGTTGTTGTGATGGCCTTTGATGAAAATGGTCAGGCAGACACCTATGAGAAAAAAATTAATATTTGTAAAAGAGCTTATGATATTTTAGTAAATGAAGTTAAATTCTTGCCAGAAAATATAATATTTGATCCTAATATTTTAACAATTGCAACAGGAATAGAAGAACACAATAATTATGCTGTAGATTTTATTAATGCAACAAAGTGGATAAAAGAAAATTTACCACATGCAAAAGTAAGCGGTGGTGTAAGTAATCTTTCCTTTGCATTTAGAGGTAACAATGTAATAAGGGAAGCTATGCATTCAGTGTTTTTATATCATGCGATAAAGGCTGGAATGGATATGGGTATTGTTAACCCTGGAATGATACAAATTTATGATGAAATTGATAAAGGCTTACTTGAAAAAGTGGAGGCAGTTATTTTTAATAAAAGTGAAAATGCAGCTGATGAACTTTTAGAGTTTGCAGCCAGCTTTAATAAGGTAGATAATAAGGCAGAAGAAAACAAGGAAGCTTGGCGAAATGAAAATGTAAAAGAGAGATTAAAAACTGCTTTAATAAAAGGTATAGATAAATATATTAAAGATGATGTAGAGGAAGTAAGATTAGAATATAGCACATCTTTAGAAGTAATAGAAGGACCTCTTATGGATGGTATGAATGAAGTAGGTAAACTTTTTGGCGATGGAAAGATGTTCTTACCTCAAGTTGTTAAAAGTGCTAGAGTTATGAAAAAGGCAGTTGAAGTTTTAATGCCTTATTTAGAAGAAGAAAAGAGTAGCGGAGGAAGTATTAGTGCCGGAAAAGTGGTTTTTGCCACAGTAAAAGGTGATGTTCACGATATAGGAAAAAATATTGTGTCCGTAGTGCTTTCTTGCAATAACTTCGAAGTTATTGACCTTGGGGTAATGGTACCGTCAGAAGTTATTTTAGAAACAGCCAAGAGAGAAAATGCAGATATTATTGCCTTAAGTGGGCTTATAACTCCTTCCTTAGAAGAAATGGCGAATGTTGCTGAGGAAATGGAAAAGCAAGGCTTTAAAATTCCACTTATGGTTGGAGGAGCTACTACTTCTAAGGCCCATACAGCAATTAAGATTGCACCTAAGTATTCAGGTGGGGTAATTCATACAACTGATGCTTCAAAAGCTGTTGAAGCTGCAAAATTACTTTTAAATAAGGAGAAAAAAGAAGAGTATCTTAAAGCGTTGGAAGCCGAATATGAAAAATTAAGAGAACTTTTCAATAAAGCACCTAGAAAATTTGTCCCATTAGAATATGCGAGGAAAAATAACTTTAAGAAGGAATGGGATAAAGAAGAGATAGATAAACCTAAAATGTTAGGAATTAAGAAATATATTGATTTCCCTATAGGAAAGTTAAGAAAGTATATTGATTGGAGCTTTTTCTTTATTGCTTGGGATATGGGAATGGTATATCCACAAATACTTAATGATCCAAAGTATGGCGAGGAAGCTAAAAAACTATTAGCTGATGCTGAAAAAATGCTTGATAAAATAGAAAGTGAAAATATTCTAAAAGCAAATGCAGCCTTTGGTATATTTGAAGCAAATTCAATTGGAGACGATATTGAAGTTTATAATAATTCAGAAGTAGTTACCTTTAATCTCCTTAGACAACAAGAGGAGAAAAAAGATAATACATATATGTGTTTATCTGATTTTGTTGCTCCTAAAGATACTAGAATAAAGGATTATATAGGTGCTTTCATCACAACTGGAGGAATAGGTGCAAAAGAATATGCTGATAAGCTTAAAGCCTCAGGTGATGATTATAGTGCAACAATGGTTATTTTACTTGCTGATAGACTTGCAGAGGCTTTTGCAGAATATATTCATGAAAAAGTAAGAAAAGAATACTGGGCATATTCAGCAGATGAAAGCATATCTATGGAAGATATATTTAAGGGTAATTATAGAGGAATACGACCTGCAATTGGTTATCCTTCACTTAGAGATCATTCAGAAAAGGTTAAATTATTTAACTTGTTAGATAAAGAAGGTGAGCTTAAAGTAGAGCTTACTGAAAGTTATATGATGTCTCCTACGGCAAGCACATGTGGTCTTTATTTCGGAAATAAAGACGCAAAGTATTTCGACATTAATAAAATAGATAAGGACCAATTTGATGATTATGCAGAAAGAAACGGTAGAGATAAAGGCGAACTGAAAAAGCTAATGTATACACTTATAGATTAATAAATTTTATTATTGCAGTTTAGTATGTCAATATATTATGGCACGCTAAGCTGCATTTTTACTTTTGTAAAAATTTAATTAAAAGAACTTTTATTATTGTATATATATTCAAAAAATAAACAAATGTTTTGAAAGTCTTTTGTTTTTCTTTAAAATTTAATACATATTATCTTAAGTTGTAAATATTAGAATTTTAATATACTCAAAAAGTGACTAAGTAAGATAATATTAAAATTCGTGTAGCTATATTGAACTCAAGGGGAGATCGAGTATGGCTAAATTAATCAATAAATTTACAACATTTATGCGCGGTTCAATTATATTTTTATTAATAATTGATGTAATTGTGGCTGTTGGACTTATAGGGATTAGCATAGAAGGTTTTAATACGAGTGTTTTAGTATTTGGATTTACAGCTTTATTAGCAGCTTTTTTGGGATATAAATTTATAAATATAAATACAAGTTCAAAGAATAAGCTGGTACTTATTTTAATAATTGGATTATCACTTAGAGTATTATGGCTATTAAATGTTAACAGTATTCCAACTTCAGATTTTAAGATAATTTTTGATAGTGCGGGAAATTTTATTAATGGTGACAGGTCAATGTTTTATGGAACTTCTTATTTCGGAAGATTTCCGCATTTAACTATAATAACTTTGTACATGGCATTCATAAGATATATGTTTCCAGTCAGCAACTTATTGATTGTTAAGCTTATAAATTTAATATGCAGCATTCTTGTATTAATTTTAATTTATTACATTACCAATAAATTATATATGAATAAAGAATACGCATTAAAAGGAGCTTTAATAGGCGCAATCTTTCCACCATTCATAAGCTATGTTGGAGTATTTTGCAGTGAAAATTTAGCTATGCCTTTTTATTTATTGAGCATTTGCTTATTTTTAAATGCAGTTCAAATTAAAAATAAACTTAGATTGTATATTTTATGTGGCGTAACTCTAGCATTAGGAAATTTATTTAGAATGGTTGCTGTTATTGTTTTGGTATCATATGTAATATATATTTTAATGTATTTAAGAAATAAACTATTTGAAAAATTTAAGGAAATATCATTACTCATAGCATCTTATGCTATTATTATCTGTATTATTAGTTCAACGCTTCAAATATTAAGGATTACAGAGTATCCCTTATGGAAGGGGAGTGAACCTAATATAACAAGTGTACTCAAAGGAACCAATTATAACAGTTTGGGTGCTTGGAATGCAGAAGATGCAAAAATAATAGATGATAATATTGGCAATTATGAAGGATTAGAAAATTTAAGTAAGAAAATTATAAGAGAAAGATTGGCAAATACTTCATTTTTTAAATTAGGAATATTTTATCTAGAAAAATTCTCACTTGTTTGGAGTGCAGGGGATTGTTCAGGAGTTCTTTGGTCTCAAAAGGATGTTAATGAAAATACAATAATGTTTCCGGTGAAAGAATTAAAAAACATTAACATTCCATTATCAACAATATTTCAAATTATATACGTATTGGTGTTGATGTTAGTTTTAGCAGGATTATTTAATAAAAGTACTCTAAAATTAATTAGAGAGATTAACTTATTTTATTTAATTCTTTGTGGTTATGGATTAACTTACTTAATAACAGAAGCACAGCCTAGATATTCATATATTATATCATGGGTATTTATAATATTAGCCATTAATGGATTAAATTATATAAAAATCTTTAGAAATTCTTTCGTTTTTTCTAATGAATTCCTTTAGGTTAAGCATATATATTTATAATTGTGCTCAGAACATTGTAGGGCTTAAACTTAATAATTAGTTATTTTATCTATTAATGTTATATAATAGTATATAATGCGAGAGTGCATGGCATATGAAGTATAAATGTGAGGATGAAAATATGAATTTGTATAATATTTTAATAGTGGAAGATGAAAAAGAAATATGTGATGGTATAGGAATTTATTTAAAAAATCAAGGATATAATGTTTTCAAGGCTAGTAACGGAATAGAAGGGCTTGAAATTATAGAAAATGAGACAATTCATTTAGCTATAGTTGACATTATGATGCCTAAAATGGATGGTACAACAATGGTTATGAAGCTTCGAGAGGATAATGAATTTCCGGTAATAATGTTAACTGCAAAATCAGAAGAAATGGACAAGATAATAGGGCTTAATATTGGTGCTGATGATTATGTAACCAAGCCGTTTAATCCAATGGAACTTTTAGCAAGAGTAAATTCTCAATTAAGAAGATATTCAAAATATTTAAATATATTAAATAATTTAGAGTCAAATGAAAATAGCTATGTAATTGGTGGGCTTGAATTAAATTTAGATGCCAAGGAAGTTATTTTAGATGGCGAAGAAGTTAAGGTAACTCCAATAGAATTCAAAATTTTAAAATTGCTTATGAAAAGTCCAGGCAGAGTTTTCTCAGCAGAAGAGATATATGAATTAGTTTGGAATGAACAAGCTATAAATACTGATACAGTAATGGTACATGTTAGAAATATTAGAGAAAAAATAGAGATAGATAGAAAAAATCCCAAGTATTTAAAGGTGGTGTGGGGAGTTGGATATAAAATTGAAAGACAATAAAATTGAGGCAAAAAAACTTATAAAAAATAAAGAACGAAACATTACAAACTTTGTTGCTATAATTACAATTTTAATAATTGGAATAGCTATGATAGGGATTTACCCCAAGATAGATGAAGCAGGAAATAACGATCATAATTTATTTATATATACACATAGTGAAGAATTTGATGAAGATTTTTCAAAAAATACTTTTGTGCTTTATAAAGAAGCTTTGGAAAATATGCAAGGCAAAGCCATTGATGCAAGTTATATTTACCTCAAACCTGAATCTGAATTTGATAATAGTAATGATTACAATGTTTTAAAAGATAAAATAAACGATTATATTAAATATTGGAAAAAGGATTTTGAGAATAATTTTTTAAATATTGATTATGCAGTATTGGACAAAGACGGAAATGTAATTAAATCAAATAATGGTAATGATTTAAGTTCAGTAATTAATTCAAATAATACTTCTTCATTAGGAGATAAATATTCTTTTTGTATTGCTATTAGGTTTGATGAAAATGGACAGTTCTATGCAAATAATATTTATGGAGCAGAGGATTGTGCGGTAAATGACTTAGTATTAAGAAAATTAGTTTATACAGATAATTATGATATTGTAAATCCAATAAAAAATATGACTTTTATATATGCAATAAATAATAAATTAAAATATTCTGATAAGATTTCAACTAGTCTTAGATCAGAAGGCAGTGGCTATGAGAATGTAACTTATACATATATTCTTATTTTTTCAGGAATTATTATTCTTTTAACTTTAGGCATTCCTTTAAGATATGAAAATGAAATTAGTTTATACAAAAAGTTTTTTAGCTTGCCATGTGAAATCATAATTATTTTAACGAGTTCTATCATTGCTTTGATAATTTCAGCAGCTCCAGAAGTAATACGTGATTCTTTAAATGGAGCATATGTAAATACTGCTTTATCTGAAATTCTTAGAATTGATCCAATTATCGGTAAACCCGCAGTTTACATATTTAATCTGATTTTTTGGTCAATATTCTTTACTTTAACAGCTATGTGTACAATATCAGTAAAAAATATATTTAGCATAGGATTAATAAAGTACATTAAAGAAAAAACTCTTATAGGTATTATCATTTTATGGATCAAAAGAAACATCCAAAAAGCATATAAAAATATTAGTATTGTAACCCAAAATATAGATTTAAATGATAAATCTAATAGACTTATTATCAAACTAATTTCCATTAATATAATTATGCTAATAATTATACTAGCCTTGTGGATTGGTGGATGCGTTATAACTAATAGTGAAATGTTTGCTATATTTTTAGGTCCGATATTACTAGTTTCGTTTTATTGCGTGATTCTATTTATTTTAATTAGAAAAATATTAAATGATATAAGAAATAAATTTGAAATACTGCTAAACGCTACAAATAAAATTGCGGAAGGAGATTTAGAAGCAAGTATAGCTGAGGATGTAGGGTTGTTTAATCCGATTAAAGAGCAAATTGAAAAGATACAAAAAGGTTTTAAAAAAGCAGTAGAGGAAGAGGTTAAAAGCCAAAGGATGAAAACAGAGCTTATTTCAAATGTTTCTCATGACTTAAAGACACCATTAACATCAATAATAACTTACGTTAATTTACTTAAGGATGAAAATATTACAAAAGAAGATAAAAGATCATATATTGATACATTAGATAAAAAGTCCCAAAGACTAAAATTTTTAATTGAGGATTTATTTGAAGTGAGTAAAGCAACAAGCGGAAATATTACTTTAAATTTAGATAAAGTTGATATAGTAGAATTAATGAAGCAGACACAGTTTGAATTAGAAGATAAATTAAATAATGCAAATTTAAAAATAAAGAACAATTTTTCTGAAAATAAAGTAATCTTGGAATTAGATAGCCAAAAGACTTTTAGGGTTTTTGAAAATTTATTAAATAATGTATCGAAATATGCAATGAAAGATACAAGAGTTTATGTTGACATAATAGAAGCAAAAGATAAAGTTGAAATTACAATAAAAAATATGTCTGCTGAAGAAATAAATTTTGACTCACATGATATAATAGAAAGATTTCAAAGAGGAGATAAATCAAGAAATACAGAAGGCTCAGGTCTTGGCCTTGCAATTGCAAAAAGTTTTGTGGAAGCTCAAGGAGGAGCTTTTAATGTAGAAGTGGATGGAGATTTGTTTAAAGTTATAATATTATTTTTAAAGTAGCTGATTGTAAAAAGGAGAGGATTTTAAATGATAATCCTCTCCTCGTTACAATTAAACCCACTATAATACGATAATCTGTATAGAACTAAAATAGTATCTTATCATATCAAAAGCTTCCCCATCAATATCAGGTGTTCTGCTATTTCCATTCCGTAGATTTAGTTACAGATTTATCTAAGATATATGGCAAAAGTACAAAAATATAAATATTTTTCGTTAAATCAAATTTTGATATTTTAAAAGGCCCTAAGGAGGGTAAGTTTGATCTTGGTTTTTCTATAGTTCCTAATACCACAAATTTAATAACAGATGAATTATCAGTATTAAAAATGAAAGAACCTTATTGTCACAGAACTTTTCATATGGGATAGTAAAAGAATGGATATATGACTCTTTCAGCTAAAGTATTTAAAGATTTTATTATAGAGGTCTCCTCAAAAATCAAAATTTAATAAGTTTTATTGATTTTATTTAGCTTCTGAAAATATACCATAGATATCCATTATCATATATTTTTTTTATTAGGTGAATATCTACATTCAACAATCTAGGCAGTAAGTGAAATTAGTTAATTGTAGCATGTCCAATATTTTTAGGTAGAAACAGTACTTCAATTGCTGGAAACAGCATCAATAGACCAAGGAAAATAAAACCTAATTTATATGCTATAGTGATTGAAAAGAAAATTTGCAGTAAATTCACGATTACAGTAATAAGTGATATTCCCATGCCTTGAGCTAATGTTGAAACAACAGCATTTAAAGTATTTGCACTGTTACGATCTTTAGGAGCTATTTCAGAAAAACTTAATCCACTGTAAGCAGTTAAAGCTAATGAACGTCCAACACCGGAGACTAATGCAAGAAACATTATCCAAATAGGTAAGGTATCAATTTGAATAAATGCTAAGGCAATTGATGTAATAAATACCATTCCAAATGATGATAATAATGAACCTCGATAACCTAATTTGCGAATAATCGGATTAGTGAAAGGCTTGATTCCTATATTTCCAACAAAAATAAATAGCACATAGCTGCCAGATTTTACTGCAGACCAATGAAGGACAGTTTGTAAAAAGATTGTTAATATATAAGGTAATGCTCCAACACATAGCCACATAACAGAACCACTTGTTTGGCAGATTCTAAAAGAAGTTACTTTTAATGAATCTAGTGAAAATAATGGATTGTCTATTGTTTTTAGGTGCTTGAAAACAACAAAGCCAAATATCAATCCTAAAATAATTAATCCTAATGCAATAAGCCAATAATTTTCTCCATGAGTAGCTACTTCTGCTCCAAGTAAAATAATACCAGATGAAAATGCAATTTCTATAAATCCTAAAAAATCAAAAGGAGTTTTCTCTTTTTCTTTATCATTATCGATTAGTTTTATTCCAATTAATACTATAATTAATCCTATTGGTATATTAATTAAGAAAATCCATTGCCAGTTCCAGTAAGTAATAATAAATCCTCCAACTACTGGTGCTATTGCTGGAGCTATAAGTGCAGGCCAAATAAGATAGCTAAACATCCTTAATAGCTGTGAAGCTGGTGTTTTTTCTAATACAATAAGTCTTGCCGTAGGTGTCATCAATGCACCAGAAATTCCTTGTATAATTCTCATTATCAAAAGGAAAGAGAAGTTAGGTGCTATTGTACTGCTTAATGAACTAAGAGTAAAAATTATAACGGCAATAATCCAGATTTTCTTTTTACCAAATCGATTAGCCATCCATCCACTTAAAGGGATAAAAACGGCAACGGTAATTAAATACACACTGACGAGTAATGCAATTGTTGCAGAACTCGTACTAAAATATTGGGCCATTCTAGGAAGGGCAGTAGTTACAATTGTTCCATCTAAAATCTCCATAAAGAGGCTTGCAGCCATTAGTAAGGCTATTTTTATTTCTTTTGTCATTATGTTCACCATTCTTTCTGCATTTCCAGTTTAAATCTTTCAATCCATTCAATTGCTACATTTGCTTGATGTAATCGTAACTCAAATTTCTTAGTTGCATACCAGTGGTCTTTTGAGTTTTCTTCAGCTAGTTTTTCCAATGCATTTTGCGTATCTTCGATAATATCTTTTTGCTCCTGATAGAATTGATCTAATATTTGTATTTGTTCATCAATAGCAAGATGTTGCATTACGTCAAGCTTTATTAAATAGATATCAGCATTATGGGCGCCGCTTGGAACTGGCATTTTCATTAGTTCAAAAAAACGCTTTGTTCCTTTTTCAGTGATTGTAGTCAGCTTCTTATTTTTTCCGTCTGATCCTATATTGGTTATTTCTACAAGCCCCTCTTTTTCCAATTTTTCAAGTAGGGGGTAAATCACTCCATAGCTGACTTTACGGTGACGGCCTAAAGTAACCTGCAATGCATTACGTAGGTCATAACCACTTTGGGGTTCTTCCATTAATTCACCTAAAATAAAAAGTTCATTCATTGGTTTATTCCTCCTATATATCTAAAAGATATACTTAGTATATATCTTTTAGATATATACTGCAAGTCGGTTAGATAAAAAATTTAAAATCCCATAATTCGGAACTAACCAAATATGTTATAACTTATCTGAATATTAATAGGTATAAATGGGATAAAATGGGGAATTGCAATCAATAAGTATTAGAGATATTTACTGCAGCAGGAGTTTTTATACATTTTTCTATGAACTCATTGTGTTGAACAATGAACAATGATAATATAAATGTGTTCAAATAATGAACCTTTTAAAGACTGTAGTTGTCAAGGTTTAAGAACAATAAATATATTTATCTAAAAATAATTTTATGTTCAAAAAAATCTAAAAAAACAAAAACATAGTTCTTCGATATGTTTTTGGGGGTATTTTTATTGACAATGGTTGGAGGATTTAGTAATATAGACTTAGCAGTAAAACATAGTATATCGATAAGAATACTAAAAATGGATTAGGGGG
Source organism: Clostridium sp. LS (assembly GCF_002760435.1). Classification (GTDB taxonomy): domain Bacteria; phylum Bacillota; class Clostridia; order Clostridiales; family Clostridiaceae; genus Clostridium. The sequence continues at coordinate 46,732 of NZ_AUUU01000111.1, forward strand.
TATGTATGAACAGTAGGAATTTTAAAAATAAATACGGAAAGAAACAGGGAGGTGTAGTCATCTACTATGAATAATCAGAATACAACGGTAAAAGTAATAAAAAGAAAAAAAGGCAAAAGCTTTTATCTTGGTGTTTCATTTGTCTCTGTGCTAGTGTTTTTTTGTATATGGCAAATTACTACTAGCAAAGGCTTGATTAATCCAGTATTTCTTCCAACACCTCAAAAAGTGTGGCAGGCATTTGTTGAATTAGTTCAGCAAGGTTATAAAGGAGAAAGCCTAGTATCACATATTGCTATAAGTATGGAGAGACTTTTTATCGCTATTTTCTTTGCAATAATAATCGGTGTTCCTTTAGGACTAGCTGCAGGAAGTTCAAAGCTTGTAAGAGCAATTATAGATCCGTTTATTGAATTTTATCGTCCTCTTCCACCGTTAGCATACTACACATTAATTGTGCTTTGGTTTGGAATTGGAGATGAATCAAAAATTATCTTATTATTTTTAAATGCTTTTGCACCTTTATTAATTGGGGTTATATTTAGCGTACAGAAAGTTCCCGTAGATAGAATTAATGGAGCTAAATCATTAGGGGCAAGTGGATTTAATCTTTTTATTAGTGTTATTTTTAGATCATGCTTACCAGATATATTGACAAGCCTTAGAACAGCTATTGGTGTCGCTTATGCAACTCTAGTTGCAGCAGAAATGGTAGCGGCAGTATCAGGAATAGGATGGATGGTATTAGATGCAAGTAAGTATCTTAGAAATGATATTGTCTATGTAGGAGTTATAATTATGGGAATTATAGCAATTATTCTAGATTCTTTTGTGAGATTTTTAATTAGAAAAGCTTCACCATGGTTACAGAAATAAAGTAAGTAAGAAAGTCTTGTAATTTTAAGTGTTAATAAAAAACAAAGTTTATATTTAATTTGAAGGAGTGTTATTTATGAAAATTAAAAAATATTCAATATTCTTGGCGGCTATTTTATCCATAGGGATTTTAACAACAGGTTGCTCATCACCGAAGACATCCAGTACAGCAGAAGCTACTAAATCAGCAGATTCAGCGCTGCCTAAAGAAATACGTTTGGGATATTTTCAGTCTCCAAATGGGGAACTTCTGGCAAAAGGCGAAAAGTTACTTGAAAAAAAATTCCCTGGAGTGGCAATTAAATATGTTCAATTTGATGTAGGGCGTGATGTAAACACTGCAATGGCTAGTGGATCTATAGATATAGCAACTATTGGAACACCTCCAGGAACAAGTGGAATTGTTAATGATCTTCCGTATAAAATTTATTATTTACATGATATTATTGGTGCAAGTGAAGCACTTGTTGCTAAAAATGCATCTGGAATCAACTCAATCGGAGATATAAAAGGTAAGAAAATTGCAACTCCATTTGGGTCAACTTCACACTTTAGCTTACTTTCTGCATTAAAACAAAATAATATTTCAGAAAAAGATGTAACTATTTTAGATATGAATGCTCAAGACATTATAGCAGCATGGAGCAGAGGTGAAATTGATGGTGCTTATATATGGCAGCCAGCACAATCAAAACTTCTTTCTGATGGTGGAAAAGTTATACTTACATCTCAAGATGTTGCGAGTAAAGGAGCAGTTACAGGTGAATTTGGTATTGTAAGTAATGATTTTGCATCTAAATATCCAGATGTAGTTAAAGCATATATTGATATATTAGATGAATCTACTAAGTCATATAAAACACAGACAGATGACGTAGTAAAGACATTATCATCAGAACTTGGTCTTAGTGTAGAGGATACAAAACAAGCAATGAATCAAATTTCAGTTTTAGATAAGTCACAGCAAGCACAATATATAGGAACTGCAGACAAGCAAGGTACACTGCCTCAAATTCTAAAAGACACAAGTGATTTCTTGTTATCTCAAAAAGCAGTTACCGCTTCACCAGATGTTGAAGTATTCAAGAAAGCAGTAAGAAATGATTTATATAAATAGTAGAGGAGATACATTATGGAATCCTTAATAGAGAAAAATGAAGTAGAAGAAAGAAGTGTAAATTGTTCTGTTGAATTAAAGGATGTTAATTTAATATATAAGAATGGAAAACAATATTTGAATGTATTAAATGATATTGATCTAAAATTATTTGATGATGATTTCGTTTGTGTTCTTGGGCCGTCTGGGTGTGGAAAAACTTCATTATTAAATGCCATCGCTGGATATAATACAGATATCTCAGGACAAGTACTTATAAATGGGGTACCACACACTAAGCCAAATCCAGATGTTGGGGTTGTTTTTCAACAACCCAATATCTTTCCATGGTTAAGCGTAGAGAAGAATGTAGAATTTGGACTTAAGATGAAAGGCATTCCCAAGAAAGAACGAGCAGCAATCGTAAATCATTATATTAATTTAGTAGGTTTAGATAAAGCTAGAAAACTGCTTCCTCACCAATTGTCTGGTGGTATGAAGCAACGTGCAGCAATAGCAAGAACATTAGCTACTGATTCAAAAGTAGTTCTACTAGATGAACCTTTTAGTGCATTAGATGCTTTAACAAGAGAATCTATGCAAAAGCATTTAAAGAAGATATGGAAAGATACAAACAAATGCTTCTTCTTTATTACACATGATGTAGAGGAAGCGATTCTTTTATCAAACAGGATTATTGTAATGAATGCTAATCCGGGAAGAATTGTTAGTGATTTTAGGAACCCACTCCAACAATATGATAATAATAGTTTTAAAAAAATTAGATCTTCAGAAGAGTTCGGAGAACTTAGAGATTCATTAATTAAATTGATTCAAGGAAATGATTTAGAAAGCGAAGATTAAAAAATCATGTGTATATTCTGATTTAGAATAATAAATTTTGAAAATGTATTCTTTAAAAAATTTACTATCTTTGCATTCATAGTTAGCATAGAAGCACGACAATTAAGGAGTTTTGAAGGAAATGGATCATAAAACGCAATTATTATTACAAAATATCGATTTAAGTTATACTAAAAGAGGAATTGTTAGAGGATTACTTGCTGGTGCTGCTTGGGGATTAGATGGTGTATTAATGGGAATGGTGCTAGGCTTAGCGCCATTCAAAAATAATATCAATATATTCCTTGTTCCATTGGTTGGAGCTTGTCTGCATGATGGATTTTCTGCATTGTGGATATTTATCAATAATGTAATTAAAGGCAAATGGCGTGAGTATATGCGAACAGTTAAGACAAAACCTGGTAAAATGATAGTATTGGCAGCTATTCTTGGTGGCCCTATTGGAATGTCTGGCAATTTGCTAGCAATTTATTTTTCTGGTGCATCCTACACTGCTGCAATTACTGCTGCATATCCAGCTATAGGTGCTATATTAGGATATATTTTTCTAAAAGAAAGAATATCAACAAGAGTATGGGCTGGAATAATATTAGCTATTATTGGAGCGTTTATTGTTGGATTTATTCCACCAGAAGGATTAAGTTATCCTAATTTCTATGTTGGTATTGGGCTGGCGGTGGTTGCCACCTTAGGGTGGGCATTAGAAGGTGTAATATCAACTTATGGTATGGATTTAATCGATTCTGATATTGCAATTGGAATAAGGGAAGCTTCCTCTTTTTTTATGTATACTATTGGTATCTTACCTATATTTCGCGGAGCAGGTTATCAGCTTGTTTTTGATAGTTTTATGACAAGTTCTGTTTGGTGCATTGCATTTGTTGGTTTTGTTGGAGGAATTTCATTTTTATCTTGGTATAAAGGGATGAATATGATTGGTGTAAGCAGAGCAATGGGCTTAAATGTGACTTTTGCCTTATGGTCAGTATTTTTCGGGTGGCTGTTAGATGATTTACATATAACGCCCAACTTAATTATAGGAGTTGTGATCATTTCTTTTGGAACAATCCTTACAATAGGAAATCCGAAAGATTTAGTTAACTTAAGGAGTTATTAAGGGGGCATTGCTATGAATAAGATTCCGATAAAATTTAGAGTAGCACAAGTTATTTACCAGAATGAAGGAGTATCAAATCTAGAAATACTAAAAATTCTTAATAATGAGTATCCTTTTGATCGAAGTATAAACGAAAGAAATGTTGAAGAGTATCTCCTTTCGTTAAAAGCTGTTGGTATTATAGAGCTTACCAATGCTATTACAGATAAGAACGGTAAACTTAAAATGTTTTATAAGATAACTGATTATGGTAAAAGTCGCATGAAGTATATTGAAATTAAAAGTTCTTAAATATATTTTTGAAAAGTTGAAAATAAGTCCATTTCATTTAATAACGTAAAATTTTAATGCGTATAAAGAAAAGTTAATAAAAGGAGTTGAATATTATGAAAAGGGCGGCACTTACTCAAAAATTATTGGTCTTAGGTGTAGATGGTATGGATCCAAGAGTGAGTCAGAAATTTTTAAAGGATGGAAAAATGCCGAATTTAAAAAAATTAATTGAACGTGGTTCGGCAAGAGAAGATTTAAGACAAATTGGCGCGATACCAACAATCACGCCACCTTGTTGGACAACACTTGCTACAGGTGCTTATCCAGGAACTCATGGAATCACTTGTTATTGGAGACAATCGCCTGAAAATCTTGATGCAGTTGTTTATAATATGGATTCGCGTAATTGTACAGCTGAACAAGTTTGGAATATTACATCAGAGGCAGATTTAAAAACACTAGTTTGGCATTGGCCAGGCAGTTCTTGGCCACCAACTTCTCATAGCGATAACTTAAGTGTTGTAGATGGAACTCAGCCAGGGTCTGTTAATATGGGGGTGGCACAGCTTGATTGGGAAAAAATTATTGTTGCTACACCTGAAATTGAAGAGGTTCGTTATGCGCCAAGAGTAGAAAAGCCAGCAGGTGTTGGTTGCATAATTACAGATTTAGAAGGCACTTTAGATGAGGAAGTTGATGATGAAATGATGGAACTTTGGTGGGGAGATAAAGCCCGTCAAGGTGGGGAAATTAAAACCTATATTATGGATGATAATGATACGGAAATTGTCATCGGAAGCAAGGTAGCTTATGATATTGTAAATTCGCCTCTCAAAGATGCAAAAGGATGGAAGAATGCGCCAGAAGGTTCTAAAGAATTCACTATAATAACTTCAAGTGGTGTAACTAGACGTCCAGCCTTAATTCTAAAAAATGAAGCTGGTGAGTATGATAGAGTAGCAATTTATAAAAATAAGAAATCAGATGCTCCAATTGTTATTTTAGAGAGATATAAGATGGTAACAGGTATAATTGATGATGTTACAAAAAAAGAAGTAACTAAGCCTGCATGCCGCTCTATGAAGATTTTAGAACTTGATCCACAAGGGAATAAAGTTAGAGTTTGGATTAGTAATGCTCTTGACATCTCAAATGATCAATTATGGCATCAAAAATCTTTATATAAAGATATTATTGAGAATGTTGGTCATGTCCCACCTGTTAGTTTAATTGGTGGAGAAGATGATGAACTTGTAAGAGAAATCTTTGAACCGTCTTGGGCAATTTATAATAAGTGGCAGGCTGATTGTCTTAATTACTGCATTAATGAGAAAAAATATGAAGTTATATTTTCACATCTTCATAATGTGGACTGCGCAGGTCATCAGTTATGGCATCTTGCAAAGACACTACAGCCATGGGATTACACAGATGAAAAAACATATCAAGGATTTATTGAAAAATTTTATATTCAAACAGATGATTATATTGGGGAATTTCTTCATTTATTAGATGAAGGCTGGACTGTATTACTTGTAAGTGATCATGGTCTTATGGTTGGAGAAAATGTTCCTCCAATTTTAGGTGAGTATGGTGGTTTAAATACAAAAGTTATGGAAGAGCTTGGCTATACAGTTTTGAAAAAAGACAAAGATGGTAATTTAACAAGAGAAGTAGATTGGGAAAAAACTAGGGCTGTTCAAATTCGTAGTAATTATATTTATATTAATCTAAAAGGACGAGATAAATATGGTATTGTTGATCCGAAAGATAAATACGATTTGGAAGAACAAATAATCTCTGATTTGTATAATTATCGAGATGATAAAACTGGTAAACGAGTAGTTGGTATATGCCTTAGAAATAAAGATGCTGTTTTAATTGGTACTCATGGACCAGAATGTGGTGACATATTCTTCTCTATTGAAGAAAAATATAATAGGCTCCATGGAGATAGTATTTCAACTTCAGAAGGGTATTTTGATACATCAGTTTCACCTATTTTTGTGGCGGCAGGCTCAGGTATTAAATCAGGATTTACAACTGAACGTATTATCAGGCAAGTAGATGTTGCGCCTTCAGTTTCTGTATTACTTGGTTTACGATATCCAGCACAGTGTGAAGGAGCTCCGATTTATCAGATATTCTCAGAAGAAATTTAATAAAGAGTTATGTGGGCAGCTATCAGAAAATAGCACTCTGATAGCTGTTTTAAGTGCATCCTATACAATTTAAAAATAATTATAGAGGAGTGAATAATATGTCTTTGCAACATATAAATTCAAATCAGTTTGATGAAATTATATATGATAATGCTGAGCCAAGCTTGGTTATCTTTTCTAGGGAAAGCTGCACAATATGTCAAGGTGTAGTGCCAATTCTAGAAGATTTAAAATTAAAATATGATGAGAAGTATAGTTTTTATTATGTTGATGTTGAGGAACAAAAGAATTTATTTCAGAGATTTTCTTTAAAAGGTGTTCCTCAAATCCTATTTTTTAAAGAAGGAGAATATAAAGGAAAACTAACTGGTCATGTGGAAGATGATCAAATCGAAGAAAAGATTTCTGAAATTTTTGAGGAGTGATTAGGGGTATGGTTGATATAACGAATTCCTATGATTTAATTATTATAGGCGGTGGACCAGCAGGTCTTTCGGCAGCAATTTATGGAGGAAGAGCTAAGCTTAAGACCCTAGTAATAAACAAAGGAATCATTGGCGGTTTAGTAAATACAACGAGAGAAATAGTGAATTATCCAGGCTATGATCAAATTAGTGGTCCAGAGCTTATGAATAATTTTAAGAAACATGCTGAAGGCTTTGGAGTTGAATTTTTAAGAGACGAAGTTGTAGAGGCTAAATTATCTGAAAATGAAAAAAAGATTGTAACAAAAAAAGGGAAGGAATTTTTGGCTAAGGCTGTTATTATAGCTTGCGGAAGTGAACCCAGATTACTAGATATTCCTGGAGAAAAAAGACTTCAAGGTGCGGGTGTTGCTTATTGTGCAACCTGTGATGCTGAGTTCTTTGAAGGGGAACATGTTGTAGTTGTAGGCAGTGGTGATCAGGCAATTGAAGAAGGAATGTATATTACTAAGTTTGCGAATAGGGTTACTGTCATAGTACTGCACGATGAAGGTATTCTTGATTGCAATAAGTTAAGCAGCGAAAGAGCTTTTAGTAATAAGAAGATGGAGTTTATCTGGAACTCAACAATTGAGGAAGTTCTAGGCACAGAGAATGTTGAGGGAGTAAAAATTAAGAATTTAAAGACTGGAAAAGTCGAAGAGATTAGCTGCCAGGGAGTGTTTTTCTTTATAGGTATGGTGCCATCTACGCATTTTCTCAAAAATAGTGATATTGGAATGGATTCAAGGGGGTATATTCCTGTAAATGACCAAATGGAAACGCAGATAGAAGGAGTTTATGCCGTTGGAGATAATAGAGTCAAATATTTAAGACAAGTAGTTTCGGCTGCTGGTGATGGAGCAACTGCAGCTGTAGCAGCTGAACGTTATATTGAAGAACTGAATAGTTTCAATGAAGATGTTTTGAAAAGTGAAAAAAAAGTATTGTTATTATTTAGTGATGCCTTAGTTAATAAGAGTTTAGAGTTTAGAACCTTATTAGAAGAGGCTAATAGAGAATTAAATGATACTTATAGGATTGTAGAAGTAGACACATCAAGAAAGAAAAATCTTGTAGAGAAATATGCGATAAAAAATGCTCCAGAAGTTGTTGTCTTGGAACAAGGGAAAGAAATTAATAAATTGGAATATACCTTGGATAGAGAGCAATTAAAAAGTCAATTAATTATGTAATAGAAGAGGCATATATGTTATGAAGTTTATGAGTGCATATATGCCAAATCCCTGTTATGCCAGTTCTGCTTTTATTGTACTTAATTTAGGTTCCTTCTTTTTGTTAAAAGGTACTGCTATAAGTCCAAAGATTGCAATAACAGCTGTGAGTAAGAAGCATTTATTATAAACCTTATTGCTTTCATCATTTTTTATTGTGATAGCTTCGTCTAAAACCTTATGAATTTCTTGTGTTTGAACTTTAAAGTTTTCAATAATAGTTGGCTTTGCATTATCCGGAACAGAAGCTAACACTGAGTCCTCTTTTTCTTCAATTAATTTATCAACCATTTCCTTTGAAAAAGAAGAGTTTTTACTGGTATCAGACGTCTTTATTTTATCGATTATTGTGGATTTAACTTGGTCTTCAAGGACTACATTGTTATTAACTATATTTATTATTCTGCTTTTTGAATTATCTATAGCTTGGGTAGTATACATGCTGCTTAGGGTTGAAACCAGGGCTATGGCTAAACATGCAGTCAATTGTCTAAAGCTATTTAATATTCCAGAAGCAATACCGTTTTTATCTTTTGATATTTCATCAAAAGCACTTTTATACAGTGGTGAAGTTGAAGCAACACCAAGGCCTACTATAATGAAGGCACTAAAAATTATCTGTATATTGTTAGAATCATTCATAAATACAAACATAAGATCACCTATAGATACAAAAACTATTGCTGAAAAAGAGATAATTCTAGCACCATATTTCTTGGATATAAGACCAAAAATCGGAGAGGTAAGGAATGAAACACAACTTACTATTCCTAGTATCATTCCAGATTTTAATACTGAATAACCCAATTGATTTTCTAGATAGAAATTCATTAAATATGAAATAGGCATATAAGCAAAGAATATTACTCCAATTATTGTTATTGAAGAAGTAAAGCTTCTTGTTTTAAATAATCTAAATTCTATCATAGGATTTTTTGATTTAAATTCATAAATTAAAAATGCAATAATTGAAATTCCAGAAGTTATAATCAGAGTAATAATTTTTGTACTTCCCCAGCCATAAGAACTTCCTTTAACAAGTAGAAAAGTTAACGCTCCAATACCATAAGCTAATAATATAGAACCAATAAAATCTATTTTCTTTTCAATTGTCCTATCATAGCATTCTCCTAAATGTCGTGAACCAAAAATTAAAGAAATAATAATAAAAGGTACATTCACATAGAATATAGCTTTAAAACCAAATGCTTCATTTAAAATTCCGCCAACAACAGGCCCAGAAGCTGCTGCTATAGAAATTGTCATACCAATTACGATAGCAAGCTTTGACATGGCATCTTTACCAAATAATTCGATGCCTAAGGGAATGGATAGTGGTGCAAGGATAGCAGCTCCAATACCTTGCATGATTCTAAAAGTAATAATCATAGAAAGTGAAGTAGAAAGTCCACAGAGTATAGATGAAGAACCAAATACTAAAAGACCAATTAAAAAAAGTTTCTTTCTTCCAAAAATATCTGCAATTTTTGAAAAGTTTATTAATAGAGCAGAAAATGGAATTAGGTAGGCTGTACTTACCCAAGATATTCCTGTTATATCTGTTTTGAAATAATCAGCCATGGATGGCAATGATACATTTACTATAGTTGAATCTAATACAGTCAAGAAACAAGCTATTGCTAATGAAATAAATGCTAATATTTTTTGTTTTTTATTCATAATATCCTCCAATATCTTTATTTTATAATATGAAATTAACTTCATATTCATATAATATGCTTGAAAAATTTAAAAGTCAATACATGAAATGAATTTCATATTTTATTGACTTTTATTTTTTTATCTCTTATTATTAAAATAGGTGATAAAAATGGAGAGAAAAACAAGGATACCAACACAAAAAAGAGCTTTAGAAAAATATGAGAAGATATTAGAAGCCGCTTATAAACTATTTAATGAAAAAGGATATTATAACACTACAACAGCAGACATCTCTAAAGAAGCAAATGTTGCCACTGGTTCAGTATATGCTTACTTTGAAGATAAGAAGGAAATTTATATTAAGGTAATTGAAAGACTTAATCAAAAATTTGATTATCCAACTCACACTTTTTGGTTAGAACATGTAGATAAACAACTAGATAATCTTGAGGTGGCAAAAGAAATATTTAAAGTATTTATAAAATTAATGTTAAAGCATCATGATTTTTCTAAAACTTTTCATGATGAAATGGAGGCATTAATGCTTTTAGATGAAGATATAGCTGCTGTTAGAAAGGAATATGATAAAAAAAGAAGGATCAAGGTAAAAGAAATTTTTAAGGCTTTATCTTTACCTTTTAATAATGAAGAGGAAGAAAAAATATTTTATCATTATACATTTTTTTTAATTGATGAGCTGTGTCATAAGATTAAATTTAACAATGAATTTAAAGATATAGATTTATGTATTGAAAAATGCGTTAATATGTTAAATTGTTTATTTAGAGATTGCACAAATTATAATAGTACAATTAATGAATAAACTAATCAAAACTTAAGCATGTGAAAAGTTATGCTTGCTATTGATAATAAAACCCTTGACAGAATTGTTGAGGGCCTTTTGTTTTGCAATAAAAATTCAAGTTAATTAATCAAGAAACAGTATAATTCGTTAAGTATTATAGGCAACGTAAAAAATTTAATCGGATAAAAAGCGTTAAATGTAGCATCTATAAAAACAGATTTCCTTCAATTAACGTTTTTATTTTATGAAATTAATATAGAAATGAATGTTATTTATTATTACAATCATTATAATCTTTTAGTAAATCAATGAAATTTTTAAGTTTAGAATCATCCCAATTTGAAATTCGATTATAGAAAGCAGATTCCTTTTCTTTCAAAGCATGTATAGTTTGCTGTTGTCCAAGCTCGGTTAAAGATAATAATACACCTCGACGATCATTAGGAGATTGTTCACTTTTTACATAACCTAAGTTCTTAAGTTGGTTAACAAGACGGCTGACAGAGCTACGATCCATAGCAGTTGAGTCTGCTAAAATTGTAGCGCTAGTTGGTCCAAAGGAAAAGAGCCAACGGACAAGAAGAAAAGCAGCAGGCTGTAATTTGGAGTCGAAAAGTTCAGCAGTTCTAACATTAAGTGCATGAGAGGCACTAATAAGAGCATTTAGCTGTTCCCCGAGTTCAAGTTCTAATTTGGTCCTATGAGTTTTTATATTTTGAGTACAATTTTTCATAATTCACCTCGATTTTAATATTAATATATTTTAATGCGAAATATATTTGACATATATCAAATAAAAATATATACTTGACATATGTCAAGTATATATTTAGGATTAATACATGTCAACTAAAATAGAAATATTAAAGTATAGATGCAGAATGCAAAAGTATAATAGCTGCACTAAGGAGGAGAGTTATGAATACTAATCCAATTATTGTGATTACTGGCGCAACTAATGGACTTGGTCAACTAGCTGCTATTGAACTAGCAAGGCAAGGTGCACATCTTGTATTGATAGCTAGAAATAAAAATAAGGCTGAAATAACTAAAAAGATCTTAAATGATATTGCACCAAAAGTTAAAGTTGACTTTTTCTTCGGAGATTTATCGTTGATGTCAGAAGTAAAAAGAGTAGGGGAAGAAATTAAAGCTGCATATCCAAAGATTGATATATTAATAAACAATGCTGGCTTGCATGCTTTTGAACAGAGAGTAACTTCAGAAGGTTTCTCAGAAATGATAGCTGTGAACTATTTAGCGCCATGGCTATTAACTAATATACTTAAGCAATCATTAATAAACTCAGAAAATGCCCGTATAGTAAATGTAGCGTCAGAAGCATCACACAATCATGGTGAAATTAAGCTCCCGGATGACTTAACAAATACATTTTCCTTTACATCTAAAGGTTCATCTCAACTTTATGGAAAAACAAAACTACTTAATATTATGTTCACAGGAGAAATGGCACGTAAGCTTTCAAATACAAGAGTTACTGTTAATGCACTTAATCCAGGTTTTAATGTTACAGGCTTAGGGCGCGAGCTTTGGTTTGCATCTGCACTCGAACGTATATTAAAGTTTCTGCATATTGGTGACCCACGTAAAGGGGCAGATATTATTGTTCGTTTAGCTATTAATAAAGAATATGATGGTGTGACAGGCGGATATTTCAACGTCAGAAGTGGTAAGTCAATTATTCCTGTTCATCCAGGAGGAGACAGCAATATGCAAAATATACTCTGGAATGAAACTAAAAAGTTATTACAGGAAAATGGCTTTATAGAATAATATTGATAAAAAGATGTATAAGAATTAGACCAATTAGACTTAAGCATTTATCTGATTTTAGTTGGATATATGCTTAAGTCTAGATTATACCGTGTCTATCTATATTTCAGGCTTATAAAAAGAATATTCTAATGGATTTCTATCAACTAACTTTGAGTAATTGTATTTTGGATATCCCACCATAACAGCTCCTGTTATTTTTTTACCTTTAGGAATATTGAATAATTCAAGCATTGGTGAATTGTCTTCTAGAGCAATTTTTTCAAAGACTCCAGCCCAGCAAGAACCTAAACCAATAGATGGAGCATATAATTCAAGATATGCCAGTGAAAAAATCGTATTCTCTCTTCCCCTTGTAAAGTCTTCATTTGCTAATAAAACTTAAATTTGCAAAATATAATTCTATGCTTTCTTCCAAGGCTTGTGTAGGATAAGAGCTATGATTTGAGTTGCCATGCCAAAGCCACAAACTCCATACCATCCAAAGTGAGAATAGCTATAAGAACCTAAAAATGAACCTAATGCTCCACCAAGGAAAAAGCTGACCATGTAGATAGTAGTAAGTCTATTGCGTGTTTTCTCATTTAATGCTTGCACTATTGCTTGATTTGAAACGTTACAAGATTGTACTCCTAAATCAAGAAGAATAACTCCTAGAATAAGTCCCCACATTTTAAAGCCAAACAAGAAGAAGAATAAATAAGCAACTATAACTATAATTATGCATATACCTATTGCAAATCTAGGGCCTTTCTTATCAGCAAGTTTACCAACGACTGGAGCTGCCAAAGCACCGCTGATTCCAACTAGACCTAATAGTCCTGCTGTTTCAGAACCCATATTGTAATTAGAGCTTTCTAGCAAGAATATAAGGGATGTCCAAAAAGCGCTAAAAGCTGAAAACATAAGGGCACCATTAAGAGAAGCTTTTCTTAAAATAGGTTCACTTTTTATTAGGTATATCATTGAGTTTAATAATTCAGTATACTTGAGATCAGAGACTGGTTTACATAAAGGAATTAATTTTCTTAAAATGAGCATAAGGAAAAGCATTAAAATTGATGCTATAAGATAAACTGTTCTCCAGCCAAAGTAGCTTCCTAAGATACCACTGACTGTACGAGAAAGTAATATTCCAACTAACAAACCACTCATAATTATACCAATAGTTTGTCCTCTTTGCTGTGGATTTGATAATTGTGCTGCTAGAGGAATAATAAGTTGAGGAATAATAGAAGTAAATCCCACTGCAAAAGAAGAAATTGTTAGAATATATATATTTTGAGCGAAAAACATACTCATAAGTGATATTATTGAACATAAAAGCATTATTATTATTAAGCGTCTCTTTTCTTTTATATCTCCTAAAGGTAATATAAATATCATTCCAATTGCATAACCTATTTGAGTCAGCATAGCTGCAAAGCCTATACTTAATTGATCAACTTGAAAAGTTTTTGCTATATCAGCTAGGAGGGGCTGGATATAATACAAATTTGCTACAGTAAGCCCACAAGCTATAGACATAACTAAAATTAATAAATTTGTTAATATGGGTTTTGCTCCAAGATTATTTATTGATGAATTTGCTTTTATAGTAACATTATTTGATTGATACATCTTTAGATCACTTCCTTAAATTATAATAATATATTTAATTGAATAAATGTTTGAAATTATAAGAGATAAAATCTAGCACAACAAGTAGTAAAAATTATCTAAGTTGATAAGAAAAACAATAATTTATTTTATAAAATTGGTGAAAATCTTTTCTTCTCTTTCAGGTTTTTCAATAATTCCTTGCCCATTTTCAATAAGTTTTATAAGCCATGCCATATTTTTTCCTAATATTTTCATTATTTGTTTTCCTTCTTCGTCCTGCATCACCTCACCTGCTAATCTTCCATTAATAACATTCCAATAGTTTGAAGTAGGGATAATCATTTCAGAATGATTAATGTAATTATTCAACTGATCGAAGGTTGGAATTCCACCTGCACGTCTTACTGCTACTACTGCAGCTCCGACTTTAAGTCTTAACATACTATCAGTGGCTTCAGCTACACGAAAAGCTCTATCTAAAAATGACTTCATTGTTCCAGCAATTGCTGAATAGTGTACTGGTGAGCCTAAGATAATTCCGTCGGCATCTTTCATTTTTTCAATCCACTCGTTAACTGGATCAGTAGCAATGGCACATTTACCATTTTTATTTTTTGTACAATATCCACAAGCGATACATCCTCTTATAGATTTATTTCCTACGTGAATTATTTCTGTTTCTATTCCTTCCTTTTCTAACTCATCAATAACTAATTTTATTCCATGATAAGTGTTACCTTCTTTATTTGGGCTTCCGTTAAATGCTACAACTTTCATTTATTTTTCCTCCTCATATACATAAATTTAATAAGATTTACAAACTTTATTATTTAACAGGTGTTGATGTGACTAATGATAGTTTTTATTCAAATTAGGCATCAAATCAAATTATCTTACTAAATAATAAAGTGCATTTTTAAAACTGAACGTTTAGTTTATAAATATATAATATACTAAACGTTCAGTTTTGTAAATAGTTTTTTAAAATTTATTTGATTCGAATTTAAGAACTTTTAAAATAAATCACTAATTAGTAATCATAAACAATGAACATTGATAATTGAAATATATATAGTATAATGGACGTATAGTTTATTAATTATATTAATGAAATTAATTATAGTGGAGGTAATTAGAATGGAGAAAAAATTAGGGCGTCCTCGTAGCGAAAAAACTAAGAATGCAATTCTTTCTGCTGCTTACGATTTATTGCTTGAGAATGGTTTCGGAGCTGTTACCATTGAAAAGATTGCTGATAGGGCTGGAGTTAGCAAAGCTACTATTTACAAGTGGTGGCCGAACAAGGCAGCTGTAGTTATGGATGCTTTTTTTGATGCTGCAGTTGTTAGACTTCAAGTACCTGATACAGGGTCAGTTATAGAAGATATGATAATTCAAGTAAATAATTTATCAAAATTTTTAATTAGTCGGGAAGGGAAGGTAATTAATGAGATAATTGCCGAAGGCCAATCTGATCAAAAATTAGCTGAAACCTATCGAGCAATATATTTTAAGCCTCGTAGACTTGATTCTCGATATATTTTAGAGCGTGGGATTTTAAGAGGAGAACTAAAGGAAGATTTAGATATAGAATTAGTTATGGACTTGATTTTTGGACCCTTATTTTATAGATTGTTGATTACAGGAGATGAGGTTAATGAAACTTTCATAAAAGAACTTATAAAGTATGTGTTTGAAGGTATAAAATTAAAATAGGATATTACATATATTTAGATTTATGATAAGAAAAGAAGTTGTACGATTTTTAGTGATAACAGTTTTTCGGCTGCTATTAAATTTTAAGGAAATTATATTAATTTAGCAGATAGAGTTGAAAGAAAATAAAACGATATTCATATAAGCTATAAAAGGACTTATTAAGATTAGATAAGTCCTTAACCACAAATAAAGAAAATCTAAATTATTATAAAAGCATT
Source organism: Clostridium sp. LS (assembly GCF_002760435.1). Classification (GTDB taxonomy): domain Bacteria; phylum Bacillota; class Clostridia; order Clostridiales; family Clostridiaceae; genus Clostridium. Next base: position 62,619 of record NZ_AUUU01000111.1, read on the forward strand.
GGTAAAAAAATGAACCTTCTTCTTTTTTTATTATTGCTGAAATTACTCTGTGGATCGGAAATTTTTTGATTTCGCGTATTACTATTAATGGGTTATTTATACTTCGAACAGCCATTTCAGGCAAGATTGTTATACCTAAATCTTTTTCAACATATTTAATAACTGATTCAGTGTCTTCAAGTTCCAATATAATATTAGGCATAAGATTCATAAGACTACAATGCTCCCTAATCTTTGCTCTTATTGGACAAGGGTCCTTGTATAAAATTAACTTTTCCTTCATTATTGTAAAAAAATCAATTTCATCAATCTTATCTAAATTATTCCCACGACTCATTACTACGAAAAATGGTTCAACTATTAATGGAATAGTGATATAGTTAGTCTTTTCTATAGCATCAGACACAAAAATTATGTTGAACAAATTATCATCTAAACCAGTAATTAATTTACTATTTGTATCCATGGCTTCAATAGATACTTCGTGATTCATATTTTTAAACTTATCAACATATTTGGGCAAAAAATATGTTATTAAATTTGGAAGTGCACCAATTCTGATAGTATTCTCATTGTTAAATCCTTCAATTTTATTTATAGTTTCATTAATCATAGAGATAATTACTTTTGAGCGCTCATAGAAATATCTGCCTGAAGGAGTTAATTTTATTCCATTAGGAGTTCTTGTTAATAATGTACTTTGCATGGATTTTTCTAAAATTCCTAGTTGTTTAGTAAGTGCGGGTTGAGATATAAATAGATGCTGCGCAGCTTTATTTAGACTGCCTTGTTCAACTATATCTATAAAGTATTTCATTTGATCAACGCTAATCATACTTGCCTCCTGTTATAACTTTTAGTTATATACTTATGTGGTATTGGTATTATAAAAATTTATAAATATAAAATATAATAAGACTATGTTGTACAACATGTTAAATAGATTTTAACATAAAATATGATAATTTAAAACAATAATAAAAAGTAGGAGTGATATATAAATGAAAGTTATAGCTATTAATGGGAGTGCAAGAAAAAATGGAAATACTTCTATGATTATAGAAGCAATATTTAGTGAATTAAAAAAATGTGGAATAGAAACGGAATTAATTGACTTAGCTAATGAAAAAATAAGTGGATGTACAGGCTGTGGAGCTTGCTTTAAAAACAAAGATAATAAATGTGTTTTTAAGAATGATATTGTAAATGAATGTATAGAAAAGATGATTGAAGCTGATGGAATTATTTTAGGTTCACCAGTGTATTTTGCAGATGTTACAGCAAATATGAAAGCTTTGTTAGAAAGGATTGGTATGGTATCTAGCGCTAATGGTGCTATTTTAAGCAAAAAAGTAGGTGCTTCGGTAGTAGCAGTTCGTAGAGGTGCTGCAACACGTGCCTTTGATACTATGAACTATTTCTTACACTATATGCAAATGTATCTAGTTGGAGGAACTTATTGGAATATGGTTTATGGAAAAGAAGTTGGTGAAGTGCTTAATGATATTGAAGGTATGAAGAACATGGAATCAATTGGTAAGAATATGGCCTGGCTTTTAAATAAAATTAATTAAATGTTTAGTGCTATTAGTAAACAAATAACGAAATAGGTTATGAAAATAATTTGATAATTGTAAGTAACAAAGTGAAAGCAAGTATAGATTCAGTTTTGAGTGAAATTGTCTAAAAAATAATTACATGGCTATACAAAAATATATTTGTTAGATAAAATAGATGTGAATTACTTATAATGAGGAGTTTTATTATATGAAGTACTATTTTGCACCTTTGGAAGGTGTTACTGGATATATCTATAGAAATGCATATGAAAAATTTTTTGGACAAATTGATAAATACTTTACTCCATTTATTTCACCAACTAAAAATAAGAGTTTTACGTCGAGAGAATTAAATGATGTAATACCTGAGCACAATCAGGGAATGCCTGTAATACCTCAAATACTTACAAATAATTCAGAGTATTTCATTGGTACAGCTAGGGAGCTTATAGATTTTGGTTATGATGAGATTAATTTGAATTTAGGATGTCCAGCTGGTACAGTTGTAGCAAAATATAAAGGTTCAGGATTTCTTGCTCAAAGAAAGCTCCTAGATGAATTTTTAGAGGATATATTTTCAAAGGTACCAGCAAAGATTTCAATAAAGACAAGAATAGGAAAAGACTCACCAGATGAATTTTATGAGTTAATGACGATCTTTAATAAATATCCTTTGGAGGAGCTTATTATTCATCCAAGGATACAAACTGATTTTTACAAGAATAAACCTAATATGGAGGTATTTAAAGATGCGTTAGCATTAAGTAAAAATCCTGTTTGTTATAATGGAGACATTTTTAATACCAAGGATTACAGAAAATTAGCTGAGAACTATCCAAGTTTAAATGCAGTAATGTTAGGTAGAGGACTAATTGCAAATCCAGCATTAATTTTAGAAATTAACGATAATCATAAAATAAATAAGCAGGAAATGAAGGCATTTCATGATGAAATCTATAAAGCCTATCAGGAAGTGCTTTCTGGAGATAAAAATGTGTTATATAAAATGAAAGAATTGTGGTTTTATATGATACGAATGTTTGCAGATAGTGATAAATATGCTAAAAAAATAAAGAAGACAGATAGGTTACGTGATTATGAGGCAATTGTAACAATGTTATTCAATGAACTTGATATAGAAAAAATATTTTGTGGATTTTAATGGTTTTATATACCAATTGTTTATTTGATTAACATATTATAGAGGTAAGGAAAAGATATAAGGATTGAGGTGAATCTTTATATCTTTTTATAATTATTTAACATAATTATACCCATATTTTTAAAGTCCCAAAATCTTAGTAGCTTAAAAAAGCCCCTAAAATAGGGGCATATAATTGAAAGGAGACTAATAACTTAAGGTACATTATTATTATATGAGAGTATTTCTTAATTAGTACACAATATTCAGATAAATGCATAAAATAACAGTGAATAGAAACGTTATCATCCAAGGAGGGTGCGTTCATATGATTAAAGAATTTGAAGGGAAAACTGTAAGAGTAGTTTATGTAGATGCTGTAGATGAAAGTAGAGCAATTCAAGTTGGTGATATTGGGGAAATAGACAGATATGAAAATGGATTAACATGTATATTATTTAAAACAGGATTTGCAAGAGGTAGTATATATTGTTTAGATGAAGCCCAACTAAAAGAGATGGAATGTTGATATTTATGACAATGTAAAACATTAAGTAAAGTGCTATCATTCTCCTAAAACTATATTTCATTTAAGAAATTTTTAATGCAAAGGAGAGCGATAGCACGATCCATGACTTTTCTCATTGCTTAGTCAATAAATTAAAAAACTTTGACGGAGATTATTATCATATAAAAAGCATTCGTTTATTGTTATTACATAATGCAATTTCAATCATATTATTAAGAATTAGCATAATATAAAAAAGAAAAAATATGATTTTTATGTATTTATGTTAGCTTGACAATGTATAATTATGGCATTATAATAAATAAAAATACTATAAAACATATCGAATTACAATGATATAGTTTTTCTTTTCAATTATTGAATACTAAAATAAAAGAAGAGAAAGTGAAATGTTGACCAGAAATACTGGAGGCCAGTACATCTTAGAAAATAGATGTATATGGCCTATTTTTTTTCACCTTTTAATCTATAAGTAGTCAAGTTGAAAAGGTAGTAAGTAAGGGGGAGTATATATGTATCAAAGATTAAAGGAATTATCAAAAGATGTATATCCAAAGCTTGTAGAAATTAGAAGAGAGCTTCATAAGTATCCTGAATTATCAAATGTTGAATATCACGCCTCAGAAGTAATAAAAAAATTTTTGCAGGAAAATGACATTGAATTTTCTAATCTTGGAGATAGTACTGGAGTTGTAGCAATAATACGTGGAGAGAAAGAAGGAAAAACATTAGGAATAAGAGCTGATATAGATGCCTTGCCCATAGAAGAAGAAACGGAACTTGAGTTTAAATCAGCTATAAAAAATGTAATGCATGCTTGCGGACATGACCTTCATGTTGCAACTGTACTTGGAGCAGCTTATGTGCTCAAACATTTTAGGGAACAGATAATTGGTAATGTAAAATTTGTTTTTCAGCCTGCTGAAGAATGTGGACCGGGTGGGTATAACACGATATATAAATGGGGAGCATTAGAAAACCCTAAAGTCGATGCTTTTGTTGGAGTTCATGTATTTCATGATGTACCTGTGGGGCAAATTAGTTTAAAAAGCGGGGTAATTGCATCAGCTGCAGGAGGGTTTGAAATAAGAATAAAAGGAAAAGGCGGCCATGGGTCAGCTCCATATCAGACTATTGACCCTGTTTTAATAGGGTGCAGGGTTGTAGAAGCACTTCAATCAATCATAAGTAGAGAAGTAGATTCATTGATCCCATCAGTATTATCAGTTACTACTTTCCATGCAGGGCGGAAATCAAATATTATACCAGAAGAAGCAATAATAACTGGTACAATTCGTTCTGCTTGTTCAGAACAAGTAGAAAATATTTTTAATCGTATAAAAAGAACGGCTACAGGCATAGCTAGTGCATCAGATGCTGAAGCTCATGTAGAAGGTGGATTGGGGATTTTTGCTGTAGTTAATGATAAAGAAATTACTGAGAAATTTGCAAGTTCAGCTACAAATATTTTAGGTAATGAAAATGTAATATGGACAGATAGATATTCCTTGGGGTCTGATGACTTTGCATATTATGCAAAAGAAGTTCCGTCCATATATTTTAAATTAGGAGTAAGAAATGAGAGTATTGGTGCTGTTTATCCTAATCATAATCCTAAGTTTACTGCAGACGAAAATAGCTTAGAAGTTGGGACAAACGTTATTTCAGCATTTGCCTTAGACTTTTTAAAAAACTAATTTTATTAGAGTGATAAATACGTTAAAAATATTTTGCATGGAGGTAGTAAAATGGCAATTACAATTAATTTAATAAATCCAGAAGTAGAGATACGCGAAAATAGGTTGAAATCATTGCTTTCATATAATGGAAGTGCTAGCGATTTAAATGAAAAATCTAACACAGGTGTTTTAAAATGCAAAGAAGGCTCTTTTAATCAATGCGGAGATTGTTCTGCTCAAAGAGCTTTTAATCAAGTAGCACAAATTAAAGATGTTGCAGTTGTTAGTCATGGTCCTATAGGTTGTGCAGGGGATTTTGCAAATTTTAATACAGAAAATAGAGGCAGGTTAGAGTCTAGAGGGCTTAAAGCTACTAACATTCAAGCGTTAACTACAAACCTGTTAGAAAAAGATACAGTATATGGCGGTATTGAAAAGTTAAAAGCAACACTCGATGAGGCCTATAGAAGATTTAATCCTAAAGTAATATTTGTAACTACATCTTGTGCATCAGGAATTATTGGAGATGATGTAGAAAGTGCACTTAATGATAAAGAAAAGGAATTGGGAATCCCTGTTATCGGAGTATATTGTGAAGGTTTTAAATCGAAAATATGGACAACAGGCTTTGATGCCTCATTTCATTCAGTATTAAGAAAAATTGTGAAACCTCCTAAAAAGAAGCAAGATGACCTAATTAACGTTTTTAATTTTGCAGGTACAGATGTTTTTACTTCACTTTTTGCTAAAATAGGTTTAAGGCCTAATTATGTAATTCAATTGTCTACTGTTGAACAATTGGAGAAATTATCAGAAGCTGTAGCTAGCACACATGTTTGCCAAACATTAGGTACATATCCTGGAAAGATATTAGAGCAAGAGTATGGAGTACCCGAAGTTAAAGCACCTACACCTTTTGGCATACAATGGACTGATGTATGGCTTAGAGAAATTGGAAGGATAACTAATAGGGAAGAAGCCGTGGAAGAATTAATTATTACTGAAAGGGAGAGAATAAAACCTCAATTGGAGGAATTAAGAAAAAATCTTAAAGGTAAAAAAATATATGTTCTTGCGGGAGCTTCTTACGTCCATAATATGATATCAATAACAAATGATTTGGGACTGGAAGTTATCGGTGCAACAAGCTTCCATCATGACCAGCACTTTGATAATAATGATAAAAGACTTAACAGTTTAAATAATGTAATAGAAACTCATGGAGATATAAAGCATTATAATGTATGCAATAAGCAGCCACATCAAATTATAAATATATTAAGATATTTAAAACCCGATCTTTTGATTGTTAGACATGGGAATATAGCAGGATTAGGGACAAAACTTGGAATTCCAACTGTTATGACTGGAGATGCAAATATAGGTGTTGGCTATGATGGGGTTTTAGAAACAGGAGAAAGACTTCTTCAAGCAATACAAACAAAGAATTTAATACGAAATATTTCAAAACATGCTAAATTTCCATATACAAAATGGTGGTATGAGCAAAGTCCATTCTATTTTCAAGGAGGTATAGTAAATGAGTAATATAGTTGAACAACCGAGATATGTGTGTGCTCTAGGTGCTCAACAAACAGTGTTGGCAATAAAAAATGCAATACCAATTACCCATGCAGGTCCAGGATGCAGTTCAAAAATGTTTCAAGCTTTATGTACTCATTCTGGTTATCAAGGCCAAGGATATGCTGGTGGCAGTGCTATACCATCAACAAATTCTTCAGAAAAAGAAGTGGTTTTTGGTGGGGAAGGAAAGCTTAAAGATACAATAGATGGAACTTTGAAGGTTATGAAGGGTGATTTCTTTGTAGTTTTAACAGGCTGCACAGCAGATATTGTTGGAGATGATGTTGACCAAGTAGTCTCAGAATATAGAAAAAGGGGAATTCCAGTTGCAAATGCAGCTACAGGCGGATTTAGTGGAAGTAACTATAAAGGGCATGAACTGGTTATAAGAGCAATAGTCGATCAGTTAATCGGCGATGTGGAACCAAAAGTAAAAAAGGGTTTAGTAAATGTTTTTTCTGTTTTACCATATCAAGACACTTATTGGAGAGGGGACTTAGAAGCAATAAAAGCTTTGTTAGAGAAAATAGGTTTTGAAGTAAACATTTTATTTGGAAATTCCTCAAAAGGAATAGAAGAATGGAAAGAAGTACCTAATGCAGAATTTAATTTGGTTTTATCACCATGGGCCGGATTAGATACGGCAAAATACCTTGAAAAGAAATATGGGACCCCATATTTGCATTATCCAACACTTCCAATAGGTGCTGTTGAGACTAGTAACTTTTTACGAACTGTGGGGGCTTTTGGAAAAATAGAAAAACAAAAAGTTGATGATGTTATAAAACAAGAAGAAGAGAGATTTTATGATTATCTTCAAAGTACAGTGGATTTTTTGACTGAGAATAGAAGCACTCTTCCTAATAAGTTTTATACAATTGCTGATTCTACTTACTCTTTGGGAATTACTAAGTTCCTAGTAAATGAATTAGGCCTTACTCCAAAAGTTCAATATGTGGTAGAAGAACCTAGTCAAAGGCATCTAGAGTTAATAGAGAAGGAATTTAAAAATACATCGGAAGATTTAGAAGTAAAAGTACTATTTGAGAATGATGGTGGAAAAATTCATAAGGATATATTAGATAAATATCATAAACCAAAAGAAATCTTAATATTGGGAAGCTCTTGGGAGAAAAACTTAGTAGATGAAATAAAAGGCGTTTTACTTTATGTAAGTTTGCCTATAAATCATAAAATAGTTGTTAATAAAACGTATGTGGGCTACGATGGGGGATTAAATCTTACTGAAGATATTTATTCTAAGGTAATTGAGAGAAACACGAGGTAGTATATTTCAATTTTTTTATTATAGTAATTTAGTAGTATCATTATGATGCTGCAAGTATTAATTCTATAAATGATATTTCCTCATTTTTATTTATGAAATAAAAATGAGGTTTTTTATCTTATGCAACGTTGTTAAAATTAATATAAGATTGGAGGTAATTTTTATGACTAGAGATTTTTTAAATGCATAGCAGAGGCTATTGCATTATTATAAAAATATAATGAAATAGCTTTTGCAAATCCAATAAAAACTTAAAATTTTGGAGGAGCAAAATGAGCTATTTAAAAAAATATCAATGGGAAATATCACCTGATAAATTACCTGTAGTTAGAAGGAATTGTCCCAAATGCAATCAAAAAACAAATTATATAAATACTGAGAAGTTTAGGGTAAACGCCAACAAAAATAGTATTGATGTTTGGTTGATTCATCAGTGTGAAAAATGTAAATCAACTTGGAATATGACAATATATGAGAGAATTAACCCTGTGGATATTAATAATCAAGAATACGGAAAATTTTTAACTAATGATAAAGAATTAGTGAAAAAATATGCTTTTGACTTAAGAATATATAATAAAAATAAGGCAGAAGTTATTTTAGAGGATGTAAATTATGAAGTGAATCAAAAGGAATTAGAAGCTTTTTATATCAATAAAAATGAACTTGTTATCGAAATTATTTGTAGGTATCCAATAGAATTGAGAGTAGATACTCTTTTAAGCAATAAGCTTAGAATTTCAAGAAGCAAAATAAAAAAATTGCATGAAAGAGGGATTATTTTTATTAATGATGAAAATAATTCGTTAAATAAAAGAGTAAGAAATAAAATGGAAATACATGTTTTAAATATCGTAGAAAATATAGAAATTATAGAATCTATTGTACAAGTTGTTTAATTAATATTGATTATATTTTACAGGTATAGTATTTCTATGCCTGTTTCCTTTTGTTAATGTACACATTAATAGTAAGTTAACATTGTAGATTACTTACACTAATAAAATTGAGAAGGAGAAATAGGGTATGGTTAAATTTGAAATATGTGAATTTGAAAAGGTTAAGGAACGTATATGCAAATATTATTATGAAAATGATATTTTAATAGATTCGTTTTTTGAAGATCATATTATTGAGTCTAATTTTTACAATATAATATTTAAGGAAGAAATAATAGGTTATTGTGCTATTTACAATAAAAGCTTAATAACCTCATTTAATTTAGATCAGCAATATAGCCATTTAGCACAAGAACTTTTTATGAAGGCAAAATACCTTGAGGAAGTATCAGAGGCTTTTGTTCCAACTGGTGATGAGTTTTTGTTAAGTCTTTGTTTGGATAATTTTAGCAGAATAGAAAAGCAAGCATATTTTACTAGAGATTTAGATATAAACCATGGTAATCAAACGGGTGTAAATTTGAGAATGGCAACATCTTCAGATAGGGAAATTGTAGAAAAGTATAGTGAGGATTTTTTCGGAGATATAGATAAATATATAAGTAAAGAATGTATTTATATTGCAGAAAAAGATAATGAATTAGTAGGTTTTGGTGTAATTGAGAAAGGTATAATAAGAAGTGATTTGCAGAGTATTGGTATGTTTGTTAGAAGAGAATTTAGAAGACTTGGAATTGGAACGAATATACTAAAGGAACTAAAAAAAATTGTGAAATCCAGAAAGAAAAAAGCAATATCTGGTTGTTGGTACTATAATCATAATTCTCTGAAAACTCAATTAAAATCGGGAAGCTATTGTGAAACTAGATTGCTTAGAGTGAAGTTTTAAATTGTAAATATTATCCATCATATAAAAGGCAGATATGGTAAGTTTTATAAAATACATGTATAATATAGATATAAGCTAATGGCTATAAATGCAATACACATATTTAAGAGGGAGCGTGATTTTTTGAGTAGGCCTGTTATTTATGCATAGCAGAGGCTATTGCATAACAATTAATAAATAATTATGAAATAGCCTTTGCTCAAACCTAAAATATTATTTATATTTTGGAGGAGCATATATGAGCTATGCAAGTGCTAGGGATATTTTCCCTGAGGATATATTAGAAATAATTCAACAATATATTGATGGTGAATATATTTATATACCTAAGAAAGAAGAAAATAGAAGGACGTGGGGGGAATTAACCCAAAGTAAGTTGGAACTTCAAGTTAGAAATAAAAGAATATATGAAGGTTATTTATCTGGATTATCTATAAAAAGTCTTTCTGAAATATATTACTTGTCACCTAAAAGTATACAAAGGATTATTTATAAAAAAAAGAATGAATAATAATAGAAAATGTGCTGGCTAATTAACATTTAGCAGCACATTTTATTATACTTATATTTATTTTAAGATAATAAAAACATATAGGAGGAACTATTATGATAAATGAACATCTTTTGCGGCTACAGAATTATTTGGAGAAAGCCTATCAAAAACCAATACTTGAAAAATTTCTTGATTATATAAAACATAAAAAGTCCTAATTTCTAAGTTGGAATTTTAAGAAATTAGGGCTTTATATTTATTTTTTATGATCTGATAAAGTTTTCAGAAGGTTGACTAGTCAACATTAAATTAATATAATATTTTTGACAAGTCAATTAAAATTACACTTAGATTTACATCATGTTTTTAAGGATATAAATTAAACTAAATTCACATGGGACTAGAACTTATTTGGATTAGGCACAATCAAAAAATAACAAGTCCATTTGCCAGCCTATTTTCCATCATGCTG
>NZ_AUUU01000112.1 GCF_002760435.1 Clostridium sp. LS
CTCCTTGCCTGATGAAAAATATCCATGGCAACTTTGGACTTGTTTTTTATTTTCATGTGCCTTATTACAAATTTTCTTTATATTATTGTGCTATACTAGTTGTTTTTGCAGCTTCTGCAGCCTGACGAGCCTCTTTTATTTTTGCTTTAGCATCTTTATTTGATAAGCCCGTAATATCTACTCCTAATTTTGATGCCTCTGCTGCAATTATTTTCTCTCTTGCTTGTTCAGCTGTTAATCCTGTTATATCAACGCCTAGCTTTGCTGCCCTTTGTGTTAATTTATCAGTTATCACTTGTTTCTTAGCTTCAACAGCTGCTTTGATTTTTGCTTTAGCGTCTTGATTTGATAAACCAGTAATATCCACTCCTAATTTTGATGCCTCTGCTGCAATTATTTTCTCCCTTGCTTGTTCAGCTGTTAATCCTGTTATATCAACACCTAGCTTTGCTGCCCTTTTTGTTAATTTATCAGTTATTACTTGTTTCTTAGCTTCAACTGCTGCTTTAATTTTTGCTTTGGCATCTTTATTTGATAAACCAGTAATATCCACTCCTAATTTTGATGCTTCTGCTGCCATTATTTTTTCTCTTGCCTGTTCATTAGTTAACCCGGTAATATCTATTCCTAATTTTGATGCTTTTTCTGAAAGTTTTGCAGCTATCTCCTGTTTAGTTAATTGTTTAGTCTGAGTTTGTGCTGCTGTTGTTCCTTGATTTTGTGACGCCGCTGTATCAGCAAATGCTGGAACAATACTTGATATTCCTATTAAAGCTGCAACAGCAATTCCTAATATTTTCTTCTTGTTCATATTCATTCTCTCCTTTTATTTCTTAATAAAAAATGTATTTGCAAATCATTAATAATACTTTACAAATACATAATAAAATCTTTTTGTGAAATTTATGTGAAATGAGGCAAATTATAAACTAGGTATTTCTAAAGAAAAAATCACGCCATCTTCTATATTTTCTACCTTAGCGGCTCCATTATGGAGCACAGCAATTAACCTTACTAATGATAAACCAATTCCGTGTCCTCCATAATTCCTAGATCTTGCCTTATCAATCTTATAACATACATCCCAAATTTTACTTAATTCTTTTTCTGGTATATTATCTCCAGTGTTAAAAACATTTATTCTAATTTTTCCATTATCCTTTTCCACATTTACGCTAATAATTTTTTTCCCACTTACATGATCAATAGCATTAGTAATAAAGTTATTTATAGCTTTTTCCAGCATGTCAATATCGCCATTAATTTTGCAATTTTTTAGACAGTTAAAATTAAAAGTAATATTTTTGTCAATAAATACTTGATTAAATCTTTCCACAATCGTAGATATAAATTCATAGATATCAAAGGCTGTAATATTTAATTTGACCATACCGCCTTCCATCATAGAATAATTTAAAAGTTCCTTAACTAGCTTATCCATTCTGTCACATTCTTCTACTAAAATAGAACAATATTTATCAACTTTTTCTTTATCATTAACTACACCATATTTAAGGCCTTCGGCATATCCCTTAATTATTCCTATTGGTGTTTTTAATTCATGAGACATATTTCTAATAAGTTCTTTTTTGCGTTCAACATCTTGTTTTAATTCATTTATACTTCTATTTAGCTTATCAGAAATTTTATTTATACTGTCCCCTAAATCTCCAATTTCATCTTTTGAATTAACACTCACAACTTTATCAAATTTAAGGTTAGATATATTTTCAGCAACCTTGCTCATTTCTATAATTGGTTTTGTTATCTTTTTTGAAAAAATAAGTATAAATACAGCGCCAACACCTATTACTATACATCCAGCTAATATATAAAACTCATTAGCAATTACTACACTGTCATGAATACTTTTAAAAGCTTTTTTTAAAATAATATAATCACCATTATCCATTTGTGAAATAAAAACTAACTTTGTATTCTGGTCGTTGTTTTTTTCATCTATATAATATACAAATTTTTTAGAAATTTTCTTCTCATTTTTTGAAATAGTTTGTCTTACCTCTTTTGATATGCGTTTTTCCTCATCCACCGATTTTGGGTGAATCGAATTGTATTTTACATTATAATTTTTATCAACAATTATAGTATTTATATTATCTACATTTTGTACCATATCAGCATATTCAAAGCTTTCTTCGTTACCACTAATATATTCATCTTTAATTTTTTCACTTACTGATACCAATGATCCTTTATTTTTATAAATATAATATGATTCTAAGAATATTGAATTTAAAATTATCCCACCTAAAACTAATGAAACCATAAGTATCATAAATATAAAAAACAGTTTTGTTTTAATTGTCCTCATTTTTTTCTACCTCGAACATATAGCCGCTTCCACGTACTGTCTTTATACAATTTCCTTGATCTAAAAGTTTAGCTCTCAAAGTTTTTATATGTGTATCTATAGTTCTCATATCTCCCTCGAAATCGTATCCCCATATTTTATCTAAGATTTGTTCTCTTGTTAGTACTGTATTAATATTTTTAACAAAATATATGAGAAGATTATACTCCTTTGGATTTAATTTAACTTCTAAATCATTTATACTTACCTTATGAGTTCCTTGATTTATCTTTATTTTGCTAGCAGTTATTTCATTTGAACATTCTTTTTTTATCTTTCTCACAAGATTATTAAGACGTGCAATAAATATCTCATAACTAAAAGGCTTTCCTATATAATCATCTGCACCCTTTTTTAGTCCTAAAAGTTCATGCTTTTCATCTCCTAATGCTGTGAGCATTATAACTGGTACTTCTGAATGTTCCCGAATTTCATTAAGTACTTCCCACCCATCATATATAGGCATCATTACATCTAGTATTACTAGATCTATGTCTTTATTACTAAAAAATATATCTATTGCTTCTTTTCCATTACAAGCTTCTATTGGAATATAACCTTCTTTTTTTACTATATCGCATACAAGATCTCTAAATACATTGTCATCTTCTGCAATAAGAATTTTTATATCCATACATTCACCTCTTACAATAATAGTATAACAAAAGCAGGTTTAAGACTTTTCATCTAAACCTGCTTTTATATTAACATAACTTTGTACATCAATAGTATTACAATTTTATGAATAAATATAAATTATAACACCTTACTCATCATATACTACAATTGGAGTTCCTGGATCAATATTTTCAAATATTGTCTTTGCTACATTATATATAGAATTTACACAACCATGAGAACCATTTGTCATATAAATCTTTCCACCAAATTCACTTCTCCAGCTTGCATCATGAATTCCAATGTTTCCATTAAAAGGCATCCAGTAATCAACCGGTGAACTGTAATCTTCTCCCTTTAGTGTTGCATTTTTTTCTTTATAATTTAAAACATAAGTCCCTACTGGTGTCCCTGTATTATTACTTACATTACCTGTAACAACATCTCCTTCAACAATTAAAGCTCCATTTTTATAAAACCATTCATGTTGCTTTGTCAAATTAACTTCTACATATGTATTTCCTATATCATTGCTTCCCCTAACCATTGCAGTCTGTGAAAACGCTGGCTCTTTAGTAACATCTTGTCCATTCTTTACAATTTCTATTAGATCTTTTACCTCTTTAGCATTATTAACTATCCACCCGTAATTACCACCACTAACCTGCACTGTTTTTTTAGAAGTAGTAACAAAATTTCTTGTATTTCCAAAAGTATTAAAAATACTTGATATTCTATAAACATAGTTCCTTACTTTATTTTCATCAAAGGAAATTTCCATATCATTATTAACCTTAAGCCAATTGTGTATTGTAGAACCATCCAAAACCTCTGTTTTATCTCCAGAATTGTATGTAACTTTTACGCCCACATACTTATCAAGAGTATTTTTTGTATCTAAAGTCTCCTGCGATTTTGAAGTATACTTTGGCTTTTCATAGGCATCACTTGAATTTAAATCTAATTTTGTTTTTCCATTAAGAATTGCATTTCCTACAACATCATGCAGCGCATCTTTATTTATTTTATTCCCTAAAGCCTCATCAACAATTTCATAACTTCCATCTTTGTATTCGAAGCTGGCACTTTTCGGTTCAACTATATTTTTATTATTAACACAAGAAAGATTATCTAATGATTTATTTAATAAGTCCTCGTTATAAGTTACTACCTGTTGCATATCTGAATTATTCTTCTTAAAAACTGCTCCAATCCATCCAAAAGGATTTTGATTGCGTTTTAATTCCTTAATTTTATCACTATCATATTTTAATCCAATATCAGCAGCTTTAATTTCTTCTTTAGTATCACCTCTTTCATCTAATTCCAATGAATACGAATTTATTTCAGATGATAACGCACTTTCGGCTTCTTCTACAGTTTTTCCCGAAATATTAACTCCATTAACCACAGTGCCAGGGTGAAAATGATTTGCAAAGTATACTGTTGTTCCTAAGTACATGGCAGCTAAAGCGCTAAGAGAAATTACGATCCCTGGAATAATTTTGCTACGTTTATTAACTCTTTTTTGTCTCATTTTTAATTACTCCCTTCCTTGTACTATTATACTAAAAAATTCAACTTATTTGCACTTTCTTTTATATTTATATTACACTATTTTGTCTAAATAATGAGTAAAAAAATAAAAGCTGCATCAAAATAAAGATTAAATTCTTATTTTGATGACAGCTTATTTAAATTTTTTGGCAAAAACTTGCAATATCATTTGCAGCTCTCATTGCGCTATTTAAAGAACCTTCTATCCAACCATGTGTTAATGAAATATGCTCTCCAGCAAAATATATCCTATTATTATATTCTGGTTTTGCCATTGCATATGAAAAAAGAGTTTGCTGCTCAGGCATAAAATAGCAGAATGCTCCATAAAAACCTTTCTCCCTATTCCAGCCAACAGTTTTAAAGTCCTCCACTACTGAATCAAGGTATCCTTTCTCAAGACCATGCACCTCTTCAACTTGTCTTTTTATTTTATCAATACGTTCCCTATCTTCTAAATTAGCAGTACGTATTGCATCTAAATTTAAATTATAGGATGCTAGTAATACTCCAGGATTATTGCGCATTCCGGTGGCTACCTGTTTATTGAATAATTCAACAGGGGCTGCAATATTATTGTGACTAGGATACCATATGGTTTCGATTGGCAAATCTGTACTTGAGCCGCCTCCAATTATCCTTTCATTTTCATTGCCTCTTTCCCAAAACCTGTCATTACACAAAAAAGCAGTTTTTTGAGAAGATGTATAAAATACTTCCTTTATTGCCTGCATTTTTTCTGGGCTGAACATAGGATATATATTTACACTGCGCAGGCTTGAAAAAGGAATTGTACAAATAACAAAATCAAAACTTTCATTAAAGCTTCTAAAAGTTCTCTCATCAATATATTCTAATACAACTTTATTAGATATATCTTCTTTAGATATACTTGTTACAGTTTTTCCATTATTAAAAACTACATTCCCTAAATCAGCAGCTTGAATATTGTATCTTCCCATTTCTTTTGGATCATTTGACAATATAGAATTATAAATGGAAATTGGAAAGTTGACCATACCTCCAACAATTTCATACCTATATGCATAATCTACAGTATATTCCTCAATGAGATTTTCTGTATAGCTGTTATAATAAAAGTCCCCTAAAAATGGAGCAACTCCAGATATCATTTCGATTGCACCTTCGCTTACTCCCATTTTTTCGAGTACTTTTCTAATTCCTAGACTACCTAAATACTGAATTGTCAAAGAATATTCTTTTTTAATTTCCAATAATTCTTTCCTTATTGCTGGAGTTATTTTTGATAAATTGCTTGCTAAAGCATCATTTATAATCTTTTGCCAAGGTGTAATTCTTTCCTTTGGCGTTAAATTAAATTCAGGATAGATATTTTCCATTACACTTATGCCTTGAGGATCATTTCTTGCCCGTTTATGTCTAACATAAAAAAAAGCATTATCATTATTTTGAATAAAGGGCCTTGTCCTTAAACCAAAAGTGTTAATATAATGCCAGGTAGTTTCATGAACTATTGGTATTCGCATAGCTCCAAGTTCTGCATAAAATCTTTTTTCTGGATCAAAATAATGAGTATAAATTCGTCCGCCAATACGGTTTTCTTGAGTTTCAAATATAGTTATATCAAAACCAAGCTTTCTTAGTTCAAATGCAGAGGCCAGTCCTGCAATCCCTCCACCTATTATTCCAACTTTAATGCCTCTGCAGCTTCCAGGCATTGAAATTGTTGTAATATCTTGTGGTGGACTTAAGAGCTTTATAATATTTTGAAAATCTTCAGTTCGATTTGATTCTTGAAGTGTCATATATAACATTTTATGTCTTTCTTCATCAGTTGGATTATCCGGCTGCACATATTTAACTTGTCTATGTTCAAATGTCAAATAAATACAACTCCTTTAAATGAAAATTTCTATATTTAAATATACTATTGTAAGAATAACAAAAGACCAGCAAAATACTGGTCTTTTAGAAAAATATAAAATTGAATATTCCTAGTAATAACAAACGACTGGGCTGCCTTCGTCAATATTGCTAAAGATAGTGCTTGCTAAATTATAAGGCGCATTTACACATCCATGGGAACCATTTGTCAGATAAATATTTCCTCCAAAGACTGATCTCCAGCTTGCATCATGAATTCCAATGCCTCCATTAAATGGCATCCAATAATTAACTGGTGCACTATATCCTTGTCCTTTTAGAGTAGCATCTCTTTCCTTATATTTTAGTGAATAAACACCTGATGGTGTTCCACAATTATTACTTACATTACCTGTAACAACGTCGCCTTCTGTTATTAGAGATCCGTTTTTATAATACCATAAATGTTGTTTTGACAAATTAACTTCTACATAAGTATTGCCTATATCATTTTTGCCATGAGCCACTGCATTTTGGATATATTTAGGTTCCTTTGTTATAGTTTTCCCATCCTTAATGGCTGAAATTAAATCTTTCAATTCTTCCTTTTTATTAATTTCCCAGCCATAATCACCACCGCTAACTTTTATATTAGTTCCTAAAGATGTAACGAAATCTCTTGCTTTTCCCACAGTATTATAGGTATTAGAAAGTTTATCTAAATAATTATTTATCTCCTTCTCATCGAAAGTAACTTCAAGATTTTCATTTACCTTAAGCCATTTATTTATTGTAGATCCATCTAAAACTTCACTCTTATCCCCAAAGGTATAAGTAATTTTAGTAGATATATATTTATTAAGAATATCCTTAGTATCACTAACTTCTTTTGAATCTTTAGTGTATTTAGGCCCTTCATAACAATTTGCTGCATCCAAATCTAATGTAGTTTCTCCCTTAAGAATAGCATTTACAATATTATTGTATAAACTATCCTTATCAATTTTACTACCAGGAATCTCGCTTACAATTTTGTATCCGTCACTTCCATATTCAAAAGTAGGATTTTTAGGCTCAATTACATTGTTATTATCTAAACAAGAAAGTTTATCAACACATTCTTTTAATAGTTTATCATCATAGGTTACAACATCCCCTATTTCTATTTCTTTTTTATCCCAAAGGGCAGTAATCCATTCTAATGGATTTTGTTTATCTTTTAGTTCCTGAATCTTTCCACTAGAATTATACTTCAAATTAATATCAGACCCTTTAATTTGATCCTTCACATCTCCTCTTCCATTTAACTTAAGTGTATATTCCTCAATTTTCGTTGGCATTTGTGAATCTACTTCTTCTACAGTTTCCCCAGCAACATTAATGCAATTAACTGTGGTACCAAAATAAAAATGGTTAATAAAAAACATTGTAACCCCTAAGTAAACAGCAAGTAATGCGGAAAAAGAAATAATAATTCCTATTATAATTCTTCTGTTGTATTTACTCTTATTTTTGCTGTGTCTGTCTTTTCGTTTTTCCATAATAACGTCTCACCCCATAAATATTATAATACCATATTATGGAAAAATAAACGTGTTTTTTTATTTTAAATTAATTCTTTTCTACCATCATCGGAAACATATATAGGCTCTACATTATAAACTACTAAAGTATCACTTAGAATATCATGAAGTGCACGTTTTTTTGAATCTATTCCAATCATAATATATCCTATAAATAATATTAATCCACTTAAATATCTTCCAATACTTTCACGATAGATTATAGTAAATAATAATGGCTTTTCATATGAAGCTGTGCATACCTTAAGCTTGAATAATTTTTTCCCTAAAGTTCCACCACAATAATATGTTGTTAAAATAAAATACATTAACCCCAATAAGTAAATCAAAATATCAAATATAGAGAATTTAAATAAAATAGGCTTTACAAGAAATATTTCTGGATTCATCATATTTATAATAAATTTAGGTATTTTTATAATAAGTAATGCAATGCCCACAAGAATACAATCAATTATATACGCTGAAAGTCTTACAAAAAAACCTGCATGTATTATATTTTCATTATTTTGTTTCAGCATAATACATCAAGCCTCCATTATTTTCTTTTTCTAATTGTTCAGAAATCACCTGTGCATCTGATTTAGGTTTTAAACTTTCTGCCTTTGCAAATAATGAAGAAAGAATATTTGATTTATTCTCTGGCGTAAATATTTCTACATCTTTCCCTACAGTGTCTAACATACTTTTCTTCATATTTTCATAAGTGTCTATATTGTCAATTAACCCCAAATCCAAAGCTTGTTTAGCCGAGTATACACGTCCATCTGCAATAGGCTTAACTTTGTTTATGTCCATTTTTCTTCCTTCTGCTACAACACCTGTAAATTGTTCATAAGCTTCATCAACTAAGCTTTGCATGATTTTATGTTGTTCATCTGTCATCTCCATTCCTGGAGATCCCATTGCCTTATTAGGTCCACTTGTAATATCTATTTCCTTAATTCCGAGCTTATCATATAAACCTTTTACATTAGTTGATGATACAATTACTCCAATGGAGCCTGTCCATGTATTTCTGTTAGCATATATCTTATCAGCTGCCATAGATACATAATATCCTCCTGAGCATGCTTCTGATGCCATATAGGTCCATACAGGACATCCCTTTTTTTCTTTATATTCCTTTAACTTTAGATAAAGCTCATCACTTTCATAAACACCTCCACCAGGACTATCAACATATAAAATTATACCTTTATTATTTTTTGATTCTATCATTGAATCAATATATTTTAATATTTGTTTATGATTATATGATTGTGTATTCTGAAAAATATTAGAAGAATCCGATGTATCCTTAATAGTACCTTCTACTTTAACTACCCCAATAAAATCTTTATTAGGTAATGCAATTTTTTCAGAATTTAACATTGACTCTAAAGTTTTTTTTGTTTGATCATTTTTACTAACCATGTTGTCTGAAATTGTTTTTGTGATAACACTTGCTACATTAATAAATACAAACGCTACAGCAGCTGCTATCAAACCTATAATTTGCTTTTTATTCATTCACTAATTACCTCCATTTTTTGAATATATCTTAACTAATACTATTTGATTATACAAGAAAAAATTTACTATAGTATTAAATTATTCTTAATTTTTGTCTATTTTTTAGATAAAATGGAATTATTGGCAAGGACTCAGCTGGAATTATGGAGGTTAAAACTGCTTCTATATAATGCATAAGATTTTAAAATAGAGCTCTTCTATTTTTAAAAAATACTAAAAAATTATATACAATAACTAAAAAAACCTAAAGTAAGAATGTAAACTTAGTTACGTATTTCCTACTTTAGGCTAAATAATTTGGTGGCTCACCCGGGAATCGAACCCGGGACACCATGATTAAAAGTCATGTG
>NZ_AUUU01000113.1 GCF_002760435.1 Clostridium sp. LS
ATTTTGATTTCGGTGAGTTATATGCATAAGTCTAAGTTATATGTTGTGTATCTATAGTAGATTAAGAATAAAAATATTTTATTGACCTCTTGACTTTCCCCTTAGCTGGAAGGTTTATACTATGATTGTCGACGGAAAGGAGAATTTATTGTGTACACTATAGGACAATTTTCTAAAATCGGAAGAGTTTCAACTAAGACACTTCGTTATTATGATGAAATAGATCTCTTAAAACCTATTCGTGTAGATCAGGATAACCAGTACAGATATTATTCACAAGAACAAGTTTTACAACTTCTTCTTATATCTGAACTCAAGGAATATGGATTGAAATTAGAGGAAATAAAGGCGATTACTGATAAGCAAGATACAGAATTATTAAAAAAATTTCTAAAAAGAAAAATTAGCGAAATTGATAATGAAGTTGTAACAAAGTTAGAACTTAAAAAAATTATTGAACAAAAAATTAAAAAGATTGAGTCAGGAGGCAATATTATGGAAGCAAGTAAAGATTTAAAGGTAGAATTAAAAGAAAGACAATCATTAGTTGTTGTTAGTAGAAGATCTACAATAAGTATGAGCAATATTAGCAGCCTTATTGGTAAGGTATTTGAGGACATTTTTAATATGAATCTTCAACCAGCAGGTCCGGTAATGACAATTTACCATGATAAAAAGGAATTTGATGTTGAAAATGTAGATTGTGAAGTATGTGTTCCGGTAAACAAAAATGTGAGTTTAGAAAAAAATGATAAAATAAAAGAATTCCCAGGAGGCTTAGTTGCATATACAACCTTTGTGGGGCCGTATTCGAAGTTAGGGGAAGCCTATGCTAAAGTTGTAAAATGGATTGATGATAATGGATATAAGTATGCTAGTGCACCTTTTGATATCTATCTAACTGGACCGGGCAGTGCTAAAGCTCCAGAAGAATTTGTTACTGAGGTTTGCTTTCCAATAACTAAATAGCATATTTGAAATTAACAAAGAATAATAGAAAGGATGACTTACTTCCCTGTAAAGTCATCCTTTTTATTAATATGTATTTACGAGCTTCTATTTTCCTTAGATTTTTCAGTAACAAAATCCAGTATTAACTGTCTATGGTGAGTTTTTATATCACTATATTTGTATGCAACTTTATAATGTTTAGAGTCATCAGCATGATCAGTTCTTATTTTCTCGCATAGAGTTATAATATTTTCATTCTTTAGCGATAAAGATATTAACGCATATTTACTATCCATTTCATTTTTTGAAACAATAAAATATACACCTCCAGCACTAATATTTACTGTATAGGTTTTTCTAAAAGACCTAAAAAATTTTGATTCAACATGATTTAAACTATTGTAGCTTGTGTCAGGTGGAAGAATAGAATATTCCATATCCATGACAATAGGAAGTCTTTGAAATTCTCTTCTATCAATACTTAATATAACTTTAGGTATACTAATTACAACGGCTTGTTCAAAATCGCTTTGAGTGGAACCTAGTACAATAGAAATGCATCTCAAAGCTTGGCGCTCATGTGCTATAATTAGCTCGATGGATTGACCTTTATTTAATACAATATATGCATCCTGCCTAGTATTTATTGTGATGCCTAAAAAATCATTAGTTATTTTTTTTACTGTTCCATCAACCAGAGTTCTATTTGGGGCAATAAATTTAACTATACTGTTTTCTTTTATAATATTTACATCAATAATATCCATAAGAATTACCTCTCTTTATCTCAAAGTAAGATTAATATAAATTTACCTATTTAGCCCATAGTTAATTAATATAAAAATTAAATATTTTCATATTAAGGAAATACTTTCATACCATAAAATATAATATCATATTTTGGAGATAAATTAAATATTTAGGAAGTAATCTGGTTTGTAAAATATTCCGCTAGACTATGAAATAGGTACCAATAATTTAATTTTGAGTTTTGGGCACATGAAAGAAAATAGGCTGGCAAATGGACTTGTTATTTTTTTGATTGTGCCTTGAAATAAAAAGAGCATTTGATGAGGTTAAATATTATTTTCCTATGAGCATATCATTTTCTAAAATATGCTCTGTAAGCCAATCGTTTAATAATTGTAATAGGTTAGTTATAGATTCATCTTGGTTTGCATCTATTTTTGAAAAATCTACATCGTTAATTCTTTTTATAAATGCATCATGAGCAATTTTTTGAGTAAACATTCTTTTATAATTTATTTCTTGCATGTATTCTTCTTCTGCTTTGAAATGAAAAGCAGTATAATCTCGCAATTCTTCAATTAATTCTACTATTCTATCATACTTATCTAGTGTAAAATCATTTTTTAGAAGTGTGTATGCTTTGTCAGCAATTTCAAAAAGCACTTTGTGCTGCTCATCGATAAAATCAATTCCAGTTTTATATTCATCTTTAAATTGATACATAAATATTTACCTTCCTTCCATAATTAGAATATAATAATTAAATTAGGTACACTATTATTATATATGGTATTTTAAAAATAAACTATATCTAACAAAGAATTTTTATTAGATAGAAAATGATATTTATGTTTTTGATTAAGGATAAAAGAAGTTTGACTATGAAACAAAAGAAAGAGAGTGATTTAGAAAATGGATTTAATTCAAAATATGGATAATGCAATTTTACAATATATACAATTGAATATGAAAAACCCTATGCTTGATGCTTTAATGCCACTTGTAACAAGCTTAGGTAATAAATTAACCATATGGTCAGTAGTTGGAATTGCTCTTATGATTAATAAAAAATATAGAAGATATGGAGCTATGATTATATGTTCATTAATTTTATGCTTCATTGTTGGAAATTTAAGCTTAAAACCATGGGTTGCTAGAATTCGTCCTTTTGAAGCTAAGCCATTGTTAAATTCACTTCTTATAAAGCCGCCCAGTGATTTTTCGTTTCCATCAGGACATACAATGTGCTCTTTTGCACCTGCAACTATACTATATTATATGAATAAAAAAGTTGGTATTTTTGCATTTTGTTTAGGAAGTATTATTGGGTTCTCGAGGTTATATTTATATGTACATTATCCATCAGATGTATTTTGTGGAGCCATTATTGGAGTTTTATTAGCTATTATAACTATTACTATATTTAACAACGTAAAAAATAAGAACATTAATGTAAAAAATTAAAAAAATGAAAGACAATGGCTCGCAATAGTAATATAATAAATATTGGTGTAATAACATATTTTACGAAGATGCTATGAAGTCTAATTTATAGGGGGATTAAATATGAGCTGGGATTGTGCAGTATGGCATAGTAATAGCGTTAAAAATAAGGAAGATGCTTATACATTATACAAAAAGTTATGTAAAGGGGATACCTCTTACATAGGTCCAACACAAAGAATACAGGACTTCTATGAAGAATTGACTACTAAACATCCAGAAATTGACGATGTTAATGAGGAAGATGTAGATAATTTGGATTTGTGTCCATGGAGTATTGCTTTTGACAAGTCTGAAGGACACATTATTATGTCTTGTGTAATGAGCAAAGCTGAATATATAAACGATTTAATACAAGAACTTGCCAGAAAATATGAACTATCATTTTTTGAACCTCAAAAGATGACTTTTATTTTGTAGGTAAAAATGCTCTAAAATAATAATCTTTACGGTCTATGGTTAAATGTGGTATTATAAAAAAGTGTTTAAAATTGAGAACTAAAATGGGTGTGAGAAAAATAAAAACTTAGGAGGGGAACATGATATTATATGGTCAAATTAAAATATTCTGCTTTATATACTGATAATTTGGGGTGCGAGCAGGCGGAAGTATATTTTTCTAAAGAAGGATTTCAGCTTAAGGTAAGGAATAGCATTTTTTACAATGATAACTTTAATTTTGATTTTTATGCAAAGAATTCTGAGGATATTGAACATCTTTTTTACTTAAAAGATGATGAGCTGATAGATTATTCTATAGATATCAAAATCCCTTTATTATTAGCTGACAATAATAACTATTGCGTTAAAGAATTTTTATTGCGCGTTGAAAGGAAGAAGAATTATTATAATAATTCGCTTTCATTCTCTTCGAAAGATTTAACTTATCTGGTTCAAGGGTATGATTTGCAGGAGTTGCTATATAAAATGAAAAAAGAGCTGCCTGAGGGATACTTTATGAAAGATGAAAATTTCTTATGTATGTTTGGTGTGTTTTATCTAGAAATGAATAAAGAAAATCCTTTATATTCCTTAGAAATTTCAGATGGAATATGGAAAGATAACTATATAAATTTATATGATAAAGCATACGAGGAAAATTTAAAGAATTATAAAAAAGTACACATTACTTATATTGGTAATAAATATTGTATAAGTTAATTTTGATATAGTTCTTGTATATCAAATGAAATTTTAGTGGAAAAGAGATAGCAGACATGAATTCAGCTATCTCTTTTTTTGGTTAAAACAACAATTTATTAAGATCATGTTCATCTGTATTATAGGCAGAAAATAAAAATATATTCATGATTTAATAAAATTTTATCATAGTGAATTAATTTTTATTAAATCATGAATAATAAAATAAATATAGTTTCGGCACAATCAAAAAAATAACAAGTCCATTTGCCAGCCTATTTTCCATCATGCTGTGTCGGCAAATT
>NZ_AUUU01000114.1 GCF_002760435.1 Clostridium sp. LS
GGTTGGATAATAACAAGCGTAATAATCGGATTAAATGCAGTTCTTTTATATTTAACATTTACAGGAAATGTTTAGAGATATTTAGTAAGGTTCTAAAATAAAACCTATAAGCAGTAGTTCATAGATTTACTGCTTATAGGTTTTATTTTTTGCCTAAACATTATAACCATTTCAATAGTTTTTAAAATGGATATAAATATTGAGTATTTGGATTAGGATCTTTTTCTATATGTTCCACTACTATAACTGACTTTACTGCATAGTTAACAGTTTCAGTCTTAAGCTTTCCCTTTATTTTTATCCATGTATCCTTATCATAAGTTTCTAGGTTATTACTATCACATTTAATTCCTACAACTTGTAAATCAGCTGCACAGCATGCCATTACAAATCGACCTATTATAAATTCATTATCTTTTAACTTTTTATCTTTATAAACAAACCCTGTTATTTCTATTTCTTTCCCCTCATATTTATCTGCTTTTTCTATAAGCTTATTAATGGAATGTAGAAAATTGTTAGCATCCACTTCTATAACATTATTTTTTCTGTATAGATTATCATCTTCATCCTGTCCATCACTTTCAGTTTTTTGATCCGATGAATCAACTTTAGAATTATCATAAGTTAAATAAATATTTGATAGTGCATTTGAATTTGTATTTATGTCATCAGTTTTTATTGAAGAATTTGCACTAGCACTTTGCATAAAAAATATCATAATTAATGGAATTATAAAAATCACATAATTTTTATATCTCATTTTCTTTTTTTTGATATGGTAGCTATCTGTAATTAGAAATATTGCAACCATAAACATTGCTACCATCCCAAAAATTGCAAATGGAATAATTCTCGGATGTACATACATTATTATTTCATTATTCCGAATGATTCTAAAGTAAAATACCACAAAACACAATAATATTAGTATTTTAATAATTATATCCGAATTTAATTTTTTCATATACTACCTCTTTCAATCAATCTATTAATATATGGATAATACCTATAAAATATACAACTACATATCCAGTTATTTTTCAATATTCCTAAGCTAATTTACAATTAATCAAAACACCAAATGACACCACAAGAATAATAAATATTAACTTTAATACAAATTTCTTTTTAAAGCTTCCAAAGAGCATAATTGTATTTTTAACATCTAACATAGGTCCAACTACCAAAAATCCCATTATGGAGTTTATCGAAAATAGTTTTAAAAAACCTTTAGCAACAAACGCATCTGAAGTTGAACA
Organism: Clostridium sp. LS; assembly: GCF_002760435.1. Classification (GTDB taxonomy): domain Bacteria; phylum Bacillota; class Clostridia; order Clostridiales; family Clostridiaceae; genus Clostridium. The sequence continues at coordinate 1,263 of NZ_AUUU01000114.1, forward strand.
AACTGAAAGTAAAAAAGATAATAAAATCATTACTATAAGCGAAATTCTGTTATCATTTGAAATATACATATTACTATTTATAAGTGCTATATTTTGAAAAATACTAGATAAAAAAGTACCAATAATCATAAATTTACCTATATTAAAAAATTCATCTCCTGCATGAATAAATATTGCTTTAATTTTTTGCAGTTTACTTTTTGAATAATCATATTTATCATTACAAAAACCACAATCACATTCAACTATATCAGTATCATTTTTCAAAATCTCTTCATCTTTTTTTATGCTAAATTGCATAATTAACCCTACTAAAATTGATATTATTATTCCAGTAGCTATCCTGTAAATTACTACAGATTTCATTCCTGGAAAAGCATAAATAGTTGCAATAATTGCTATTGGATTTACAATTGGTGCTGCTAACATAAAAGTAATTCCTGCTGCTATAGGAATTTTCTTTTTCATAAGTCCTTTAACTATAGGGATTGTCCCACAATCGCATATTGGAAATAATAAACCTGCAAAAGCTGCAATTATACAAGATACAAGAATATTCTTTGAAAATATTTTAATAAACGTATCTCTAGATATACAAATTTGTATTATTGAAGATACAAAGCTCCCAATAAGAATGAAAGGAAACCCTTGAATCAATATGCTTATAAACACATCATAAAACTTTTTAAATCTATCTAAATATACACTAGATATCTTAATATTTAATGTTGTCAGTGTAATTAAAAAAGTACATAAAAACATTACAAGACTTAAATATAGCAAAGTCTTAAAAACAAAAAAATCATGCTTTTTTATCTCTACATATTCTTCTTCATTTGATTTTCCCTTATTTATTATGGTGACATGTTCCAGAATATTAGCCGTTTCATTAATATTTTCAATTTCTTTTTGTATACTTGAAAATTCTTTTTTCTCTAACTGATTTGTATTGTTTAAGATTATGGTTTCACTATTAAAAATATGAGTACTAACTATACTTTTCATATTTCGAAAATACATAGAAAATTTTATTACATCAATTATACTTATTATGTCATCAATTTTACATATTTTTTTTATACTTTTCTCATTAAATATATTAATAATATTAGTAGAATTTTCCATACCATTTACTTCAATAAAAATTCTATTTGGAGTATATTTACTTATAATTTTTTTTATATAATCTGCATTGATTTCTTCATCTTCATCATTTTTCATTACTATAATTTGGTTTTGATTATTTGAGTTATTTTTTATTTCACAGTTTCCAAATTCATCTTGGATAACTACAATAATTTTATTTTGTAATTCTTCCCCTTGTAACCTAGAATTTATAAAACTCGTTTTTCCAGAGCCAAGAAATCCAATCACTATTTCTACTTTTATGTTCATATTTCACCTCAAAAAATACCATTTAAATTATTTATAAACCTCTTTAAATAAGTAATTTAACTTACTTTTATTTATATTACTTCCAATAATACATATCTTACTAATTTCTTGCTCATTTATATCACTTATTGCAAATTTTCCAGGTACATAATGAAATTGAATGCACTTTCCTGCATCTAATTTTACTATACCTTTACCTCTTAATATAAAACCATAATCTTTGTCTTTTGTAATCTCTTCAAATAAGTCTTTTAATTTATACTTACTAAATTCTTCTTTTGTTTCTAATGACCAAGTACTAAACATACTCTCTGCGCTATGATTATTCTGCTTTACATATGTAGCACTTACTAAATTATTTTTACGAATTACCTTATAATTTTTGAATTGCTCTTCTTCGTCTATTCTTCTATCTTTCTCAAAATTTATTATTTTACTAAAATCTATTTTATTTAATGCTTCTCTAATTATTTTCGCATAAGGATTTATTTCTTCTATTATGCTTACTGTTTCTTTAATTTTTTCTTCAGAAACAGTTTCTATTCTAGTTAAAATAATTATTTTTGCATTTTTAATTTGATCTTTATAAAATTCCCCAAAATTTTTTATATATGTTTTCGCATTAAAAACATCTAAAACTGTAACTAACATATTAAGTTTAATATTACAATCATCATATAAACTTTCACATGCTTTAATCACATCGCTTAATTTTGCCACTCCTGAAGGTTCAATTAATATCCTTTCCGGAGAGTATAAGTCTATTATACTTATAATAGACTCTTTTAAATCACCCGTAAGACTACAACATATACAGCCCGATTTTATTTCTTTTATATTAAGCTTCAACTCTTTTAAAATATCTCCATCAATTGAAACTTCCCCAAATTCATTTTCTATAATTGCTATTTTTTCATCTTTAAATTTCTCATCAATTAACTTTTTTATTAAAGTAGTTTTTCCTGCACCTAAAAATCCAGATATTATATCTATTTTGGTTTCCATATAAGCTCTCCTTATTGCGACAAATTTGCATTTTCATTTAAATAAATTATATCCTCGTATCTATAAAATTACAAGAATAGTACTCGCATATACCATTCTTGTAATAAATTCTTAATATATATTCTATATTTAACTGCATTATAATTTTCTGTACAATAAAAATAGACTGCGCTATTTTCAGTTGGTATTTTTAGCATAAATAGCTCCACAAATATTAACTGAAAATTAACACAGTCATATATAGTTATTTTATAATTTTAAATTCATATCCTTGTCCCTTTAAATACTCTATTATTCCTGGCAAAGCTTTTGCTGTTTCTTCTTTTCCATAAGTATCATGCATTAATATTATTGCTTTTTGTCTACCTGCCACAGTTTTTATAACTTCTTGTTTTAATTGCTCTGCATTTTTAGGCGCGCCTTCTGCATCTCCGGATAACGCATTCCAATCAATTTGATGATAATCTTTGTCATGCAGTGCTTTATCCATAGCTTCTGCACCTTTAGGATCATTTTTATCCCATGTCATTTTTCCACCTGGAAATCTAACAGCTCTTGTTGAAAAATCTTGTCCTAAAATATTTTTTAGAGATTGGCTTGTCTTCTCAAAATCAGACATACAATTCTCCAAATTTATCTTTCCATTTGGATATAAATAGTTATAATCATGGGAATAAGTATGATTACCTATTGCATTACCTTCATCAAATTCTCTTTTTACTAAATCTTTGCTTGCCTGGTCTTTATCTATGTATTTTCCTATAAGAAAGAAAGTTGCATGCACATTTTCTTTCTTAAGAATATCCAATATCTGTGGAGTAACTGTTTCTGATGGTCCATCATCAAAAGTCAAATAAGCAACTTTTTTACCATCAGCACCATCAGGCATTTGTCCTTTCATCTGTTGATCCAAGTATTTTTCTACAAAGGCTGCATTTTCAACTTCAGAATTACTTTCTGTTGTAAGTGCATTACTAACCGTTTCATTTTTATTCTGATTATCACTTGATCCAGACTTTGTATCTTGGTTAGCCTCTAATGCTTGTACTGCTTGTTTATTTGTTGAAAATCTCTGTGCTATTATGGCACTTACTATTACGACAAATATAGAAATAATAATAAATAAAATAGTAATTCTTACTCTTTTGATGTTCTTATATTTGTTTCTATTATACCTATTGCTATACTTCATTTTTCATACCTCTTATGTTTTAATGAATTTTTTACCACTTTAATGATTTATTATCATAAAAAAGACTTTTTCACATTGTCTATATTATAGTATAAGTTTTTAAGTAATTTTATACTATAAAAAAACTGATTTTTTCAACTGGAAATTCAAGTATTTCATACAACTAAAACCATTCTTTACAATAGCTTCTCTTTTTATAAAACAAATTCCTCAAAACTCCAAATCCAAAAGCACGCTCTAACATATCAAAATAATGATATTAAAAAATGCAATTCATAAAAATGAACAGTAATTTTTAGACTGTTCATTAAATTAACTATATAAAATACTTATATCATTACAAGTAATTATTCTAAAATACCTTGTGTAAATTCATCTAAATCTACATTACTGCTTATTCCCTTAACAAATCCTGTATCACTGTATTGATGTCCAACTCTTGAAAACCATATACTATTTGTTGGCAAATTGCTAAGTGGTGTATTATTATAATTTGCTTCCCATAAAGGATAACCAGATAATCTTCCATCTAAATTACTTATGAAACTACTATATGTATATATACCTATATTCATATTACTTATTTTCTTAAATTCAGCTATAAATCTTAAAGTATAGTCCATAACATCAAATCCTGTTGACTCTACATCTAACATTGGTTTCAAATCATTTTTTTTATCTTTTATACTATTATAAAAATTATCAGCTTGAGTTTCTGGAGCGCTTGTCCCAACTAAAAAGTGATAAAACCCAACCTTTAATCCATTAGCCGAAGCCCCATTATAATTAATCTGTAAATATGGATCAACATATGTTGTACCTTCAGTTGCTTTTATATACACTAATTGAACTCCACTTGATTTTACTGCATTAAAATCTATAATACCATCATGATTACTAATATCTATACCATAATATTTACTAGAAGTATTTCCACTGCCAGTAGATACAGAAGAATTTTCACTAGATGTTCCATATCTCTTACCATCAGATCCAATCTTATATCCATCTATTGTAGTGTCGGTAAGCATTCTTCCTGTAGCTATATCTAAATAATAATCACTTCCATTTGATATAACCCATCCTGTTGCCATGGAACCATCATTATTTAAGTAATACCATGTTCCACCAAGATTTATCCATCCTTTTGCCATAGCTCCAGTATCATATAAATAGTAGTTTTTCCCACTTATTGTAATCCATTCTGTTGCCATCTCTCCACTAGCATTAAAATAATACCAGTAACCATTCACATAAATCCATCCATTTACCATCGAACCATTATCATAAAACATATACGTCTTATTGCTTATATTATATAAACCTGTTACCATGCTTCCATCACCTTGAAGGAAATACCAACTGCTATTATCTTTAATCCAACCAGTTTCTATCCTTCCACTTTTGTCAGCATAATACCATTTATTATTTACCTTTATCCATCCACCATTAGCATACATGGCTCCTGAATTAGTTAAATAATATAAGCTTGAACCATCAAATTGAATTCCTGTTGCCATAGCTCCTGAGCTAGTTAAAAAGTACCACTGATTATTTATCTGTTTCCAGCCTGTAACCATAGCTCCTGAGTTATCTAAATAATACCAGGCACTACTATCATATAACCAGCCAGTTACCATCTTTCCGTCACCTTTTAGGTAATACCAATTACTATCAGGTTTAATCCATCCAATTGCCTTAGTATTATCTGATTTATAATAATACCAAGCTCCATTTTCATTTTTCCACTCAATAGTTGATGTTATGTTAGGCTTGCTATCTCCAGTTTTAGTTATACTTTGCGGATTATTTACTGGAATAACATTTAATACATTAAGTGCAGCTGGTTTACTTTCAGGTGTTCCTGGATTTGGTGCTGCACTTGATGATTGACCGCTATTACTTGTATTTTCCACATCCGTAGTAGCAGCTTGTCCCCTTATTGTCGGAATTAAACATAAAACAACAATAAAAGTTAAAATAAATGTAATGAGTTTCTTTTTAATATTCAAACTAACCTACCCCTTATTTATGTAATTAAAATTCTGCTTTTAGGTATTTTATTTAATAACTATCTTTATCATAATGTAATCGACAAATTATTACAACACATAATTTACTTGAAACCAAAATAATTAGAAACTTTTACTTAAATTTTAATTAAATCCATATTTTATTATTAAATTTTGTTTTTATAATAAAATAGTCTTTGCTTCTATTCATTTGATAAACATTTATATATTGCATCTAAATTATATCTCATAGATTCTATATAATCTTTATCATCTTCTTTTGATTCTAGTGTTAAGATTGGCACAACATCTGCACCAACTTCCTTGGCTAAAGTTTCTGATACTTTTGGACTTGCAAGTGATTCAGAGAAAACAATTTTTATATTATTCTCTTTACAAAAGTTAACCAAATCTTCTAATTGCTTTGGAGTTGGTTCTCCTTCCGCAAATAGATTTTCTACTGATTTTTGTGTTAATCCAAAATCTCTGCATAAATATCCAAACGCTGCATGTCCTGTTATAAAGTCCTTTTTACTTAATGTATCAAATTTAGGTTTATATTCATTATATAAACTTTCCAATTCACCTTTAAACTTATTATAATTATTCTCATAATAATCTTTGCTCTTTTCATCTAGTTTAACAAGAGCATTTTTTATATTTTCAGATTGTATTTCTGCATTTTTTAAACTTAACCAACTATGAGGGTCAATAGCATCCCCCTCGTTTCTTGCTTGTGCACCATTACTTGAGTCAACAATAAGCGTATCTTTATCTTTAATTACATCATTAACTTTATCTACCCATGTCTCCATTCCTAGTCCATTATAAATAAAAGTATTACTTGTAGTTAACTCTTCTAGATCTTTAGCTGTAGGTTCATAATCATGCGGCTCCACATTATCTGGCACTAGACAAGTAACATTTGCCTTATCCCCGGCAATCTCTTCTGCAAATTCTTTCAACGGATATATTGAAACCACAATACTTAATTTATCATTCTTTGTATTTTGTGTCGTAGTTTTTGTATTAGTTCCACAACCTATTAGAGTAATACCAATTAGCATAGCTAAAACTCCTGAAATAATTTTCTTTTTCATATTCTCCCTCCACATGCATATGATTTGCATTTGCATTTTTTATTTAATAATATTACTGTTAAAGTTTAAATATGTCAAGAGTAGTTAAAGCTTACTTAATTTTATTTATCATAATAAATCAACAATTTGCATATTAATAAAAATAATATTTTTATGTAAATATCTTTATTGAAATATTCCATATCGGGTAATATAATCCATATGAACACAACTACAAATTCATTGCAACAAGGAGGGCTTATACGAAAACTAAAATCAATATAAATATTTAATTCTCTGAAATTATAATAATAAATCTTTATATCATTATAAATAATTCAAATAACAATAAGCTAAACGGTATATTTAAAAGATTAAATTTATTTAATAAATGTTTTGAGGTAGATTATGAATATAAAAGTTGAAATAGTATTAGGCTTTCTTGAATCAGGTAAAACTACTTTCATAAATTCCATGCTTAAAAGTGATGAACTACAAAATGAAACTATTGTGGTTATTCAAGATGAATTTGGTAAATGTGAAATAAAAGCTGACTTTAATAATTCAAAAAGAAACAATAAAATTATTGCAATAAAAAATGACGGAAATGGTGATATTACTGCAAATTATATAAAACAAATCATACAAGAATATTCTCCAGATAGAATTTTCATCGAAGTAAATGGCATGAAAAATTCTAATGCTATTATTGATATATTTAATGATAAAAATATAAAAAAATTATGCAAAATTGATGACATAATAACTGTAATTGATGTGAAAGAGTTTTCTATACTTTTTAGAAATATGAAAGGTATGCTAGTTCCTCATATTTTTAATAGCAATACTATAGTCTTAAATAATGTAAACAAATTAAACAAAAAAGAATTTATAAATATTCAAAAAGAAATTAGAAATATTAATGAAACGGCTCGCCTTCTAGAACATGTTTCTTTATTAAATGTAAAAGAACTTTATCAAGAAGAATATATAGAAATTAGCCAAAATCAAAATTTTTATTTAAAAACATTATTTTATATAAGTTTACTAATGTTTTTATTTATCTTCTTAACAACCTTATCAATGTCTGATGCTAGTATATATACCAAATATTTTGATGAGTTTAAAAGATTTTATACTGTATTTATAAGTATCTTAATTCAAGGTTTTCCCTTTATCTTAGTTGGAAGTTTTGTATCTGCAATAATACAAATTTGTATATCCAGAGAAACCTTTATTAAAATATTTCCAAAAAATATTTTTTTATCGTGTATAATTGCTGCTTTGGCAGGTTTATTATTTCCTATATGTGATTGTGGGACAATTCCTGTTGTTAAAGGTCTTATAAAAAAGAAAATTCCTCTAGCTGCTGGAGTTACTTTCATGTTGGCAGCACCAATAGTAAATCCAATAGCAATTATCTCAACTGTATATGCTTTTCAAGGAATGAAATCAGTAGTAATTTATAGAATAATTGCCGGAATAATAATCTCTATTTTAGTAGGTTTAATTATGCAATTTTGTACAAAGAAAAACGAGAGTATTTTAAAAAGTGATGATACTATAATTGATTGTAGCTGCGGCTTTTGTGATGATAATTATGTTTATTCTAAAAGTAAATTGGACAAGATTAAAGCAGTATTTATTCATGCAGGAGATGAATTTTTTAATATAGGTAAGTTTATGATTATTGGTACATTTTTATCTAGTATTTTTCAAACTATAGTATCCATAAATAATAATATGTTTGTTCCAAAGGATAGCAGAATTTCACTTTTATTAATGATGCTATTATCCTTCTTACTTTCAGTTTGTTCAACTTCAGATGCATTTATTGCAAAAGGCTTTTTAAAACAATTTTCAATAAATTCAATAATGGGTTTTCTAGTAGCAGGCCCTATGCTGGATATTAAAAACACCATTATGCTTTTTGGCAGTTTTAAAAAGAAGTTTGTACTTAAATTAATATCTACCATTCTTTTAGTATCATTTGGAGTTCTTATTAATCTTAAATTACTCTAGAGTACTGAGAATTATTTATCAGTAAATTATATCATAAGACACCATAACGTTAATTTGGAGATGAATAATATGAAAAAATTAAATTTAGATATAGTTATTAAAATATTAATATTATTGGTTTTTTCGGCGTTTTACTTTAGAATTATTAGAAATAATGAAATAATAATGTATGTACATCCAAGAATGATTCCATTTGTTATTTTTGGAATGATATCAATGTTTATAATTGCACTATTTCTAATTCCAGACAGCTTCCGTAATAAAAAAAAGAAAATCAAGCTTAAAAATTATATAATTTTTATATTTCCATTAATTATGATATTTTTTATGCAAAATACTAATACAAACTCTGCGGTTACAACAGGTGATGTAAATATAAATTCTAATACTTCATCAAATACTGATTCTTCTAAAAGTTCAAATATATCTCCTAATCAAAATAATGATTTGAAGAGCACTTTGCTCGCTAACTCAACCTATGAATTATATAGCGGGAAAACCGAAAGTGACGGACAAGGCATCCAAGATAAAAATCAACTAGACATTGAAAATAATATTATACAAATAAATCTTAAAAATTTCGTACCTTCTCTTGATGTGATTCTAGGAAATCCTGATAAGTATATAGGTAAAGAAATAGAAATGTCAGGTTTCGTATATAAAGGCAAAGATTTAGATTTAAAAGGAAATGAATTTATACTAAGTAGATTTATGATGGTGTGTTGCGCGGCTGATCTACAAGTTGCAGGAATTGAATGTGATAGTAATAATCTAGGATCTTACGATAATGGTACTTGGATAAAAGTAAAGGGGAAAATTAAAACTGATACTTCTGGAGATGAGGTGGATCCAATTATAGTTGCTGAACAAATAGAAAAAGATCCTAATCCAGATACTTCTTATGTATATCCATTTTAGAAAATATGGATATATGTTTTTTTCTAACAAATAGCCTCATACTGATTTCATGATATGAGGCTTTCAATATTCTAACAAAAAAGTCTAAGTTATCTATGGTACAGTTTACCGTAAATAACGTAGACTATTTCTATGCTACAACATTTAAGAATACTGTGAACTAAATTTTGCATTGGCGTGTATTTCAGGTAATATATATTAAACTATAAAATACAATATACGAATAACTACTTTTTATCCCATTCCGGTACCATCAGTTCAGTATTGCCGCAGTTAGGACATTTACCATGCGTTTACCCATTGAATGAAAGGTAAAAATATAATTAAAAACACTTATTTTAAAGCTTGAACCACATTTAAGTCAGATAAAATTTTTATAAAAGTGCAGCCTTTCTTATTTCTTTAAAATCCTACATCAAGATAAAAAAAGCCTTACGATTTAGGCGTTAAATAGTCCGTCCTTTTCTTCAAAAAGAATTTCTACTTGCTTTTTACCTTCGAGTTCATTGTTAAAATATTTTTGTATTCTTTCCATTTCAGAACTTTTTAAAAGTTCTCCAATATCAGATACACGGTTTTTAATTGTTTGATGACTAGGATTGCAAAGCACTGAAGAGTCATTTTGTTTGCTCACATTTCTAAAGGATTCTGCTGACGCTTCGTTTACTAAATTTACAGCTTGCTTAAGAGTTGATTTTCCAAAAAAATCAATATCTAATGCTTCGTCCAATAAAAATGTTGTCTTAGATTCAGCTCTACTTATTTTCTCTCTATAATATCTGCGCTTATAAGTTACACTACCAAAGGAAGTATTTATGGTACGTTTTCTTTTTATATCTATAAATTCCTTTATCTCTGCTATTAAATATTTCATCATCAATGCTTTCTAAAATTTTTCGAAAAATATCAGTACCTATTTCATAGAGAAATTCTGCAATTTTTTTCTCAATAATATTGAATTATAAGTCGCTATATTCTATACTATTACACATATAAATCCCTCCATTCAATATGTTTTGTTCTTAATTATATTGTAATAGGGATTTATATGTTTGGGGAGATATTTTTCAATTATATGGAATATCTTCCTTTATTTTTGCCTACAAAAATTTTACGAACACATGTAAATATTTTGTCAATAATATCTATTTAAACATAATTTTTTGGTTATTTAAATAGTATTTTATCGCTCTATATAAATTATCTAAATACTATCTCTATTTGGTGCAGAAAGATACACCAACTTAATGACTGCATAATTTATGAAGAATATGTACTTATATTTCACAGAATAACTTTTAACTCTTATTTATATAGAATATTAAGAAAAGTATTTATCTTATTTTTGTCATTCTATATATAATTATGAGTATCACAATAATTAAACCTGAACCATATATAAGTTGGTTATATTTTGCTAACCATCTTGGTAGAAATATATCAAATCCAATTTCAGGATTATCAATATATTTATATCCCAAAATTGTTAAAGGGCATTTTCCTTTATAAATTATCAAAATTACAACTTCAATAATTTCAAAACCAATTGCAATCCATAAATATAAATCTATCTTATTATAAATTCCTGCATATAATATATAGCAAAATATAAAAACATAAAAGGCCCATATTATTGTATGTATCAGTTTCAAATAGAATAATTTCTTATCCACATTTCTTCCTCCATTTAAATAAATGTTTACTTCTCCATAATAACTGAAGAATAGAGAAAATTAAAACAGCTACAATATCATGTAATTCTTGTAGCTGTTATTTTAATGATTTGTGAATGGTTTAAATATTAAACTACTTGTACTCAATTACTGCATTGTACTATACAGGTTCATCCTATTTAAAGTGCTTACCTAATAGCTTAATCATGTTTGCTACAAAATCTAACTGATTATCATTCAGATCATGCAAAAGCACCTTAATCTTATCATATTTAGAATTAGAAGTCTGATTTGTATTAAGTAATGAGTCAATAGAGAGTTCAAACACTTCTGCAATCTTGCATAACTTTTCTATACTAACCCCCCTATCTCCTCTTTCAACAAGCCCTAAAAATGAAGGAGATACATTTATGATTTCAGCTAGCTCTTCTATAGTTAGTTTTCTTTTCATACGTTCTTCTCTAATACGTACTCCAAGAATTTTTATATCAAATTCCATTAGAATCACCTCATATTGAGGTTATCTTTTTTATATTACTCACTCCATCAACTATAAGAATTATAATTTAAATTCTTGTAGAATTATTTTTATTATTCGATATAATATATAGTAGGCTTTGTTTTATGTAAAATTAACCTTAAAAATAATTATTATAGCATTAATACATGTCTGGATTATGTTGAAAATTGCAGTAATTTATATAAAAGATGTAGTAATACTCTATCTAATTAATAACTTTAGATGCTATTTATATATATTACATAAGATGATCTACTGTAATTGAGATCAATCGCTTTAGAAAGGACGGTAATGACATGACTGGTTTTGATTTATCAGTATATAGTAACAAAAAGGATTTTTTAATTAACAACTTAAATAAGCTATCAGAAATAGCTTCTGACTTAGGAATTGAGGATACAGCAATCTATATTCAAAAATCAATTTCAGAACTTAAAGATGATAAATTTAAAATTGTAGTAGTAGGTGAATTCTCAAGGGGCAAATCTACTTTTATAAATGCACTCTTAGGTAAGAGAATATTTCCTGCCGCTACTAAACCTACAACAACAATTTTAAATAAAATTTCATATAGTGAAATCCCATCTTACAAAGTTGTGTTTAAAGATAATGAAAACTCATTTAGAAATATTACTGAAGATGAATTCAAAAAAATAGTTGCTCCTAAAGAGCCTATTATTGATGATGAACAATCTGAACTTGATTATGAAAATGCTCTGAGGGAAATAAGTAAAATTTCTTATGCAGATATAGGGTATCCAACAGAATTATGCAAAGGAGGTATTGAAATAGTAGATACACCTGGTACAAATGATCTTGATGCTGCTAGAGAAGAGATTACATATAGATTTATTCCTGAATCAGATGTAGCTATTATGCTACTGTCAGCAAATCAAGCATTAGCAGACTCAGAAATGCATTTTTTAAAAGATAGAATTTTAAAAGCAGATATTCAAAAAATATACTTCGTAATTAACTTTAAAGATAGAATAAGAGACGAAAGAGATCAATTAAAGATAATTGATTATGTAAGAGAACATTTAGAGCCTGTTATAAATAACCCAAAAGTTTTTATGGTATCTTCAAAAGGTGCATTAACTTTTAGGAGATCATTTAATAACGAAGAAGTAAAAGGTGAAATTCCCACTATTGAATCAACTGGATTTGTGGAGCTTGAAGAAAATATGTCAGAATTTCTATCAAATGAAAGAGGTAATATAAAATTATCTAAATATATAGAACGAGGAATTAGGATAAGCTCAGATTTAAGAAAAAACTCTATAGCTATTTCTTTAGGAACATTAGATATTGGTATTAATGAACTACAACAAAAGATAGATAAATTAAAACCAGAAGTTGATAGAGTACGATATATCTGCAATGATTCTATTAATGATTTTAAAAGAATTCTTATGAATCATGGCACTGAAATACAATCAGAATTTCGTAGAGGTCTAGAAAGAATAGCTCATGCTGCAGTAAATGCTATTGATAACTACACCGGTGATCTAAATAAAAATGATATCGCTAGAGCTGTTGAAAATACAGTTGCACCACTACAAACAGATTTGCAAGATAGAATAAGTAAGCACCAGCAGGATTTAATACTTGATGAAATTAATAGATTAAATAGAAAACTTGCCTATGAGTGGGAATCTATCAACGACTCAATTTATAATGAATTAATAGCTGGATCATCACAAATTACTCTTTTAGAAAACCAGAAAAATAATTCATCAACCTATTCAAAAGATGATCTTAAACAATTACTTGCTAACCCTCTATTCCTTTCAGCATTTGTATTTAGAAGTATATTAATTAATCATCCAATTTTTGCAATAGGGGCTTTTATAGCTGGTTCTATATCATCTGTTTTTAAGAAGCTAAATAGAGGTAAAGAACTTACAAAAATAAAAGCCGAAATTGATAAGGATCATCGCGAATCTATTCCCAAATTAATAAATTCATTTAACTCTCAATGGCAAGAAAGCGTAACTGATATAGTTGAGATTATTAAAGAAGAATTAGATAGAAAATACGATGGTATTGAACAACAATTAAATTCAATTTTAGGTGAAAGGTTCAAGGAAGAAGTAAAAGTTGATGAAAAAAGGAAAGTTCTACATGAACAAGATAAGTTGTTAGAGGCTATAATTAATGATTTAAAAGAACTATCCACTAGTTTGACATAAACAATAAAGTCACAGAAGGGAATTTTAATGGGTAAATTATCTAGTATGTTATATAATTTTCAAAGGTGGCAGAGTTTTAAATTATTTTAAAACACTATCTAGTGTTGATAAAAATAAGATAATCAAAAGAGCAGTAATAAATCTGTAAATAAAGTAGTGTATAAAAACACACATAAGATTATAAGAAAACTAAAAGACATAGGATTACAGGAGGTCTGTATGGAGTTCAAACATAAATTAATGATTGCAAGTCTTATTATGATATTAGGGATTTTCTGCCCTATAATATGGATTATAGCTTTCATTGTGTTATATTTTAAGTTTAATAAAAACAATTAGAGGATGATTTACAATGTTTACAGATGTAGATAAAAAAGCAGAAGATAAATGTGGAACAGGTTGTTTAATCATTAATGCTGAAGGCAATCTACTATTAAGGTTGAGATGCAAAAGGGTGTTCACCATTAATGAAATTAAGGAGGATTATTGTTAATGAAAAATTTTGAAGACTTAAAAAATGAAATGCAACATTGTATTGAACGGTTAATTAGCGAAGTTATCGTCTTTATTCCCGAAACAATACAAAAAAAATATGCTGAAGACTTGTTGGAGGATTTACAAAATGAATTCTATACAGTTGTAATACTTGGTGAATTTAAGAGAGGTAAATCAACATTTGTAAATTCTTTATTGGGAGAAAATATATTACCTGTTGATGTCACTCCAACCACAGCAACAATAAATGCTATACTTTGGGATAATGAAAAATATATGTCTGTTTATAAAACAGATGGGTCAGTTGATACTTTAGAACTGAAAAATGAAAATTTAAAGAATTACGTTGCAGGCGCTGAATTTGATCCTGCTTCAATTCAGTATATAAAGCTAGGAATGTCTGCTAATATTCTAAAAAACAAAGTTGTTTTAGTAGATACTCCCGGTGTTGATGATTTGAATCAACAAAGAGTTGATATTACATATAAATTCATTCCAAGAGCTGATGCGGTACTATTTCTACTTGATGCTACTAACCCGGTAAGAAGGACTGAAAAGGAATTTATTGAAGATAATCTTTTAAGTAATGGAATTGATAAAATAGTATTTATTGCTAACTTCTTTGACCAGATAGACGAAGAAGAAGCTGAAGATGCTATTGAAGATATATCAAATAGACTTAGGAATGCATTAGGAGACAAAGACGTTCAATTGTTTGGCCTTTCCGCTAGACAAGCTCTTGATGCTAAAGTAAATGAAGACAACGAACTTCTTGAAATGTCTGGACTTTCAAAGGTGGAAAATGCACTAACCAAAATAATTGAATCAGGAACTCAAACTGAAGAAAAGATGGTCCGCTATAAGAAAAGATTACTAATGATATTAAATGCTTTGGAGCGAGAACTCAATTCATTAATTCACTTAGAAGGTTCAAGTATAAAATACCTTGATAATGAACTTAAAAGTATATCCCAATTAATAAAAGAAGAAGAAAAGCGTAAGGCTTCTTTAGATGAATATGTACGAAGACAGGAAAATGAAATGCTTGCAATAGTACGTAAATCTGTAAACTATTTTGGAGAGAATCTCAGAAACGACCTATATGATATGGTAGAAGATTATAAAGGTTCAGATTTCAAAAGTTTTATTGAAAGACAAATACCTAGAATAATAAAAAGAGATATTAATAGATGGATTCAACAGAACATGGCCGCTATAAGCAAAATGCTTCAAATGCTTGAAAATGAGCTTGCTTTAGGCTTAGCAAGACACTTTAACACTGCAATAACTAAACTTAACACTCATAAAGTGGGTAATGATATAGATAGCAATAATTTATTCACCTTTCAAATTGAAGCAGAAGATATATCAAAAACTCCATTAATGGCTGGAATATTAGCTGCAGCTGCATCAGGCTTAGCATCCATCCTTGCCGGTCCTATTTTAATGCCTTTTATAGGAATGGCTGGATTTCCATTTATTCAGAAGAAAATGCTTGAAGACAAACTCGCAGAAGCTAAGAATAAGCTAAGACCAGAGTTAAATATAGCAATAGATAACGTTATAGAAAACTTTAGTTCCTGTTTAGATGAACTAATTCTCAATAAAACTCATGAAATTAAAAATGCTTGCAGCATAACCTACGATCGCCTTCTATCTTCTATAAGCTTAAAAATTCAAAATGAAATTAATGAAAAGCAAAATGTAAAAATAAACTCACAAGATAAACTTAACAACCTTAACAAAGGTATAAGCATAATTAATGAAATTATGACTATTTTAAACTAAAGGAGGATCTTATCATGAATAGTGGTATTTTTAATGTATTTGATAATATTTTTGGCGATCATGATGTATACTCAGATGGCCATCAAATATCTCATTCTGAAAAGAATATCTTTGGTGGAGAAGATATATATTCCAATGGTCATAAAGTAATCCACACAGAAGCTAATTCGCTTGGTGGTAAAGATATTTATACTAATGGTCATCAAATTGTACATACAGAACCCAATATATTTGGAGGTGATAATATTTATAATCACGGACATTTGATAAGTCATACAGAAAGTAACATCCTAGGCGGCAATGATTTATATGCTGGCGGACATATGATAGCACAAACACAACAACTTGGTAATGGAATATCTATACTTAAATATTCTGATCCACTTGCACATATTGACTCTTATGAAATGCCATCTTTTCACTTATAAGGAACATAAGAATGAAATCTATTATAATAATACTTTTAATTAGTTTGTGTTGTTTGTGTGCATTATTTATTATCTACAATAATTATAATAAAAAAAGAAAAAAGAACTCAATTCAAAACACTAAAATAGCTGAAGTTGAAACAATTAATATAGACAAAGTTTCTAATTCAACTGATAAAAAAGAAAATAAAAATATAATAATAAAGAGACCATTAGTACCAATAAAAAATAGTCCTTTAATACTAGATGGTACACCTACTATGGTCATAAAAACAGTTCTCGATAGAGTCGCTGAACATATTAATAAGTTTGAAGAACTTAAGGCTAACTATAACGAAATAAATAGTTTATCTAAAGATAGTAAATCACCCTTGCTAGTAGTAATCATTGGAGAATTTAAAACAGGAAAATCTACTTTTATAAATGCTATATTAAGAGAAGAGTTATTAAAGTCAGACGTAACGCCAGCCACTGCAGTAGTGACTATGATAAAATATAGTTTAAATAGAGTTTTAATAGCATATCTAAAAGATGGCTCAACTAAACAATTTCCTTTAGATATGCTTGAAAAACTCTCTGCTGAAGGAGACTCATCAGCAGAAGAATTTAGATCTAATATCAGTTATATTGAAATAGGAATTCCTAATGATATTCTTAATGATATAACAATTGTAGATACTCCAGGATTAAATGCTGATAAACCTCTTCATACTATTGCTACTAAGGATTTCATGAACCGTGCTGATATTGTATTATGGATGTTCTCATATGCCAAAGCTGGTTCAAGAACTGAATTGGCTGAAATAAAAAGCTTGAATAATAATCTTAAACCCATAGGCGTTGTAAATAGAATAGATGAAATTGATCCTGAAGAAGAAGATGCAGATGAACTATTGGATGACCTAAAAAAGAGATTAGGAGATGCTGTAAGCCATGTTGTTGGAGTTTCAGCTTTAGAAGCAATTGAATCTCGAAGAAACAATGATATTAGTAGATTAAAATCAAGTAGATGGGATCAATTTGAAATAATACTCAAAGAGCAAGTTATCTCTAAACATGAACTAAAGAAATGTACCAGCATTCTATTAAAGTTAAAAGGGTTTATAGATAGACTAAATTCCATAATACTACTAAATGAAAATAAATATAAAGAAGCTACAGAAGACTTTAATAAATTAAGTGAATTATTGTCTCATACGAAACATAGAAAATTACAATTGGATGCACTTGCTAAGTGCTGGAACACAAATAGTACCCATTTTTATCTTCAACATATTATAAAGCTTGATGACTTACCTAACTATATAGAGAGTTATGAAAAACTAAATTCACAAAAAAAGTTAATTACGGAAGTCTATTCGGTACTTTCTGAAGAGAAAACTAAACTAGATTTTAGTGATGAAGTGAAATTAAAAGTAGATAAGGATGCTTATAAAAAGGAATACGACAGCTTTAAATATGAACAGGATAAATATAATTCTTCTGGCTTTTTTGGTGGAAAACCCGTTTTTGATTTTAATGGCGAAGGTAAGAGACTTCAAGTTAAACAAGCTTTCCTTAAAAATACACAGGAAGTACTTTGGGCTCGAGAAGAAGAATTAAAAGATAAAATAAACGCCTTAAATTCCCGTATAGACCGAAGTGAACGAGATGCTAAAGAACTCTATTTAAATGTAAGAAATAACATTAAATCTAGCGCAGAACTTACTAAAGCCAAATTAGTATCCATAAATAATGAATTAGCTGAAAGTAAACAAAGAGTAGATAAATTAAAATGGGTATTAAATGCTAAAAATGCACTATATAAAAATATAGCTCCCGATATTAATTCAGGTCTTGTATATATAGAGCAATATATTCAAAAGGGTCGTGGTATAACACCTATTGAAACAACTATACATAATATAGATAATTTAACATCTAAAGTATTAACCAATGTAGATTAATTTAT
Source organism: Clostridium sp. LS (assembly GCF_002760435.1). Lineage (GTDB taxonomy): Bacteria > Bacillota > Clostridia > Clostridiales > Clostridiaceae > Clostridium. The sequence goes on from NZ_AUUU01000114.1 coordinate 19,933, forward strand.
AATCCAAGTACTGCTATGTAAGTATATACCGCAGTTTATGTTTTCTATCAAACCCATGTAGCCATCCAGTGATGGCATGCATGGGTATTTTACTCATTGCAAGATTGTGATAAACTTAGAGATTTAATTATTGATGAAATAGGCTGTATAGTTGAGTACTGGTGATTCGTTATGTCAGGATACTCTTTGCTTAGATAGTATATCATATTAATTATAATTCTCTAAAGATCCTCTATTGAATAATTAGTCTTTAAAGCATAAAGCGGTTATAACTTAACTTGCTTTATGCTATTTCTTTCAATAATAGCTTTAATACCGGTTTTTAGTGAAAAATCATATATCAATGTTACAAATACAGCAATATTTTTGTTCTAAAAAACTATAAATAAATAATACTTAAATAAATGTAGAACTTGTAACTCTGAATTTGTAAGTCACTATAGTACATAAAAATCCATATATAATTTCTCTCAGTACCTGGTATCTAGCAATCAATATTAATAGACCGTTTCATGCCCCACCATTCAATATTATCCTCAATCAATCCCTTGTATCAATAAAAGGTGCTGGGATTTTTCATGCTATGATGATAAAAAGTACCCTAGAAACAAGTTTTATCAATACCTGTATTCTGCAACTCTATTTTAATGCATTCTTCAATATATTTTATTGGAAGAACTATATCGTATGATGCAAGTTTTCATCTACGGAACTTCATATGTTTTAGCTTAAAGAATAAAACCTTTCTGCTATGTCTTATAATTTAATAGGCAATTAAAGGACATTGCGACCTAACAATGCAAGCCCATCAAGGGCCATTAACTTCTTAAAAAACTCTCCGCTTCCATCATCAAAATAGCCCTTATCATTACCAAATCACAAGCTTGATCTCCAACTCCAAGTATAGCAAAGTCTATAACCCCACATAATCTGCCTTAAATAAACTTTTGTACTGAATTATAAACTTTACCTATCTCGCCTGCCTGAATACAATTGCGGTACCAAGTGCTGTACTAGCTGGTACAAAAATATCTCCTTGAGGTGTTTCTTTCACTTGAAATCCATTACTCTCTATATACTTGTGTGTCATTGAAATATCACGCACTTTCACCACATATCCCGCAAAGGCTGGCAAATCAGGTACTGCTTCACCTGATAATATTCTATTTAAATGAGATCCAGGTACAATTGTTATTCGTGCATTTTCCATATCAAAGATACGAGCTGCTCCATCAACTTTCACATCGCAACCTAGGTATCGCTGATATCTCTTGGTGAAATCATCAATCTCGGTATCAGCAGCACAAAGTATCACCTCAACTAGCTCAATTGCGCCATTTGGATGATCCATATGTGTTTGCGCCTGTAAAGTTTCTAATGGTGGAATATCGGCTATAGCTAATCTTCCTTCTGGAACATCTTCTCCGTCAATTTCCAAAACCTTCAGCGACAAAACCTTCACACCCTCTGTAGTCTCGATAGGGCGTTGGACCGGATTTACACCACTATGCCCAATTCCATTTTTATCGAAACGTGCTGCAGAAGCCTCCACATCTGGTGAATAGAAGCATAAAATATGTGTTCCTTCAAAACGCGCTAAGCAGCTGGAAACAGTATCAACGGTACGTTTGATATTTTGAAGAACAAGAGGAAGTGCTGCTGATGGAACCTGAATAGGAACCATTTTTGCATCTTCGGGAATCTTTACTCCCTCTTTTACCACAGTAGCAATCTCAACAAAGTTGCGTAAAAATGTAATGTGTGTATTCGCAACACCAAGAGTTTTAGGTTCCTCACCTTCTTTTTCAGCCATCAAGGGATAGGCTGGTGTAAGACAAACAAAGCCTAACTTCTTATAAAGTTCTAGTGCAGCACTCATATCTGTTACAACATGGCCTGCATGATGTATATGCTTAATTTCAGTATTCATAAAAATCTCTCCTTTTTCTAAAATTTTTAAAGTATTCTTTCTATCTATTATTAGCTATCGCACCACTACCAATACTAACCGATTGGTATGTACAACTTTTAAGCTATGCGTACTTATCTGTTTTTTCATCGGTTGTTTTAATATGTGAATTTTCAATAATTGGCTTTTCCCAATATTGTCCTGTCCTTGTATCTAATAAAACTATATTTTTTTCATCCATCTTAATCATTTGATATACCCCAGTTTCACTATTTTCACTGATTCTTAAAATATACCTTCCAAGTATAATACTTGCACATATCATAAATACCCCTATTATTACTGCTGACAGTATAATATACATTTATATTAACCCTCCCCTCAAAAATTTACTTATAGCCGATTCTATAAATCTATAATTAATGAACAATAGTTTACAAGAACGTCAATTTATTAATATCATTATACTTACAATAATTAAATAGATCAGAATAATCATTCCTGCAAACTTGCAAAGTTAGTTTTAATATTATCAGTATCAATAATTGCAGAATGTATTAATTTCACTTTGCGAGATTACACTTATAATAAAAAAGAATAACTCATTAGACTTAACAGCCAACTTCTGTATTCGGTAAATTAAGAATGTATAAATACGCAGTCAATACAGGCTTATAATTATTAAAATAGCGTCATAAATATTCAAACATAAAAGATACACCTCCCAATGTTATATATTGATAACATTGGGAGGTGTACTTCAGTAATGCTCTTAAAATAATGGGACTTATGACGTTTTATAAGAATAATGGGTCATACCATTAAAAAATGGCTCGCTTTCCTTCACTATTTATAAATAATATATATATTAGTTCAGTTAAATATTATGATTTAACTATATTATTTATCAAATACTAAACTTTTAACAACTGCAAAGGCCTCCCTAATATAAGTTGAAGGAATTAAAGGCCCTCTCAAAGTACTTGAATAATTATCAAAATTAGTATATCCATTTTTCTTAGCCAAAAGACTACTTCTAAATGCATGATAATCCGTTGTCACTATTTTTACGCTGACGTTAGATATTGATTTGTTGCTGTGCTCTTCTATCTTCTCCTTAGAAAATTTCAAATTTTCGTCAGTGTCTCTCGACTTATCCTCTAATATTATTTTGTCTTTATCTATACCTCTCTCCTGTAAATATTCACTCATAGCTTGAGCTTCTGACACCTTTTCATTTTCACCTTGTCCACCAGATACAACGATATATTGATCAGGATTTTTTTCTTCACACTTTATTACTGCATCTAATCTTTCACTAAGTATTGAATTAGGAGTTTTTCCATTATTAAGACCTGCTCCAAGCACAATAATATAATCATCTCTTTTCTCATTATATTTTGGATAACTTATTATTGCAGCTTCTATACCTATGAAAAGTATACCTAATATGCATAGAGACACCTTTATAAATTTATATATGTTTAAGTAAAACTTGCTTTCTTTTATTCTGTTTTTGAAAAAATAGTGGCCCAGTATTATTCCACCCAAGATTAGGAATGGTATACTAACTGCACTCCACAGGGTTATAATACCCATATATATCCTCGTCAAATTTATCTCCCCTATCCTATCTATTTCTCATAATACCTTCTTTCAGATTAAACACTCATTATTATAGTACTGCAAAACAAAAACTTATATCATAAGAAATTTCTTAAAAAACCTTAAGATTTTATTAATATAGGCTTTAATCTTTGAGTAAGCTATTTAAATATTCATTAAAAATCTCTAATGCTTTTTATATTATAACACATACTCTTCAAAACTCTTTTGATATTCTTTATTGGGCTTGGATAAAAACAAATCTTTTATAAATCAATCATCCTTTCTTTAAATGTCTTAATTCGTAAAATCTTACAACTGTGAACTAAATACTTTACAAAATAGTTATATCATAGATACCCCATATATTAATATTATAACTATATTTTTTCTCTTTTACTGAATAAGTATTCAGTTTTTAAATCACAGTATAGGCTGCCGAAAGTTACATTTTAAAATTGCAATCTACAGAGGGCAGACTTTCCCCCTTGAAAATCTGTTTTCCTTAACTTCATTTGTAACTTCTGTAGCAAATGAGCCTAACACAAACACTTCTTCAAGATAGTGCAGTATTTCCTCTTGTCCTGCTGTTCCTAAAGCCTCTATATCATTCTTTACTGACTCTACAGTTGGCATAATAAGACATCCGTAATCATTCGTATATTCTTATTATAGCCAATTCAACAGATTGTAGTCAAATTTCAACACTATTCTTGAACAGAGCCAAAATTAAAAAGCACCCTTGTTTTAGCGGACAAAGTGCTTTTTAATTCCTCAAATACATATTCACATAAGACAGCCGAGTGGCTTTCCTATATTTATATTATAGCACGGAAACATAAAAAATAAACAATGCCCTAATAATCTTACATAAGAAAACGAACTATACAATAGTAAGCTTGATTTACACCATAATTCTTGTTCTTTACAGAATTGAAATTATTTTATTAACCAATATCTTAAATTGAGTATTTACTTCCTACTTATAAATAATGCTGCTATATATTAAATATCAATTTAGGATAACGATACTAAACACTTCTGTCCTTATCCCTCCCTTAAACATTACAACAAATAATCCTCTATGCTATAATTCAGCAATACTATAGAAAGTATTCTATATATCTATAAATATAAATAATTGTAGATAATTATATTTATTTATCTTTAATTATAGATAAATATCTTTACCCATAATTATCTATAATTATATTTTATTAATTTTTCAAATGAACTGGTAGACCATTTAAATTCTTAGATTTCTTCTTAACTATATCTTCAATTTATTAGCAACTATCTCAATTGACTTATATATTCTAAAAATTATATATAGTTTCTCCCGGTACCAGGTAGTTCAAATTGAAATAATTTATATCGTTTCATGCCCCACCCCTATTATATTACTTCATATATTCCACATTATATTTCCTACCTATGTATAAGTAGTTAACTCTTACATCATTCAATATACTTGCCCCAATAAATTCAATGGATTCATTCGTGTACTAAACTAAAGCTTAACCTTCGGTAATTCTTCTTTAACTTTCTAGGTAAATAAAATCTCTCTCTAATATTTTAAATGGTATAGTATCTTACTATTTAAATTCAATGTCTTACAATCCTACTGTATACATCTCTAATAATTTTATTTTTTGATATCCGTAGCCGGATAGCTTGGATGGACTTTTTATTGACTATATTCATCAATATAATATTAATGCCATTAAACCGTTGGTTATTACATTTTGGAATAACCAACGGTTATTTGTCCTGAGCATGACATTAAACTGCTCTATATTTTTAAAAGGAGGTCATATAATGACTATTTCAAAAACAAGTAAAAAAAGCAAAAAAGGGGTGAACTTATTAGGTCCTTATAAACCTGTAAAAAGAACTTCAAGTGATGATTACAAAGCTGAATACAACAGGATGTTTCCAACTAAAATGTCCAGCTCCAACTTCTTACTATTTTATACACTATTTTTACTAAACAAGAAGTCTGAGCCTTTATATGGTAAAGAGATGTTAATAGAGATACAAAGGAGTGTAAGTGTTGATATTTGGAAACCTTCACATGGTACTTATTATCCCCTTTTAGAGGAGATGGTCAAAGCTGGCTATATAGAAATTGTTAAAAATACTACGTCTAAGAAGTTCTATTCTATTACCGAATTAGGTAAAAAAGAATTGGAATTGAGACTAGCTGAATTTAAACCTATGCTTATTAAAGCTTCTGATTTCTTTTCTAAAGTTTCAAACATAATCTATGATTCAGATCAAATTATTAATGCTACCATAACTAATATTCCAAAATCTAATCATAAACTAGTTCTTGGATCTGATGATAAATTTCTTGAAATGTTATCTAATATAAACATTAAAATTGAAGAACTTAAGAAAATGATTGAAAATGAATGTATTGAAATTAAAGTAATAAAATCCATTAAATAATTTAATGATGCCAGTGTATTTGACCTGGCATCAATTTATTACTTTTTATTATGTGGTCTTTTCATCTAAAGGTAATCTGTCACCATGAAGGCAGTAATTAAAATATGTAAAACTATATTTGTCCTTGAATTGCTGAACATTCAATGCACGAAGCTTCATATCCATTACTTTCTTCATAGCTTCAGTATAAAGATTGTTACCTAAGATTATTTCATTAGAATACTTATTATATAATTTCTTTAAGGCTTTCTTTACCGATTCAGGATTGCACACATTATCGTCCCTAATTAGCAGCTCACATTCCTTGGTGTTATAAAATTTCACATCTAAATTCCAATAATAATTAACTAAAAATCCGGCACACTTATAAAATAATAAAATATTATCCTCCATGCTAACACTCCCCTCACATGAGATAATATAGCACATTAATATGTAAATTCAAATACAAAAATAAAAGTGTATATGCCTTTAAATGTAAAGATAGTTTTTATTAATTGTTCGTTTCCAATCGTTACGTTAAAACTAATATTATGATCAAATATTATACTGGAATCTAACACTAAAGCTATTATAATGATAACAAGAGATATGTTTATCTAACAATAATTATATATTGTATATGTAATTCTGTATTCAATAAAGCTATCTCTTAACAATGATCAATTTCTATAAAAAACACTTAATAAATATGTATTATTAAAGGAGATTAAAATCATGAGTGATACAAATATTTCTATTTATACTGATGGATCCTATAGGGATAACATTGGTGGATATGGTTTTTATATTCAATCAAATACTCCTGTCTTATCTAGTAAGGCCGTATACGGAGTATGTCCTGCAAGCAGCAGTACTGCTATCGAAATAATAGCAATTACAAAGGCAATACAATATCTAAATACTATAAGCCTTAGAAATACTAATTTAGCTATTAACTGTGATGTAATAAACATAGTTCAAACTCTTAACAATAAATTTTACGAGAAATGGGACAAGTATTACTGGAAGAATGGGAATAATCAGCCTATTACCTCTAACATTGATGAATGGTTTGCTCTTATAACTACTATCAAAAATTATGGAGAAGACCTGATAAAATTCAAAAAATCTAAGATTGGCAGACCAAATACAATCGCTCATTGTTCTGCTCGCTTAGGTTTGGACCTATCAATAGATTATGATATCAATACATTTCATATAGTTGATAAAGTTACTAGTATAATAAAGAATAATCCCAAGTTATCATCTAGATTACCTATTTTAAATGATACCTTAACTTTGCAGAAGCCTTGGGAATCAAATAGCACTTATTCAGAAAAAATAAGTTGGTTCAATCCTGAATATATGCCTATTGAATATATAGATATAAATAACATCATCCTAACTGAAGAAACTCACTTGCAATGTAGATCCATTCCATTTAATGGTTCTCTTCAAAAGGTTAAAGAATCTGGAGAAATAATCAATCCTCTAGCAATTCGCCCAGTAGATAATGAAAAGTATAGCCTTGTAGCTGGAATGAAGAGTTTCTGTGTATCCAAATTATTATTCTCTACTAAACTTGTGCCATGCTATATTACAGAGCTAACCCATGATGATTTTATTGCTAAATATGGTAAAATAGTAGACTAATATACATTTATTAATAAGTCCTGATTTAACTCTAATCAGGACTTATTATAATCAGTGCCTAATTTTAGAATTTATAATTAGATTTTGTAATATCATATAGCAACTTACGACCAATTTTTATTTGGTTACTGTAATATTGCTGTCAATTTTCTTAGGCTGCATATTCAATTTCTCGCTTTTTTAACTTTCCATTTTCTATTTCATATACACACTTATCCTTAACATACATATTTTTATATACATGATCATTGAAACAATTGTTGTTAATTTTCTTATACACAAGTTTCTTAAGATCATGAGGTCTTATAGTAAAACCTACAAGGAATTCATTAAATGATACAACATAAGTATTTTTTGTTTTTATATTCTTAAAATTAAATACATCTCTCTTTTCAGCATTAATACCTGCATTACGCGAAGCAAAACTAAATCTGTTTTCCATATATCTTCCTTTATCTATTACTTTATTTAACTGATAGCAAACTTTATTATATTGAATTATTAACTCTACAAGATAGTCGTACACTTCTGTAAAGTTATTCATACAACTAATATCTCTATATGTTTCAGTTTCCAATAAAACCCATATACCTAGATGATTGCTTCTCCCTTTTAACCAATATAGCAGAGATAGAAATATTGGTGATCTATCAGCATTGATATTCTCAATTTCACTAATATTATCAAAAAGTTCTAAAGTAAATGCATGTATAATTTCATGACAAATAACTTCCTGTATTATACCTTTCCAATACCTTCTAGTAAAATACTTATTGAATTTACCGATAAAGTATTTATCGATTATAGTAATGTCTATAGATATTTTATGCAAATATCTGTGAGGATCCTTTTCTCTTTGAATCTTTTGATACAACCCACTGGCATTTATTTTACCTAAATTGGCTGCCACAATCACTACTGGATGTGTTAATAGCTTTCTATGTTCAAATTTAAAACATATCTTCTTTAATCTGTTCATTTCTTTTTCTAATAATTTATTTAGTAAATCCTGTCTCATTTTGTTGAGTTCTTCACTAGCTTCTCTCATGATCATCGTTCCTTTCATAATTTAATTTTTATAGTTCTCATCTTAAAGCCGTCCTTTTAATCCATATCTTTTATATTGCATTCAGTTATATATTAACTAAAATATTAGATTGAAATCCTCAATCATGTACATCAACTATATTTATAAATTTATCCTGTTCTATACACATAAATATATCCTTTTCTGTAATTGGTTCTAATTCACCATCTGAATATAAATAGTGATATCCCGTTTTAATAATCAATTTCTTATAATCGCTAATTGTTTTATCTGATAAACTTATACTATAGATTTCTCCATTCAAATATCTAATTACTCTCTTAGCTGCTTTCTTCTTTGTTCTTGTAAAAAGTTCACTCTCATCTATAATCTTATACAGCTTGTCTTTCGTTGTAATTCTTTTATTAAGACAGCATTGGTTTATGAAATGATTAATTAAATTATATTGATACTCTTTACTCATTAAAATTTCAACATTTGACTTATTATTAAATTTAGAATACTGAATATATATAGATAAATTGTTGCAATTATACATCTGAAAACTAGTAATATTTATATCAATATAAAAACGTCTGTTACAAAATACCGATTTAAAATCTGGTGTAATTGTTGTAGCTGGTATAACACACATATTCATATCAATGCTTGTCTTAATATCAAAATCTAAGCTTTTGTAACAATTAGCATTAATCATAGGATATGCTATTTCTCTCATCCTAATTAAATTCCTAACCCTCTCTACTTTTTTATTCAATGAATATCTCATATTCTTAAATTCAATTCTTAAGTCTTCTTTGCCTTCATCTATATTTAATAATCTGTAGATACTATTATTTCTATGCTGCTGCTCTCTTCCCTTAAAGTAGATAATAATTACAGCACTACTTTTATTTTTATCCTTACCACTATAAAAGTACAAGGTCCCATCATTTCCTAGTTTACAATCTAACCTTCTGTGTGGAATCTTTATCTTTTTAAATAGTTTAAATCTTGCTTCAATGTTTTCGATAGTATCTATAATATCAATATTAGTTTCATCCTTTGTTATCTTCATTGTTTCAGATGAAGGAAGACTATCTACATACACTATACTATCAATCCCATTATAAATCCGTTTAATAAGATCAGCTGTAAAGATATTAGATTTAGGTGTACTATTGTTACCGTTGTAGAGCTTAGCTATACTAAATGAAATATACATATCACCATATGTATTGGAGTACCTTAAATAACTCACGTTAAATATGCCTAAATTACATATCATACTCCCATAACTATAATAACTCATCCTACTCTTGTATTTATCACCTAAGTCCTTATTATATTGGATACTCCATTGGGATTTATCATTACGTAAGCTATTAATATTTACTCCTTTAATACTTATTCTTATCCTATCTTTTCCCAATTCAATTTCTCCCCTTAAAACAGTAGCTAAAGCCTTATGAATAGTGGCTTTAGCTACTATTGCTAAAATAAAAAACTTCTAAAAACTTCACTATATTATAAGACCTCTTCCAGTACCTTATAATTTAAATTAGAATTTCAAACTATTCTTTGTTAATGCTGCAGCTTGTAATTTGAATATCATATATTCTCGCTCCTTAAAATTAAACTCTCTACCAATGGACAATAACTTATAGTTTATATTTAAAAAAATAAATGCTTTATACCATGTTAATGTATTAAAAAAATTCAAGGTAATTTACACATTCTTATAAGCGAATCACAAATAAACTTTTCCTTATTATTTTAAAACGATATATATTCATCTTCACTGCTACCCATATTTTCTCTATATGATGAATTTATAGCTTCATTTAATTCTGTAAAAATTCTAGCTGAGAGCCTTAAAATCTCTTTTATATCTTCTGTATCATATAAAACATCACCATTATTTATAGCATGTTTATTCTCATCTAAATAAACCATTACTTGTTCAATATAATCATAAATCGAAGCATCATTTATAAGGCTCCTAGATTGAATCATCCCCATCATTAAGTTTTGTTTATTAATTTCACAACATCTTGGTATATTCTCATTTTTCAATAAAATTTTCATATGCTAGTTCCTCCCCTTTTTCAATAAAGTATTCAACCTTAATACTATTGAAAGTTTCATATATATGCTTGTTGCTATTTTAAACTTACTCTGTCGGAATTGACATAAAAGCCTATTAGCACCTATCTTATTTCTTTGTTATTGCAAATTATATAGCATGTAATTGATCTTTTAGTTCATCTACCTCATAGTAGTATTTTTTAGGTACTCTTCCTGCAATAACAATGTACCCTTTAGATTTTAATTCATTATTAAACTGCCTAATTATCACATATGCTTTTGAAGCACTTACTCCTAAAATTTTTTTAATGTCTGTAACCGCGCTAACTCATACTTTGATATTGTTTAATTTGATTTTTCAGAATCAGGCTATATCCATTTCAGACGTAGATTCTTTCTTACCACATGCCTTTTTAATAATTCCTGCATCAATAAGCCCTTTAACTAATGAATCAATAAATTGTATATCAAAGTCATCTGGTATTACTTTTGTACCTGTTCTTTCTTCTTTTAATTTAGTTCTTGATTTTCTATCATAAGTTATTCTATATGTTACTGCGTCCATCTATCATTTCTACCTCTCGCCTACATAATCTTGAAATATTGTTTCTTCATCAACTTCTAAAAATTCTGCTATACGTTTCCTCCATCCAGGAAAACAATACTTTTTTCCTCTTATTACTTGGTTAATATCTGAAGGAGAAATCTTAGTCATTCTTGATAATTCTAGTTGACTGATTCCTCTTTCTCTAAGGATAAGTTTAATATTATTTTTCATATTCTCACCTCCAAAAACTATTGACTAATGACAAACTCTATAATAAAATAGATCTCGTAATCAATCAACAGTTAAGATTGATTACATATTTAAAGGAGGTATAAACAATGAAAGATAATATTTTTTCAACAGAATTTTATTCTATTACATCAGAACTCGAGAAATATAGTGAATGCAGATTAGATAAACTATCTAATGACATGTATGGGATTGTCGCCCCTACAAATTCAAAACTAATTCCCATAAACATCTTTGAAAATAATATTTATAATACTGAAGAAGTTGAACATAACTTTATTGTTGATTTATTAAATATTGAAATGTTAATTCCATCAAATATGAGAGGTAAGCTTCATAAGTATAATTATAAGTTAGATGAGTCTTTGGAAATTAGTATTAACTCAGCTATTTTAGAGTATATAAATAACTATGGATTCTTAGGATTAATTACACTGACTAAAAATAACAATGGAAAGTTTGATTTAATCAATAGAAATTATAAAGAGACTAAGTCTAATTACTATGGTAATATTCTTAGTAATGTTCAAATCAATCGTTATAAAGACTTAAAGCTTTCAAACTCAGAAGGTTTCAGAGAAGATTTTTACATTCTACCTAAAAACATACCAACTAATGAATTTATTTATGCTGAACCTGTATATATGATTCTAGATGCTATAGAATCCCTTCATAGATTTAAAAAAAGTTGGGAATTTTATTTAGATAAGCAACTTAAACCTGAAGATAAGTTTAACTCTTTATTTGATGAGCCTTTAAAAGACATAGAAACATGGGGAGAATATTTTAGTACATTTGGCTACAACAAATATAATGTATTTGAAAACACTACAAATTATAAAATTGGTTTGGAATTTAATAAACATATAAATATGAGTTATACTTGTAAGTCTCTAATTGATTTAATCCGTTTATACCTTATATTAGATATTGTTTTCAAAGATCAAGCTATTTCATTTTGCAAGACCTGTGATAAGATGTTTATTAAAACTAATCCTAAAAAAGAGTATTGTAGCGATACATGTCGTTCCTACTACAATGTTAATAAGATAAGAGGAAAGAGAAATGTTAAGAAATAAATTTAAAATACTTTCAATAAATACGGAGGAAATACAATGAAAGCAGCCATATATGCTAGATACAGTTCTGATAACCAACGTGAAGAATCCATAGATGCTCAAATTCGTGCCATAAAAGAATATGCTGATAAAAATGGAATAATAATCACTAAAATCTATACTGATGAAGCAAGATCAGCAACAACAGATAATAGACCTAGATTTCTTGAAATGATAAAAGATAGTGAATTTGGATTATTTGACGCTGTAATAGTTCATAAACTTGATCGTTTCTCAAGAGATAGATATGACAGTGCGCATTACAAGAGAATTTTAAAAAAGAATAATGTAAGGCTCATATCAGTCCTTGAACATTTGGATGATAGTCCTGAAAGTATAATACTTGAATCAGTTCTTCAAGGTATGGCTGAATACTATTCTAAAAACTTAGCTAGAGAGGTTATGAAAGGAATGAAGGAAACAGCTCTTCAATGTAAACATACTGGAGGTAAACCTCCTTTAGGCTATGATGTAGATCCTGCAACTAAAAAATATATAGTAAATCAGTATGAAGCCTCTTCAATAAAGCTCATATTCCAAATGTATTCTGAAGGTTATGGCTACAGTCAAATTATTAATAAACTTAACCTATTAGGTTATAAAACCAAAACAGGAAAACCTTTTGGTAAGAATAGCTTATCAGAAATACTTAGAAACGAAAAATATATAGGTATATATGTATTCAACAAAGTACCTAAAATGGTTGATGGTAAGAGAAACTCTCATAGATTTAAAAATTCTGAAGAAATAATAAGGATTCCAGATGGATTGCCGGCTATTGTTGATGAGGAAACCTTTAATAAAGTTGCTAAAAGAATGATAGGGAATAAAAGAAATGCAACAAATAAAGCTAAAGAACCCTATATATTATCAGGTAAGATTTTCTGTGGATCTTGTGGTGCTGCTATGATAGGACATACCAGCCATTCTGGCAGAAATAAAACAAAATATTCAACATATAACTGCGGCACAAGATACCGTACAAAACAATGTAAAATGAAAAATATTCAGAAAGAATATATAGAAGATTTAACTTTAACTGAAATTAAGAATAAAATCTTAAATCCAAGTTCAATAAAAAAACTAACTAAAAAATTGATAGCTCACTATTCTAAAATGATAAATGATAATGCTGATGAGTTAAAGCAACTAGATAAACGTCTTAAAGAGCTTCAATTTGAAATAGATAATATTGTGGAAGCTATTTCTAAAGGAATGTTTCATATATCCTTTAAAGAAAAGATGGATACTCTTGAGACTGAAAAGATTAAAATATCAGGGTATATCAATGAACTGCAAGCCGCAATGAATAGTAGCCAACTTAACGAAAAACTTATAGAGCAATATTTAATGAAAGATTTTAAGGCTATAAATGAGAAAAGTGCTAATGATTTAAAAACAATCATTAACACCTATGTAGAATCAATTCAAGTTTATGACGATAAGGTTGACATTAACCTTATCCTATTTTTTGTACATTTAAATGGTGGAGGCGAAGCATGACCAGCAACTACATCTATTTAATTATTCAACTTTTTAGCTTCAGAAACTAATCTGTATAAGGTATTCATAGCTTCCATTGGATTTAAATTTAATATATCAACGTCACTAATTTCTTTTAGCAACGCTTCCTTTTCGATAAAAGTAAAGTCTAACTGCATGTTACTTGAAGAATCCTTATTCTTGTGTTTCTTATGTGTATGCTCTAATTTATTTTCAATAACATTTTCATTTAAAGGAGCTTTTTCATGTTTAACTTCTTCAACATACTCACTCTTATTTTCAGAAACTGTTTCTGTAACAATAACCTTATTATCTGAAGTGCTTATATCTACAGAAACTTCACTTTCTTTAATAGCATTATTGGTTACCTTATGTATATCAAAAGTATTTTCGCCTTCAAGGCTTAAAAGAATCTCTTTAGCTCTATTAATTACCCCCTCAGGAAGTCCTGCTAATTTTGCAACCTCAATTCCATAAGATTCATCTGCGCCGCCTTCGACTATTTTTCTTAGGAATATTACACTATCTTTCATCTTCTTAACTGCTACAGAATAGTTTTTAACTCCAGGCAAAACTCCTTCTAATTTTACTAGTTCATGATAATGGGTAGCAAATAATGTCTTGCATCTTAAATTTTCATTACCTGTAATATACTCAATGACAGACCAAGCAATAGAAAGTCCGTCATATGTTGAAGTACCACGGCCAACCTCATCTAGTAATACTAAACTTTTAGACGTTGCGTTCTTAAGTATATTAGAAACTTCCCACATTTCCACCATAAAGGTTGATTTACCACCTGCCAAATCATCTGATGCACCAATTCTAGTGAATATCTTATCACATATTGATATATTGGCACTAGCAGCTGGAACAAATGAACCTATTTGAGCCATTAAGGTAATCAAGGCAACCTGTCTCATATAAGTAGATTTACCAGCCATGTTTGGACCTGTTATAAGCAATAATTCTTTATCACTTTGATTTAAGATAGTATTATTAGAAACAAACTCTCCTCTACCAATTACTTTTTCAACTACCGGATGCCTTCCTTCTGCTATTTCAATTAAACCATCTTCATTAATTTCAGGTTTAACATAATCATTTTCAAGAGCTATTAGTGCTAATGTAGATATACCATCTAAATTTGATATAATTCTAGCACTTTTTTTCAGTCTAGTAATTTCATTTTCAATTTTATCTCTTATTTCACTAAATAGTGTATACTCTAAATTTATAAGCTTTTCTTCAGCTCCTAAAATCTTATCTTCCATTACTTTAAGTTCTTCTGTAATGTATCTTTCAGCATTAGCAAGGGTTTGTTTTCTAACATACCTTCCTTCTGGAATAGAACTATAATTAGATTTTGATATTTCTATATAATATCCAAAGACCTTATTATAACCAACCTTTAAAGATTTAATTCCTGTAAATTCTCTTTCACGATTTTCAAGAGCAGCAATCCACTCTTTTCCATGTAACTTAGATTGCCTTAATTCATCAACTTCTGCATTATATCCATCCTTTATTATATTTCCTTCTTTAATACTTAATGATGGATCCTCCTTAATTGACAATTCCAATAAATTTCTTATATCTGCAAGTTCATCTAAACTTTCATAATACTCCTTTAATAAATCAGAATTAGTGTTCTTTAAAAGTCCTTTTATAGCAGGAATTTTATCTAAAGATGCTTTTAGTGATAATAAATCTTTTGCATTGACATTTTTATTTGATATTTTACCTACGATTCTTTCAATATCATAAATATCTTTTAATGAATTTCTCAAATCTTCGTTTAAACTAATTGAACTAAATATCTCATTTACACCATTTAGTCTCTTAATAATTTCAGATTTAATTATTAATGGTTCTTCAATCCATTTTCTTATAGTTCTACCACCCATAGATGTAGCACTTTTATCAAGAACCCATAAAAGAGAACCCTTTTTACTTTTTTCTCTTATACTTTCAGTAAGTTCTAAGTTTCTTCTCGAATTTCCATCTATAGTCATGTAATTAACTATTTCGTATTGCTCTAATAAATTTAAATTTGTCAAACTCATTTTTTGAGTTTCATATATGTACTTAAGTAATACTCTGCTGGCAATTTCTCGTTCCTCATTTAGCCCTGCTACTTCCATTTCAGAAAATTGCTCCATAAGTTCTTCTTTTCTAACAAGAAACTCATCGAATTTCTTTTTTGATAAAAGTGCTGATGTGACTCCGCTTATATCATTTATTAAGGTTTCATCTAAACTCTCATCAATTAAAATTTCCTTAGGTGAAACTTTTGAAATTTCATCTAATAAGCTAATTTTTATATTATCAAAAGAAGTTACTTTAAACTCACCTGTGCTTATGTCTGAAACTGATATACCAATTTTATCATCATTTATGTATATAGCCATTAAATATGTATTATCATTTTCTAAGGAACTATTTACATCAACAAAAGTCCCTGGTGTAATTATTTTTACCACACCTCTTTTTACAATTCCCTTACTTTCTTTAGGATCTTCAAGCTGTTCACATATAGCAACTTTATACCCTTTATTAACTAATCTAGGAATATATGCAGCAGCTGCATGATGTGGAATTCCACACATAGGAGCCCGTTCTTCAAGGCCGCAATTCTTTCCAGTTAGTACTAATTCTAATTCTCTTGATACTGTAACAGCGTCATCAAAGAACATTTCATAAAAATCACCTAATCTATAGAAAAGAATACAATCGCTGTATTCCTCCTTAGTTTTCATATATTCTACCATCATTGGCGTTAAAGCCATAATTAATTTCCTCCTTTAAGGCTAACATTTTTAAGGGAAGATATAAATATATTTACTTTATCCTCATGTCTAGCTACTGTAATCACCTATTTTTCATGGTAGGAGATAACAGTAATTAGAACCTGGACAAACCAAACTAAGATTCAGATGGAAATTAAGTTCCACTTGAATCAAATTTTACTTTATAACCTAAAAATCCCTAGAACAATTATAACAATTATCTTAGGGATTTTCATTATTATTTTTTATTTCATTTTTGTTAAACTCATTATCTTACTAAATTTATTACAGTGGCTTTAGGTCTAGACATCGATTCAATAGAATATCTTATTCCTTGTGTTCCAATTCCTGAAGCTTTTACACCTAAGAAAGGAAAATGATCAGGACCTCTTTCTGTTTTATTATTAACTTGAACAGTTCCAACCTCTAATCTATCTGCTACATAAAATGCATCATCTATTTTTTCTGTAAATACTGCTCCTTGAAGACCATACTCTGATTTATTTGCAATTTCTATAGCTTCGTCTTTGTCTTTTACTCTAATAATAGGTAATACTGGTCCAAATGGCTCTTCCCAAGCAATTCTCATGTCTGTAGTTACATTATCAAATAGAGTTGGGTATATTAAATTGCCATCCCTGTTTCCACCTACAATTAAATCTGCACCCTTATCCTTGGCATCTTTAATCAGTTCCTCAACATAATCAGCTGACTTAGTGCTTATTAATGGTACTATATCTACATCTTTATCAAGAGGATTTCCAACAGTAAGTTTGCTCATTTTTTGCTTTACTTTTTCAACTAACTCATCAGCAACTTTTTCTAGAACTAAAATTCTTTTTACAGCTGTACATCTTTGACCAGAATATGAATATCCTCCTGCTACTATATTATTAGCAGCAAGTTCTAAATCTGCATCTTCTAAAACAATAGCTGCATCTTTACCTCCTAGTTCCATAAGCAGAGGAACCATACTTGTTATTTTAGAAATTCTTACTCCTACTTCTGTACTACCTGTAAAATTAATAAAGTTTATACCTTTATGTGTTACAGCATAATCACCTATATCGCTGCCTTTTCCTGTTATAGTATTTAAAATACCTGCAGGTACACCTGCTTCTTGAAATACTTTTGCTAAATATAAACCACATAAGCTTCCTTGAGTTGCAGGCTTAAGTACAACAGAATTTCCTACAATTATTGCTGGGGCTATTTTAGATGCTGATAAATTTATTGGATAATTAAATGGAGAAATTGCAAGTACAACTCCTAGCGGCTCTCTATTTACAACTGAAATTTTATTTCTTTTAAATCCAGGGAATGTATCGCCTGGTATACTTTCACCCGCCATATTTTTAGCTGTATCTGCTGTAAATCTAATAAAATCAGCAGTTCTATGAATTTCTGATTTAGAACTTTTTCTATCCTTACCAATTTCTCTTATCATTATATCAACAAGTTCGTTAGTGTTTTCTACTAAGATATTAGCAGCTTTGTATAATATTTCTGCTCTTTCACTTATTGGCACTTTACTCCATTCTCTTTGAGCATCTTTAGCAATCTTTATTACATAGTCAACTTCTTCTTTTGTCATAGCTGGAACTGTGCCTACTAGAGAATTATCCAGTGGAGAATGTATTTCTATTAAATTATTCTCTTTGGCACCTACCCATTCACCGTTTATTAAATTTTTGAAATTATTATTCTCACATTTTATACAATTAAACATTATTTCACCTCTTCCCGATAAATTATATTAATTAATATTAATTACTCTTTAGTATTATATTACACCAGTTATTATATTATATCCATATAAAAAAATATAATAAGGCAAATAAATTTAAAATATTGCAAAAAATAACTTGAAATTAATCCGTTCTTAATACTTTTTCAATATAATATTTACAAAAGGAGTGATAGTATGAAAAAATTAAATATATGCATTGATATTGATGGAACTATAACAGATCCTTATTATTGGTTAAGCCATGCAAATAGCTATTTTAACTGTAACATTTCAGAAGAACAAGTTACATGCTATGAAATTGCTAATGTTCTTAATGTAAAAGAAAGTGACTACCTTGAATTTTATGATAAGCTTAAAGTAAAAATTCATACTGAAGAAAAATTAAGAGATGATGTTAAAGAAATATTGAATAAAGTTTTTGAAAATAATAATATCTATTTTGTAACAGCTAGAGAAAAATCTTTAGAACTTTTGACTTTTCTTTATTTAAAAGAACATGGAATTCCCTTTGATGAACTTTATGTTTTAGGTACCCACAATAAAGTTCCTAAAGCTTTTGATTTAGACTGTGATATTTTTATAGAAGATAGTTATGACAATGCTCTTCAATTATCGCAAAGTGGATTTTTTGTTATATTGCTTGATACAAATTATAATAGATTTGAGTTAAATGAAAATATTGTAAGGGTTTCAAATTGGACAGAAGTATTACAAATTATAAATGAATTTATAAAAGAAAGTGAAGCAATCTAATATAAATTCATTATCCTACCAGATATATAAAAAATAGTGCACAAAAGACATTCCTTATTTTTTAAATATATTTTTGTTTCAAATCTTATTTCTTAAACTTCTTCTTTAAGTAATCCCCCCTCCTTTCCCTCATATCTTAAATTTACTTTAATCTATTATCTTTAGTAAAAAATGTTCTGTAACCAAGTGTTACAAATAATACAGTTGTAATAGCTGTACTTCCTAAAATTGCAAGCATAATCCCAATTTGATATTTTATTGCAGTAAGAGGATAAGTTCCAGAAAGAATTTGTCCTGTCATCATTCCTGGCAAGGACACAATTCCTATAGTAAGCATATTGCTCATTGTAGGCAAAATTGCACTATCAAAGGCATTATTTACAATTTCTTTAGCTGCTGCCACTGGTGTTGCACCAAGCATTAAAGAATTTTCAATTTCAACCCTTTTATCTTCAAAATCGTTACATAGTCTATTGGCCCCTAAAGAGATACCTGTCATACTGTTACCAACAATCATTCCTGAAATAGGTATAAAATATTGTGGATTGAACCAAGGTCGCACGTTTAATACGATAATTATAAAAAATGCAGCAACTAATAAGCATCCAACTATCATAGAAAAAGCAATAATTATCTTTAGTTCCTTTGACATTTTAGTTTTTACTCTTTCAATCGAACTATAAATAGCAAAAGAAATCATTATAAAAATCATTAATGAAGTCAGCCACCATCTAGGGTTTTCAAAGACAAACATTAAAATATATCCCATTATTGTTAGCTGTAAAGTCATTCTAGTTGAAGCAATCAAAATTTGCTTTTCACGTTTTATTCCTCTTGCTTTAAATATAATCAGCATTATAAATACAAATACATAAGCTATTGAAAGTTGAACTACAGATAAGTTCATTACCGAATTATTATTCATAATATGCCTCCGTTACCTTTCCTTCTTCAATCCTTATTAATGAATCTGGAAATTTTCGAGCAATTTGTTCTGAGTGAGTAATCATAATAAGTTCTTTATTATTTTCCAAAACAAACTTTGAAAAATTATCAATTATAAACTGCTCTGTTTCTTTATCTAATGCTGCGGAAGGTTCATCTAGTAAATATGTATCAGCATCCATTAACATGACACGCGCAAGACATAACCTTTGTTTTTCTCCCCCTGAAAGATTACCACACCCATCAGATAGCTGTTTATTAAGTTCCACTCTTTCAAGAGTTTCCTTTAATATATCTTGAGATGCTTCTTTCTTTTTTGAAAATTCTAAACCAATTTGCAAATTATCTTCAATTGTACCACTGTATATTACAGGAGTCTGTCCAAGCATCACAACATTTCGTCTGAGCTTTATCGTATCCATTTTAGAAATATCATTATTATTATAATAAATAGCCCCCTCGTCAGGCACATTTAAACAATTTAACATTCGTAGAAGTGTGGTTTTTCCACTACCTGAAGGCCCTATAATACATGTTATGGGTTTATTGATACGCAAAAAAGAAATATCTAATATATTTTTATATTTCAAATTCCTTATTTCAAACATATTTCTCACATCCTTTGTATATATTTAGTATGCATAATTAAAAAATAATAGACCTTGTAACAATTATAACAATTATTACAAGGTCTTTCATTAATTTTACTAATTTTTAACCAGCCCGATAGCTACTCCAAGAAAACTAAATTGCTGATCTGTGATAAAAATAGGTTCATACTTCTCATTTTCAGGCATAAGAACAACTTGTCTATTAATAATATTGTAGGTCTTTAATGTAGCTTCACCATCAATATCAACTGCAACTATATCTTTAACCTTTGGCATACCTTGTTTAATTATTACAACATAGTCTCCATCACAAATATTCTTATTAATCATAGAATCACCTTTAACTTTAAGCATAAATGTATCCTTCGAACTACGTATCCATTCTTTTGGTAAGTAATAATTGTCTTCCATATACTCATTTATAGGAATAGGACTACCTGCGGCAATTTCACTAAATACTGGAATACTCACTACTTCTTCAACTTTTTCTTCAATTCCGTTATATTCAATATATATATCATCTATATTTCCAGAATCTTTTATGAAATTATGATGTATATTTCTTTTCAAATCAATATACTTAATAGTGTCCAATCTTAAAGGCTCTTCTATTTTAATATCCCTTTCTATAGTGTTATCTTCTAATAAGACATCCTTAGCATCATTAGATTCATTTATTTCTTTAATCTCAACACTAGAATAATTCGTCTTTAAGGTAATACTTTTTCCTTTCATATCATAGCCTAAACTAGCAAAGGACTTTCCATTTGTAAGCCAACTATCAGATTCGTTATTATTAGATGTATCCATTATAAAAGTAATGCTTGAATATGTTTTTTTATTATATATTGCACCTAAGAATTCTAGTTGAGCTTTTGTTAACATTTGGCTATCATCAATAAAAATATGCACATATGATTTTACCATCTTACTTTTTGCTGCTTTTAAAGCTAATAAAACTAAATCCTGATCATCAACTTTGTTTGCTTCATTTAAGTTTTTATTATACTCATTAAATATTTCAAATATAGCTTGTCTTTGCTCAGAATTTTTTCTAAGTACTTTAGGATAGCTGCTATTAACCAAGTTACTTATTTTTTTAGACCTATTGGCATTTTGATATTCATTAAGCTTTGTAAAATTACACGACTTTATCCATGTAATTTCTTTTTGTATAAAGTCAATATATTTCAAGTCTAATATATTAAGCTTTTTTTTATTATTTTTATTTATTACAGCCATTATTGCTTTATTAAGGCAACCTTGTCTTTCGTCTAAAGATGCAATAGTAAAATTCTTTTTATGATTCTTTTTGTATTGATTAAAGTAATACATTATTAGTGAATCTATTGTACTAATTTCTAATTTATCACTATTATCTTCGTCAAAAAAACTGCTTTGGTGGTACTTTTCAGTTTCTATATTTTTATAAATAAATGAAACATCCTTTGATACTTCTTCACTATACGTAGCAATAAGTATTTTATCATCCTTAGTTATGCAATAATTGTTAAGTAATGATGGAATTTTATTTATAAATGTTGTAGTTTTTCCTGTTCCCTTTTCGCCTTTTATTAGCATATGGCCATTAGGCTTGCTTCTAAGTATCTTCTTTTGCTCTCTATTAAACTCCACTTTTTCACTCCTTCCATTTATTACTTACACTTAAAATATCTTACGAACAAATATTTTAATTATTGTTGTAATTATACTATATTATCAGGGAAAGTGCAAAATTTAGGCTTTCGCCACTATGAATGTATCATGGTAAAACTATTGAAATGTTGTATTACTTAAGCAAAATATGTATAATTGACAAAGAAACTATTTTATACGGAAGTAAAAATATCCAAAGAATGTACAAGCAGATCTGGAAGGAGAAAAAAATGAAACCTAACATAATATTTTTTGATATTGATGGAACCTTACTTAGCGAAGAAACTTATACAGTTCCAGAAAGTGCAAAAAGAGCAATAAAAATGGCACAAGAAAATGGACATCTTGTATTTATTAATACGGGAAGGCCAATATTGGAAATTGATGATTGTATTCAGGAATTAAATTTCGATGGATATATATGTGGATGTGGTACATACATAGAATTTAAGAATAAAGAGTTATTTCATAAAAGCCTAGGAGTCGAATTATCAAAACTAGTTGCTAAAAGATTAATTGAGCATAAAATTGATGGTATCTTAGAAGGAAAATTTGGTGTTTATTATGACGATGATAATAATATATGCTCGAAGGAAGTTCTAAGAATTAAAGCTCGCCATATTAAAGAAGGTTTTTATAAGGGACAAACTTTTGAAGATCCAGAAATAGATTTTGATAAATTTGTAATATGGGCAAATGAAAATAGTAATTTTGAATCCTTTCATGAAGAATTTAAAAGTTATTTTGATTTTATACACCGCGGTGAAAATTTTTATGAACTAGTTCCAATTGGTTTCTCAAAGGCCACTGGCATTAAATATTTAATTGATATTTTAAATATCCCTCATGAAAATACTTACGCTATTGGTGACAGTACTAATGATTTAACCATGCTTGAATATGTTAAAAACAGCATTGCTATGGGTAATAGTAATCCAGTATTATTTGATTTAGTTTCATTTGTTACAAAAGATATTGAAGAAGATGGAATTGAACATGCTTTAAAACACTATGAGATCATATAAGCGAAAAATATTTATTCCTAATTCAATATATAGAACTATAGCTTTTTTGAAGCATACTTTAATAGCGGCATAGTAATTTAAAAGAGTGAGATTAAAATAAATTCTCACTCTCTTAGGCACAATCAAAAAAATAACAAGTCCATTTGCCAGCCTATTTTCCATGGCA
>NZ_AUUU01000115.1 GCF_002760435.1 Clostridium sp. LS
ATTTTTTATATCTAAAAAATGAGCCGCTACAAAACTAACTATGTTAGTTTTGCAACGGCCTCTTTTTGTTACATATGAATGTCAAATTGCATAGTATGATTAATGTATAGATTTATTAAAGGTGTGATTATTATAGCTGAGTTAAGTAGACAAGTTCCTTCAAAGGCAGATGCATCATTAGGATTATTAACTAATGTACCAAAAGCGATATTGGATCAATTGGGTTTTAAATATCAGAGTCAAGGAAACAACATCGAGCTCACCATTTTATATAGGGGAAGTGTAGAAGAAACAAGAACATTTATTGAAGGGCTGGGAGGAAATTTTCAAGATTTAGGATTTAACTTTGCTGTAGTTAATATACCAGCAAACAAATTAGATCAATTAGCAGCAAGTACTACGATACAATATATAGAATTACCTAAAAGTTTATATGAGCAGGATCAAGAAAGTAATAGAGTATCTTGCATACCTCAGCTATCTCCAGATTTTAATGTTTTAGGCGATGGCGTATTAGTTGGATTTGTTGATTCAGGGATAGATTATACACATCCAGCATTTATGAATACTGCTGGTACAACAAGAATCGAGTATATTTATGATTTAAGTACCGGTGGAAGTGTTTATAATAAACAAACAATAAATGAAGCAATAAAATCTTCTAATCCATTTTCAATTGTACCATCAATAGATAATACTGGACATGGAACACATGTAGCAGGTATTGCATGTGGTGGGGGGAATATAAATCCTATGTATAAGGGAGTTGCACCTAATGCTTCAATAGCAATGGTTAAAGCTGCTCGAGGAACTTCAATATTAAGTTCTCAGATAATGCAGGGAATTAGGTTTTTATTAGATAAGAGTAGAGAACTTAATATGCCTCTAGTTATCAGCATTAGTTTAAGTACTAATGATGGAGCTCATGATGGAAGTAGTTTATTAGAACAATACATTAGAACAGTGTCAAATTTAGAACGAGTAGCTATTGTAATTGCAGCAGGAAATGAAGGTGATGCCGGACACCATATTGGGGGAGAGTTAATTAAAACTCAAAGAAAAATTTTTAATATAGCAAGTGAAGAAAAATCAATAGTTATGAATTTATACAAAACAATTTTATCTAATATATCAATAAGTATAATAAATCCAACAAGTCAGAGTAGTGGTAATATTAATATACAAGAAGGATATATTCAAGGGGGGATAGGAAGCGATAGATATGATATCTATGTATCAGGGCCTAAGCCTTTTGAACTAAATAGTGAAATTAAAATAATTCTTTCTGCAAGATCTGGATTCCTTGCTCAAGGGGTATGGACATTAGAAATAAATGTAACCAACCAATACTTAGGAACATATTCAATATGGCTCCCAGTATTAGAAGGTCTTAATCCGGCAACTAAATTTTTAGAACCTAATCAGTTTAATACATTAGGAATACCTGCTACAGTAGATAATATAATTGCAGTTGGAAGTTATAATTATAGAACTAACAATTTGTCATCATTTAGCGGGAGAGGAGCACAAAATCAGAATGTAGTAAGACCTGATTTAGTTGCACCAGGGGAAGATATAGTTGGCCCAGTACCAAATGGAGGATATGATAATAAAACAGGTACATCAATGGCTACACCTCAAGTATCAGGAATATGTGCATTAATGATGCAATGGGGAATTGTAAAAGGAAATGATCCATATTTATTTGGGCAAAGATTAAAATATTATTTATTAATGGGAGCTCAGAGAAGGCGTACAGATGTAACTTATCCGAATCCGCTATGGGGATATGGCACAGTGTGTGCATTCGATAGTTTAAAATTGCTTCAAACTGATTTAAATGCCATTTTAACCAGAGGTGATGCAAAACAAAAAGATATGCCAGTAACAAATAGTACACCTAATAAATATAATATTCTGAGAAAAAATATAAAGAGGAAAGTTATGGAGAATACAAGTAGTGGAAATTCTGCACAAAATATTGGTAGGTTAAAGATTCAATGCTTTAGAGGAGATGATTATATCCCGATTGATGGTGCTAGAATAACTGTAAGAACAGCAGCAGGATCTGAAAATGTTAATAGCATTCAATTAGTAACAGATACAGTTGGATTAACACAAATAATTGAGCTAACAGCACCACCTTTAGAATATTCTTTAAATCCCAACAGTAATCAGATACCTTATAGTCTATATGACATCTCTGTTGAAAGAGATGGATTTAATCCAATAATAATAAGAGGATGTCAAGTATTTCCTACACAAGTTGCTTATCAAGTATGCAATCTGACAAGTAGTGCAGGAAGAGGAAGCATGCGTCAAGAAGTTATAAATATACAGCCAAATACGCTAAATGGAAATTTTCCGCCTAAGATACCGGAGGATCCAGAGAAACCATTACCAGCACCTACTTCGGGAGTTGTATTACCGCAACCAATTGTTCCAGAGTACATTATTGTTCACCAAGGAGGTCCAGATGATCCATCAGCACCAAATTATAAAGTTCCTTTTAAAGATTATATAAAAAATGTTGCTTCAAGTGAAATATACTCAACTTGGAATGAATCTGCTATAAGAGCAAATGTTTTTTGTATTGTATCTTTTACATTAAACAGGATTTTTACTGAATGGTATAGAGGAAAAGGAAAGAATTTTGATATAACTAGTTCAACGGCCTATGACCATGCATTTAGCTATGGAAGGAATATTTATGACAGTATAAGTGCAATTGTAGATGAGATTTTCTCTACTTATGTAAGAAGACCTGGAGCAAAACAGCCACTTTTAACACAATATTGTGATGGTAAGAGTGTTACTTGCCCACAATGGTTAAGTCAATGGGGAAGTCAACAGTTAGCACAACAAGGTATGGTTCCATTTGATATATTGAAAAATTACTACGGAAGTGACATTGAACTAACTACAGCTGAAAAAGTTGCTGGAAGTCCACAATCATATCCTGGAAAGCCATTAAAGATAGGGGATTCAGGCCCAGAAGTAAGAACAATTCAAAATCAATTAAATAGAATAGCTAGAAACTATCCTTTAATACCTAAAGTTGCTGAGGATGGACAATTTAATCAAAAAACTGCTGATGCAGTAAAAACATTTCAGCAAATATTTACATTACCGCAGACAGGCATAGTTGATTATGCAACATGGTATAGAATATCAGATGTTTATGTAGGTGTAACTAGAATTGCAGAGCTTCGAAGTACATTTAATACTCAAAATACCTGGGGAAGAAATGAATTTATACCACCTATAATACCAGGTTTAGATAATAAAAGGGGAATCCCTAAATTTTATTATTAGGAATGAATTTCTACAAAAATATTATTATGCCTTCAGCATATATGAAAATAAAATTAATGGGCATGTATTTATGAATTATCATTCATAATAATTTTTAATACATGCTCACGTTTATTATAGTGGGTAAGATTAATTTTAATTTACGTTTACACTCCTTCTAAATTGAATTCAGGAATGAAATCAGAGGAATTGGTTCCTTCATCTTGAATAAATCCATTGGTAAGCCCTAAATCTAAGGCATAGTTAATTAAACTATCATAATGCTTAGGATTGAGAGGCCTATTTATTTCAGGATGATTAATAGCATTAAACATTGGCACATATTGATTCATTATGCTTATATAAATATCATCCTTATATGTATTATAAAGATAATCTATTATTTTTTTAGAATCAAAAAGAAGCCCAGGAAGCATTAGATGCCTTACAATAACTCCTTTTACCATATTTCCATTAGAATCAAAAATAGGTTTTCCAACTTGTCTTACCATTTCATTAATTATTTTAGCTGCATTGCTAGCATAATTATTAGCATTAGAGTATTTTACAGCGTATTTATCATCAAAATATTTAAAATCTGGTAGGTAAACATCAATGTATCCCTCTAATAATTTTATTGTTTCAATAGAATCATAGCTATTAGTATTATATAAAATAGGTATAGCTAATTTATTTTCCTTTGCAATTTTTAATGCTTCAATTATTTGTGGAACATAGTGTGTTGGGGTAACTAAATTTATGTTATTAGCACCTTTTTCTTGAAGCTCTAAAAATATTTCTGAAAGCCGCTTAATTGATACCTCAATTCCGGTGATTGATGATGTAAAGTTTATGCTTTGTGATTTTATGCCCCCATGAGTGGAAAGATTGACATTTTCGTTAGTTCCCTGACTTATATTATAATTTTGGCAAAAGACACATCGTAGGTTGCAATGAGAAAAAAACACTGTGCCAGAACCTTTGCCTTGAGATATAGGTGGTTCTTCCCAAAGATGTAAAGATGCTCTGGCAATTTTTATGTTATTTGAAGCATTACAAAATCCTGTTTGATTATTGTTTCGGTTAACTTTACAGTTTTTATAACAAAGAGTACATTCGTCTAATAAGTTTAAATAATTCATATATATCAAATCCTTCAAGGTAGTTGTTAAGTATTATAATTATAAAGTATATCATATTTATTTTCTATCGGATGTATCACAGAAATCTTTTTTATGTTTAAAAAAGAATATTATACATTGAGATATAAAAATTAAACTTAGTAAACCAAACATAGGATATAGTTTTGTTATGAGGTTTCCGAATCCAAACTGAGAAATTAAAAGTGCAATACCAATCACAATGAATATAGCCTTTTTGAACTTGATATTAAATGATTGCTCTAATGTTTTACTTATGGAATATACATCTGAAACTTCAGTAGAGAACATTTCTAACCAAATAATTACAAGCAACAAAGCTTGAATTATGTTTCCAAACCTATTTGCTACAAAGAGCAACGGAATTTCATATTTATATATATATGGTTGGTTAATTGTTAATAATAGATTTATCATTAAACAAAGTATAGTAAGTCCTAATGCACCAGTTATTATTCCAATAACCATTATTTTAGTTTTCTTCATTTGTGAACTAAGTGGAACTAAGACTCCTGAAGCTGAAAGTGTATTATATCCTGCATACAATATTGTTGAAATAAGAATTCCAGATTTTTTAGGTGGAAAGCTAGATATATTACTAAATGAAACTGAATCTTTACAAAATGCAAAATATAAGATTGTAATTAGGGAAAGAGTAAAAATCAATCCTGGAACAATAAATGAGTTTACTTCTATTAAACCTTCAGTATCTCTAAGCAAGAAAAATATACCGATTAAAATCATTATTAGTGATCCAATTATTTTTGGTATTCCAAAAAACTGATGAATTAAAGCTCCGCTTCCAGCTAGGATTATTGAAGCACTGGAAATAAGAAAAAGTGTAGTTATAACTCCAGTGAATTTACCAAATATATTTGGACTAATAGTATTCATAACATCGCTGTATGAGCTTAGGTTATAATGAATGCTTATTTTAGAAATAATAGAACTCATTAAAACATAAAAAATGCCGCAACCTATAATACCTAAAAAACTAGATATTCCATATTGGGTAAAAAACGCTGTGATTTCTTTTCCTGAGGCAAGTCCGGCGCCAACTATCGTTCCAATAAATACGGTAGCAACTTGGAATATACTTATTAATTCTTTTTTCAATTTTTATCCCCCTTGAAGAATGTTCCTTGTACTAATTATATAAGGTTTACTTTTAATTTATTCTTTAAATGTTACAATATTTAGAAAAGGTATAATATTTTTCAGATAGTTATTTAGTATTTGGAATGTACATTTAATAATATAGAATGTAAAATTAGATTATAAAATCTTGCATTTATTCTGGCGTAGAAGCTTATTAGATTGTGAGGAGAAAAAATGAGTGATTTTTGGAATGGGAAGAGATATCATAGTTTAAATTATTTTTTAAGAAATAAATTTGGAGAAAAAGTATTTAAAATATCTTTAGATGGAGGTTTTTCTTGTCCTAATAGGGATGGAAAGATAAGTAGAGGAGGATGTCTTTTTTGTAGTGAAAGAGGCTCAGGAGATTATGCCGGAAATAGAGCGGTACCGATTGAAAAACAATTCAATCAGATAAAAGATATGATGGCTCAGAAGTGGAAAAGTGGAAAGTATATTGCATATTTTCAGGCTTATACAAATACATATGCACCTATTTATGAATTAAGAAAAAAGTATGAAGAAGCTCTAGATCAAGAAGGGGTTGTAGCAATTGCAATAGCTACGCGACCAGACTGCTTAGATGAAGAAGTGTTAGAACTATTAGAAGAAATAAACGGTAGAGTTTACCTTTGGATAGAACTTGGGCTTCAAACTTGTAATGATGAAACTGCCAGGGTAATAAATAGAGGGTATAAATTAGAAGTCTTTGAAGAAGCAATGAAAAAATTAAAAGAACGAAATATTGATGTAGTGGTCCATGATATCTTGGGGTTACCAGGAGAGACAAAGGAAGATATGCTAAATTCTATAAACTACATTGCTCATTCAGGTGCTAAAGGGATTAAATTACACTTATTGCATTTAATGAAGCATACACCTATGGTTAAGTTATATGAAGAGGGGAAACTCGAATTTTTATCTCAAGAGGATTATATTGAACTAATAACTAAAGGAATAGCACTTTTGCCTGAAGAAATGGTAGTGCATAGACTAACTGGAGATGCACCTAGAGATCTACTAATTGGACCAATGTGGAGTTTAAAGAAATGGGAAGTTTTAAATTCAATCGATAAAGCTTTAGAAGACAATGACTTATGGCAAGGGAAAGATTTTAAATGAAAAGAGATGTAAAATGAAAGTAGATATTATAATATCAGCAGATCATATAGATGAAAATGAAATTAAAGATAAAATAGTTGTAGTAATAGATATGTTTAGAGCTACGTCTGTAATTATTACAGCATTAAATAATGGCTGCAGAGAAGTTATACCTTTTTTAACAATTGAAGAGACTTTAGAAGAAGCTAAAAAGTTTAATAAAGAAGATTATATATTAGGTGGGGAACGAAAAGCAGTAAAAATAGATGGTTTTGATTTATCTAATTCCCCTTTAGAATATACAGAAGAGGTAATAAAAAATAAAATCTTATTAATGACGACAACAAATGGAACTAGAACTCTTACAAAATCAGCATCTGCTAAAAGCGTGTTAATAGCAGCTATGTTAAATGCAAAAGCAGTAGCTAAAAAACTGATTAATATTAATGAAGATGTAATTATTATTAATGCAGGAACTAATGGAAACTTTTCTATGGATGATTTTATTTGCAGCGGATATATAATTAATGAGATATTAAGGGAAAATAAAGGATTAGAGCTTACGGATATAGCAAAAACGGCAAACATGATATATGCAGCAAATACAGATATATTGAGCTATGTAAAAGAAGCATCACATTATTCTGTAATGAAGGTTTTAGAATTAGATAATGATATTGAATATTGCATTAAAAAGAGTATTGTAGATATAGTACCAGAGTATAAAAACAGTAAGATAACAAGTGATTAGTTTAGTTTTTATATAAAATTGGGAAAATGGAATTTTATGTAATGATATAAGAAATTTAAAGATTCATTAAAGAAGGTGATGAAGTTATGAGGGAAAAAATATTGCTTGTTGAAGATGATATATCAATAAGTGAAATGGTTCAAAATTATTTAGTTAAAGAAGGATTCAGTATAGTAACTGCTTTTGATGGCGTAGAAGCGGTAGAAAAATTTTTGAAGGAATCTTTTAATTTGATTGTTCTTGATATAATGATGCCAAAGCTTGATGGAATAGAAGTTATAAAAATAATTAGAAACAAGAGCATGATACCTATCTTAATTATGTCAGCTAAAGATAGTGATGTAGATAAGGCTATAGGATTGGGTTTTGGAGCAGATGATTATATCGCAAAGCCATTTTCTATGATTGAATTTTCAGCAAGAGT
The DNA here is from genome assembly GCF_002760435.1 of Clostridium sp. LS. Lineage (GTDB taxonomy): Bacteria > Bacillota > Clostridia > Clostridiales > Clostridiaceae > Clostridium. The sequence continues at coordinate 7,868 of NZ_AUUU01000115.1, forward strand.
TAAGGCTGCAATAAGGCGTGCAACTAAATATTCTAATGCAGATAAGAAGGAAGAAAAAAAGATCATTAATATAAATGAACTTTTAATTGATTTAGATAACTTTTTAGTTAGTAAAAACGGTGTGGGGATTAATTTAACTTCTAAAGAGTTTGAGATTTTAAAGCTGTTCGCAACACATCCAAGTAGAGTCTTTACTAAGGCACAAATTTATAGCTTTGTTTGGAATGATGATTACTTTGGAGATGATAATGTAATAAACGTGCATATGAGAAGGCTTAGGGAAAAGATTGAGGACAACCCTTCTCAGCCTAAGTATATTAAGACGCTATGGGGAATAGGTTATAAATTGGGAGAATTTTAATATGGTAATTTTTCTAACAACAATAATTGTTGTTTTATTAAGTATAATTTATTATCAATACAAGGCTCAAAGAAATAGAAGTGACAACTTAAAATATGCTTATGAAAAATTAAAGAGTATAATAGATAATAATTCTAGCGAGAAGCTGTTGCTTTTTACAGATGATAAAGAATTGATACCACTATTAATAGAAATAAATAATCTTCTAAATTTTAGTCAGAAAATAATTGCTAATTATTCAAGAACTGAAATAGAGATGAGAAAAATGCTTTCAAATATTTCGCATGATTTAAAGACTCCTCTTACAGTTGTACTTGGATACATTGAAACTATAAAATTCCATAGTAATATGGCAAGTGAAGAGAGGGAAAGGCTTCTTTCAAAAGTGCAAAATAAAACAATAGAAGTACTTGAGTTGATTAATAAGTTTTTTGACCTTGCAAAATTAGAATCAGGAGATAAAAAAGTTCCGTTAACAAGAATTAATTTAAATGAAATATGTAGAAGAAATATACTAAATTTTTATGAAATATTAACTTCAAAAGGAATTGATGTTAGTATAGATATTCCAGACGACAACATTTATATTCTAGGAAATGATGAAGCATTAGATAGAATATTAAATAATTTAATATCAAATGCTATCAAGTATGGCAGTGATGGAAAGATAATTGGATTAAATCTAAGAACTGAAGATAACTTTGCTTATATTGATGTTTGGGATGAAGGAAAGGGTATTGAAGAGATACATAAGGATAAGGTATTTGAAAGAATGTATACTCTTGATGATTCAAGAAATAAATTATACGAAGGCAGTGGACTTGGACTAACAATAACTAAAAGGTTTGTTGAAAAATTAGGTGGAGAGATATTTCTTTACAGTATTCCACATAAAAAAACAGTATTTACTTTCAGAATAAAAAAAATAGATTATTAAAAGCAAAAGGTAGAAGTGTTAGCATTTCCACCTTTTTTCATTATAAATTTATAGTTTTATATGCATGAAATCTTAGAGAATAATATGATTTTGTTATAATAGTTTGTGTTAATATTATCATTAAAAGGATTATAACTTAATAAATTTGTAATATTTGCTTAATAAAAAAGAGAAATCCTATTATTAAAATGAAAATATAGGGTCAGTAATTTAAAAATAGTTGTAGGCAAGGGAGAACTGAAAATGTCGTATACATTAAGAACAAATAATTTAATAAAAACCTTCAGTAACCAAGAAGTAGTATCTAATGTGAGTATGAATATAAAAAAGGGAGAAATTTATGGATTTTTAGGGCCAAATGGTGCAGGAAAAACGACCGTTATGAAGATGATAACCAACCTTATAAAACCTACTAGTGGAGAAATTGAAGTATTTGGAGAAAGGTTAACAGATACATCCTATGAAATATTAAAAAGAATGGGCACTATAATTGAATACCCTGTGTTTTATAATAAACTTACTGGACGAGAAAACTTGGAAATTCATCTTGAATATATGGGGTATCATGATACTAGTGCTATAAATAATTCCTTGGAACTCGTAAATCTAAAAAATGTTGATAAGAAAGCTGTTAAGGATTTTTCACTTGGTATGAAGCAAAGGCTAGGCATTGCAAGGGCAATATCAACAAAACCAGAATTTTTAATATTAGATGAGCCTATTAATGGGCTTGATCCAATAGGTATAAAGGAAATGAGAGATCTACTTAAAATGTTATGTAAAGAATATGGTATAACAATTTTAATTTCAAGCCACATTTTAGCAGAAATAGAGCATATAGCAGATACAATTGGAGTCATTAACAACGGAAGATTGATAGAAGAAGTTTCAATGGATTCAATTAGAAGCAGAAATGCAGAATATATTGAAATATTAACTAAGGACTGCAAAAAGGCTGCGTATGTTTTAGAAAGTGAACTTAATATTTTAAACTTTAGAGTTGAAGATAATCTATCAGTAAAAATATATGATTTAAGCTTGCCACAGAATATTATATCAAAGACTTTAATATTAAAAGACGTAAATATTGAGGGGATATTTAGGAAACGTGATTCTTTAGAAGATTATTTCTTAAGATTAACTAATGGAGGGAATATAAATGCTTAAATTAATGAAACTTGAAATTAAAAAATTTAAATTAAAAGGATATATAAAAGGAGTTACAATTGCTAATTTAGTTATACTTGCATTTATACTTTTTATTAATTATGCATCTAAATATGAGAGCGAAGTTGCTATGGATAATTATCAAATGGCTTTTACAATAATTAGTGCTTTTATAAGGGTAACATTTATAGTTTTTGCAAGTGTTATTATTTCAAGACTTATTATTGATGAATATAAAAATAAGACAATAACTGTATTATTTATGTACCCAATAAATAGAAGGAAGATAATTATAGCAAAACTTATCATTGTGGTTATATTTGCATTTATATCAATAATAATATCAAATGTTTTTGTAGGGACGAGTTTTTACCTATTTGATAAAGTATTACATTTTGTACCAGATAAGCTAACAATAAATATCTTGATATCAAATAGTATAAATACTGTAATGTGTGCATTTGCAGATTCATTTATAAGTTTAATACCTTTATATTTTGGAATGAGGAAAAAGTCAGTACCTGCAACTATAACATCAGCAATTATAATCGCTTCAGTTATTTCTTCAAATAATGGTGGATTTACACTATATTCAATAATAGCAATACCAATTGCTCTTGCTGTAATAGGTGCATTTATAGGATATTTAGCTATTAGAAATATAGAACATATGGATATAGCCAATTAATACTAGGAGGATATAAAATGAATGATCTTTATATGAATTATAATCAAATATTACAAAAAGTACTGAAGCCTTTTGAAAGGAGTTTTATATATCTATTGTTTTCATTACCGATTGGAATAATCTATTTTACTTTTGCAGTATGTGCTGTAAGTTTAGGTTTTGGATTAAGTATCACTATTATCGGCATTCCTATAGTAGCTGGTACATTGATTTGTGCGAATAAAATTGTTTATTATGAAAAAATTATAGCTGCAAAAATATTAGATACAAATGTTAATATAGCTATAGAGGAGAAGAACACAAATAAAGATAATGGGGCTTTAAAAAGAATGATAGAAATGATTAAAAATCCTAGAAGTTGGAAGGGTGTAATTTATTGTATAGCTAAATTTCCAGTTTCAATAATACATTTTTCAGCAGTAACTTGTTTAACTTCATTGAGCTTAGGAATAACATTTCAGCCTATCATTTTTGCGATAAGTGGAACAATGGGAGTAGATGTATATAAAAGCAGTATTACTATTGGGAGATTAATGGGATTCCAAAAGCCAAACTTCGTAGATTTCTTTTTGTGTCCAATATTAGGGGTTATAGTTACGTTTTTTAGTATTAAATTAATAAATGTATTAGCAAAAAGATGGGCGGAGTTTACTTTGAAATTTTAAAATTTAATGAGAATAATGAAGTAGAATTTGAATTATAATATTTAAAGCCACAGGAAATTAAATTATCTGTGGCTTTTGAAAGTTTAATTTTTATATTGTTTTAATAATTCATATATTCTAGGAGAACAATTTCTCCCCCTGCAAGCGCCACTACCAGCCCCAGTAATTTCCTGCACTTCTTTTACAGTTGAAGCACCATTTTTTATAGCTTCTTTAATTTTGGCGCGAGTAATTAATTTACAAGTACAAGTTTTGGTTAATTTATCTAAAATATCTTCATTTAAGTTATTATCCATATTTAAGCTCCTTAAAATTATTTAATTTTAGATAATTAAAGCACTTTATCAGTTGATGGTCAATAGGCTATGTAATAAATTAACTTTTATGAGCTAGATTATCTAAATAAGTTAAGCAATTGTTAAGAAAACTGTTATATAATTAGGGTAAGTTAAGATAATAATGATAATATTAGTGGATAAATTTAATGAATATATATAATTATTGAACTCGAGGTGATAGTAATGGTGAAAGTGCTGCTTGTTGAAGATAATATGGAAATAAGTAAAAATATAGTTGAATATTTTAAGGGAGATATGGAGATTGATGCTGTCTACAATGGTTCAGATGCGATTGAAAGTTTAGGGGCATATAACTACGATATAGTGATCTTAGACTTAATGCTGCCAGAAGTAAGTGGAATGAGTGTTTTAAAACATATATCTAAAAATTGTTTGAACACAGGTGTAATTATACTAACCGCAAAAGAAGAACTTGGAGATAAGCTTAAGGCTTTTAATTTAGGTGCTAATGATTATTTAACTAAACCATTTTTTATGGAAGAATTGAAAGCTCGAATTAATTCAATTTTAAAGAGTATGGGAAAGGTTAAAAAACCTAATATACTTGAATTTAAAAATATGCATATAGACATGAAAGTAAAAAAAATCTGCATAGATGATACAGAGTTAGATTTAAATGAAAAATTATATAAACTTCTAGAATATATGGTTATAAATAAAGGTGTATTGTTATTTAAAGAACAGATATTTGATAATGTATGTGGATATAATAGTGATGCAGCAACTGAAATAATTGAAGTTTATATAAGTAGGCTGAGAAAACAATTAGGTGCATATGGATATGATAAATATCTTATAACCAAGAGAGGCATGGGATATATATTAGATGAAAGTATAGAGGATTAAGATATGAAAAAAGATATATTTTTATCTACAAAGAAGAAAATTATAGCGACAAGTACAAGTGTAGTTTTTGCATGCCTGCTTGTGTTTGCAAGCATAACACAAGTTTTATACTCATCTAGAGTACTAGACAATGTGGATCACCAACTTTTAGAGCAAAAAAATTTCTTTACTCAAGGGTCATTTAACATGGATGAATATGAACATATTTTGAATCAAAATGCTACTATTTCAAGAGGAAATGAATTAGATGGCAAATTTAAAAATCAACCAGAAATTCAGCCTGAAAATTTTGATGGAAAGCCAAATGGAAAGCCTATGCACATTCCGCCTAATCTAATTGTTATTATTTATAAAAACCATAATTTTGAGGGGATGAGTAAAAATTTATATTTTTCTCAAGATAACCTGCCAGTACTTCCTACAAGTGCAGAAAATGAAATAGTAACACTTACTAGTGGTGAGTATAGTTTTAGAGAGATTGTAGTTAATAATGGAGATTATAAAATACAAGTCCTTGCTAATATTGATGCTGAAGAGCGTTCATTAAATAGATTGAGAAATACAATTATAGTAAGTTTAGTTATATTAATAATTGTTGCTATACTCCTTTCAGCATATCTCGCATCTAGAGTAATAAAGCCAGTTAGAGAGGCTTATGAAAAACAAGTATATTTTGTACAAGATGCATCTCACGAAATGCGAACCCCATTGGCTGTAATAAAAGGAAAATTAGAATTACTGGCTCATTCATGGGGGGATACTATAGATAATCATTTTGAACACATTTCAAAAATGATGAGTGAGGTAAGGGGTTTGGAAAAGTTAAACAGTGACTTATTACTCTTATCTAAAGAGGATTTAGATTTAGTTGTCAATATAACGAGTTTTAAATTAAATGATTTTATTAATGATTTAAGTGAATTTTATTTTGATTTAGCGGAAATCAAAGAAAAGACATTTAAGGTTATTAAGGTTGAAGAAGAAATATTTGTTCAGTGGGATTATGATAAGATGAAAAGAGCCATTGTAATATTAATTGAAAATGCATTTAAATATACTAAGGAAAATGGTGTAATAATTTTAAGTGTAGAAGATATGAGTAAGTATATTAAAATATCAGTAAAAGATAACGGCATAGGAATTAAAGAAGAAGAACAAAAGCGTATATTTGATAGATTTTATAGAAGTGACGCAGTAAGAGGGCAAAATATTAGTGGAACTGGTATTGGCCTTAGTTTACTCAAATCTATCTCAAAGAATTTTGGAATAAAGTTAAAAGTAAATTCGGAATACGGAGTTGGATCTGAATTTATATTATTAATCCCTAAAGTGATGAAATAGAAATTAACGATAACTAAGAACAAATCAAGAAAATTTTTTGATTTGTTCTTAATTAATTGTATCTAATGGGTCACACCAAATAGTCTTTCTATAAGACTTATTTTTCTTGGCTGCGTTTCCATTTCTTTTTGAATATAATAAGCTTGTTCAATTACATTTTTAAATCTTTTAATTTCTGCTATTAAATTATTATCTCTAGATATAGATATTTCGTTAAATTCTTTTAATTGTGATTTTATATTATGTTCTAATGAATTTTTTTCAGAAGCTAATTTAGTAATTTTTTCAGAAAGTTCACTGTATAAATTTTCGTTGTTTTTACATTCTACATTAAACTTATAGTCAATATACTCTTTGATTTCGTCCAATATATTTTCCCTTAGAATATTAAGTTGTTTAGTTTGTTCTTGCATTAATGCATCTACTATTTTTTGAACAGATAATTCATTATTTTCATGAATTTTAGTTGTTAAATATTCTTTTAAATTATCATATTTTTCATTTTCAGACTCCACAATCGTAGATATAATCTCATTAATTGAGATAGAATTATTTTCTTTAATATTTACTAAATCTTCAATATTTAAAGGTAATTCCTTGCAATAACTTTGAATTTCTTTTATAGTCATTCCTTTGTTTTTTAAATTAATTAAAAATTCAAGCTTATCTATATCTCTAGTTGTATATCTTAATTTTTTATCAGATATTTCAATTTTTAAAATATTATCGAAAACATTAGTGTAATATAGAATATTTCTTTCATCCTCATCCAACAGAGCAGCTACTTGACTAATTGAATAATATAAGATATCTCCTCTTTTCTTGTTTTTTACAATGGATTCTTCATTAATATCCATATGTTTATTTTCAGAATTCATAATGTTTTAATTCCCCCTTTTTTAATTCAACTTAAATTAATGTGTTATACAAGTTAAGTGCCTAAAAAAGAAATAAAGGTGACTATGCAATCATAGTCACCAAAATACAACAAACAAAAGTAAATAAATTATACAATTTATCACGATATATTATAATTATATTTTGGCAACCTGACGATCATAGAAAATAATATTTTCCTTAGACTCACGGCTTTGCGACCTTACCTTTCAATAAGTGTGCTAGTATCATTTATAGTTATAAAACAAATAATTAGTATTGGCTACTTTATGTTTTAATTATAAAATAAGAAAAACATTTTAGCCACAAATATCTTTAAATTATGATAAAATTTGTATATTTATAACTTATCTTATGTATAAGATTAATATCTTAATTGTAAAAATAGTTTCCATAAAGGGTATTTATAATAAAAAAGTAATAATCTGAAGTAAATTTAACGTAAAATTATTAATATTATAATAAATATCCTTTAAATATTAGTAAATGTAGTATAAAATTATATTGTTATAAAATATTTCTAATAATTATTATATACTAAAGTTAGACATTAAAAAATAAAAATATTAAAAATATTTCGAAAAATAAAATAGATTAAGTACATTTTAGATAGTGTAAAGTGAGCTATGAAAAAATAGAAATAAAACTTATCTGACAATATTA
>NZ_AUUU01000116.1 GCF_002760435.1 Clostridium sp. LS
GTTAGTGTAAAGTATTTACACTACTCTTCTTAATTTTTTCTTTATATATCAAGGGTTCGAGCGTTTTTTTGTACAAAAAAACAATGCCCCCCTAATTTCTTGTTATAATTGAATTCTCACCAACAAAAATAACACTAAAATGAAAGGTCATTGTTATGGATTCAATTATAACTTATTTACTTTTATATAATCAATATTTAATTAAAACTATTTATAAACTTGTTTTGTTTATTTCAAAGAATATACCTTTAAATCAATGGGCTTTTGATGATTCTAACAGCCCAGAATATCAAAAATTTAAAGTAGATAAACTTCCCAAAATTATTCGTTTTGAAAAAGTTGACCATCAGTTTCTTTTGGCTTATTATAAGTACAAATATAACAAGGTATTGAAACCCGTCCAACGACGGAACGGTAACTCTATTCCTAGTGAAACTATTTGCCCAAAATGTGGTGCACCTCATCATTATATCTACGATAATAACGGCAATCGAGGTCAGTTCCAATGCAAGGTTTGTGGACAAAATTTCAACGAAAGCAATTATGTTACTAAGCCTATAGTACTTGTATGTCCTCATTGTGGTCATACTCTTTCTCAAAAGAAAGACCGTAAGCATTTTCGCATTCATAAATGTACAAACCCTAAGTGTTCATACTACTTAGATGGTCTTAAAAGACTTCCTAGTGATATAAAATCTTCTGAGAAATATAAATACAAGCTTCACTATATTTATAGAGAATTTACTGTTGATTTCTTTAAGATGAATTTACATACACTTTCCAAGCGAGCTATCAACTTTAATTTTAAGAAGTTTAATCCTCATATTATGGGATTATGTCTGACTTACCATGTTAATCTTAAGCTTTCAACTAGACAAACCGCTCACGCTTTAGCGGAGATACATGCTATAAAAATATCACATACTATGGTTGCTAACTATGCATTAACTGCTGCTACTGTAATTAAACCATTTGTAGATACATTTGATTATAAACCTTCCAATATCCTTTCTGCCGATGAAACCTACATAAAAGTAAAAGGTATCAGGCATTATGTTTGGATTGTTATGGATGCTTGCAAAAAGTCTATTCTTGGTTATCAGGTATCTGACACAAGAGCCGTTGGTCCATGCATACTCGCTATGCGGATGGCTTTTGATAAATTTCAAAGCTTTCCTGGTAAAATGCTAAAATTTATTGCTGATGGTTATAGTGCTTATCCTCTAGCTAAACAACAGTTTGAACTAGAAGAAAATAAGATTTTTGACCTCACTCAAGTAATAGGACTTACAAATGATGATGCGGTTTCTAAGAAATACCGTTGGGTTAAGCAGGTAGTAGAACGCTTAAATCGTACTTTTAAATCATCATACCGTGTTACTTGTGGTTATGGGAGTGAAGACGGTGCCCTTTACGGAGTCTCACTTTGGGTTGCATATTACAACTTTCTGCGCCCACATCCTTATAATTATTGGCGACCTCTAAATGAGATTGACCAATTAAAACAAGCTGATAACATGCCTGCTAAATGGCAAATACTTATTAGTCTTGGCCAGCAAACTATACTTTATATGCAAGAAAATCAACTCTCCTAAAATAAAGATAAACCTAATACATTTTACAGTTTTTGCCTTCGGCGACGGAGGTCTTTTGTTGTACTTAAAATTAATTGTTAAATTGCTAAACTTTATAGTTTTTCCTAATATTGTCAGATAAGTTTTATTTCTATTTTTTCATAGCTCACTTTACACTATCT
>NZ_AUUU01000117.1 GCF_002760435.1 Clostridium sp. LS
AGCACATGACTTTTAATCATGGTGTCCCGGGTTCGATTCCCGGGTGAGCCACCAATAACTTTTATAAAGTAATTATTATCGAAAACTTGCTTAGTATTATTTATATAAAAGAGCTTTTACCCAAAGTAAAAGCTCTTTTTAATTTAATAATAAAAAATTTTCTATTAAATTTAAGTAAGACTATGTTTTAGTAATGATGTTAGAGTCTATTACATTACTTCTTAAGAGAGTTAATATTGTGTAGGATGTCATCTCTTATAAATAATAAAAATTTCTTTAATGTTTGATAATCATCTTTAAGAGATGTATCCTCGCCCGAAGATAAATGTCCATTATTAAACATTGTAAGTGCAAAAAATAATATACCTAAATTAATATATAAATCTTTCGTATCTGCAATGAATAAATTACTTATACCAATGAAATCTAAACTTCCTCCATAAAACAGTTTATCAATAAGCGAACAAATTGCGCCACAACTTACAAAAACAAAGCACATATCAGCCCAAAAGTCTTTATTCCCTTTATATAAATAGTATCTATACACTTCAATGAAAACAAAAATAGCAAGTATATTTAAAGTAATTAGAATGGGAAAACTAACAGACGTACCAAATCTTGCGTTTAACCAAGAGCCTTCAGTATTAATTATAGGTCTAAAATACAGCATATTATTAATTATGGGAAAATCATTATTAAACCATAATAACTTTATTGAAATTTTTATTCCTTGATCAAGTAAAAGAAAGAATAAAAATATAACTAATAATGTATTAAATTTAAATCCAGCTTCATATCTAATTCCTAAAGTGTAAGTAAATAAACCGACTAATGCAAATAATAAAATTAGTACTATGTTAAAGAAAATTGTTTGAGAGTCATTTATTCTTCCAGTAACAAACTCAAATAAGATATATAGAGTCCACATTATGGGAAGAACACTTATGGTCAACACTTTTTTATTTTTCATGTAAGCACCTCCAATTGTGATAATATTAACCTATATTAAAGTTTAACATAAGCAGTAAAAAAATTCACTACTATTAAATGAAGTGAGTTTGGGTTAATATAGAAATAAAGATAATATGCATACATTATTAATTTATTAATGAAATGCATGCAATGAAAATAGGCTAAGGGATAAAAGATTATTATGAAACTATGAGAAAGAAGGTATAAGTTATGTTGACAATTTTAGCAGTATCAGATTCTATAGGAGAAACTGCACATCAAGTTGCAGTTGCAGCAGCTAGCCAGTTTACAGAAAAGGTGGATGTTAAAAGAATTCCATATGTAAAAGGGTTAGAAGATGTTGAAGATGTGATGAACGTTGCAGCTGAGTGTGAGAATGTAATAATAGTATCTACAATAATAACTGTTAATGTAAGGGAACATCTAACACAAAAAGCAATGGAAAAGAACATATCAGTTATGAATGTATTAGGGCCAATAATTAATGTGGCATCTAGTATATTAAAAACGCATCCTACATATAACCCTGGTGCTATGAGACAAACAGATGAAGTATATTTCAAAAGAATAGAAGCAATGGAATTTGCGATGCAATATGATGATAGTAAAGATTATCGAGGGTTAAAAAACGCAGATGTTGTATTAATTGGCCTTTCAAGAACTTCAAAGACACCATTATGTATGTATTTAGCTAATAAAGGCATAAAAGCTATAAACATTCCACTAATGCCAGAGGTAGGGGTCCCTGATGAAATATACGAAATTGATAAAAAGAAAGTATTTGGACTTACTATAAATCCACTTAGATTAATTGAAATTAGAAAGAAGAGATTGGATAAGTTTCATAGAATTACATCTGATATTGAATATGCTGGAGATGCTAGGGTATTAGAAGAGCTTGACTTTGCAGATAAAATAATGAGAAAAATAGGATGTAAAACTATAGATGTTACTGAAAGAGCAATTGAAGATACTGCATTAATCATTTTAGAAAAAATAGGGTACAACAATAAAAAATAATAGAATAAATATTTTAAAACGCTATATGTAAATTTTTGCAGGCAGTTAAGCAAGTTTGTTTAGTAGTATAATGCTGATAGAACTTGCTTTAATTATGTAGGAATTAATATACTAATCCTAGTGTATCTATAATAGTATAGTGAAGTAATTTGTATAAAAAAAGTATAATGGCTAATATAAATAGTTCTAATGGCACTTAGTACAATAATAAAGGAGTAATCATATATGTTAAGATAAAAAACATCGCTAAGAGACATATACATCTTGAAAGAACCAATAAAGAGCTTTTAATTAAAGGCTTTAAAAGATTTTAAAAAAGGTGTTGACATGGTCGAAATCAGGTGATATACTAAGAAAGTCGCTTGAGGGTGACGAAAAATAAAAACAAATTACAACAGTAGTTGTAAGAA
>NZ_AUUU01000118.1 GCF_002760435.1 Clostridium sp. LS
CCACTTAAAATTATCAGCTCTGGATTAAACAACTTTATATAATTTGAAAGTCCAATTGCAAAATATAAAGCCGAATCTTTAATAAGACTCATAGCAACTTCATTTTCTCTTTCTGCTAAACTACAGACATCACGATAATTTATATTATCTAAATTTTTCTTTAAACCTAATGGATTAGTTTCTTTCATTCTATTGATAAATTCCTTAGTTATATTTAATATTGAAACATAACTTTCTATGCATCCGTAATTACCACAAGAACATTGCTGCCCGTTAACCTCAACGATCATATGCCCAAAAGCATCTTCTGTATTATTAATTGTTCGAATCAAAACACCTGACGATATAATTCCAGTTCTAATTCCCACACCACAGTTAATATATGCAATATTTTTTTTACCCTTTCCAAGCCCAAAACTATACTCTCCAATAACTGCAGCATTAGCACCATTGTCAATGCATATCATGGTATCATATTCTTTTTTTAACATCTCATATAATGGATAAATCTTAAATCCACCAACTATTCCAATTCCAATTCCAACAATTGATGATTTTTTTATTTGTAATTTAATACACAACTCTCTTATGCAGCCTGGAATAATTTCAGATATAGTTTCGATATCATATTCATGACTTAATAATCTTTCTTTTATTATCTTTAATTTCAAATTAGTTATGACTATTTTGGTATAAATTCTCGATATATCAATTCCAATAATATAAAATCCTTCTTGGTTTACATCATATAAACCAGGTTTTCTACCTCCTGTCGACTCACCAATATCACTTTCAACAATAATTTTCTCATTAAGCAATATTTTAAGATCTCTGCTTAACGTAGTTGATTTTATTTGGGTTATATTAATTAATTCACTTTTAGTCATAGGTCCATTTGCTTGTATAATGCTAAAGATATGTTTACACCTATCATTTAATGATTCAGAACCATTATATACTTCCAAGAAACTCCCATCCTTTCCCCATATAATGATATCATCTTTTAACCATTTTGGGAACAAGTCTTAACATTTTTAACATTAATATAACTTTACTTTTAGCAAATAACTTGTATAAAATAAAAAAACTACAAGCACATTATCATTATAAACTTGTGCTAGTAGCTATTAGCTTCCATAATGTATTTTGATTATCATTTACTACTAAATATTATAAATTTATTACTCACCTTTCAGCTCAAACACAAGTTTGTGATTATGTTATAGTGCCTGACTGCAAAAAAGACTAGAACAAGGCACTAAGTATAAACATGTCTTACTCTAATCTTAATTATAAACTTAATTCTTTTGTGAAAGTATTGCCTTTCTCTTTAAATATTCTTCTTGAGTTATTTCTCCACTAGCAAATTTTTCATTAAGTATTTTCATTACATCATTAGATTTATTAGTATATTTTTTAAGTATCTTAAAAGCAAAAACTATTAAAGCAATAAATATTAACATTTTAAATCCCATCATTATAAACATTCCCTCATATCCTATAGAACTTGCTGGGCCAAAGCCTCCATATCCTCCAAAACCACCGTATCCTCTGCAAAACATAAACCAATTCCTCCTTGTGCTTATAAATTTATTACTTCCTATGTAGTTAATTATATAAGTCAATTGTGGAGGAATTATGGAAAGATTAATTTTTATTTTATTTCTATAATAAAGAAACACTAATGCTTTTAAAAATAATAAAATATGGAACACTAAAAATAGTTTAACTTAGGAGTGATATGTTTGAAGCAAAAAGATTGTGTAAATAATAATAATAATGAATCCTCTAAAAACGGCTTAAATGCGTATAGTTTAGCAGGAATAGGAATTGGCGGCATCATTGGAGCAGGCTTTTTCCTTGGTTCAAGTTTAGCTATAAGTGAAGCTGGTCCTTCAGTCGTATTAGCATTTATATTAGGCGGTATAATTATGTCACAAGTACTTGGTTCAATGACAAGCATAAGCATAAATAGGCCTGTTAAAGGATCATTTCGTGTTTATACAGAGCAATACCTTGGTAAATTTATAGGATTTCTATTAGGATGGGTAATATTTACTTCAGGAATTTTATCTTTAGGTTCTGAGGCTATTGCAACGGGTATATTCTTAAAGTACTGGATGCCTAATATTTCATCATCTGTATTTGCCTTGGCTTCTTTAATTATTGTTATATTCATAAATAGACTTGGAACTAAATATTTTGGATATATCGAATCTTTAATGGCAATAATAAAAATTACTATTATAATATTCTTTGTTATTTTAGGAATTCTCTATATTTCAAGAAGCGGTATAAAGGTAAATCCAAATCCATTTACTAGTTTTTCCGCATTTTTTCCAAATAGAGTATCAGGTTTCTTGCAGTCAATGTTAATAGTAATATTTACATTTGGTGGCATTAGCACTGTTGCCATGGCAACTTCTGAAGCAAGAAAACCCTGTTATGAAATACCTAAAGCAACTGTGCTTTTAACATTAGGAATAGTATCGTTATATGTACTATCTATGTTTGTTATAGTTTCTACTGTTGACTGGAGTTTAATAAATACCGACATATCTCCTTTTGTTCAAAGTTTTAATAATATAGGCTATGGATGGGCATCAACTTTAATTAATGCTGCTATATTAGTATCAACATTTTCAGTTATGATAGGAACTTATTATGGATGTGTTCAAATACTTGCCTCGCTGGCTCATGCAAAGGAAGCTCCTAAAATTTTAGGAACTTCTACAGGAAGAGAATTTCATAAATATTCCTGGCTTACAACTGCTTGTATTTCAATTGTAGTTGTTTTAATAGCCTTTGTTTTGGGATCAAAACTTTTTAATTATTTAATATCTTCTTCTTCTTATTTTTCATTTTTTAATTGGATCATTAATTTGTTTACTTATATCACATGGCTAAAATATAGAGAAAAAGGTGAAATATATAACTCACCACTTATTAAAGGAAGATTAAGCGCAATCATAACAATTATTGTTATAATAATTTTGCTTGCTATTAGCTTGGGCGTAAGTGATTTTAGAATAGGATTTTATATAGCAGTTGGTATCATGCTTATTATTTCTGCTTCGTATAAATTTATAAAACAATAATAGCTAGTAATTCTTATAAAGTGCATAAATGAAGACAATAACCTCAAATAACTACACTTGTTTATTGTCTTTATTATTTTTTATACTTTTATTTAATTAGATCTGGTATTATCCAAAATCATTTCACTATTACCTTAATACTCAAAATATCTGTTCATCTTACTCATCGCAAGTAACTTTGACGTACCTGTTTTTTCCCATTTTTCAACTTGTTCAATGGCATCTTGGGGATTCTTTCCTAGTCCAACAAGTACACCTGAAAGTATAAATTCTTGATATAAATGCTCAGGATTAATACCTTCTTTTGATTCTGCTAAAGCACGATTAACTAATGGTGTTATATACCTAACCCAATCATCTGGAGTAAAATTACTTGTATTAGTACTAGCTATATTATTTGTTGTACTGGTATTATTATTTGTGTTTGCTACATCCTGTCTCATTAAGTTTCCATTCATATCGGAATTATTCATAGTACTATTTAATGTAAATAGATAATTATACTTTGAAGCATGTTTCAATTCATCTGTAATTATATCAAATAATAGATCCCTATACATTCCCATAGGTAATCTTCTTCTAATAGCTCTATATTTTTCCACCGCTCTTAACTCTCCAAATAAAGCTTTCTTAATCCCTTCTAAATATGATTCAGGTTCTTCAAAGGTTTCTTCACTATCAGCTGAGACTTTCTCACCTGTAAAATCCTCATAAATCATTCTAAATATTCTGTTATGTCTGCGTTCATCATCTCTGATGGATATTATTATTTCTTTTTGATCGTTAGTAGGTGCCTGACTTATAAGATAATCATAGAATAATTCATCTTCTCTTTCCCCTTGAACAGCCTTCCTTACTCCTTCTAGCGCCTCTTGTAATAGTTTATTATTGGTCATTTCATTAACATTTTGCTCCATGATATATTATTAATTCTCCTAGAAATAAATTAATCATTTATATTATATTGTCTGCGTATTTCAATGTGCATCTTTCTATCTATATCCAAGTTTATTTTAGTTTTTCTCTAACATCTTCTACATCAAAATCAGCAATTATATTCTTAATATCTTTTAATTTAGTATCCTTTGGAATAGATGTAGGTAAATCAAGTTTTTTATACACTTCATTTAATTCTATATGTAATCCTACTGATACTTCTTCTATAGTCATATAACCTTTTATTTCTTCTGGAGCTATTCTTGTTTCAGCAGTTACAGCTGGCGGTGTAATTTCATACACTCCCATAATCTTTGTAATGCCAATTCCACCAAAGAATAATGTAAATAGAAAAATCAGTACAAATATCGGTTTAATGGCTTTGTTACTAACCTTAAATTCTAATGTATTATTTTTAGGACATGAAAGTATGCAGCTTTGACAATTGATACATTCAGCAGATTTTATTTCTTTAAGTTCGGAAACTTTAATATTAACAGGACAATTTTTATTACATATACCACAATTAACACAAGTGCTTTCATTTCTTGTAATTTTAGCTGGGCTTAATTTCGAAACTATTCCATAAACTGCACCCATAGGACAGAGATATTTACAAAAAAATCTATCATATAATAATGAACCAATTAAAATAACTATTAAAACGCTAAAACCAATTGAATATTCGGAAGTTAAGGATTCTACTCCTGCAGATACATGTCCATATGCAGCCCAAGGATCATATGGATTTATCCATAAACCTGCGGTCTTCCATGCAAAATACAATGTAACTAGAAAAACAATATATTTAAGATATCTTAAAGGCTTATCCACACTTTCTTGCATAACAAATCTTTTTCTAAATACTTTTTTTCCTATGACTCCGAAGAACTCTTGAAGTGCTCCAAATGGGCAGATAAGACCACAAAAACTTCTTCTAAATATTAATGCTATTATTAATGTTATAACAAGAATAATTATAGTACCTGAAAATATCTTTTCTATAAAGGTTCTTCCAAATATCAAACTATAAAGTGACTCTAGCCCTCCATAAGGACATAGAGCATGTATTGATGGTTCCTTTCCTCCTCCTAGAAGCTGATGAAGATAAGCTTCAACTGTACTATGTATTAAAAATATTGCTAGTAAAATATAACGTAAACTTTTTAATAATTTATTTCTTCTCATCTCTATTCCCCCTATACTTTTCTATTTATTATAGTTATTCTTTATATCTTTATAGAATATCAACTAAACTTCACTACCTTTTCTAAATTTGAATTCATTATATGATAATTCTCCTTTTACAAGTCTCTCCTTTGTAATATTATCAATGTTAATACCTTCGATTTCATTCTTGATATTAAAAAATTCTTTAGTGTTTACCTCGCAAAGTGCATATCTTTTTAGAAGAATGGTTATATAAAGATTTGAATATTTCATATTTTCAATAATTGACTTTCTTTCTATATACTCATCAGCACTAATTATTCCTATAGCATATTTTTCTTTAAGAATGTCCATTAAGTCTTCTCTAAATGGATTTTCAGTTTTATTATTTCTTAACAAAATAAATACTAAAACAGCAAAAATTATTAAAATAAGAATTAAAATATCTGAACCCCAAAAACCATATCCCATATGATATCCGTGTCTCATAAAATCACCTCCGTCTATACGATTGAAAATGAAATAGTTATTGTTGTACCTTTTCCTAGATCACTTTCTATAAAAAACTTTGCATCTAAAACTTTTGCTAATCTTTTTGCTATTGAAAGACCAAGTCCAGTTCCACCTGTATTTGCATTTCTTGCTTTATCCGCCTTATAAAACTTTTCACCTAGATATGCAATTTCATTTTTAGGTATACCAATACCGTTGTCTTTTATAGCTATATAAATATTTTTATTAGCTGTATATGTTGTTACTTTTAAAACTCCTTTATTTGTAGAAAACTTAATTGCATTATCTAAAAATATAATTATTAACTGCTTTAATTTATCGTAATCACTTAATAGTCTAGGTAAATCCCTTCCTAAAGATAATTGCAAATCTATATTCTTACCAAATAATAAAGGTTTAAGGCTTCTTATAGTATCATTAATAAGCATATTTACATCAAGTTCTGTAAAATCAAGCTCCAATTTTCCCGATTCTAACCTGCTTAAATTAAGCAAATCTTTAACCATTCTTTCAAGTCTATTTGTTTCTTTTATGAGTGTAATGCAGGTTTCCGCTACATGCTCCGGCCTTGTCATTCCATCTACAATAGATTCTAAATTACCTTTAATAACCGTTAATGGAGTTCTAAATTCGTGTGAAACATTTGAAATGAAATCTTTGCGCATTTGTTCAAGCTTTTCTTTTTCACTTATATCTTGAATAAGAATAACACCACCTATAATCTCATTTGAATTGTTCTTTATTGGAGATATTGAAAATTCTAATACTTTGCCTCCATGCTCTTTTAAAATTATTTTTTTTTCATTAGCAGATATGGAAGAATTAAATTCTTTAATTATATCTAAATCTGATAATATTTTGACTACTTCTGTATTATCTTTTAACTTTTTATATGAAAGAAGTTTAATAGCAGCTTCATTTGTATTTATAATATTGAAGGTTCTATCAAAAGCTATTATTCCCTCACTTATGCTTGTTATGATATTACTTAGCTTGTTTTTCTCTTCAAAAAGTTCATTAATGGTATGCTTAAGTTTTAAAGATAACAAGTCAAATGAATTTGATAATTCTCCTATTTCATCTTTTTGATATATATTTGTTTTTATTCCATAATGCCCTCTTGCTAGTTCCAAGGCAGATGAATTAATTTTCTTTATTGGTCTAGAAATATTCCTTGAGAAATAATATCCTAAGACACCTACAAGAACTGTTTCACCTAAAACAGCTAAAATTAAATTTAGAAAGAATTTGTTCATGGAATTAGATAAATCAGTTATTGATGAATTTAGAATTACAGCTCCGACTATGGCGTTATTGTCTTTTATTGGAACGGCTATTGTCATCATTTCTTCATTATAATAAGGATTATAGCCTTCATCATATACTTCTGTTCCCTCTAATACTTTGCTGTTAATATCATCATATAAATCCTTTATTTCTGAATCATTAATGTGCTTAATATCATCATCAGTATCCGATGCAGTTATAATACTTTTATCTATATTAAGTATCCAAATTTTCGCATTATCAATATCATTAATTAACTGTATCATTTTAATAAATTCTTCATCATTTAAGGAATTACTCACATATGGTTTAATAGTTTCGGAAATTGCAGTGGCGTGTTTGTGCATATTATTCTTTTTAACTTCATAAATATTATTTCTAAATATATTTAAAGCAATAATACCTATGAAAAGAGTTGAAACTACAGCAATTCCTAAAAATCCAAGGGTCAATTTAAAAGTAATATTTTTCTTAAACATCTTCCACCTCAAATTTATACCCCATGCCCCACATAGTTTTAATATCCCAGTTATACTGTCCATTAAGGTCAAGCTTAGCTCTTATTCTCTTTATATGAGTATCCACTGTTCTTGGATCTCCAAAGTAATCTACTCCCCACACATTATCTAAAAGATCATCTCGTTTGATAATTTTATTAGGTGAACTTGCAAGCATCCATAGAACTTCAATCTCTTTTTTTGTAAGATTCATATGTACTTCATCTATTTTAACTGAGTAATTATTAATATCTAATTCAAGTTTCGAATATTTAATTATTGATAGCTTATTATTTTCTACTGGAGTAATTCTCCTAAGCACTGCTTTTATTCTTGCTACTACTTCTCCAGGGCTGAATGGTTTTATAATATAATCATCAGCACCAGAATTTAATCCCAGTATTTTGTCCGCATCTTCACTTTTAGCAGTAATCATTATAATAGGAGTATTTGATTCCTTTCTAATTCCATTACATACTTCAATCCCATCCATTAACGGCATCATAATATCAAGTAAAATTAATTCTGGATTATAATGTTTATATTTTAATAAAGCTTCTTCTCCATCAAGAGCAAAAATCACATTAAAATCTTCCTTTTCTATATAAGGCTTTAAAATTTTGATTATTTCCATATTATCATCAGCAATCAGAATGTTTTTACTCATTTTTATCACCTCTCACCTTTAACTTACTATTTTCTTTTATCTACCAAAATTATATCATCACTAACAACTAAATTTGTGTCCTAAATGTGTACTTTTATTTCACAATTAAGACACTTCTACATATGTGAATTGATTTATTATCATAGTATACCCCATGAAATTGAAACATAAAAATCAAGGAGGCATTAAAAATGAAATCAAAAAAATTAATATTAGGACTTGCTATGACTATTACCATGGGATTAGGTATGACTGCTTATGCTGCAAACATAGAAACTACAACATCAACAAACTATACTCACCAGCAAGTTGGACTTGCACGAGTTACAGGTATAAGAGGATATGATTATGTTGAAGCAGTCCTAAAGAATAAACTTGGCATGACAGATGCTGAAATTACAGCCGGTTTTAACTCTGGAAAAACAATGTATGATTTAGCAAAAGAAAAGGGAATGACAGAAGATGAATTTAAGGCAGAACTACTTGAAGAGAGAAATCAAGCTATCGGTAAAGCTGTAGCAGATGGAACAATAACAAAAGAAGATGGAGATTCTATGAAGGAATCCTTACAAAATAATATGGATGCATGTACAGGAATACCAGGACAAGGAATGAGGAAATCTGGAATTAGCTATAATTCTAAATCTGGGAAAAATGCTAGCAAAGGGCATATGTCATGTGCCGGTTCTAGAGGCTTAGCTATTTGCTCTCTTAATGATACCTCAAATTAATTATTAACTTATCAATTAAGGCACATGAAAAAATAAAAGTTCATGTGCCTTAATATTATGTAAGCTACCAAAAAAATTACCTTTTCATCTTTTATATTCTTACGTTTTAATACTATCCTTGTAGTAATATTAAGACATGAGGCAAATCCAGCACATAATAAATCATGTGGTTTAATAACCTGACTCAAGGGTATTATTAATATACACTCATATAAAACTACTTCCATACTATAAATTAGTTAAAATAAAATTTACATTTCCAGAAATAGTATATAAACCATATCCAGCAGGAATAAAAAAGCTATCTCCCTTACGAATTTGAAACTGTTGAGAATCTGATATAATCTTTCCATTTCCTTCAATAATAACAACTGAATTAAAGCTACAATTTGTCGCATTCAATGTAACATCACCACTAACATCATACTTTGTACATATAAAATATTCATTATTGGTAAGTAGTGTAGAAACATAAGATTTATGATTGATAGGATCTCCATCTGCTTCACCGTTTTTTTCGCTAGTTTTAAGATTTGTAACATCCACAGCTTTATCAATATGGAGTTCACGTGGTTTTCCATCAACCCCAACTCTTCCGAAATCATAAACACGATATGTTGAATTTGAACATTGTTGAATCTCTGCAACTACAATACCAGCACCAATGGCATGAATGGTACCAGTTTTGATTAAAAAACAGTCACCTTTTTTTACTTTGACCTTTTTTAAATAATTGCAAATTACTCCACTTTCAACTCTTTCTTTAAACTGCTCTTTAGTCATCTCTTCATTAACACCATAATAAAGAAAAGCTCCTGGTTCGGCATCCAACACATACCAAAATTCATTTTTTCCAAATTCCCCCTCATGTTTTAAAGCATATTCATCATTTGGATGAACTTGGATACTTAGATCCTGTTTAGCATCTATAAATTTAATCATCACTGGAAAGTCATTGTATTTATCACAATTTTCTCCCCATACTTTTTTGCCTTCTTTTTCTAGATATTCTCTAAAACTTACATCAGCATATTTTCCATTAATGATAGTGCTACTACCATCTTTATGGTTGCTCATCTCCCAGCTTTCAGCAACTTTATCTAAATCACTTTCTTTATTATACTTATCAACTAATATTCTTCCACCCCATAAATAATCTTTAATAGCTGGTTTTAATTTTAAAATTTCCATATGATACATACCTCTCCCTTTTGTGTTTTAACATATAATATTTTGTATATTAAAGCATAACATTTTATACTTTAACACATAATATTATACATCATCTTCCTAAAAATATCATCTTTTATGAAACTTTCCACTATATTACTAGTACAATTTATCTTAAATTTAATTAGATTTTCATAAATTCATCTTTTAAAATTGAATAATATAACCGGTCTACATATGTTCCATTATCATAAAAGAAATCCCTAAGTGTACCTTCATAAACAAATCCACATTTTTCAATTACCTTTTTAGAAGGAGTATTTATTGATTTATGACTTATCTGAACTTTGTGTAAATTAATATTATCAAAACCATATTTTATAACAGCTTTTGTGGCTTCAGTTGCTAGTCCCCTTTTTTGAAAATTCTTTCCAATACAATACTCTATTTCTGCAAAATGATTTTTATTATCTACAAAAAAATATGCAATCTGACCTATACATTCACCTGTTTCCTTTAGTTCAACAGCCCATCTATAGTAATCATCTTTTTCATATGAACTTTTATATTTATCGAGAAGCGCTTTAACTTCCTCCTTTGTTGAGTATACTGGCTCAGAATACATAGATTGAATTTTAGGATCACTTATCCAATACTTTAGCATGCTTTCACCATCTGCATACTCAAACCTTCTTAAAATCAATCTTTCCGTTTCAATCTTCTTTGTTCCAATATGTATTAACACAGTCATTACTCCTTTCCGCATATCCATATATCTTAACTCATTTTTATTTAAATAATATTCAACAATCTTTTATATGATATGTTGTTTATATTATAACATGACTATATTTACCACAAATATAAATTGTATAAAAAATAAAGCTCCAACTCGAAGCTTTATAACTTTATATTTCGCATTGATTAGAAAAACCTTCAGGTGGAACTCCTAATGCTTGAATAAGTCTCGCCCAATAGTTAACCTGAGCTACAGTACTGGCAATAATAACTATTTCACGTTCAGCAAAATTAAGTTTTACTTTCTCCATAAACTCCCTTGGTATTTTAATTGGAGTTTGTGATATAAATTTTGTATACTCTATTACTAATTTTTCTCTAGTATTAAATGTAGATACGTCATCAATATTATATTTTCCTGTCAAGCAATGCATTTCTTCCTTAGTTATTTCGTTTTCTTCATATTTAAATGAATTCATATCTATACAAAATGGACATGACACGCTTAGAGATGCTTGAATTCTTATAAGTTTTAAAATACGTTTATTCAGGTCACCTTTACCATGAGCCACCATAGCTTCAAGAATACCTGAACTTATTGCAGCTTTGGGATACCAGGCAAGAAGTTTGGGCACAAGTAAATCTTTTTTAGTCACTTTTTTAGATATATATATTCCTATTTTCAAAAATAATGGTATTTTTTTAGGCGGCTCAATGAAAGCAGCTACTTTTTTATCTTGCATGATTTTTTACCTGAGATTAGACATAAAGGACAAATATCAAAAGTAGCTGACACTATAGGAATTACACCAACTATTCCTAAATATTTTAAGTTTCCATCTCCCCAAAATATAACGCTTAATAATATTAGCCCAATAATGAATCTAAATACTTTATCAATTCCTGCAGCCTTTTTCACTAAAAACACTCCTTCGTACAAAAAGATTTTATTTATAATGTTAACTTATCATAATATAATTTAATGTTCTGTGATAAAATCACATTAATTTTTCTTCTTTTATATTATGATAGTTTCATAATTTCTTTCATTATATATAAATATGCATAGCATGTATCTTTTACCTAATAATTATTTATTGATTAAAAGCAAATAATATTCTTATACTTTATAATTTCCTTACTACAATGCTTAAATTATATAATATAAGTAAATATAAATTTTAGGAGGTTCACTTAAATAATGACACATAAATTTGATGCAAAAAATAAACATAAACTTGACAATGAACAAAGGAGAAAATTATTACCACCAAAACAAACTCTTATAAACCTTGGTTTGCAAAAAGGAGATATGATGGCTGATATAGGCTGTGGAATTGGATATTTTACTATTCCAGCATCTAAAATTGTAGGAGATAGTGGTAAAATAATTGCAATGGATATATCACCTGAAATGCTCCAAGACGTTCAAATGAAAATAAATGAAAATAATATTTCGAATATAGAAATTATTTTGACAGAAGAAAATAATTTAAAATTAGAAGATAATAAAGCTACATTTGCTTTTATCAGCCTTGTACTACATGAAGCTAATGATAAAGAAAACTTTTTAAGCGAAGTAAAAAGAATTATAGCTCCTGGAGGAAAAATTGCTATTGTTGAATGGGAAAAAATCACCGGTGAATTTGGACCTCCTATAGACCATAGATTAGATAGAATCTATCTAACAAAAATGTTAGATTCACTTGGATTTTCTGATATATCAACTATAGATATTGGTGAGGATTTTTATGGCATAATAGCTCATAAATAAATCAATTATCTATACACCTGGATTTTGTAATATAATTGAATAAATTATTTTAATTTTCAAGCTATATTGTACTATTCAGAATTTATAACTTTTAAGTACAAAGCCAGAGTCAATATATAACATTAACAAACTTTGCTAATGTTATATATTGACTCTGTATAAATTTATATTATGAAATTTTTTCTATTTTATTAATTTTAATATATTATCTTTCCTCTTAAAAAAAGATTCATCCAATGAATACATTTCTATTGCTTCATCTTTATTCAACTCAAGTTTTTCTAATAGGGCTTCCTTTGTAAAAATATTATTTTCAATCAATATCTCAAATGCCTGCTTAAATAAATATGGCTTTTCTTTTTTTATTTCTTCATCCAAAGGTTCTTTTCTATAATATCCATACTTTATCATTTGTGAGTTCAAATATCTTATTTGATTATCAGTTAGAATATTTGCCATTTGGCACCTTTTAATCATTGCACTTATTGAAACATTCCATCTTTTTTTCAATAAAATAAAACTATCTATTGAAGATGAAATTACTTCTTTATTAAAAGTTTCTATAGGCAATAAGAATGCCGATGCAAAATAATTTGCTTGATACTCAATCTTATCATATAGCTCCTTATCCTCTTCAAGCTCTTCTTTATCTATATTTTTATGAAGAATTAAATGTCCTAATTCATGTGCAAGGTCAAATCTTAATCTAACTGCTGAATCTTTATCATCTCCAAGAAAGATATAGGGTACATCGTTTCTCCATGTAGAGAATGCATCTACTTTTTTAGTCCCTATCTTTAGTTTTGTAATAACAAAACCCTTAGCTTGTAATAAATCTATTAAATTTCCTACTGGAGATTGATCTAATCCCCATTCATTTCTTATTTTCAAAGTAATATCTTCTATTTCAAGCTTATCTATACTTTCCGGATCTAATTCACCAAAGCTCAAAATATCTACTTTGGGCAAATCAAAATACGAATTTATAAATGAGTATGTTCTGTCTATCCAATTAATTCTTACTTTGCATGCATCCTTTAATTTTTTAGTTATATTTTTATTACTCCTAAAATATATAACATTTTCTTCAGATTCATCACTATTGGAAGAACATAGAAAGTTAATTGGAAATTTCAACTCATCTATTAATTTTATTAATGTTGCAGGGCTAGGTTTTGTTTCACCTTTTTCAAATTGTGATATTGCTTGACTTGATATGCCTATTAGTTTTGAAAGTTGTGCTAAAGATAACCCTCTTGCCACCCTAGCTTCTTTTAATTTCGCTGGAACTATTTTGTTATCCTTTATAGAACCAAACTCTATAACCTTCATAACTATTTTTTCACCTTCCTAAACTACTTTACTAATTTTTTAGCTTCTTCTTTGAGAAATGCTATTTTTCTTTCTGTCTGTTCATTATTTATATCCATTCTTATAGCCTGCTTATATTCTTCTAATCCATTAAAGATCTCTTCAGCGTACTTCATATTATAGCTTGGAATCATAAAATCCAAATGATCTATTTCTTTATTTTTTACTCCATAACCTAAAATCATAAAAGTGTACTTTTCTTCCCCAACTTCTGCATCATTATCAAATAACAGAAATTTCACTTGCTTTAAATGTTTGTCATTAACTTTTGCTTCTTCAAGCATATATCTAGATATCTTATTACTATTATGAAGCTTATTCCTTTTAGGTGTCCTATTTATTTTCAGCCTTATTAGCTTATTATTTAAAAATAAGGCTTTACTCTTAAAGGGATTCACATCTTTTATTTCAACTTTAAATGGAAAATCCATTGATAAAACATCTGATTCAAATTGTCTTTTGACAACAAAGCTTAAAATTCTAGTACTTATTTCTGAAAATGACTCTGATTTTTCAAGTTCTGGATTATCTTCTAATAATCTTTTATAAGCCGATACACCAATGTATAGTATATAATATATGTTTTCCCTCTCTTCTTTTTTTATTAAACCATCTATTTTCTCATTTAATTCCATACCTCATCACCAACCATTTTTATTATTAGGTAAAGTATACCATTCACTTTTGTATTTTTCAATATTTTTATCAAGTAAACATTAAATTTTAGAGCCTTTTATCAATTATTATATAAATTCTTTTTTTACAAACATAAAATCTTATTCATTCATTTAGATACAATCAAAAAATTAATATAAACTTTTTTAGTAATTAATGTGATTTTCAATAAAAAGACATATATCCTATATGAAATCAAAATAAAGGAGGTTAAAACTATGGCTGTAACAAAATCACTTCAAACAACTTCATTAAGCATTGAGATTCAAAGTGGCACCGACAAAGCAGGGGACGCCGTATTTACTAAGAAGACTTTTTCTAATGTTAAAACAGATGCTACTCCTCAAAATATCTATGATGTTGCAGAAGCAATAAAGGCTGTTTTATCAGTTCAAACTAGAGATTACTTTGTAAATGAAGCCTCTAGTTTAGTTAACGCTTAATGGCATTAACTTAATCAAATCTATGAAAGGGGGACCTATTAATGGAATATACTTTAGCTTTGACTTTTTTAACTGAAGGTGGAGAAAAAACTACTTT
>NZ_AUUU01000119.1 GCF_002760435.1 Clostridium sp. LS
GCCTGATGAAAAATATCCATGGCAACTTTGGACTTGTTATTTATTTTCATGTGCCTAAATTACATTCTACCACTATTATTATCTTAAAACCAAATATAATTTATACTTTTTAGGAATATTATTCATAATAATTTGGAGCAACTTTTATTGAATTAAAAAATTCTTCATCATGTGCAAAGAAAACTTTAGCATTATATTTATTTTCTAATGCTTTTACTTTATTAATTGACTTAAAGAAAGAAAGACTGTCATAAAGTAACCCTGACGCCTTAACTGGCGGTCCATATATTTCTGAACAGTATACACAGTCCTGAGGAAAAATTAATGTTCCTTCCTTTTCCAAATGTATTACTAATCCTAGTAACCCTGGCGTATGACCTGGCAAATTTATAATTTCCACCCCTTTTGCAAATTCAAAATCTTCTTCAATTAAATGATATTGCTTTACTGATATATCCAAATCTGCTTTTATATATCCACCATGGGTTAAAGGATCAGGATTTAGTCTAACTACTGTTTGAGCATACATAAAATCAGATTTAGCTACGTATACATCAGCATGTTTAAACATATCTAAATTTCCCGCATGATCTAAATGCATATGAGAAATAATAACCTTCTTTATTTCTTCAGGTTTTGTGCCGCAAAGAGCTAGTTGATTTTCTAATCTTTGTTCATTCGTTTGATATAATGGATATATTTCTTGAAGATTTTTAGGCCAATATCCATTCATAGCTTCAGGATTACTTCCTAAATCATATAGTATTTTCCCATCTGGATGATCTATCAAAACAGCCATTACAGGAAGCTTAATCCATTCATTTTTTACGTGTGGTTTACTGTAGGTTCCCATTGTTGCCCCACCTACTACATTATTTTTATCAGTTTCTAAATATCCTGTATCTAATATATATACTTTCATTTAATAATCCTCCTGCATTACTACTTCCATTATCAAAAATTCTTTATTTGCAATTATATCACCACAAATTAACTGATGTATATGTACTTTAGTAACGTATATTTTGTGCATGCATAATATACAATTGAATAAATTCTATAAGTTTAACTTCTTTTTTACGATTTTATAAATTTAAATTAATATTTTAATAGTATTCTTAAATTGCAAAAAAATTTTAAGGATGGTGTAAAGATGCAAACTAAAAAATTAGCAGTTTGTAATTACCATATCAACATAATCAAAGATTTTCAAAAAAGATTCAATTTTATAAAAAAATCAAATATAATTTTATTAATTCTTACTTTGTTACTAATAACTATTGTTTTTACAATTATCACAGACTTTTCCAAAGCTTTAAAAAACGTCAGTAGTACAAATGAATCTATTTCAGAATTTAAATCTGATATAAGTATTCTTAGTGATACAGCGAAAACCATTGAATCAGAAAGACAATTAAGCAAATATAACAATACTAATGCTTTTGGCTCTGATGGAAATACTCTTAAAGCAAATCAAATTTCACCTGGTTTAAAAACTGCCTTAGGCAATATGGCTGATATAAATAATGACAGAAATATATCTGAACAAGAAATATCAGCTCTTCAAATTATGAGATTAAATGCAGATGATTATCAAAAAGAACTTGAAAGATACCAATATACTTTACAATCAGCAGATCATAATCTAAAAAACTATGTAATAATAACTAATGGGAAATACGCTGGTACTGTCCTATATAACGGACCACTAAAGTATACAGATTCTGAAAATAGGCGATATTTTGGATTAGAGTTATTTTATTAAATAATATACAAACAAGACCTTACCTGCCCTTTTAATTTCATGCAAACTAAAAACATCAGTATTACAGCAATGTAGTACTGATGTTTTTAATATTAATTATAATTAATTAACATTCTTTATCATCTGGTGTATTGCTAGGGTCTTCAATTAAAGTTGTGAAATAATAGTCATGAGAATGTTCATCGTTGCAAGTTGTCTCACCATTTACTAAATGAATGTGCTTACCGCCAGAAATATTGATTGCTGGACTGGTTGTATCGCATATTCCGTGAAAATGATCCTCAAAAGTATCTGTAATAACCTCAATCTTATGCACATGAGAGTCACCATACTTAATTGCAGCACCAGTCACCCCAGCTATTCGGTGATCATGGAACTCTCTATTATCATCCTCAGCGTAATCTGTGCTTGATAAAAATTCATGATTGTGGTTTAATACTCTCAGACATTTTTCCGGAGCTTGATTAACTTCTGGTGATTGGTTTCTTATTGGAAAGCGTCTTCCATAATTTCTACCCCTTACGAAGTTGTATCCCATTAAATTTCCTCCTCAGTTATTAATGATACTACATCCTATGTATATCTAAATATTTATGTGTATAAAATAAAGGTACAGCTAAAAATCAGCTGTACCTTTATTTTATCAACTTGAGAGAGAGTTAAGGTTTAAGGGGTTGTTATAATATTATAATAACACAATATTATAAAACATCAAATACTATTTAATAATTTTTATCAAAGAATATTTCGACAATGTAATAAAGGCAGCCTAAATCTAAAATTAAGCCGCCCCTAAAAATATTTATTTAATTTGCAGATACTCAACATAGTTGGTCAATTTATCAACCTTATTATTACTTTTTAGCCACAAACTATAGCCCGATATATTTCCTTCCAACTCCTTTATATTCATTATCCCAATTGTTTTATTATTTACTTTTTTTATATCTTCATGTATATTAAATTTTATCAACTTGCCCATTTCACTTTCCTCCTTTAACGCTTATATTTACATTATATTTCTGTAATTCATTTTTATTCCTATTAACATAATGTTCATGATAAAAAGCAGTCATAATTTATGGCCGCTTTTTACTCCGTTAAAAATATGAAAGTGTTATGGTATTAAGGTAAAGGGGTTCTTACCAGTTATGGTATATGAATATAATACCATAGCCCTAAAAAAGAATCAATATTATTTAATATAATTTATTAATTATTTTTTTATAAAATATAAGCAGTAATTAACTTAATTACTGCTTGTATTCTATATTTATTATGAAAAAAAGTATTTACAAATTATATAAAATGTATATGATTATCCTTAATAAGTATACAGGTTGCGCATCTCAATTTATTTTATTTCTTCAATAGCTAATAATCTTGGGTTATTTCCTTCTTGAACTTTAATATATATTCTTGCCATTTTCATTTGCAAATTTTCTATTATTGTTTTTACTTTACATATAAAGTAATAATCTTCCATTCCATTTGTAACTACTGCTACAGGGTTAAAATTCCATCCCTTTATTCCATTTAATGCTTTGCTCAATATTTTTTTATCCTTCTTAGTAACTATATTTCTAATTTCTAATTCTTCATTATCTTTTTCCATGTTATCAAACACCCTTTCTAATTAATATTTTATTATTAATTTTTGTCAGTTGTTTGTCAAAGTTATTAACCTTTTGTTAATATAGTATTACAGAATAGTAAAACTAATTTATTTTTATACTTCATAGTTATTTAATGAAAATAAGCCCCAAAATAATCTTAAGGAGCCTAAACTAAAATTAATGTACGCTAATAATTAGATTTTAAATCATTTTTACATTCACCACAAATACATAACCCTTTAAATTCTAGAATGTTGTCCATATTTCCACAGAAGGTGCATCCTGGAGAATACTTCTTTAATATTATCTCACCTTCATCCTTAAATATTTCTAAAGCATCTCCTTCATTAATAAAAAGTACTTGTCTAGTTTCCTTTGGAATTACTATTCTTCCAAGATCATCAACTCTTCTAACTATTCCTAACGATTTCATATTATCATTCCTCCCAATATATTATATTTTTACTATAATATATAATATAAATTATTTACAGACTGATATTTTCAAATTATGTAAAATAATTACCAAATTCAGTATAAAATTTATAATAATTTTTACTTATTCTCACATTGAAATTCTATTTCCTTTGATAGTGTTTTAGTTACAGGACAATTTTTCAATTT
The DNA here is from genome assembly GCF_002760435.1 of Clostridium sp. LS. Classification (GTDB taxonomy): domain Bacteria; phylum Bacillota; class Clostridia; order Clostridiales; family Clostridiaceae; genus Clostridium. The sequence goes on from NZ_AUUU01000119.1 coordinate 4,006, forward strand.
TTTTATTACAGTATTTTTAATACTTTCATCGATAATCCCGATGATGTCTACTTTATATTTAAATATTGTCTTTTTTTCATTACGCCTATCCAAATCCACAGCCACAACAATTTTATTATATTCTATATTCATTGAATCTAATATCATCCTGGTTGTAATATTTAAACAAGATGCATATCCTGCTTCTATAAGGTCATGTGGTCTAAAAAATTGCCCATTTCCCCCCTTTTCTTTTGTAACATCAGAATAAATAGTTTCATTTCCATTAGATATGCTCGTGATATATTTGCTATCTTCACTTATTGATGTAATCATTGCTATTCACCTTCTAAAATTATTTTGAACTTGATGTTTATAAACTTTTTTCTATGCTTCACGCTTCACCACTCTTATTATAACATATTTAGTAAATTATGTATATATAATTTCAATTTTCGAACATTTATGTATTTTAATTCAATTTAATTATATTATTCCTCATATCTATTGCATCTTATCTTTCTATTAATAAAAAAGAGGTAAATCAAACTTTTTAGTTTAACTTACCTCTAGAAATAATTAATTTGCTCGTAAGAACTGTTCATAATTTTCCACTTTATCCTCTCTACGACTTTCTTTTAACCAATTGTTATATTTTGAAATAGTCTGTTCTAAAGCTTCAAACTTTAACTTTCTATGCTTCTCTCTTTTTATTTCCGTATACATAATAATCTTAATAATGTTCCCCATTTGCTTCACCACCTTTCATTATTATATACAAGAAAATGGATTTTTTTAGGTACCAAAATTTATTATATTAGGCTAAAAAAAACAAAAGCACCCAAATTGAATAAAGGAGTAATGCTCTTAACTGACCACTTTTGTGGTCAGTATGAATTATAATATTAAACATATGTACATTTCTAGAAGTATATATCCGAAAACTCAATAGTTACTGCTTCAATTCGTTCTTTTTTATATAGAATGTGTTCTTCCATATCTGCGGAAAGCTTTTGCTCTTTAATATCAATAGGAAAGGTTATTAGAAATTCAGCCCCTTCTTTACGCTTACTTTTGCAAGTAATTGTTCCACCTTGAATTTCTACAAGAGATTTCACTAAAGATAACCCTATTCCACTGCCTTCATTTTTTCTAGATAAACTTGTATCAACTTTTTGAAACCTATCAAATATTTTTTGCTGCATTTCCTCTGGTATTCCTATTCCATCATCTTTTACACTAATAGTCACATGATTTGAGTCAGGTTTATAAATATTAACTTCAATGGTCCCATTTTCTTTTCCATATTTCACAGAGTTAGATAATAAATTTAACATTATTCTTTCAATTAAATGGGCATCACAGTTAAGATATAACTCTTCCATTTCAGTGTCAAAAATCAAATTCATATTTTTATTATTTACATAAGCAGCAATTGATAATGTTATATTTTCTACTTCACTTACTATGTTTTCAACCTTAAATAGTGGCTTAAAGAATCCTGCTTCAATCCTAGATAAATCTATAATATTATTAACCAATCTTATTAGTCGCAAACAGTTTTGCCTGATTATATTATTATATTTTAAAATATCATCTACAGAATAATTGTCTTTATATATATTTTCTAATTGCAAAACCGAATAAATAACATTTAATGGTGTTCTTAATTCATGAGATATATTAGTAAAAAACTCACTTCTGGTTTCTAATAAATAATGCTCATTAATTACTTCTTTCTTATTATAATCAATGCAATTTGATAGGACATTAAGGCCATTAAAAATACATTTAGCCATAGTTTTACAAGACCCATATCCACATGCCGAGCAATTAATATTTCTTGACTCCTCAGTATATTTATTCATCTTTACAAATATCTCGTTATATTGCTCATTAGTAGGTTCAACTATATCATTAGCAATACCATATTTATGATAAAATCGTTTGAAATCATCAAGGTTCAAATTTTTATCAAAATAATCATGTGTCCAATTAATTATCTTTGTCTTACTATTTTCAACACTATCTGCTTCTTTTTTTTTCTTCAATTTATTGAATAAATAATCTACTTCATCTATCTTGGAAGAACAGGCATATTTATTACAGGAACCTGTCCCAAAATTACATCCATAAGAACAATTGAAAATATCAACAACTAAAGGTACCTCTTTCTGGTCCTTTATATTATTTCCATACCCCTTTATATAATCATACGCATATTTTATACCGTTTACTTGTCTTATCCATGCATCTTTTAAATATACTTCAATATTTTCCTTAAGCCCTCCAGGCCTGCTAAAAAGAAAACCTAGTCCCCCTCCAATATTATCAAAGTCGCATTCATTATATTTAGATATATCAATATTATTAATTTTCAGGTATTTCGAGAATTTTTCCAAAGTCACATTATATTTTACATACCCATGAGTATTTTCATCATTGATTTCATCAATTTTAGCAATACACGGCGATAAAAAAGCGATATCATCATTTATATTCGCATATTTTTTCATATAAATAGCTGTACTTATCATTGGGCTTTGTACCGGCGCAAGTTTCTCAGTTAACTTTGGATGATGTTTTTGTATGTAATTAGTAATAGGCGTACAAGTCTGAGATATCATTGTATTTTGATTTTCTTTCTCTAGGTGTCTTATGTATGCCCAAACGTAAATATCAGCTCCAAAGGATACATTATAAATAAAATTTACACCTATTTTTTTTAAGTACCCAAATATCTTTTTATATTCGTTAAAATTTGCAATAATAGATGGTGCCGCAATTACTGATAATTTTTTTCCCTTATGTAAATCTTGAAAAAATCTTTCTGTATCATCTCTATAATTTCTTGCATCATGATCACAAACTTTGATGCATTCGCCACAATTAATACATTTCTCAGAATTGATTTTTATCTTATTATTTCCATCAACAAGATAGGCAATATTAGCTCCAGGTACTGGACAATTACTTAGGCATTTATTACATCCTACACATCTTTCCTCCTCCAGGTATACTACATCTTCTTCTTTACACATTTTTACTTCCTCCTGAAAGTTCTGCATTTATCATTGTAGTTATTCTAAAAGCTGTTAAACTTATTAAATTTTATTTAAAACCCCAAAAATTTCCATCAGCTTCCTCATATTAACTACAAATTCATTATATTATAACATATAATGTAAAAAAGTACATATAGAATACCAATTTCAATTACATTCCATAAAAACTATCACTTTTTAATGCTCAAAAGTAAAAATATTTACATTTCTTTATAAAACTTTATTGATATCCAACATTATAATTGGACTTATTATATGAATATACTTACATATTTACTAAA
>NZ_AUUU01000012.1 GCF_002760435.1 Clostridium sp. LS
TTAACCTCCTTTGATGATGGAAAATAGTCTGGCAAATGGACTTGTTATTTTTTTGAATGTGCCTAACCTTTATTATTCTAGTTGAAATCGTTAGAAAAACCTATAAATGATTATAGAAATAAATAGTGTATATAATTACTTTCTTTGGTAATAATATTACTTGTTGCACTATACCTAAGGAGGTTTTTTATGAAAAAGAAATGTAGTATTTTTGTAACTGCTTTAATACTATATCTTTCCGTTATTAATGTAAATCCAACTTTCGCCACAGTCTCAGGCGAAGCTTGTAGTGAAACTCAAAGTATTTCTATAAATCAAAAAAGTGAGAAAAATTATTCAAATGATAATATAAATAATAATTCACAAAATAACGAAAAACATGATGATGTTTTAGAAGTTATTAATCACAATACTCAACAATTATATATAACGGGTGAAGATATAGACTTAATGGCAAAACTTGTTTATGCTGAAAGTGCTGGTGAACCATATAACGGAAAAGTAGCTGTTGCTTCTGTAGTATTAAATCGTACAACAGATCCACATTTTCCAAACACAATAAGAGAAGTTATATTTCAAAAGAATGCCTTTTCTTGTGTTAAAAATGGTAAAATAAACGCCAGTCCAAATCAAGATTGTTATAATGCAGTTTACGATGCAATTAAAGGTGTGGATCCAACAAATGATGCCTTATTTTTCTACAATCCGGCCACCGCAACATGTAACTGGATGAAAGAAACGCAGAAAGTCAATCAAACAACAATAGGACATCATACATTCTTTAAAACTAAAACTTAGATCCTATTACTTATGTAAAAAACAGGGGGAAGCTATTTTAAAATTTAGCTTACCCCTTTTCTTAATTTTCAAAAACACCTTTTACAAGTACTTCCCCATTCTCCATCATTTTTTTTCCATTTGCAAAAACTGTATCTATATCAAAGGATTTATCATCTACAATAACTAAATCTGCGTCTTTTCCGCACTCTATAGTTCCTTTATTTTTAAACTTCATAATTTCTGCTACATTTGAAGTCACTACTTTAATAGCATCTTCTATTGGTACATTTAGTTCTGTAATAGCAAACTTAACCTCTCTGTATAGTGTTGATACAGAACAAATTTTGTAACCTGATAATTTCCCGTCTTTATCAAACTTCTCCATGCTTCCATTTCCATCTGAAGTAAAAGTTATATGTTCTATAGGTAATTTTTCATCTATGTATTTCTTTAATCCCTCAGCTGCTCTAAGTTCACCTTCAGCTAAATTTTCCAAATCACAACTTGTTGTTAAATCTATAAATCCACCTTTTTTAACATATTCTAGTCCTGTTTTAAAAAGCTTTCCATTTCTATTAATATGAGTTGGTAACAATTGAGTTTCCGGAATTTCTGTTTTATCTATTAATTCGAATAAATAGTTCAACTTTCTTTCACCATCTCCCAAATGCACATTAACTATTCCAGATTTATTTGATAACAATCCGCCTACTCTACTTTCAGCAACTAGATTAGCAAAACTATCAAAGCTTGGTTGTGAACTTCGATGGTCAGATATAGCAATTTCCCCAACTCCGATTATTTCTTCAATTAACATTAAATCATCTTTAATTGATTCTGTTACAGTCCTAACAGGTACTTCATAAGAACCTGTTAAACAATATGCGGACATTCCATCTTGCTTTAATGCTTTAGCCTTAGCTATTAGTTCTTTCATGCTTCTGCATATACCATCTGTACCTATACATCCAACAACTGTGGTTATTCCAGCTTTCACTAAACTAGATAATGGCATTTCAGGCGTTCTTGTGTTATATCCGCCTTCTCCTCCAGCACCTATAATATGAACATGACCATCTATAAATCCTGGAAAAAGCAGCTTATTTTCTCCGTTAATAATTTCAATGTTAAGTGAGCTATTTTCAATATTAAGCTCATCATATATCCCTTCTATCTTACCACCTACTATTAAAACATCTTTAATTCCTAAATGCTTAGGGGCATACACATTGCATCCTTTAACTATTGAAATCATATTCTCACCTATCCTTCATCTTAAATAAATACTGATTATTATTTCCCATATTAAAACGCTAATCATGTATGTATATTTATGTTAACCTAATATAACTATTAATATAACAACATTTTATTATTAACTCACTTAAAATTCTGAACTCAAAAATTATATTTTTAGCTTTTTAATATTCCCACAATATTATCATTCACATAAATTGAATTCGGATAATTTTTGATTAATGTATTAGCATAAGTCTTACTCTTCTCCTTATCTATAGAATCGTTTAATAATGCTAATTCATATAACGCCTCTTGCGTATATACTCCCTTAGGATATTGTTTGTAATACTCTTCAAATTGTGATATTGCTGCTTTATCCGACAACTTAGATGATGCGCTTGCCCTATAGAATAAAATATGTTCCTTCAAGCTACTTCCTTCGCAATATGTATATGCTTTATCTAGTGATTGCTTAGCCTCTGTATAATTACTTTGATTAAAATTATTTAATCCAGATTCATAAAATTTTGATACCCCTTGATTTTTCATTAGGTCAACAGCTTTCTTATATATTTCAGAGTCCTCACTATTTATTGATTCTTTCTGTACATTTTTTATTTGTTCATATATTCCATCTAAATCATTATTAGATATTAGAATATCTAATTTCTTCTTATCAATATTAGTATTTTGTACCTCATTCTTATTTTCACTAGGTGAATTTTCTGAATTAACTTGCACTTTTTCTTTATCTTCTGTTTCCTTGTTTTTATCACCTATATTTTCTTCTTCTAAACTTTTGCTACCATTTTTCTCTGCTATATTATTAATATTCTTGCCTTTTATTTTGGATATAACTGCATATCCTCCAGTTGAAATTGCAATGATAACAAATAAAATTGTTATTAAAACTAAATTTTTTTTTGATTTATTCTTTGACTCTAAATATACCCCATTTTCTTTCAATTCCTTTTCAATATTTTTAGCAATAATTTCGTTTTGATCTATACATAAAGCTTTGTCTACATACTCTTTTGCTCTATAGAAATCGCCTTTTTTTTGATAGCATAAAGCAATCGCAGTATTTACCTTAATTGAATTAAAACCACTTTCTGCACATCTACTAAAGAAACCTAAAGCTCTATCTACTTTAAGTTGTGTTAACGCTTGTTCACCCAGTTTATATAATTCCAGCCGCTCTTCATCCGCTACTGAGTCTTTTATATATTTCTCTGCAATGCTATCATTATTTAAGTCTGAATTTAATTTCCAAACTGTGATTGCATCATTTAAATTACCTTTTTGATATAATAGAAGGCCTTTAAAATTTAATACAGTTGGATTATCTAATCCTTCTGACAGTATTTCTTCACATATATCTAATGCCTTATTTATCTTACCCTTTTCATAATAATTCATAGCTTTCTCATAAGCCCTTGTAGCCTTTTTATCCATAAACTTCCCCTTATTACTCTTACTATAAAATACTCTCATATTTTATAGTATATTATATTTTTTAATAACATCGCAATTAAATCAAAAATTAAAGCTACCTCAATTAATTTTGAGATAGCCTTAATTATATAAACGATATATTATTATAATATTATTCTTGCTCTAACATTATCTTCTTAGCATTTAAGATTGATGTAGCACTCATTGAGAACTCGTCTAATCCATATTCTACTAATGTTGGAATAGCTGCTTCATCTCCAGCCATTTCTCCACACATTCCAACCCATTTACCGTGCTTGTGAGCTCCATCAATAGTCATCTTTATTAATCTTAGTACTGCTGGATGCATTGGATTATAAAGGTATGAAACTTTTTCGCTCATTCTGTCAGCTGCTAATGTATATTGAATTAAATCATTTGTTCCAATTGAGAAGAAATCAACATGTTTAGCTAATTCATCAGCATATACTGCTGCTGCTGGAATTTCAACCATGATACCCCATTGAATCTTTTCTGAGTATTCTTTTCCTTCAGCTTTTAATTCTGCTTTACATTCTTCAACAACTTCTCTTGCTTGTTGGAATTCTTCCAATCCTGAAATCATTGGGAACATAACTGCAAGGTTTCCATATATAGAAGCTCTAAGTAATGCTCTTAACTGAACTTTAAATATGTCCTTTCTATCTAAACAAAGTCTTATTGCTCTGTATCCTAAGAAAGGATTCATTTCTTCTGGTAATGGTAAGTATGGAAGAGTCTTATCTCCACCGATATCTAATGTTCTTATTACAACTTGCTTACCTTCCATTTTTTCAAGAACAAATTTATAAGATTCATATTGTTCTTCTTCTGTTGGAGCACTGTCTCTATCCATGTATAAGAATTCTGTTCTGAATAATCCTACACCGTCTCCACCATTTGCTAAAACGCCAAGAACATCTTCTGGTTTACCGATGTTTCCGCAAACTTCGATTCTTCTACCTGATTTAGTAGTTGTTTTAACATCTATTAATTTCTTTAATTCTTCTTGTTCTGCTTGGAATTTTTCTTTTTTAGCCTTATATTCTGCTATAACTTCTTCTGAAGGATTTATTATTACATCCCCAGTTAATCCATCAACAATAACTGCATCTCCAGTTTTAACACAGTCAGTTATATCTCCTAATCCAAGTACAGCTGGAATTTCTAAAGTTCTAGCCATTATAGCTGCGTGTGAAGTTCTTCCACCGATATTTGTAATAAATCCTACAACCTTACTTCTATCTAATCCTGCTGTATCAGATGGAGTTAAGTCATGAGCTACTACTATTGTATTATCTTCTGTTATTGCAAAAGAGTCTCCACCCTTGCCAGCAAAATTTGATATTATTCTCTTAGATACATCTTTAATATCTGCAGCTCTTTCTCTCATATATTCATCATCCATAGATTCAAATATAGCAACAAAAGTATTAGTTACACTTTCAACTGCTTTTAATCCATTAATGCTATTATTCTCAATTTCCATCATCATTGCACCAGTAAATTCTGGGTCATCTAATAATGTTATGTGTGCCTCGAAAACAGCTGCTTTTTCAGCACCCATTTCTTTTTCTGCTTTAACTTTAATAACCTCTAATTGTGCCTTAGAATCATCTAGAGCTTTTTGCATCTTTTCTTTTTCAGCACCTATATCAGTTATTTTAGCATCGCTTATAACGATTTCTTCGTGTTCTTGTAAAAATACCTTTCCTATTGCATATCCCTTAGAAGCAGCAATACCTTTTTTCATAATATGGAACTCCTCCTCGATTGTAAATTTTGTTATAAAATATTACCCTTTACATTTTGTATATTACAAATCTTATTTTAAGTATAAACCCTTTCTATTATATCATAATTTACAAAAAAATTAAGTTAATTTAACTGTTTTTTTATGATTTTTTACTAAATACGCATGTCGCTAATATGTTTTATCCAACTTTTCCTATTATTTTAGTCTTTTAATAAATTAAATTTACAAATCATCAACTAAAGTTGTAGCTTTTGCATAAGCTGTAGATCTTGCTTCAAAGAAATCTGTTTTAACTGAATTAGCATTTGATAAAATATCCACCCAGGAAGCTGGATTTTCATTATGTTCACTAAATAATGGTTCTAAACTAATTTCTCTTAATCTTTTATTACCTAGATATTTTATATAATCTTCTATTAACTTCTTATTTATTCCTTGAATTTTATCTCCTATAACGTAATGCCCCCATAAAATTTCCTGCTCCACACCAGTTTTCATCATTTCTCTTAACTCGTTATTTATTTCTTTTGTAAATAATTCAGGGTTTTCATTTTGTAATTCTTTTATAATATTTCTAAATAGCCAGAGATGAGTATTTTCGTCTCTGTTTATATATCTTATTTCTTGTGCGGAACCTGCCATTTTGCCATTTCTCTCCAGATTGTAGAAAAACATAAAACCCGAATAAAAATATATACCTTCCAAAATATAATTTGCCATTAGAGTCTTTAATAAATTATGTTCGGTAGGATTATTAATAAATTCATTATATAAATCACCTATAAATTTATTTCTATTTAAAAGTACTTCATCATCTTTCCATTGATAAAGTATTTCATTTCGCTTTTCAGGTGAACAGATGCTATCAAGCATATAGCTGTAACTTTGTGAATGTACTGCTTCCTGGAAGCTTTGAATTGTTAAGCAAAGGTTTATTTCACTAGCTGTTATATAATTATTTATATTACTTAAGTTCGCCGTTTGAATTGAGTCTAAAAATATTAAGAATGATAAAATCTTATCATATGCATTTCTTTCCTCATCCAATAAATTTTGATAATCCTTTAAGTCTTGAGAAAGGTTAATTTCTTCTGGTATCCAAAAATTATTCATTCCCTGTCTATACCAATCCGATACCCAAGTATATTTCATATTATTAAAATCATTTAAATTAGTGGTATTACCATTTATAAGCCTCTTTTTGCCGATCTCTCTATCTCCAAATTCATTAAAAAGAGGTTTTTTATTTATGCTCATATTACTTCTCCTATTCTTCACAATACTTAAAAATCTTCTTTTAATAAGGAAGGATTCTCGACTCCCCCCCCAGTCGCTGAGTAAATTCGAGTTACCAAATCATTTTCTAAGGAAGTTAACTCGTATACACGAGTTAACTAAATTCGAGAACCCAAATGTAAAATTTGGACTCTCACTTTCACTTTGTATAAGTTCGAGTATCCAAATGTAAAATTTGGACTCTCACTTATCTGCTTTCGCCTTGCATAAGTTCTGCTGACCAAATACAAGATTTGGAGCATCACTTATGCTGAGCAAGTTTCACATTCAGTTACTTCAAGTGATTTTGATCTGACATAATAAATGGATTTAACTCCACATTTACACGCTTCTATGTATAAATTCATTATTTGTCTCATAGTGTAATTATTTGTGATATATAAATTAAAAGACTGACCTTGGTCTATATGTCTTTGGCGTATCCCATTCATTTTAACTGACCAAGTTTGTTCTATGTTGTAAGCTGAGTTATAGTACCAATAATTTTCTTCTGAGAGATTCGGTGCTGTTTTAGGAATTATACTTCCTTTCTTTTCTTCTAAATAGAATCTAGCCATAATTGGGTCAATTCCTTCTGAAGTTCCTGCAATTGTTGCCGTTGATCCATTTGGTGCAACAGCTATTAGGTAGCCGTTTCTAATACCATACTTATTAACTTCACTTCTTAGTATGTTCCATTTATCATCAGTGTAATTTCTTAATTCAAAATAATTCCCGTTATCCCAATCAGAATCTTTAAATACTTCATAAGCTCCCTTTTCTTTAGATATTTTCATGCTAGCTTTTATTGCATAGTAATTTATTTTTTCATATATTTTATCTGCAAAATCCATATGCTCATCTTCTGTCCAATGTATTTTATTATTAGCCAACATGTGATGATATCCACTTGTGCCAAGACCTATAGCTCTATACTTTTTATTGGTTATTTCAGCAAAAGGAACAGAATAATAATTTAAATCAATAACATTATCCATAGCCCTTATTTGAGTCTCTACAACATATTCCAATTCTTCGTCCTTAAGCACATCTACATTTCCTAGGACAATAGAGGAAAGGTTACATACAACAAAATCCCCCGGTATTATTTTTTCAACCACAGTATAACTATCTTTATCTTTTAAGATCTCACTCTTTTGTATTTCCATTGGACTCATGTTCTGCATTATTTCACTACATAAGTTTGAAGAATATATCATTCCCTTATGTTTATTAGGATTCATTTTATTCGCCGTATCTCTATAAAAAGCAAATGGCGCGCCTGTTTCAGCTGCACTTTTTATAATTAATCTAACTAAGTCTTTTACTGACATTATTCTTTTTTCTATTCTTTCATCGCTCACACATTCATAATATTTCTCTTCCCATTCTACACCGTAAAAATCCTCTAACGCATAACCTTTCACTGACTTTATCTCATGTGGACACATCATGTACCAATCAGCGTTTATATCTTTTTCAGCAAGTCTCCAAAACAAATCTGGGTAGCAAATACCCGGGAATACATCATGAGCCTTCTTCCTATCATCCCCGTTATTAGTTCTTATTTGAAGAAACTCCGGAATATCTTTATGCCACGCATCAAGCCATATAGCAACAGACCCATTTCTAACCCCTAATTGATCAACAGCTATGGCTGTATCATTAAATAGCTTAACCCAAGGAATTATACCACCTGAAGCACCTTTAAACCCTCTAATTGGAGCTCCTAATGCTCTAATTTTCCCCATATATATCCCCATACCTCCACCAAATTTAGAAACTTTAGCAAAGTTATCAAGAGATTTATATATACCTTCTAAACTATCTTCTACAGAGTCAACAAAGCATGAACTTAACTGATAAAACGGTTTTCGTGCATTAGACATTGTAGGTGTTGCCATAGTAGCCTTTAATGAACTTAGTACATCATAAAATCTCTTTGCCCAATATACCCTATCTTCTTGTTTTTCAGGGATTGCAAGATGCATAGCTATTCCCATAAACATTTGCTGAGGGAGTTCTATTGGATTTCTATTATAGTCTTGAACTAAATATCTCTTTGCTAAAAGGTCTATTCCACTATAATTAAACAGAAAATCTCTTTCTGGCTTTATCTCATTTTCTAATTCCAAAATATCAGTTTTTGAATAATTCTCTAAAATATATTTGCCATATAGACCTCTTTCTGTTAAAAGTTTAATGAATTCATAGTAATTTTTATATAAATCCTCATTGTTATCTAAATTTCTCGTATTTCTTACTTTATCATATAGTTCATACGTATACATAGTAGCAGCTGCATATTGCCAATTCGGCTCCGTATCTGTAGTTAATTCTAATGCAACTTGGGTTAATGACTTTCTTATATCATTATTATTCATTCCATCTCTTACTATGTGCTCTAAAGCATCTAATAATTTCTCTTCAGTATAAATTCCTTCACTGTCTTTAATTTTATAAACTGCATCCTTGCATAATTGATTTAAAGCTGACATTCCTCGAATCTCCTCCACCACATATTGTGTTTTTTCAATGCATTTTGTATTCTCTATACAACATATTGTACATTATAATTGCTAGGATAATATTTGTAAAACGCTAAAATTTATAGATATATATGAAAAAAGTAGCTAATCTTTAATTTTACATAGATTAACTACTTAATTGATATATTTTATTTATTAACATTTACTATTCTTTATTTATCGGTAGAATTAAATAAATTTTAAACATATCTCCTTCTTTTTTTATCTTAACTTCTCCTCCATGTAATTCAATTATACTCTTAGTTATAGCCAGCCCTAAACCTGAACCTTCGACTTTTGAATTTCTGGACTTATCTCCTCTTGCAAATCGTTCAAACATCTCTTCCTCATTAAAATTCATTTCATAATTTGCTATATTTTTCATTCCAATTTTAATATGGTCATTTTCTAACTTAATGTTAATATATACTCGAGTATTATTTAATGAATATTTTAATGCATTAATTATTATGTTTTCTATGGCTCTAGACATCATCTTCCCATCAAGTTCCATATATACTGCATCTTCTTCACTTGTTACTTTAAAAGAGATGTTCTTTTCTTCATATAACGTACTGTATTCGCCTATCCCCTGATGTATTAATGATAATATATCTATTAACTCTCTATTTAGTTTTATCTTTCCACTATTAATCTTTGACATTTCAAATAAATCTTCAATTAATAGTTTTAATTTTAAAGATTTTTTCTCTAATATTGATAAGTATTCTGCTCTTTCCTCTTCTGTTATATCATTATTCTTTAGTATATTTACATAATTTATTATTGAAGTTAATGGTGTTTTCAAATCATGAGATACATTAGATATTAATTCAGTTTTTAATTTTTCATTATGCACGCCATTTTCTAAAATCTCTTTATATCCGGCTTTTATTAAATTAATATTTTCAGCTAATTCTTTTATTGCAGGTGAACCATCAAGCTTAATATCTTCTTGTAGATTTCCCTCTCCAACTTTTCTAAGAGCATCATTTACAATAATTATATCTAATGTCTTTTTTAATGCATACATCATGGTCAGAAATATAATTATAATTACAAATACACTCCCTTTAAATGGATATGTCTGAAAAAATCTTACGAAAATATTATTTTCATATCCTCCAGTTGCTAGAAAATATAGATACACAATTAATAATATTAGTACTAATGATATAGATATTATTATTGTATTTCTTGTTTCCTTATATTGCAGGCCCTTTCTAATAACAAAAACCATATTCTTAACAAAATTGGATTCAATTTGCGGTGCTTTGGGATTCCTTTTTATTATAAGTATACTCTTCGTAATAAATCCGATATACATAAGAAATAACAGACCCAGCTTCATTGCATTATCTTGAATTTTATTGGCTGCTAAATCATGCTGTGCCTTATTTATTTGTATATAATCCCCTAAAATTGAAAACAAAACCAATGTTATTAGCGCTATCACTAATATATCTATTAAATAAATGCTGCTAAAATATTTTTTAATCTTCCTTCTCAATCTTGTATCCAATTCCCCACACCACCTTAATGTATTCAGGCTCTTTTGTGTTTATTTCAATCTTTTCTCTTATTCTTCTAATATGCACAGTAACAGTATTCTCACTCTTATAAAATATTTCTTCCCACACATTTTCATATATTTCTTTTATAGAAAATACTTTACCTAAATTTGAAGCTAATAAATGAAGAATTTTATATTCAGTAGCTGTTACCTTTACATCTTCTCCTCTTAACGTAATTTTTTTAGCAATAGTATCAATAACTAAATCCTTAACTTTAATTATATCCTGACCTTCTTCAACACTTAAAGGCTTTTCATAACGTCTTAATTGTGATTTCACTCTTGCTACTAACTCTAAATGATTAAACGGCTTTGTAATATAATCGTCAGCACCTACGTTTAATCCTAATATTTTATCCGAATCTTCACCCTTTGCAGATAACATTATTATTGGCAAGTTTTGTTTTTCTCTAATCTTTAAACAAGTTCTTATTCCATCGAGTTTAGGCATCATTACATCTAGTATTATTAAATGTATTTTTTCCTCTTCAAGAATATCTAGAGCCTGCAGTCCATCCTCAGCCTTAAATACTTTTAAGCTTTCACCTCTTAAATATATTTCAATTGCATCACGTATTTCTTTTTCATCATCAACTACTAATACATTGAACATACCAATTCCTCCTAAAGTTCACCTTTCATTTTACTTCCTACATTTCCGTGAACTTATAACTTTAAAATTAATTATATACTGCACTTTGGAATTCTTTCGAATTCTTAACCGGGTCAAAATCATGCTCTGTCTTAGCTACATCTTTAACTCCTGGATCCAATTTTATTGCTTTATTTAGGTAATTCATAGTGTTGGTAACATCTCCTCTTCTACCATAAATGGATGCTATACCGTAGTAGCTCCACACATAATCTTCAACTTCTAGAGCTTTATTATACCACTCTAATGCCTTATCCATATTTCCATATAATTCATATGTAAGGGCTTTATTGAATCGTGCATACCCATAGTTACTATCAATGCTTAGGGATTTATCTATATCCTTCATTCCATTATCATAGTCTCCATTATAAGACTTTGCAATTCCTCTTATATTATAGCCCATATTATTGTTTGGAAATTGATTTATGAGTTCATTGGCTTTATTAATTGCATTAGTATATTCGTGGGAAAAAAATAATGAATATGCTTCATTGTATAATTCATTTTCTTTTGCAGAATATTTTTGTTCCATACTTAATTTAGCGTTGTTATTATCATCATTGTTTGCTTGGGAGTTATCGTCATTGGTTTTTTCTACATCTTCACTTATTGTATTATTTATACCTGACTCTTCCTTACTTATGGGACTTGTTATCTCTTCTTGATTATTTCTTTTATTGTTATTATTTATATACCCATTATTCACCAAAAAATTATAAAATATTATACCTATTGCTATTATAATTAAAATTAGTAATATTATTATTTTATTTTTTTCTTTTCCTGGTAACTTAATTCTGCCCATATGTTTCTCCCTTTTCTTAATACAACTTTTTAGTTATAGGTACTCTATTTAGTTGAATTTATATAATCCTGTTGACCAATTTCGTAAAGATTATTTCCCTCTGCGTCTATAATAACGACTAATGGCATATCTTCAACTTCCATTCTTCTTATAGCTTCAGCACCTAAATCCTCATATGCGATGATTTCAGATTTAATAATACTTTTTCCTATTAGCGCAGCTGCTCCACCGATAGCTCCAAAATAAACTGCTTTATTTCTCTTAATTGCCTCAATTACTTCTTCATTTCTTGCACCCTTACCTATCATTCCTCTCAAGCCAAGATCCATGAGCGTTGGCGCATATGCATCCATTCTGTAGCTGGTAGTTGGTCCTGCTGAACCTATTACTTTTCCTGGTTTTGCTGGCGATGGGCCAACATAATATATAGTTTCATCTTTTATATTTAAAGGTAATTCCTTTCCCTCATTTAGTAAATCTATTAATCTTTTGTGTGCCGCATCTCTAGCAGAATAAATTACTCCGCTTAATAAAATACTATCTCCAGCCTTTAAAGTAGATATCTTTTCTTGTGTAAGAGGTGTTTGCAATCTTATTTCCATTTTTATTTCCTCCAGTACTATTATAAATCCTCTTAATCCTATACTTATTTCCAAATAAATTCGTATCAGAATATTTATTTAAGTAAATTTTTTGCTAATAGCAAATTTCTTATACAAACTTTCAATCTTATCCTTAATTTCTATATTATAATTTCTTTATGTCTAGTAGCATGACAATTTATATTTACAGCAACAGGCAATCCTGCAATATGTGTTGGATATGTCTCAATGTTTAATCCTAAAGCTGTAGTCTTTCCTCCAAATCCTTGTGGTCCAATTCCTAATTCATTTACCTTTTCTAATAATTCTATTTCCAAATCTCCATAAAATTCATCGTTATTTCTAATATTAACAGGCCTTAATAATGCTTTTTTTGCTAAATAAGCTGCTTTATCAAAGGTTCCTCCTATTCCAACACCAATGACCATTGGCGGGCATGGATTAGGACCAGCTGCCTTAACTGTATCTATTATAAACCTCTTAACACCATCTAGACCATCAGAAGGCTTAAGCATGCCTATTTTACTCATATTCTCTGATCCAAATCCCTTTGGTGCTAATGTAATTTTAACCTTATCACCATCAACTATATCATAATAAATTATAGCTGGCGTATTATCTTTTGTATTTATTCTTTTAATTGGATCTCCAACAACTGATTTTCTTAAAAAGCCCTCTTCATAGCCTCTACGTACACCTTCATTAATTGCATCTTCAAGTCTTCCCCCAACTAAGTGGACATCTTGTCCTACTTCAACAAAAACACACGCCATTCCAGTATCCTGACACATAGGCATTTCCTCATTGCTAGCGATTTCTGAATTAATAATTATCTTATCTAAAACTTCTTTAGCTAACTTCCAAGGTTCCTCTTCCTTTGATTTCTGTAAGGCATTTCTTATATCTGATCCTAAAAAATAATTAGCTTCAATAGATAAGTTTCTTACAGCATCTCTAATTAATTCAACATTAACTTCTCTCATATAAACAGCTCCTCTATGTATTACTTACATTAAGAATAGAATTATCAAAAAACTAATTCTATTCTTATTTATGCTTATCACTACATATAAGTTTAAAATTATTTCTCTTTCTTTACAACCCCAAATGAACTTATATTTTCACTTATATATTTATCTTTATATAATAAATAATTTAGAGTGCAGAATAATTAAATATTTTAACTACAGATTTTCATATTTATAACTCTTCACTACTATATTTAAATTAGATGAATTATTTTGTAAAGGGGTTCAACTATGAGTAATAATATCAAAGATTTAAATAGATTTTTAACTATAATAATTTATTCTTTAGTAATAATTTTAATATGTTTAATTCTATATAACTTATTTTTACTTATGAATAAAACTTATTCTTCAAATAAATCACCTAGAAACAGTATAAACGTAGGGACTATTTCTGTAGAATCAAAGAACTAGTCGATTTATCTTCAAAGTATTTATTAACTCCACTTGTTATTCCTTCTACTATTTTATTTTGATGCTCATCGCTTTTTAATCTTTGTTCTTCTTCATAGTTAGATAGAAAGCCACACTCTACAAGCACACAAGCTCCTTCATACCCATCTCTTAGTATTTTGTATTGATCTTTAGCAGCTTTAGGAATTCTTTTGTTATTGTCATTTACTGTTTCTTTTAATGAAGCTTGAATATTCTCTGCTAAAACTTTGCTATCATCATTAGATGCATACCAAACTTGAGCCCCAAAACAACTTGCTTGCGGAAACATATTTTGATGTATGGAAATAAATATATCACACTTGGTGTCCTTTTTCATTTTACATCTAGCACTTAGATCCTTTCCTTTCCTAGAGTCTAACTCAGAATCTTCTTCTCTTGTCATATAAACAGTATAACCTGAATTTTCAAGCTGTTTTTTTAATTTTGTAGATATTGTTAGATTAATATCTTTTTCTATTGTCCCATTTTTAGATTTTGCTCCTCCATCAATACCTCCGTGACCTGGATCTATTAATATAATCTTTTGAGTTTTATTTTCATCACAACTTGCTTTTATTGGTAATCCAAAAATTAAACAAGAGATACATAATAATATTATAACTCCTTTGATTTTCTTCATTAATTGTTCCTCCAATCTTTTTGAATTCTACAGATATTGTTTGCTATACTATCTTAATTATTCAAATTCATTAGTAATAATTTTTATCTGCTTTTGAAGGTCTTCTTATTTGTGGCTAATTTTTATAAAAAAAATTCCACAAACATAAAGTTTGTGGAATTTGCATACTCCAATAAATATTATCTCTTTGAGAATTGTGGAGCTCTTCTTGCTGCTTTAAGACCGTATTTCTTTCTTTCCTTCATTCTTGGATCTCTTGTTAAGAATCCAGCCTTCTTTAATTCTGGCTTTAAAGCTTCATCAGATTTAACTAGTGCTCTAGCTATACCGTGTCTGATAGCTCCTGCTTGCCCTGTAAATCCACCACCGTGAACATTTACTAGAACATCAAATCTATCCTTAGTTCCAGTTAAAACTAATGGTTGGTTTACGATAACTCTCAATGTTTCTAAACCAAAAAAGTTTTCTATTTCTCTTTTATTTACAAGAACCTTACCACTTCCTGGTACAAGTCTTACTCTTGCAACTGATTTTTTTCTTCTTCCAGTTCCCATGTATTGAACTTTTGCCATTTCTTATTCCTCCTCCCGAGATCGTATTAGTATCTTAATTCTAGTACTTCTGGTTTTTGAGCTGCATGATTATGTTCAGCACCTCTATATACGTTTAATTTCTTTAACATTTGTCTTCCTAATACACCATTTGGAAGCATTCTTCTTACAGCTTCTTCAAAAGCGAATTCAGGTTTCTTATCTAATACTACTCTATATGGAGTTTCTTTTAATCCGCCTGGGTAAAGACTATGTTTTCTCATTAATTTTTGATCTAACTTCTTACCAGTTAAAACTACTTTTTCTGCATTAATTACTATTACGAAGTCTCCGCAGTCAACGTTAGGTGTAAATGTTGGTTTATTTTTACCTCTTAAAATTGAAGCAACTTGGCTAGCAACTCTACCTAGTGGCTTACCAGCAGCATCAACAACATACCATTTTTTTTCAATTTCACTTGCTTTAGCAATGTATGATTTCATCTGTTTCCCTCCCTGAACTTACAATAATTATTTACTTAATTTAAAGTAAAACTTTTTATGTCAAGACCCGGGGCTAGTGGATCTTATATACATAAATTATTTAACAAACAAACCCTATTATAATACACGCATACGGGCGTGTCAACATTTTTTTGCCATTTAATAAAAAACTTTTTCTAGTATTAATCCATTTGGAGGAACACACATACCTGCACGTTTTCTATTGCCTTCTACTATTATATTTTCTATATCTTCAGGCGCTAATTTACCACTTCCAACTTTTATTAAAGTTCCTACTATTATTCTTACCATATTATACAAAAAACCATCTGCAGTTATAAATATTTTTATTTTATCACCCTTTTGCTCTATATAAAGCTCCGTAACATTTCGTACTGTTGTTTTTATCGAGCTTCCTGGAGACATAAATGCTCTAAAATCATGAATACCAATAAAATATTGACACGCTTTTCCCATCTCATGAATATTTAAATTATATTTATAATGATATAAATATTGATGCCCTAGAGATAATCTTTCATATCTATTAACAATAGTATATGAGTATGTTTTACCTTTTGAAGAATATCTAGCATGAAAGTCCTCGCTAACTTCTTCTGATTTAATTATAGATACATCTTTAGGTAATTTTGTATTAATGGCTTCCCTAAACTTATCTCCTGGTATTGTACTACTAGTAAAAAAGTTTGCAACCATTTCTCTTGCATGAACGCCTGCATCAGTTCTAGAGCTTCCATTGATTAAAATTTCTTCTCCAGTGATCTTCGATATTGCATCTTCTATTGTTTTCTGAACAGTTCTTCCTTTAGGCTGCCTCTGCCATCCACAAAAATTACTTCCATCAAATTCAATTATTAATTTTATATTTCTCATTTATATCCTCTTGATTTTAAACTACTATAAATCTAACAGCTATGCACCATAAAAATAAAAGAACAAATACAATAAAGGCTACTATGTCCCTATGTGAAAATCTGAGTATTTTCATTCTTGTTCGTCCAGATCCACCTCTATATCCCCTGGCTTCCATTGCCATAGCCAATTCGTCAGCTCTTCTAAATGAACTAATAAATAGAGGTACTAATAGTGGTACTAAGCTTTTAGCTTTCTTTATAATTCCTCCTGACTCAAAGTCAGCTCCTCTAGCCTTTTGGGCTTTCATTATTTTATCTGTTTCATCTATCAATGTAGGAATAAATCTTAACGCTATTGTCATCATCATGGCAAGCTCATGGGCTACCTCTTTCCCTATTGGCTTTAGTAATTTCTCAATGCCATCAGTCAATTCAATAGGAGATGTAGTTAACGTCAGCAAAGAAGTCCCTATTATTAATAATATTAATCTGATAGCCATAAAAGCTGCAATACTCAACCCCTCAGGGTACGCTTTTAAAAAACCTATTTTAAAAACCTCTGTTCCTTCTGTACCTGTAACCATAAATATATTTAAGATGGCTGTAAAAGCTACAAGAAAAAAGACTGGCTTCAATCCGTTAAAAATAAATCTGAATGGAATTTTTGCTGTTAAAATTATAGCTAGTAAAAATGCAACAATAACCGTATATCCAATAAATTTATTTATAATAAACAGACATGCAATAAAAAATATTGATATAAGAATTTTCGTTCTAGGATCTAATTTATGAATAAAGGACTCTCCCGGTAAATATTGTCCTATTGTAATATTCTTTAACATAGCTTCGTCTATTCCCCCTTTACCTTATTTGCCTTTAAAATAGACAAAAGTTCCTTCTTGGCTTCTTCAATTGTAAATACATTATCTGATATATTAAAGCCCTTTTTCCTTAATTCCCTAACTAAATATGTTACCTGTGGAACACCAAGACCTATCTTTTCTAATAAATCAGCTTCTTTAAACACCTCTGCCGGAGTTCCTTGCAATGCCACTTTTCCATCATTCATTACAATGATTCTTTCTGCAATTTTTGCAACATCCTCCATACTATGACTAACTATAACTACTGTCATATTATAATCCTTATGTAATTTACTAATTTGCTCTAATATATCGTCTCTACCTTTAGGGTCTAATCCAGCTGTAGGTTCATCCAATATTAATGTTGTAGGCTGCATAGCTACAACCCCTGCAATTGCAACTCTTCTCTTTTGTCCGCCACTTAAGTCAAATGGTGATTTATCTTTATAAGTTTCAT
Organism: Clostridium sp. LS; assembly: GCF_002760435.1. Classification (GTDB taxonomy): domain Bacteria; phylum Bacillota; class Clostridia; order Clostridiales; family Clostridiaceae; genus Clostridium. The sequence continues at coordinate 18,018 of NZ_AUUU01000012.1, forward strand.
AATCTAATCCAACCATTTCCATAGACTTAATTACTCTACTTTGAATTTCTTCATCAGAAAGGCCTAAATTCCTAGGACCAAATTCAATATCCTTAGCTATAGTTTCTTCAAATAGTTGATATTCTGGATATTGAAATACTAATCCAACTTTTTTTCTTATATCTGTTAACTTAGTCTTTTTATTAGTAATGTCTACTCCGTCAACAATTATTTTTCCACTTGTTGCTTCCAATAGTCCATTAAAATGCTGAATTAATGTTGATTTGCCTGATCCAGTATGTCCTATTAAAGCTATAAATTCCCCGTCTTCTATACTTAAAGACACGTTATCTAATGCGATTTTTTCAAATGGACTTTTCGGCATATACACATGTGTTAAATTTTCTATTTTAATTGACATAACTCATTCACCATCTCATCTACATTTAATATTTTTCCATTTATGTTTATTCCAGCTCTTTTTAATTCATAAGCTAATTCGGTAACTTGGGGAACATCTAGTCCTATCTTTTTCATATGTTCTACTTGAGGAAAGATTTCTCTTGGTGCACCTTCCATCTTAACACTTCCCCCATCCATTACTATAATTCTATCAGCCTGAGCTGCTTCATCCATATAATGTGTTATCAATACTATAGTAATACCATGTTTTTTATTAAGGTCTTTTATTGTTTTTAATACTTCTTTTCTTCCGGAAGGATCCAGCATAGCTGTTGGCTCATCAAATATTATACATTGAGGTTGTATTGCTAGTATTCCAGCTATAGCAATTCTCTGCTTCTGTCCTCCTGATAAAAGATGCGGTGCATGTCTTTTATACTTAGCCATTCCCACTTTTTCTAAGCTATCATCTACTCTTTTTCGTATTTCTGAAGGCTCAATTCCTAAGTTTTCCGGTCCAAAGGCCACATCTTCTTCAACTATTGTCGCAACCAGTTGATTATCAGGATTTTGAAATACCATACCGGCCCTTGATCTAATATTCCATACATTTTCTGGATTGCTAGTATCAAGTTTATCAACTATTACTGTACCTTGAGAAGGGATCAATAAAGCATTCATATGTTTAGCTATTGTTGATTTACCCGATCCATTATGCCCTAATATAACTAAAAATTCTCCTTTTTTTACTCCTAAATTAACACCTTTAACTGCATATTTTTCTTCCTTAATTCCTTCTGATTCCCTTATATATTTAAAAGATACATCCGTGCATTTTATCATTTCATCACTCATAGTATAACCTCCATGACGTTTTATTGTTAATATATTATACAAATGTTTTTCGATACAATTAATGAATTTACTTATTAAATTATATACCATAAACTAGATTATACCTAGAGTGTTATATAAATTTGAATAAATCCATTATTTCCACTCAAAAACCTAAAACTTCTCTATAATATATTAATTAATCATATTCTAATTTTTTATGTTAAAATGGGGATTAAGTTTAAACTTAATCCCCAATTAGTATTATACTAATTCAAGTATTACTATCTCAGCTCCGTCCCCTCTTCTAGGACCTTTTTTTATCATTCTTGTATATCCGCCATTTCTTTCAGTATACTTTGGAGCCACATTATCAAATAAATTCTTAACAACTAATTCTTCTTGAACATAAGATAATACTTGTCTTCTAGCATGAAGATCTCCTCTTTTTCCAAGAGTAATCATTTTTTCAGCTATAGATCTAGTTTCTTTAGCTCTTGTTTCAGTTGTCTCAATTTTACCATGTTTTAATAGACTAGTAACAAGATTTCTTAGCATAGCTTTTCTTTGGTCTGTAGGAAGACCTAGTTTACGATGACCTGCCATGGATTTACCTCCTTACTCCTCGGTTAGTTTTAGGGCTAAACCTAATTCTTTAAGCTTTCTTTCAACTTCTTCTAAAGATTTCTTTCCTAGATTCCTTACCTTCATCATATCATCCATAGACTTTGTGGCAAGTTCTTGTACTGTATTAATTCCGGCTCTCTTTAAGCAGTTATATGATCTAACTGATAAATCAAGTTCTTCTACAGTCATTTCTAGGACTTTTTCTTTTTTATCGTCTTCTTTTTCAATCATTATTTCAACGTCATTAGTATTATCAGTTAATGACATAAATAATTTAAAATGCTCGATAAGTATCTTTGCTGATAAACTAATAGCTTCATCTATTTTTATAGTACCATTAGTCCAAATTTCTAAAGTTAATTTATCATAATCAGTAATTTGACCAACTCTTGTGTTATCAACAGTAAAATTAACTCTTTTTACTGGTGTATAAATAGAATCAACTGCTATAGCTGAAATAGGTAGTTCATCACTCTTATTTTTATTTTGAGTAACATATCCTCTTCCTTTATTAACTGTCAATTCCATATAAAGTCTTCCATCGCTATCTAAAGTTGCAATATGTAAATTCTTATTAACAACTTCAACATCACCATCAGTCTTTATATCTGCTCCAGTAACTTCACCTGGTCCTTTAGCATCAATATAAATAACTTTTGGACCTTCACCATTCATTCTTAGAGCTAATGATTTAATATTAAGAATTAATTCAGTAACATCTTCTTTAACCCCTTGAACAGTAGAAAACTCATGAAGCACTCCATCAATCTTGACAGAAGTTGTTGCAACTCCTGGAAGAGATGATAATAGTATTCTTCTTAGAGCATTTCCTAATGTTATACCATATCCTCTTTCAAGTGGCTCAACAACGTACTTACCATAAGTACCATCTTCATTAGCTTCTATACATTCTATTATTGGCTTTTCGATTTCTAACATTGACAAACCCTCCTTATTTTAAAAATGGCAACCTTATTATGAGGGCAACTGATTCTATATTTGCATATAATGTGATAAATTTCTCTAACAAATATAAATATATTATTTACTATATAACTCAACAATAAGTGTTTCGTTAACAGGCACATCTATATCTTCTCTTGATGGCTCTGCAACTACTTTTCCTTCATAGTTATCAACGTTTGCTTCTAACCACTTTGGTAAAGTTTTTGGATTTTCAACAAAAGTCTTAAATTTTTCACTTGCTCTGCTTTTCTCAGATACAGTGATCACATCATTAACTGAAACATGATATGAACAAATGTCAACTTTCTTACCATTTACTAAGAAATGTCCATGAGTTACTAATTGTCTTGCTTCATTTCTTGATGAACCATAACCTAATCTATAAACTATGTTATCAAGTCTCATTTCTAGTAATTTAAGTAAGTTTTCACCTGTTATGCCTTTAAGATGCTCAGCTCTTTCATAATATGTTCTAAATTGGCCTTCTAATATGCCATAAATTCTTCTTGCTTTTTGCTTTTCTCTTAATTGAACACCATAGTTTGATTGCTTCTTTTTATTAGCTCCATGTTGTCCTGGTGCATAGCTTCTTCTAACAAAAGCACATTTATCTGTAAAACATCTATCACCTTTAAGGAAAAGTTTCATACCTTCTCTTCTACATAATCTACATGTAGCGCCAGTATATCTTGCCATTAAATTACACCTCCTATTACTACGGTTATATTAGACTCTTCTTCTCTTTGGTGGTCTACAACCATTATGTGGTATTGGAGTAACATCTTTTATTAAAGTTACTTCTAGTCCTGCTGCTTGTAAGGATCTTATAGCTGCTTCTCTTCCTGAACCAGGTCCTTTAACATAAACTTCTATACTTTTTAAGCCATGTTCCATTGCTACTTTAGCTGCAGTTTCTGCTGCCATTTGAGCTGCAAATGGTGTGCTCTTTCTTGATCCTCTAAAGCCTAATGCTCCTGCACTTGACCATGATAAAGCATTTCCCACTGCATCTGTTAAAGTAACTATTGAATTATTAAAAGTTGACTTAATGTGTGCAGCACCATGCTCAACATTTTTTCTTTCTTTTTTTCTTCTAGTCTTTTTAACTGCTTTAGCTGCCATTATCTTCCCTCCTTACTATTTCTTCTTATTTGCTATTGTCTTCTTAGGACCTTTTCTAGTTCTAGCATTAGTCTTAGTTTTTTGTCCTCTTACTGGAAGACCTCTTCTATGTCTAATTCCTCTGTATGATCCTATTTCTACTAATCTCTTAATATTTAAAGCGACATCTCTTCTTAAGTCACCTTCAACCATTAAATTCTTGTTGATATAAGTTCTGATTTCATTAACTTCATCTTCTGATAAATCCTTAACTCTTGTATCTGGATTAATTCCTGTTACAGCTAAGATTTTTTGTGAAGTAGATAATCCTATTCCATATATATAAGTTAAACCTATTTCAACTCTTTTTTCTCTTGGTAGATCAATACCTGATATTCTTGCCATTAAAATTTACACCTCCTGATAATTGAAATGTATAAAAGTTGATTTTATATTTATAATAAAATTTTAGGTCAATAAAAAATTTCTATTGCCAGCCGCCCTAAAATTTATTTCTGATTAATTAAACGACTATATAATCATATTTGACTTTTGCTGAAATGTCAATATTATTTACATTTATTTTAATGTAAATAATATTGTAACTTGACATTAGCCTTGCTTTTGCTTGTGCTTAGGATTTTCACAGATTACCATTACTTTTCCTTTTCTTCTGATTACTTTGCACTTTTCACAAATAGGCTTAACTGATGGTCTTACTTTCATAGCTAACCCTCCTCATATTACTTTTGTAGTAGATTAAATGTTAGTTAGATCTACTTTATTTTGCTCTCCATGTAATTCTACCTCTAGTTAAATCATAAGGTGAAAGTTCTACTGTAACTTTATCCCCTGGTAAAATTCTTATGAAGTTCATTCTTAACTTACCTGATATGTGTGCTAAAATCTTATGACCACTTTCAAGCTCAACTTGAAACATAGCATTTGGTAAAGATTCTAGGACCGTACCTTGCATTTCTATAACATCATCTTTTGACATAAGGTAATCAACCCTCCTTAACAATGCCTCTAAGCTTTAGGAATCTCTTAATCTTTAAATCAGTACTCTTATCGCATGATTGTATTGATGATAATAATTCTTCATCTATATCTTCTAAAATACTTAAGTGTTTAATCTTCTTCTTCTTAGGCATATTAATTAATTTTGTATTTCCATTAGCTAGTAATACATAATTATTATCTATCTGCCTAACAACAACATATAAGTGATCTTTATCTCTTCCTGCTTTCGAAAGTACTACTTTTCCAATCAAGTCATTGTTTTGCAAATTTTTCACCTCTATGATTACCTTAGTATAAATTAACACTACCACAACGGTATTATGCAAATTTATAACTAAGCAACACTCTTTTTTCTACTTAATCAGTGTTAATATTTCAGGCCCATCTGATAAAATTGCAACTGTATTTTCATAATGCGCTGACAAAGAAGCATCTGCTGTTACAACTGTCCATCCATCTTTTAGTGTTTTTACCTTGTAAGTACCTGCATTAACCATAGGTTCAATTGCTAATACCATACCTTCAACTAATTTTGGACCTCTACCAGACTTTCCGAAATTAGGTACATTAGGATCTTCGTGAACCTTTCGACCAATCCCATGCCCTACAAAATCTCTTACAACTGAGAAACCTGCTGCTTCTACGTAGCTTTGTATCCCATGTGATATATCAGTTAATTTATTTCCTTCTCTGGCAAACTTTATACCATGAAAAAAACTTTCTCTTGTTATATCAATTAATTTTTGAGCTTCTACTGAAATATTTCCAACCGGAAAGGTCCTTGCAGCATCACCGTGAAATCCATCATAAAATGCTCCACAATCGATACTAACTATATCCCCTTCTTTAAGAACGTATTCTCCTGGAAATCCATGTATTACTTGCTCATTTACTGAAATACATAGTGACGAAGGAAAACCATATAAGCCTTTAAATGAAGGTTTTGCTCCATGCTTAGTTATAAATTCTTCTGCTATTCTATCCAAATTTGCAGTTGTTATCCCGGGTTTTACCTCTTTTTCAAGCAATAGCAATGTTTCTCCTAATATTCTACCTGCTTTTCTCATTATGGCTATTTCATCATGATTCTTTATGATAATCATTATTCATTGTTCCCCAACATTTCACATATCCCTCTGAAAACTTCATTAATAGCTTTTGTGCCATCTACTTCTGAAAGCAACTGTTTTTCACTATAAAACTCAATTAGTGGTTGTGTTTCTCGTTGGTATACATCAAGTCTTTCCTTAACAGTCTCAACTGTATCATCTTTCCTTTGTATAACTTCACTTCCGCACAAATCACACTTTCCTTCATTAGTTGGAGGATTAAATTTTATATGATAACTAGCTCCACATGATGGACACACTCTTCTACCAGTCATTCTCTCTAAGATAAATTCGTTAGGTACTTTTATTAATAACGCAGTATCTAATTGTTCGCCTCTCTCCGTAAGAAAACTGTTAAGAGCCTCAGCTTGAGCCACAGTTCTAGGAAATCCATCTAACAAATATCCAGTGTTACAATCATCCTGTTGTAACCTATCCTTAACCATATTTATAGTTACCTCATCAGGAACTAGCTGTCCGTTATCTATATAACCTTTTGCTTCTATTCCTAAAGGAGTGTTTTCAGAAATGTTCTTTCTAAAAATATCTCCTGTAGAAATATGTGGTATTGAATATTTATTACTGATTGATTTAGCCTGTGTTCCCTTTCCAGCTCCAGGAGGACCTAGCAATACTATCTTCACTAGCTTCATCTCCATCTATTCTAATCTATTTAAGGAATCCTTTATAGTGCCTTACTACCATTTGTGATTCTACTTTTCTTGTAAAATCTAATGCAACATTTATAACAATTAATAATCCTGTTCCTGAAAAAGCTATATTTTGGAATTGTGTATAATTTTGTATCAATACTGGAGTAACGGCTAAAATAGCGGCTAATATTCCTCCAATGAAAGCTAATCTGCTAAGAACTCTTTCAAAATATACAGTAGTTTCTTCTCCTGGCCTTACACCTGGCACAAAACCTGCTGATTTATGCAAATTCTCGGACATCTCATCTGGCTTAAAAGTAATCTGCATATAAAACCAATTAAAGAATATTGTGAGTATTGCATATAGTACTACATACATCCAACTTTTTTGATTAAATACAGATGTAGGATTACTTAATATCCATTTTGCCCACTCTTTTTGACTTTCACCAATTCCACCAAATAACGTAGCAATTGTCTTCGGAAAATCCATTACTGACATAGAAAATATAATAGCAAGAACAGCTGATCCAATTATACTCAATGGAATATGCGTTGCTGATTGCGCCTTAACCATATTACTATTACCAGAAGCAAATTTACCAGCATATTGCACAGGTATTCTTCTTTCTGATAAAGAGAAATATAATATAGTAGCAAGTAACAATACAATAAACACTCCGAACAATACAATTTCTATAATGCTTGCACTTCCTGCTTGTTGAAGTGTCATCATTGAAGCTATTGTTGTTGGAACTCTTGAAATTATATTAACAAATATCAATACTGATGTTCCATTTCCTATACCTTTAACTGTAAGTTGATCTCCCAACCACATACAGAATGTTGTTCCAACCACTAATGCAAAAACTACAATAACCTTTTGAATTGAATTTAATCCAACTGTTGCACCACTGCTTGAAATTGTTGCATAAATTCCGTAAGCTAATATGAATGCAATCCCAAGGGATACGTAACGAGTTGCATTTTGTATTTTTTTTCTACCAGTGTCTCCTTCTTTCGAAAGTTGTTCTAGTTGAGGTATTGCAACAGTTAATAATTGAATTATAATTGATGCATTAATATACGGCATTACTCCTAATGCTAAAATACTAGATCTGCTAAACGCACCTCCAGAAAGCATGTCGTAAAATCCTAATAGTCCTCCTGATTGAGATAATTTGCTCAAATAATCAGAGTTAATTCCAGGAAGAGGAACATGACTTCCCATCCTGAAAACTGCAACTAGTAATATCGTCCACAAAATCCTTTTTCTAATCTCAGGAACTTTGAATGCATTACGTAGAGTTTGAAGCACTTTACATCACCTCAACTTTTCCCCCAGCTGCCTCAATCTTTTCTATAGCAGACTTAGAGAACTTACATCCTTTAACCGTTAAGCTTTTATCTAATGTTCCGTTTCCAAGAATTTTTACTCCATCTAATACTTTACTTACTACTCTTCTTTCAAGTAATACTTCTGGAGTAATTTCTGTACCATTTTCAAAGATATTTAATCTGTCAAGATTTATGCTAACATACTTCTTTGCAAAAATGTTTGTAAACCCTCTCTTAGGAAGTCTTCTATATAAAGGCATTTGACCTCCTTCAAAACCAGGTCTTACACCACCGCCTGATCTTGCATTTTGACCTTTTTCACCTTTACCAGCATTTCTTCCTAAGCCAGAACCAGTACCTCTACCAATTCTTTTAGGTGCTTTTTTGCTACCTTCTGCTGGTTTTAATTCGTGAAGTTTCATATTCAGTGCACCTCCTTATTTTTATACTTCTTCAACTTTTAATAGATATTCAATCTTTTTTATCATACCTTGTACTTGAGGTGTTGCCTCAGGTTCTACTGTTTTTCCTATTTTTTTAAGTCCAAGAGCATTTGCAGTAGCGATATGGTCCTTTTTTCTACCTATTAAGCTCTTTACTAATGTAACTCTTAATTTAGCCATTGCAATACCTCCTAACCTAATATTTCTTCTACAGATTTGCCTCTTAATCTAGCAATATCCTCTGCTGTTCTTAAACTAGCTAATCCGTTTATTGTAGCATTTACCATGTTGTTAGGATTGTTTGAACCTAATGATTTAGCTCTAACATCCTTTAATCCTGCTAATTCAAGTACAGCTCTTGCTGGACCTCCAGCGATAACTCCTGTACCTTCTTTAGCTGGCATAATTAAAACATTTGCTGTTCCAAATTTACCATTAACTTGGTGAGGAATTGTAGTTCCTACCATTGCAACACTTACTAAGTTTTTCTTAGCGTCTTCTATTCCTTTTTTAATTGCTTCTGGGATTTCGATTGACTTACCCATTCCAACACCAACGTGTCCGTTTTCGTCTCCGACAACAACTAGAGCGCTGAATCTGAAGTTTCTACCACCCTTAACAACCTTAGTAACCCTGTTTATAAAAACAACCTTTTCTTTAAGGTCTAGTGTACTAGGATCGATTCTCATTTATTTCCCTCCTTGTATATTAGAATTTCAAGCCTGCTTCTCTAGCTGCTTGTGCTAATTCTTGAATTCTTCCGTGATATATGTATCCGCCTCTATCAAATACCACTGCATCAATTCCTTTTTCTATAGCTCTTTTAGCAATAACTTCTCCAACTAGTTTAGCGCCTTCTTTATTTCCACCTTTAGCAGCGAAGTCTTTATCTAAACTTGAAGCAGCTACTAGTGTAACTCCGTTTATATCATCAATAACTTGTGCATAAATATTCTTTTCACTCTTAAAAACTGAAAGTCTTGGTCTTTCCGCAGTACCAAAAACTTTTTTACGAACTCTAAGGTGACGTTTTTCTCTACTTGCTTTTTTGTCTACCTTCTTGAACATAAAACTCACTCCTTTCTATTATTTCTTACCAGTCTTACCTTCTTTACGTCTGATCACTTCATTATCATATTTAATACCTTTACCCTTATATGGTTCTGGTACTCTCCACTTTCTGATATCTGCTGCAGCAAATCCAACTTTTTCCTTATCGATTCCGCTTACTACTACTTTAGTTGCAGCTGGAGTTTCAAATGTGATTCCGTCAATAGGTTCAATTTCAACTGGATGTGAATATCCAAGGTTCATTACAAGTTTCTTTCCTTGTAATTGAGCTCTATAACCAACACCAACTAAATCTAATGTTTTTTGGTAGCCTTGTTTTACTCCAATTACCATGTTATTAATTAATGCTCTTGTTAAACCGTGAAGAGCTCTGTGATCTTTTTGTTCACTATGTCTAGTAACAATTACTTCATTGTTTTCAACTGCTATACTAATATCATTATGCATAGCTTTAACTAGTTCGCCTTTTGGTCCCTTAACTGTAACAACGTTGTCTGGTGTTACAGTAACAGTTACATCAGAAGGGATAGCTATTGGTAATCTACCTACTCTTGACATAATTGCACCTCCTATATTATTTTAAAATTGCATTTTCCCACAATTTTATTTAGTCTAATTTATCTGAAATCTTACCAAACGTAGCAGATTACTTCTCCACCTAAACCGTTCTTTCTAGCTTCTCTATCTACCATTATTCCATTTGAAGTTGAAACAACAGCAATACCTAATCCATTAAGAACCTTTGGTACTTCATCTTTTTTACAATATACTCTTAATCCTGGTTTAGAAATTCTCTTAATACCAGTTATAACTCTTTCTTTATTTGCTCCATACTTAAGAGATAATCTTAACATTGGAACAACTCCGTCGTTATATTCATTAATTTCTTTTATATAACCCTCTTGTAATAATATATTTGCAATTTCCTTCTTTACGTTAGAAGAAGGTACCTCTACCACTTCATGTCTTACAGCATTAGCATTTCTTACACGAGTTAATAAATCTGCTATAGGATCTGTCATAACCATTTAATGTGCCTCCTTTCGTTACATCATATATACTACCAACTTGCTTTTCTACAACCTGGAATTTCGCCCTTATAAGCAAGTTCTCTAAAACAAATACGGCATACTCCATATTTTCTTAGTACAGCATGTGGTCTTCCACATATTCTGCATCTTGTATAAGCTTGAGTTTTAAATTTAGGAGTTTTGCTCCACTTTTCAATAATAGCCTTACGTGCCAATGTGTTTCCCTCCTTATTATTGAGCGAATGGCATTCCAAGGAATCTTAATAATTCCCTAGCTTCTTCGTCAGTGTTAGCTGTAGTAACGAAGATTATATCCATTCCTCTAACTTTATCTATCTTATCATATTCTATTTCTGGGAATATTAGTTGTTCTTTGATTCCTAATGAATAGTTTCCTCTACCATCAAAAGCCTTACTAGAAACTCCTCTGAAATCTCTAACTCTTGGTAATGCAATACTCATTAGCTTATCTGCAAATTCAAACATATTAGCTTTTCTTAGAGTAACTTTGCATCCTAAAGGCATATTTTCTCTAATTTTAAAGTTAGCTACAGATTTTTTTGCTCTTGTTAATACAGGCTTTTGACCTGCAATTAAAGTTAGATCGTTAACTGCTGATTCTAGAACTTTTTGGTTCTCTTTAGCTTCTCCAACTCCCATGTTTATAACAATTTTCTCTAGCTTAGGAACTTCCATTACATTTTTGTATCCGAACTTTTCAATCATAGCTGGAATTACTTCTTTTTGATATTTTTCTTGAAGTCTTGTCATATTAGTTACCTCCTTTCAAAGTTTAGAATGTTTCTCCACACTTCTTACATTTTCTAACTTTAGTGCCGTCAGCTAAAATCTCATTTTGGATTCTAGTTGCATTCTTACATTTGTTACAATATAACATAACTTTTGAGCTGCTGATTGCTGCTTCTTTTTCAATTATAGCGCTTTCAACTTGACCCTTATTAGCCTTTTGATGTTTCTTTACTATATTAACTCCTTGAACAAGAACTTTTCCTGTCTTTGGATATGCTCTTAACACTTCTCCAGTCTTGCCTTTATCTTTTCCTGATATAACAATAACTGTATCATTCTTTCTTACATGTATCTTCAAGTTGGCCACCTCCTCTTATAGAACTTCTGGTGCTAATGATAAAATTTTAGTAAATTCTTTATCTCTTAGCTCCCTAGCAACAGGTCCAAAGATACGAGTTCCTCTTGGTTGTTTATCGTCTTTAATTATAACTGCTGCGTTTTCGTCAAATTTAATGTATGAACCATCTGTTCTTCTTACGCCTCTTACTGATCTAACTACAACTGCCTTTACAACATCACCTTTTTTAACAACTCCACCTGGTGTTGCACTTTTAACGCTAGCTACTATAACATCACCGATATTACCAAACTTTCTTTTAGATCCGCCTAAGACTCTGATACACATAATTTCCTTTGCACCTGAATTATCTGCAACCTTTAATAAGGTTTGTTGTTGTATCATTAAATTACCCTCCTTTCAGTTTTAAAGCTTATTTTGCTTTTTCAACTATTTCAACAAGTCTCCATCTCTTATCTTTAGATAAAGGTCTAGTTTCCATTATTGAAACTCTATCATTAATTTTAGCTTCATTATTTTCATCATGTACTTTAAACTTTGTAGTTCTATTAACTGTCTTTCCATATAATGGATGTCTAACTTTAGTTTCAACAGCTACTACAATAGTCTTTTCCATTTTATCAGAAACAACCCTACCAATTCTTTTCTTTCTTAATGCTCTTTCCATTAGGGCTTACCTCCTTCCAACTTTTATTGTTCCAATGCTTTTAATTCTTCTTCTCTTAAGATGGTTTTTATTTGGGCTATAGACTTCTTAACTTCTCTTATTCTCATTGGATTTTCTAATTGTCCTGTAGCTAATTGAAATCTTAAATTAAATAATTCCGCTTTAAGATCACCCAATTTTACTGCTAAATCTTGAGGATTGCTTGATTTCAATTCTTTTAATTCTCTAGCCTTCATTATTCTTCACCACCCATTTCCTCAAAATCTCTTTTTGAAACAAATTTTGTTTTTACAGGAAGTTTATGTGAAGCAAGTCTCATTGCTTCTCTTGCAGTTTCTTCTGGTACTCCTGATAACTCAAATAGTACTCTGCCCGGCTTAACTACTGCAACCCAATATTCTGGTGATCCTTTACCTGAACCCATTCTTGTTTCAGCTGGTTTTTCTGTAACTGGCTTATCTGGGAAAATCTTTATCCAAAGTTTTCCACCTCTTTTAATGTATCTATTGATAGCAATTCTGGCAGATTCAATTTGATTACTTGTAATCCATCCACAAGTTAGCGCTTGGATTCCGTAATCTCCATAAGCTAAGAAATTACCTCTTGTTGCCTTACCTTTCATTCTACCACGTTGCACCTTACGATGTTTTACCCTTTTAGGCATTAACATGATCTATTCCTCCTTTCCTATGCGTTAGCCTCTTCCTTTTCTACTTTCTTAGTTGGAAGAACTTCTCCATTATAAACCCAAACCTTAACTCCGATTTTTCCATATGTTGTATCTGCTTCAGCAAATCCATAGTCAATGTCAGCTCTTAATGTTTGTAGTGGAATTGTTCCTTCATGATAGTGTTCAGTTCTTGCTATTTCAGCTCCACCCAATCTACCAGAACATGCAGTTTTTACACCTTTTATTCCATGCTTCATAGCTCTTTGCATTGTTTGCTTCATAGCTCTTCTGAATGAAATTCTTTTTTCTAATTGTGCAGCAATATTTTCAGCCATTAATTGAGCATCAGCTTCTGCACTTTTAACTTCAACTATATTTATTAAGATATTCTTACCTTCAACAAATTGAGTTAAGCTATTCTTTAATGTTTCAATTCCTGCTCCACCTTTTCCTATGATAACACCTGGTTTAGCAGTGTGTATGTTTAATTTAACTCTCTTAGCAGCTCTTTCAATTTCAACTTTAGAAATACCTGCTGCAAAAAGTTCTTTTTTAACAAATTTTCTAATCTTGTTATCTTCTACAAGATTGTCAGCAAAATTTTTCTTATTAGCATACCATTTTGCATCCCATCCTTTGATAACTCCTACCCTAAGGCCATGAGGATTTACTTTTTGACCCACTTGCTTTTCCCTCCTTTTATCTATTAAGCTCTTTCTTTAACAACTACTGTTATGTTACTTGTTTTCTTCAAGATTTTGAACGCTCTACCTTGAGCATGAGGTTGGAATCTCTTTAATGTTGATCCTTGACCAACAAAACACTCTGAAACGTATAAGTTATCAGCGTTTAATTCCAAATTATTTTCTGCGTTAGCAACTGCTGATTTTAAAACTTTATTTATCACTACTGCTGCTTCTCTTGGAGTATATTGTAAAATAGCAAAAGCTTCATTAACTTGTTTTCCTCTTATTAAATCAAGAATCACTCCTACTTTTGTTGGAGACATTCTAACATATTTTGCTATAGCTCTAGCTTCCATTTATGATCCTCCTTTCCAGGCTATCTTTTTGATGTTTTATCGTCATGACCTTTATAAGTTCTAGTTAATACAAATTCACCTAACTTATGGCCAACCATATCTTCTGATATATATACTGGTACGTGCTTTCTTCCATCATGAACAGCAATTGTGTGACCTATGAATTGTGGAAAGATTGTTGAACTTCTTGACCAAGTTTTTATAACCTTTTTATCTCCGTTGCTATTCATTTCTTCTATCTTCTTAAAAAGTCCTTCATGAACAAAAGGCGCTTTCTTTGTTGATCTACTCACTAATATGCCTCCCTTCCTAAACACTAAGCCCTAAGCTTTGAAGAGAACTTACTATTCTCCTCAAACTACTTAGCTCTTCTATCTTTAACAATGAATTTATCTGAATATTTCTTAGTCTTTCTAGTTTTGTATCCAAGTGCTGGTTTACCCCATGGTGTCACTGGACTTGGTCTACCAACTGGAGATTTACCTTCACCACCACCGTGAGGGTGATCATTAGGGTTCATTACAGATCCTCTAACTGTTGGTCTCCATCCCATATGTCTCTTTCTACCTGCTTTACCGATATTAACGATATCGTTTGTTGCATTTGAAAGTGTTCCAATTGTAGCTCTACATTCGATTCTTACATATCTCATTTCACCTGATGGTAATCTTAGAGTTGCATAATCTCCTTCTTTAGCCATTAATTGAGCTGATCCACCTGCTGCTCTAACTAATTGACCACCTTTACCTCTTTGTAGTTCTACATTATGAATGAATGTACCTACTGGTATATTCTTTAATGGAAGAGCATTACCTGGTTTAATATCAGCATTAACTCCTGATTCAACTATATCACCAACATTTAATCCTGCTGGTGCAAGGATATATCTCTTTTCTCCATCAGTATATACAACAAGTGCAATATATGCTGATCTGTTTGGATCATATTCTATAGTTGCAACCTTTGCTGGAACTTCATCTTTATTTCTTTTGAAATCTATTATTCTGTATTTTCTTTTAACACCGCCACCACGATGTCTAACAGTAATTTTACCTTGAGCATTTCTACCTGCTTTACTCTTTAATGCAACAAGAAGTGACTTTTCTGGTTCTTGTGAAGTTATTTCTTCAAAAGTTGGCATAGTCATTTGTCTTCTCGCTGGAGTAATAGGGTTAAACTTTTTAACTGCCATTTAAAATTCCCTCCTTCTTCAAGCTTCTCTGGCGCTTATCACCAATAATGGCTTTATTGTACTATTATTGCATTCCTTCGAAGAATTCAATTCCATTGCTTTCTTCAGTTAATGTAACAATAGCTTTTTTATAATCTGGTCTCTTACCTACATGTACGCCCATTCTTTTAGTTTTACCTAAACCGTTTATTGTGTTAACAGATTCAACCTTAACGTTGAATACTTCTTCCACAGCTCTCTTTATTTGAGATTTGTTAGCATCAACATGAACTATGAAAGTGTACCTTTTTTCGGCCATAGACGCCATACTTTTTTCAGTTATGATAGGCTTTCTTATTATATCATGGCTTGTTAATTTCATTATGCGTACACCTCCTCAATTTTTGATACAGCATCTTTTGTTATGATTAATTTTTCATACTTTAATAAATCATATACATTGATGTTATTTGCAGGAATAACACTTATTCCTTGAATGTTTCTTGCTGATTTATAAACAACTTCATTTGATTCTGCTGTTATAATTAATGCTTTATTAGCTTCTAAAGCTTTTAACATTTCTACTATGTTCTTAGTTTTTGGTGCTTCGAAATTTAATGAATCAAGAACTATCATTTGATTATCTTGAACTTTGCTTGTTAAAGCAGATTTCATAGCAACCTTTCTCATACTCTTTGGAACAGAAACTCTATAGTCTCTTGGCTTTGGTGCGAATACAATACCACCTTTGATCCATTGTGGTGATCTGATAGAACCTTGTCTTGCTCTTCCAGTACCCTTTTGTCTCCAAGGCTTAATTCCGCCTCCTCTAACTTCAGATCTAGTTTTAGTTGATTGAGTTCCTTGTCTCTTGTTAGCTAATAATGCTACTACTACTTGATGTAATGCATATTCGTTAATTTCCGCTGCAAATACGCTTTCATTTAACTCCATATCTGCAACTTTATTTCCTTCTTTATTAAATACTCCTACTGTAGGCATTCTACTTCCTCCTTTCTTCAAAGAAATTAAGCTCTAACTGTATTTTTAATTACTACTGTACCTTTATTAGGTCCTGGGATTCCACCCTTAATTAGTATTAAATTCTTCTCAGCTATTACTTTAACAACTTCTAAATTAAGCACTGTTGTATTAACAGATCCCATATGTCCTGGCATTCTCTTATTCTTGAATGTTCTTGATGGATCTGATGAAGCTCCCATTGAACCTGGTGCTCTATGGAACTTAGAACCATGAGTCATAGGCCCTCTTTGTTGATTCCATCTCTTGATAGCTCCTTGGAAACCCTTTCCCTTAGATACTGCAGATACATCAACTTTTTCACCTGCTTCAAATACATCAGCTTTTATTTCGCTACCAACTTCATATTGATTAATATCGTCAAGTCTAAATTCTTTAAGAGTTCTTCTTAAAGTAGCTCCAGCTTTAGCAAAGTGACCTTTTCTTGGTTTGTTAGCTAATTTTTCTCTTATTTCATCAAAACCAACTTGTATTGCTTCATAACCATCATTTTCTAATGTTTTCTTTTGAACAACAACACATGGGCCAGCTTCTACTACAGTTACAGGAATCACCTTACCTTTTTCATCAAAGATTTGTGTCATCCCAATTTTCTTACCAATTATAGCTTTTTTCATGTATTTACACCTCCCAAACTAATTAGCGGACTGTCAACAATCATAACTAGCCGTTTTTTTATATTATTTCCAGTATTATAGTTTGATTTCTATATCAACACCTGCTGGAAGATTTAATCTCATTAATGCATCAACAGTTTTAGGTGATGGATTAACAATATCGATTAATCTCTTATGAGTTCTTATCTCAAATTGTTCTCTTGAATCTTTGTACTTATGAACTGCTCTTAATATTGTAACAACATCTTTTTCAGTTGGTAGAGGTACTGGACCTACAACCTTAGCACCTGTTGTTTTTGCAGTTTCAACAATTTTTTCAGCTGATTGATCTAATATTGTGTGATCAAAAGCCTTTAATCTAATTCTTATTTTTTGCTTTGACATTTCATTTCCCTCCTTTTTATGTACGTTTTACTTCTAACGCACAACAGCGATTGTTCTGTAAACTGTTCCAGGTGTTTCGCAACACTCCAACAACTTACCTAATCCCTGCCGTCGGATTCTAGATCCAAACTTACTCATCAAGAATTACCCGGAAGTCCGGCAACCTCTTGAATCTTCGCTGTATGCTATGCAACTTCTTCATTATACTATTGTTATATTGTCTTTTCAAGCTTTTTTTTACATTTTCTTAACTTTTTTTATACAATATTTTATCGATCATTTCTTCCATTTATTTCAAAGATTGTTTTTATATTAATTATTTTTTATATGTCGGCTATACTTATGAGAATTATTTATTTATAGATTATTATATATTTAACTATAAACTAAATCTATTATTTTTCATAAAATAAAAGCAAGGAATAATTCCCTTGCTTTTATTTATTAAAATTCAAATAATAATTTGAATTATTCTACTATGCTAGTAACAACTCCAGAACCTACAGTTCTTCCACCTTCTCTGA
>NZ_AUUU01000120.1 GCF_002760435.1 Clostridium sp. LS
ATATTTTCATAGCTTTTCGTAATAAAAATATTTATTATTTCGGTAAGCTACCACATAAGCCTAGTTTATATGTTAATAATCAAAAAATAAGCTGCATTAAAAGGAAACATAACTTCCTTTCAATACAGCTTTATATAGGTTTAGATCATGAGCATATATTTAATTACTTTTTCTTATTAATACACCATCTTTCATTAGTTTATGGTTACAATATAAATGTGAAAATACAACTTCCCCACAATCATCGATTAAAACATCTTCATTAGAGCAATTTAATAAAACCTCTAATTTATTTCCACATTCATCTATTTTAATATATTCAATTACCCTGCTATTTTTAATATTATTAGGGAAATGAAAATTACGACTTTTAAATAGCTTTTGTTCCTTTCTTAGCTTAATTAATTGCCTCATCAGATTAATTTTATCATCATGTTTCCCAAGCTCAATTTCATCCCACGGCATGCATCTTCTGCAATCTGGATCATGCTTTCCTTCAAGGACAACTTCTGTACCATAAAATATGCATGGACTTCCTGGCATTGTAAATAATACTGCTAACTGCTGGTAAAATATATTAATATCCTTTACTCTCGATATCAACCTTTCTGTGTCATGAGAATCTAGCAAGTTAAATAACACATCGTTATTTTGCTGCATGTACATTGTATAACATCTATTAATAGTGTATTCAAAATCTTCTTTAGTTAAACTCTTGTCAACCCAAAAATCCGATATACTACTGGTTAAAGGATAATTCATTACAGCATCAAATTCATCTCCTCTAAGCCAAGATATTGAATCATGCCATATTTCGCCCAGTATATAAAAGTCAGATTTTATTGCCTTCATCTTTTCTCTTAAAATCTTGCAAAATTTATGCGAAATTTCATTTGCCACATCTAATCTTAAGCCATCAATATCATAATTTTTTACCCAATATTCACAGACATTAATAAAATAATCTATAACTTCTGGATTATTCGTGTTAAGCTTTGGCATCTTCTCAGCAAAAGCAAATGAATAATATCTTCCATCCTTTGTATCACGATCATTATTACCAAATGGCCACTTATTTATCATGAACCAATTGAAATATCTAGATTCGGGGCCATTTTCCATCACATCTAACCATGGAGCAAACTTAGGTCCGCAATGATTAAATACACCATCAAGCATAATTCTAATTCCTTTTCCATGAGCCTTATCCACAAGATTTTTAAATATTTTTTCATCACCAAAATTTGGATCTATTTTCATATAATTAGTTGTATCATATTTATGTGTTGAAGGAGCCTCAAATATCGGAGTTAAATATATTCCTGTCACACCCAATGTTTCCAAATAGTCTAATTTATTAATTATTCCTTGTAAATCCCCACCATAGAATTCTTTATTTGTTACCTTACCTTTATGCCAAGGCCTAACACCTTCTGGACTAATCGTTGGATCTCCATTACAAAAACGCTCTGGGAATATTTGATACCATACCATATCATTCACCCATACTGGAGTATTATTAATATCCTCACTATTCATCCATGGGAACGTAAAACATTGTAACATCTTACCATCCAAATGCATTTGCTTTTCACTCAAGAATCCATCTTCAAAGTAAAACCAAGTTTCTTCTTCTCCAACTAATTCAAAATAATATCTACAGCGTTTGAATTCAGGTTTTAAAGTTGTAGTCCACCAAATTTGGTGTTTCAGCCTCTTTTTATATGCAATTTCTTCTCTTTTACCTTCCCATTTCCACTCTCCACCTAAGATACCCGTTGCAAAGGGATCTCCATAATGTATGAATACTTTTTTAATGTCATAGCCTGTTTTTAAATTTATAATTAAATCATCTTGATTAATTGGATAACATAAGTTATCTGAAGTTCTGTGATATACTGCTTCAAATTTCATAATACTATTCCTTCTCCTTTTCACTTCGAGATAGCTAGTACGCCATTCAAATTAAAATAATAATTAATATTTCTAATTTATACGATAATAATTATCTGTAGGTAAACTTACTAATTTCTAATTGTAAACCATCAGATAAATGCTTTAACTTATTTGATGAATCAATGAAATCATTTGTTGTTTCATCAACCTTTCGGCAAACAAGAGCAACATTCCCTGCACCTTCCGAAGTCTCTTCAACAATGACTGATAAGCTTTGCACTTGATTTAGAACTTGATCTTTCTTATTTGCTAATTCCCCCAAATCTTTAGATATTTCACTAACTTTTACACTTAAATTATCTATTGAAGAAATTATCTCATTAAAAATTTCATAAGATTGCTTAATTGATTTTTCCTGACTTTCGACCGCCTGGCTAGTTTCATTTGCTTTCTTAACCGCATTTTCAGCATTAGTTTTAATATGAGTTATAGTACTGCTTATTTCCTTTGCTGATAGCGATGTTTGATTTGCTAGTTTTTTGATCTGCTCAGCTACAACTGCAAAACCTCTACCTGCTTCCCCAGCTCTAGCAGCCTCTATTGAAGCATTTAATGATAATAAGTTTGTTTGCTCCGTAATTTGCTTGATAGTTTCATTAATTACCGCTATTTCTTCAACACTTTTAGAAACCATTTGAATTACTTCGTTAACTTCTTTAGTTTTTATTTTAGTTTCGCTGGTTTTATCAATAGATGCATTTATAATATCTATACCTGTTTTGCTTAATGAATTAGCACTACTAGCTATAGAATCAACATTTGAAGTTGCAGAATCGATATTATTTATAGAGTTTGATACATCTTCCATATTTAATGATAAAGATTCTAAGTTATTTGTAGAATCTGTGGTACCTAAATCAATTTTATTTATTATTTCATTTACATTTGAAATTGATGTATATACTTCTTTACTTTTTTCATTCAAATTTATAGATGCAGAGTTAACATCATCTACTGATTCATTAACACTTTTAAGCAAAGTAGAGACATTAGTAGACATATGGTTAAAACTGTTAGCTAAATCTTGAAGTTCATCTCTAGAATTAATATTAATTCTAGTATTGAAATTACCTGATGCTGCTTCAAGTACTGCATCCTTTATTTTTAATATATTTTTTGATAAATTATTAGAGAATTTTGTACCTATAATAATAATTCCAGCAACGGCAACAATTATGACTACTAAAAATTCACTAATTAATGAATTTCTTGATTGCGTCAAAACACTCTCTGGAATCTTGCTAATAAACTTCCAACCTGTCAATTCAGAAGTAACATAAGATGCCATAAACTTCTGATTATCAAAGGAAAAGTTTAGAATCCCTTTATTATTCGCTCTAATATCCTTCCAAATTGGATATTCTGTTACAATTTTCGTATCAACAAGCTTATCATTTGTACTTGCAATCACCTGTCCATCCATATCACAAACAATAAACTCACTGTTGTTGTTTGAATCTAACATATTAGTAAGAGTTTTAGAAATATCTTTAAGGTCTAAATCCAGCGTTATTACTGCAATACTTTCATCCCTTTGATTCCTAATCCCATAAGCTATCGTTACACAATCAGTGTTTGTTTCTTGATTTTTATATATATTTGATATGTATGCGTTACCCTTATATCCAGCACCAGCCTTATAAACACTTCTAGATGTTGGATTAAAGTCCGAAGATACCTTTTTCTCTGGATAACTATAATAAGATTTACTCTTATCAAATGTAAAATCTACAGATATTATAGAACTATTTGACTCTTTAATTAACTTTAAATCATTTTTTATTTCAGGGTATTCATCAATAGTAGCTTTATTTAAATTAGCAGGTTTCGTTGCAAGATCACCACTAGTAAAAATATCCTTTTTAGAAAATGATTTTATTATATTTATTGTATTTTCAAATTGTGAATCCAATAATTTCTTAGTATCCAACGTTGAAGATGAACTTGAGGCTGTAAAACTGCTGCTCGAAATAGCATTAATTTTTAAGAAGGCAACAGTACATATAATTATTATTGGAATAATTGAAATTAAAAACATAATTTGTAACAATTTAAAATGAATACTTTTACTTTTTTTTAAATTCTCTTTACTTTTTAATTGAATATTTGATTTTTTAAATCTAATTTTAATAAAATTAACTCTTTGTAAACAATTTTTCATTTTGCTGAAAATAGAAGCCTTCTTTTTTGCTTTAGTTTGTTTCATTCTATACTCACACCCTTGCTTAAATAACTACAGATCAAATTCGTATAAGATTATCAAGATAAAATATGTAAAAAATAACAAGTCAAGCATACAAAATAGATTAGCATTGTGACTTGTTATTTCTATTTAGGAATCCTACAATCTTCTTTGTATTAGCCTTTTACAGATCCAGCTGTTAATCCCTTTGCAAGGAATTTTTGTGTAGCAACAAATATTGCAACAATTGGTACTGTCGCCATTACTGCAGCTGCAGAGAACTGAGTCCAGTTTGCTGAATATTGATCTCTAATGAAGTCTCTCATTCCTGTTGCTACAGTTTGAGCATCTTTAGCTTTTATAAGTGCTGATGTAAAATAAAATTCACTATATGTTCCAATAAAAGCAAAAATAAAGATTACTACAATCATATTTCTTATTAGAGGAATTATTATTTTTGTAAATGCTTGAAGAGTTGATGCGCCATCTATATATGCTGATTCAGTTAGCTCTTTTGGAATACTATCCATGTATCCTTTCATAAGCCAAATATTATATGCACTTCCTCCTGCTAAAAGCAATACTAATGCACCTAACTTGTCCATCATATTATATTTATATGCAACGCCTAATATTGCTGGCAATGCCATAGTTGTTGGAAACATTTGTAGCAATAAAAGTGACATAAGCCCATATTTTCTCCCTTTAAATTTAATCTTTGAGAAAGCAAAAGCTGCTGGCATTGTCAATAATATTTGTATTACAGCTACAGCCGTACAAAGAACCATTGAATTTTTCACCCATATTAAAAATTGGGTTTTAGTTAAAACTTTGACATAATTCTCAAATGTAATAGTTTTAGGAATAATAGATGACTGAGTAAATCCCTGACCTTTAGCTAATGATGCTGTAACAACAGCTAATAATGGTATAAGCACTATTATGCACATAAACCAAATTATAACTCTTGAAGCCCACGCAGCCCTTCTTTCCGCTGGCCTTATTCTCTTTTTATACTTTAATACTTCAACTTTTTGATTTTCAACTGATACCATCTTAATTAACCTCCTCAAATTGTCTTGATGCTTTCATTTGAATCAATGAAATTGTACCTAAGATTATAAATATTATAATACTTATAGTTGAAGCTATTTCATACCTTCCAAATTGCATTGACAATCTATAGTTAACTGATGCAAGTATATCTGTATAACCTGCAAATTGTGTTCCAGCTCTTGCCGGTGCACCGCCGGTTATTAAGAATGCCGTTCCAAAATTATTAAAATTAAATGCAAAACTTGTTATTACTAATGGATATGCTGTTTGTGCTAGAGAAGGCAATGTTATTTTTACAAATTGAGTAAATTTGCTAGCTCCATCAACCTCTGCCGCTTCATAATAAGACTTTGGTATTGCTTGCAAAGCACCTAAGCAAACATTCATCATATATGGGAAACCCAGCCATACTGTAACAACAACTACTACTACTTGTGATAGTGAAGCATTTGTTAACCAAGGAATTGGTTTTGCTATAAGATGCATGCTAATAAGTAAATTATTTATAGCTCCATATGTTCCATTAAACAAACCTTGAAACGAAAGTACAGCAACTGTACCTGGCAACGCCCATGGAATAACTAAAATCGCCTTGTAAAAACCTCTTTCCTTTATGTTCTCATTGTTAACTAATATAGCCATAATAAGACCTAATAAAAAACCTCCAAGTGTTGTTAATACAGCATAAACCATAGTCCATGCAAATACAGGGAAGAATACTTTACTAAAAGGTCCCTTAAAAACTTCTATAAAATTTGCAATACCTACAACATGAATAACACCTTTTGAATATTGTGTATAATCAGTAAAAGCAATATACACCGTATAAATTATCGGCAAGAATGATAATACAAATATTGAAATTAAAGCTGGTGATAAAAAAGGAATTGCTATATAATTCTTTTTACTTTTTACTATTTCTTTACTTTTCATGATTGCCTCCCTCTTTAGCATAAAAGAATAAATTAAATATAATAATATTTTCTCTATCAATTTTTATCTATTTATATCGTTAAAGTTCATCAAGTATTCTATATAAAAATATTGTGATAAACCATTGTTCGCAAATTTAAATTTCTATTATATGAAATAAGGGGAAGTATATTCCCCTTATTTTAATTATATTATTGTTGAGCTATACCTTCTTGTATTTGTTTTACTATTTCTTCTCCAGTTGTTTTAGGATCTTGTTGTCCTGCTGTCATTGCAGTTAACATGTTTCCTGCTGGTGTCCATACAGCTTGCATTTCTGGAATATTTGGCATTGGAACAGCATATTTTGCTTGTTCTGCAAATGCAATCATGTCCTTATTTGCCTTAAATGCGTCACTTTCTACGCCTTCTTTAGTTACTGGAATTCTACCACTGTCTATTATTATTGGATTAATATTACTTTGTATATATTTCATTAAATCCCAAGCTAAATCTTTATTTGGTGATTTTTCAGCTACAAATGCTGTTTGAACTCCTAGAGCAGTTGTAACATTCTTTCCACCAAATGTTGGCATTGGAGCAATTTCATAGTTAATATTTGCTGCTTTAGCTGATGCAGTATCCCATGCTCCTGAGATATAGAATGCTGCATCTCCTGACATGAATCTATTTTTAGCGATATCATCAGTAGTATCTGGTGCTATAAGTTTATCTTTAATAACTAGATCTTGAATAAATTGTAATCCTTTTACTGCACCTTCATTTGAAAGTCCTATATCCTTTGGATCAAGTGTTCCGTTATTGTTCTTAAATACATATCCTCCTTGAGTTGTAAGGAATCCTAAATTATAAAATAGAGCATTAACACTATATGAGAATCCAACACCTGGTTCCTTCGCCTTAGTTACAAGTTCTTCAAAAGATTTTGGAACTTCTTTAACCTTGTCCTTATTTATGAATAAAGAAACTGTTTCTTGAGCATATGGAACTCCATATTGTTTACCGCCTATAGTTACGGCATCAATAGGTCCCTTAGAAGTATATTTGCTTGCATCTAGGAAACCACTAGGTACTTCAGCGAGTAAACCAGCTTTTTGGAATGTACCTAAATTATCATGAGGTATACCAATCATTATATCTGGAGCTGAAGAGCTGTCAGCTGCTTGAATATATTCTTGAATCTTACCTTTATCATCGACACAGTTAACTTTAACGCCTTTCTCTTTACCCCATTTTTCTACTAATTCTTGAAGTTTCGGAAATTCTGATTCAGTAACCATGTGTGACCATATTGTTATTGTTTTATCACCACCAGAACTGCTGCTTGTTGCTGCATCTTTTGATCCACCTGAACAACCTGCTAATGTTCCCATTAGTAAAGCTGTTGTCATTATTAATGACAATATTTTTTTATTTTTTACCATTTCATATTCCCCCTGTTTTTTACTTTGAGATAATTTTCAACCTTAATTTTGAAATGTTAAGGTTTTAGATATATATGTAATGATTTTTCATCCAAAATATAGTATAATTAGTATAACTATAAATTTATTTAAAAGAGAAAAATCATACAATCAAACTTTAAAATTTGTTATTAAGACTTATAATGCTTACAATAAAATCATATGTAAGCTTGAAAGTGCTTATCTTCTATGAATATAATTAGGTACTAGATTTAGTTTCTGACTATAAAAATAATTAATAAAATATAGAGCTTGGAACCGATTCCGAAAATACGTATGATTATCTAACTTAAATCAATAGAACTATAATTTTGGAACCGATTTCTAAAACTTGTATAAAAATAATTTTATATTTGTTTATTTAAATATTAAATATGCAATTATATTTATATTTATTAACTGAATCTAAGTATAAAACTCAATTACTTATGAGATTTTTTTAAGCTCTCATGTAAATATCGTTTACATTTATTATTATAATGCTATATTCATATATAATATAGGTTTATATTATAAGAAATATTGCCAATTATTAATATTTTTTTATAAAATCACGAAATCAACTAAAAAAACATATTGTATAAAGGAGATTTTATATATGGATTATAATTACGAAATAGTTACAACTCCCAAAAATATTCCTGCAAAAATTATTATAAATTCTTCTCCTGAAGCTGTTTATAAACACTGGCACAAGGACCTTGAATTAATCTATTCTTATGAAGGAAATTTCATAAGTAATATAAATGGTGAAATTCACTCAATACAAAATAAAGAACTAATTTTAGTGAATAGCGGCGAAATACATTCTGTGGATGATTATAGTAAAGATAAAGCAACAACTTTATCTATATTAATTTCATATGACTTTTTGAAAGATAACTACCCTGAAATTGATAATATAGAATTTAAACTAGATAAAAATCTTGTTAATGCAATAGATAGACTTAAAATAATTAGCGAAGAAATCTGTGATATGTATGTTAAGGATATGAAGATTAATAATAAATCTCTTCTATTTGTTGAAGACGAAAAACCTAATGATAAATTCAATCACTTAAAAATTAATAGTTTTATATATGAAATTCTATATATATTACTTAGAAATTATAGTGTAGAAAAAGATATTCATACAACACTTAAGACTCAGAAACATTTAGAACGCTTTAAAATCATTACAGAATTTATTGATAATAACTTTAAGGAAAATATATCATTAGATGAAATAGCTTCCAGATACGACATAACTAAAGAATACCTTGCAACAATTTTTAAAAAATATATGGGCATAACAGTTGGCACCTATTTAAAGGATAAGCGGTTAAAGGCTGCTTATATCGATTTAGTTAATACAGATTTATCAATTAATCAATTAGCTTTTGATAATGGATTTCCTAATATTAAATCCTTCATAAATAGTTTCAAAGAATATTATGGTAAGACACCATATGCCTACAGAAAAGATTTGGAAAGTAAAAACAAGTCAATTTAAATTATTTTATTTTTTAATATTACAATTAAGTAGAATTGGAAGGCTTTTATTCATATAATATCTAAAGCAATTATATAAAGTGATACAATGAGATACGTATTAGATATAAAAGAGTGTGAATTTTTAGGTAAAGGTAAAGAAGGCTCTGTATACTTAACTCCTGAAGGATACGCCTTAAAAATATTTTACAATAAAAGAAAAGCTGAAGATGAAGCTGCTCTTTTAGAAAGAGTTAAAGACAGCAGATTTTTTCCTAATGTAATTTTTATAGCAAATAATATGATTTTGAGAGATTACGTTGAAGGTGATAATCTTTACGACTATATTAACAAAAACGGCTTATCATATAATCTTTCTGTAGAAATTATAAATCTCATAGAGGAATTCAAAAGATTAAAATTTACAAGACTTGATATTAGAAATGCTCATATATTTGTAAATAAAAATGAGAAAATTCAAGTCATAGATCCTAGAAAGGTCTTTATAAAAAAGACACCTTATCCTAAAGAAATTATAAAAATATTAGTTAAACTAAATCTTTTCGAAGAATTTTTAAAACATCTTTTAGATTATAATCCAAAATTAATTAGTTACTGGATTCATGCATTTAATTATTTTAAGTATACGTCAAAAAAGGTAATACGAATTGATATGTATGCTTGTTAGTATATAAATAACATGTAAAGAAGGCTTACGCGAAATAAATTAAAACTAAAAACATCGTTGTGCTTGAAGGAATTGATATTTCGTCTACCAATAATAATTCAAGCTGCATATATAGAAATTTATTAATCTCAAGAATTAACTAAATCTCTATATATGCAGCCTTAAACTATATTCTAGCTATTTCTATGTTTTCTTTTAATAAACACTAAAAATGCTAATCCAGCTAGTATTCCTATAATACTAATTAATTGAGCAACTCTTATATTTCCAAGCATCAAACTATCTGTTCTTAATCCCTCTATAAAAAATCTACCAACTGAATATAAACTTATATAGCTTGCTATAACAATTCCATCATTTCTGTTGCTTTTTTTATGAAGAATAATTAGCAATATGCTGCATACTATTAGATTCCATATTGATTCATATAAAAAGGTAGGATTATAATAAGCGCCACCGATATACATTCCCTTTTGTATAAAGCTTGGAAAATGACTTATAAATTCATAGGATACTTCTCCCCCATGAGCTTCTCCATTCATGAAATTGCCCCACCTTCCAATAGCTTGAGCTAAAATAATAGATGGCGCAACTATATCTAAACATTTTAATATATCCAGCTTTTTAATTTTAGTAAAAAAGTAAACTGCTATAAATGCTCCAATTAACCCTCCATGTATTGCTAATCCGCCTTTTCTAATATTAATTACATCTATTAGGTTATCTTTATAGTTTTGAAATTCAAATATCACATAATAAGCTCTTGCGCCAATAATAGCTGCTGGAAATGCAATAAAAAAGCCATCAAGAATTATATCAAAATTAATATCTTTCTTTTTACAATTATAACTTGCTAATAGTATAGCTAATATTACACCAGCTCCTATCAATATACCATACCATCTTATTTCAAAACTTCCAATTTGAAATGCTGTTGGATTCATAAATACTTCCTCTTTTCTTTAGTCTAAATATTTTAATAATTATCTAATATATTATAACATTTATTTAGAAATATAAATCATAAATAGAATATTTTATAACTTTGCATTATATACTTTATTGTAAAAATAATAGCTTTAGGAGAATTTATGAATAATACTTCTGATATACAATTTTTAGGAAACAGAAATAATAATGATGCAACATTTCTAATGGAGGGGCTTATTTCCGAAATTGAAGCAATAAATGACTATGATTATTCTCTTACTCTTACTGAAAATGAAGAAGTAAGAAAAATATTATCTCATATACGAAATGAAGAAGTGGGACATTATTTTTCCTTTTTAGAAGCCTTAAGAAAAATAGATAATGAATTTAATACAGCTGCTCAAGCGATTCAAAAACAAATTAATATACAATCTAAAATTAATTACAATGAATATTCTTGTATTAAGGAAAACAAAGTACTGCTATTTACAAGTATTAGAAATGCAATAAAAGGAGAACTTGACGCAATTATACTCTATAATAAGTTCCTAAACGAGGTTAAAAGCAATGAGTTATTTAAAATTATAAAAGTAATAGATATAAATGAAAAAGAGCACGTGGAAGAATTAACCAGGTTATTGGTTTTACTAGAAAAAGAAAATGATAAGCAGTAATTATACTACTGCTTATTATAATTAGCCTTTTAATAATTGTTCAAAAACTTTATTATGCTCAATATCCTTACTTAATGCTTGAATAACCCTTATTATTTGTTCCCCAGTTATTTCCTCAGTAGAATTTAAAGCTATTCCAATAACATAAGCTTTTATTAACTTATAAGAATTAATCAACACATTAATTCCTTTTAATAAGCTTTCTCCTTTATTAAAAGGAATTAAATCCTTGAAAATTTGGTTAACTAAATAATTTTCAAAAACATAAGAATATTTTTCTAGCTCCCTAAAATACCTTTTATTATCGTTTAAATATCTACATATATTATCTGCCTTCAAAATTCCTTTTTTATACTCCTTAAGATATTCTTTTAATTTTACACTTCTAATGTTTTCTACAAGCTCATTCTTAGAAATAGTCATATAAAAATCAATATCTTCTTTAAATTCAGTTCCCTTTATCGCATCGTAATTTACAGATTCATTATTGAATTCTTCCAATATTTCTTCTATATTTTCAGTTTTATTAAATTTCTGTTCACTTTCAATTCTTATATAAAATGATTTTAGGATATTTAATCTTTCTTCTATAGAAAACTTCCTTAATTGCATAATATTTATAGATATTATCCTTATATCCCAAAAATATTGGAGTAAACTATTTGTCCCATCAAAGGCTTCGCTATCTATAATCCTTCTTATTTCTATGCTTTTTTCTTCTATATTTTCTTCACTTTCAATAAACTCCATCTTATTTTTATTCAAAAATGCCTTAATACATATTTCTTCGCAAGAAGGCAAACCGCTTTTTTCATAAACATCATCTACAATATTAAATACTCTAGGGTAGTTTTTGCAAGTTATGCAGAGATCTTCTTCTCCAAAACCCCCGTGAATGTCGCAAAGCATTTTGGAATTTAGGAATGGACATCTATTTTCATGTTTAAGTATCATAAAACCATGATTAGAAGTATCATGTTCATGTTTATTTTTTATATATTTTCCTTCTAATAATTTACTAAATTCTCCTGTACTATCTTCATATTTATTATAAGTATCCTCATCTATATTTATGTCCCACCCAGCACAACAAGTATCGCAGCAGCTTGAACTAATACATTTAAATTCTGCCATATATTTTGGCATAAAAATATTTACTTTCATGATTTACTCCAATCTTTTTAATATAAGGCACAATCAAAAAAAATAACGAGTCCATTTGCCAGCCTATTTTCCATCATACTGCGTCGGCAAATTGACCTAATAGG
>NZ_AUUU01000121.1 GCF_002760435.1 Clostridium sp. LS
AAGAAATTACGAAGCAATTTCAACCTTAATCATTAATTATTCACCATTCATTATTCATCACTAATAAAACGTGGTACAGCGATTTTTGTTCTATATGAATAAAAGAAATACCTGATGTTAGTATAAGTTATAACTGGTTTTCTAGGTTTCGTAATTGAAGAATCTATTGAAGATTAAAGTGAGAATAAGAATTATAACGGATGTTAATGCTATTGTACCTCCTGGAGCACTATTTATATAGTATGAGAGTACAAGTCCTATCATTACATCCAAAAATCCAAATATCATAGCAAAAATCAGGGTTTTAGCAAACCCTTTTTTTAATTGCATAGCTGTGGCTACAGGAACTACTATTATTGAAGAAACAACAAGAATCCCCATTACTTGAATTGAAATAGTAATTGTAGCTCCCACAAGCAATGTAAAGACATAATTCACTAACTTAATATTAATACCTGCTGTTTTTGCAGCATTCTCATCAAAAGTCACATATATTAATTTGTTATAAAGAAATATAAGAGCTATAAGGCAAATTCCGCCTACTATAGATATTAATAAGATATCAGAGCCTGTAACAGTTAGGATACTTCCAAATAAAAACGAATCTACTTTTGCAGATGCTTTACCACTGCTTATTAAAATAATTGCTATACCTAAGCTTAATGTCAAAACAATAGACATTACAAGTTCAGCGTATTTTTTATAATAAGTTCGTAAAAGTTCAATTATAAGTGCGCAGACACTAGTAAAGAGAAATGCAGTTAAAATTGGATTTGTACCAATTAACAAGCCTATAGCAACTCCAGCAAAAGAAGAGTGAGATAATGTATCACCAATCATTGAATAACGTCTAAGCACAATAAAAAGCCCTATAAAGGGACAAAGAATAGAGACAATAAATCCTGCAATAAATGCATTTTGCATAAAACCTAATTCGAACATAAGTTACTACCTTCCTAAATCAAAGTTTAAATCTTAAATTATGTTAGAAAACGAATCGTCAGCTTCTAAGCGCTTTTTAAAGTTTTCTTTTGTATATAATTTCATAGTACAATTTTCTATTTTTAAAATATGTGTTGAATATTTTAATGCAACATTTGTATTATGTTCAACAGAAATAATAGTTTTTCCCAGATCCTTATTTAAACTTTGGAGCAATGGATAAATCTCATTTTGACTTTTTTCATCTATTCCAGTTGAAGGTTCATCTAATATTATTAAGTCTGGATCTCCAATTAATGCTCTTGCAATAAAAATTCTTTGTTGTTGTCCACCTGAAAGATTCCCGATTAGGTTATTGCTAAATTCCAACATATTAACTTTTTTTAAAGAATCGTGAACACATTTTGAAGACTTTGCTCCAACTATCTTAGCATGGCAGGACAATACTTCTTTAACTGTTATTGGAAAATCAGAATTGAAATTATCCAGCCTTTGGGAAACGTAAGAAATTTTATTAGAATTTATATTTATTGAGCCGTTATCAGGCTTCAAAAGTCCGAGAATAAGTTTTACTAATGTACTTTTACAACTTCCATTCTCACCAAGAATAGATAGATAAACTCCTTTAGGAATATTAAGATTAATATTCTTTAGCAGGTCGGTTCCTTTTGTATATGAAAATGATAGATTATTTATGGTAATCAAATTATCAACTCCTTAAAACATTATTTTATTATACACTTTATTGCAAATCATTTGCAAGAGGAATGAAAAGTTTAATATTTATTCAGATTGAATTACATGAAGCTCTGTTATAGAATAAAATAGAGTATTAACCATTTTTAGTATCAAGGGAGATATAATAATGAAGATTTTAGAAGGAATAAAAAAATATTCACAAAGCGAAAGAATAGCGCTAAAATGCGATGGAAATTTTATGACATATGAAGAATTAGATAATATATCAGAGTGTATTGGCGCCTTTTTGCTAAAAGAATTGGGTAGTGATAGAACACCTATTATTATATATGGAAATAAAGAAAATTTAATGATGGCAGTTATGATGGCTGCTTTAAAGTCAGGAAGAGCATACATACCAATTGATATTAGTTATCCGAAGGAAAGAGTAGAGGCTATCATAAGTGAAGTTCATCCTAAAATACTTGTAGACTTTAGTGCAGAGAATAATTTTGAAAATGTACGTGTATTAACAGAAAAAGATATTAATGAAATAGAACAAGAATTCAAAGGCATTGAAGTTAGCAGAGCTAATTGGGTGAAAGAAGATGAAAATGCATATATTCTATTTACTTCAGGAAGTACAGGGAAGCCAAAAGGAGTGCAGATAAGCAGTAACAATCTAGATAATTTTGTTGAATGGATAGCAGAATATTTAAATTTAGATGAAAAAGAAGAAGTATTTATGAATCAAGCTGCGTATTCCTTTGATTTGTCAGTTACATCAATTTACCCAGGATTATGTTATGGAAAAACACTACATGGATATTCAAAGGATACTCTTTCAAACTTAAAAAACATGTTTAATGATATGAGTGAATCAGGTATTAATATCTGGGTGTCAACACCATCATTTGCAGGAATGTGCATTGTAGAAGAAAATTTTAATTCAAAAATGTTACCTAATTTAAAAGCAATGGTTTTTGTAGGTGAAGTACTTCCAAAACCATTATGCGAAGAGCTTTTAAATAGGTTTCCTGGAACAAGAATAATTAATGGCTATGGGCCTACAGAAGCTACGGTAGCAGTTAGTGCTAATGATATGAATAAGGAATTGTTACAAGAGGAAGGAAGTCTGCCTATTGGATATCCTATGAAGACGTCAATTATAAAAATTGTTGACGATGAAGGTAATACTTTAAAAGATGGAGAAAAAGGTGAGATTATAATTGTCGGCCCAAGTGTAAGCAAAGGATATTATAATAATGAAGAAATGACAGAGAAAGCATTTTTTTATGATGATTATAATGAAGTAAAGACAAGGGCATATAGAACTGGAGATTTAGGATATTATATTGATGGTAATCTGTATTACTGTGGAAGAAAAGATTTTCAAATAAAGCTTAATGGTTATAGAATTGAAATAGAGGATATAGAGAATAACTTAGTAAAGGTTAATAATGTTAAGAATGCAGCGGTAGTTCCAGTAAACAAGGATGGAAAAATTGCATATTTAACAGCATTTGTTGAGTTGAAAGAGGATAACGGACTAAGTGGATTAAAAAATGGAATAATGATAAAAAAAGAATTGGGAGAATTGATTCCTTCATATATGGTTCCTAGAAATATAAAGATAGTTACTCAATTTCCAACGAATGTAAACGGGAAAATTGATAGAAAAAAACTATTGGAAGAAGTATGAATAGGTTGAAAATAATATTCTGCGTATATGTATTAGTTACTAAAGTAAAAGTTTAGTTTTACTTATTTGATTGATACATATTTGTTGCTAAATACAGTAAAAGAGGTTAACATATTAAGTAGTGCAACCTATATAGATTATTGAAAACATGGCTTTAATTAGACAAGTTTTATATTAGTGTTTAGGTGCAAAAGTATTAATGAAGCATTCTTATTTTTAGGATAATTAATTAAATAAAAGGAGTAGGGTATATTATGAAAGAGAAAATATTAGAAATATTTATTGAAGTTATAGGAAACGATGAAATTGCAGAAGATTTAGATTTAGATCTTTTTGAAGCAGGGCTTTTAGATTCTTTGGCAATAATTGAAATATTACTTAAAATAGAAGAAAAGTTAGGCATAAAATTACAACCAACTGATCTAGAAAGAGAAGATATGGCAACAGTTAACAAACTAAGTGAATTTTTAGAAAATAGAAAATAGTATATTGTCAATTGTAAATTAAAGGGGGCAGTCCTTTGTTCTTGTACAAGAAATTATAGAATTTTTTGACGTTGAAAGCGAGTAATAGACTTACCTTGCAAAGTGACGTATGGTAAATTGATGAAATGATTAAGAGTAAATTTTATGATATTTCGTAAAAAATGATACACATAAGACTTATTTGTATAAATATAATAGTTAATGCCTCTGAAGACTTTGAATAAAAACCTTCAGAGGCATTTTGAATTTTGGATTAGGAGAGTATTAACACTAATTAATCTTAGATATTCGCTATTCCAATGTGAAAGAGGCTAGACTTGCAGTTCCATCACCCGTATATGTAAAATATAATGCCTGAATTCCATCTGGAATTTCTATATTAGCAGAATATTCCGTCCATATATTCGTAAAATCAACAGGTATTCTTCCAAGTGCTGCACAATTCCAGGCTGTTTTTACTTCAAAGGCACCGTTACAATATCCACGTACTTTAATTTTGACTTTCTTAATTCCCTTACAATCAAAATATTTAAAACCGGCTGTAGCAGAATCTTTCATATTAGAAATATAGCCGATTTCTTCATCTCCGTCCTTTCCGTCCTGTGTTATCTTAGGAAATGGATCGATTATCCACGTTCCAGTGAAATTTTTTTGTAATGATTCTTCATCAATGAAAAGATTGCATGCCAGATATGCCTGATATTCTCCTCTTCCGACCAGAGGTCCACCGTTTGAACCACAGGATGTCATCTCTACCTGAGGAATGGTACCGTCATCTAAAAATTCAATCTGTTCAATACAACCCTGGCGACTGAACCAGGATCCATTAGTATGCCTATGATAAAAAATATACCAATTGCCATTAATTTCAACAATGCTGCCATGATTATTAGTGCAATAATTCATAGGTTTTTCTGCTGGCTTGTAAGAATCAATATGAATATCATTATTACTCACAATAACTCCTTGGTACGTAAAACCTTTTGTTGGATTTTTACTGGTAGCATAACAAAGTTCATGCATAACAATTGAGGAATATATAAAATAATAGGTATCTCCTTTCTTCCTTATGGAAGATGCCTCAAAAAACTCATGACCTTCAAATCCACTGCCATTACTGTAAGGTTGGCTAGGTACTACCAATACTGGTTCTTCCAGAATAGTTAGCATATCGGGACCGATGATTGTTACAGTGGCACCTTTTCGTGATTTATCGCCAAATGCACAAAAGCCAGTATAAAGATAAGTGGTATTTCCTTCTGTAAGTACTCCAGGATCAAACTGATAAGGGTCACCTTCTCTTTCACCCAAACGTGTTCCATCAGAATAATGCACATAGCCATAGAATTCGTACTTACCAGCAGGGGTATCGCATACTGCAACTGATATAAGTGAAACTTTGTCAAGAGCATAGTACAAATAATATCTTCCATCTGGTCCAACAGTTACATCAGGTGCATAAAGGCACATTCTGTTGTCAGGATTAAGAGGATCATCTGATTTTTTGTAAATCACACCTTCATAACGCCAGTCACCAATATTATCAATGGGTGCTGAATAGCATACATAATCATTCAAACAAAATACATGCCCGTTAAAACGGTCATGAGAGCCATAAACATAAACTCTATTATTGAAAACATGAGGTTCACCATCAGGGATATACTCCCACGATGGGAGATAAGGATTTAGTCCTTGCTTTTTCATTATCATTGCTTTCACTCCTTTTACAAGCACTCTGATATAATGAGAGCTTATTTATAGAATATTATTTAATTCTCAATGGTTTTTATAATAAAATTATAAGATGCCTAACTGTTTGAAACAATGATATATACTAAGATATAATTGATATATTCTAATACTGAAGAATTATATAATCTATATAAATAACACTAAATACTTTGAATTCAAAGAGGAAACCAGGTAGTCACAATTAACTACCTGGTTTTAGTTTGTATATCAACAATTTAGTCTAGCAAAGCCTAACTTATAAACAATACTATTTGTCAAATTTCCAACAATCAAATTGGAAGCCTTCTCCTATGAAAAAATTTCCTTTAGCTAAATAATATATGTACCTATTCAGAAAATGAACTTGCAGCATGATTTCGGAATTCTCTTGGAGTGTGTCCTGTAACTTGTTTGAATTGCCTGCAGAAGTGCTCAACATTATTATATCCGCATAAAACTGCTACTTCAGTAATTGTATGATTACAATGAATCAGGTATTCCTTAGCAAGTTTGATTCGATTATTGATTACGTCATCCATACAAGATATACCAAAAGTATTTTTGTAGATTGTCTGTAGATAGCCTTGGCTTAAATGAAGGAAATCTGCCATGGTATGAACAGTCCAATTATTGCCAGGATTATTGTGAACTGCTGCACGAAGCTCTAAAAGATTATAATACTGAGGAGTAATGCTAGTATGTGAACAAGACTCTAAAAGTTTATTGAACAAAGTTCGTAATAAATAATCAATTGATGATTCTTTATAATCCTTATTAAATGAGTTTTCAGTAACCAACAATTGAAATAGTTTGTGGCAATATTCTGGATTATCTAAAGAAAAAGGAATGCCATGTGGAAGTGTTGTATCATTCACATAAGATTCAGTAGAATCAAAACGTATCCAATCATTTATGTATTTTTCAGTACAGGCGCGATAATATATTTTTTGATGTGGCTCATATAATACTGCACTATGAGATGGATATTCCTTGAGTTCGTCGTTAACCCAAAAAAGAGCAG
This sequence comes from Clostridium sp. LS, assembly GCF_002760435.1. Taxonomy (GTDB): domain Bacteria; phylum Bacillota; class Clostridia; order Clostridiales; family Clostridiaceae; genus Clostridium. The sequence continues at coordinate 6,563 of NZ_AUUU01000121.1, forward strand.
GAGTTTGAGTGAGAATTAGAAGCCAGCAATCATGGCCTTGAGGGATATCAAAAATAAAATCATTTGTATGGGTAGAATCACATCCTACATAAAAAATATTTGTCATGGTAACACTCCTAATCTTTGGATATATCAATTATAGATTAGTATATATTATTGTTTCGAACAGGTCAATAATTTATAATTTTTATTGATACTACAGCGAAAATGATATGAATCTATATTAATTTACAAAATTCATATTGTTTATATTTAGTTTGAATTATCAATTAAGGGGGAAAAAATATATTATGATATCTAAAGTAAAAAAGGTTCAAACTATGTACTTTGTTACACAAGGATACCGTAGGAAATGATACAATAATAATGAGAGGTAGGACTGGAGGAAAAGGTAGAATATCTTTTAGAGCATCATTAAAGGCTGTAACCAAGGTGTAGAAATTAAGACTATTGGAGATAAATTAATAGTTTAAGAAATCCTCTAAGGAGGATTTCTACCTTAACCTTTTACTTATAACTTTCAACTAAATAGTATCGCAGCCACTTTAATTCATTGATAAATATTTTTCAAGATACCAGCTGTTATCTTGGTTTTTCTTAAAGCTGCCTTTAACGGTGGTTGTTTTATGGGGTGGGTTTTTAGCTAGGCCTGAAGCTTCTACTATGGCAGTTTCACCATCAAAGTAAATCAAAGACATTTTTTGAACTCTAAGAAGTTTATTATTGGATGAAAAACCAGTAGTGAAATTATGCTCTACAGAAAAGCCTAAATCTTTTGAATTACTTGATATATACATGCTGTAGACTATATGAAATGTAACTAAAATTATAAGTCCTAAAGATATTATTGAAAGTAACTCGTTTCTTTTTTTAGTTCTTGCTTTGACATGCCTTTCAAGACGTCGTTTTCTTTTATAAGTAAATGCTTCTCTTTCAAAAGTTTCTCTTTCAAGTAGTGAATTACTTAACATTATATTATGTCTCCTTTATTGATAGAATTATTAAAGAGTTTTTTGGAAAGATTATATAATATGCCAGAATATTTATATAAAAATAATCACAAGATGATATTACCATATATTTACATAAAGTAGAATTAAAATTCATAGACAAAGTAAAGGCAGAAATATTATTATTTGATTAAATTCTCTTTAAAAAGATGTTTATGGATATTTATTTACCAAGTTTTATTTGTATGGTTATAAAATGCCTTTTTTGATATAATTTTATGTGACAGAAGTAATAAATATTTGTTATGAATTAAAATCTCAATGATTAAACTTATTGAGAAGAAAATTACAGGATGGTGAAGCTATGGATTTTTCAAGTTTAGTATTAATAGAAAAAGACAAGGAAACAGGATTTATAAAAAAAGAGTTAGGAAGTTTTGAAGTAAATGAAGGTGCTCTATATGTAAGAAAATTATATGTATTGGATGAAACTGTATATATGTATTTTGATACAAATAAAAATGTAGAAGAATGGGAATACTCAGCTATATATGATTTATTTAATACTGAAGCATTTAGCGAGAAGGACTACGAGATAGAGGAAGATTTAGAGGAATATAATCCTACATATATAATAAAATTTAAATATGAAGAAGATTATGATGTAATGAAGGAAAAGATACAGGAAGCTGTATCAATAATAGAAAGAGAAATGAATATAGTATTTGAGGCAATACAAGGTAAAGAATCTGAATATCAAGAATAAGATTCAGTTAACAGTTAACAATGGAAAGTTAACAGTTGTGGAAAAAACTCTTCTTGAATTTCAAAAAGGTAAAGAGTGTATATAAAAATAAAGAAATTGCGAAGCAATTTCATCCATAACTGTTAATTGCCCACAGGGTACCCTAAAGGGCATAAATTGTTAACTGTTAACCGAAAGAAGGGTGTGTTAAGAGATGAGTGAATTAAGAAAAAGAGAAGAAATAGAAGATAAGTACAAATGGAAGGTAGACAAAATATATAATAGTATAGAGGACTGGGAAAAAGATTTTGAAGAGTTGAAAAAGGAAGCAATTCGATTAAAGGATTTCTCAGGAAAACTTACGAATGGAGAAAAAATATTAGAATATTTTAAGGTAAATGAAAAAATTTCTAGGAAAGCTGAAATATTATATATTTATGCTCACTTAAAATATGATGAGGATACTGCAAATTCTACTTATCAAAGTTTGATGAGCAAAATAGATATTTATATGGCGGAGTTTTCAAGCTACACAGCTTTCTTTGTACCAGAAATTTTAAGTTTAGATGATAAATTTATTCAAGAAGAGATAAACAGAATTGATGAATTAAAACCATTTAAATTTTTAATAGAAGATATATTAAAAGAAAAGCCACATATATTATCAAAAGAAATGGAGGAGTTATTAGCAGCAGCTTCTGACTGCTTGGATGCGCCTTCAGCAATTCACAGTATTTTGACAAACGCAGATATGACTTTTGGAAAAATAGAAGATGAAGATGGAAATGAAGTTGAATTAACAGAAGGAAATTATTCTTCATTTATAAGAAGCAAAAATGAAAATGTAAGAAAAGCTGCATTTGAAAGACTATTCGGAGAATATGAAAAACTAAAGAATACTTTAGCAACTTCCCTAACTGCATCAATAAAAACTTTTAATTTTGGCAGCAAAGTAAGAAAATATAATAGTGCCTTAGAAGCTTCATTGAAACCTAATAATATTCCGTTAGAAGTTTATAGAAACGCAGTAAAAGTAATAAATGATAATTTAAGTTGTCTTCATAGATATGTGCAAATTAAGAAAAAGTTATTAGGCTTAAATGAACTTCATATGTATGATTTATATGTTCCTGTTATTGAAATACCAAAAGAAAAAATAGAATTTAATGATGGTGTAAATATAGTGTTGGATGCATTAAAACCTCTAGGAGAAGAATATTTAAATATATTTAAAAGTGGGATAAATGACGGCTGGATAGATATATATGAAAACAAGGGTAAAAGAGGCGGGGCATATTCTTGGGGAGGATATGACACTATGCCTTATGTGCTATTAAATTATAATAATGAGTTAGGAGATGTATCAACTTTAGCTCATGAAATGGGGCACTCAATTCATTCATATTATTCAAGAAAAGAGCAGCCATATTATTATGCTAATTACACTTTATTCTGTGCCGAAGTTGCATCAACAACAAATGAATCGTTACTTATTCATTACTTAATTGAAAAAGAAACTGATAGAAAGAAAAAACTTTATTTAATTAATCAGGAATTAGAGCAAATTAGAACTACAGTATTTAGGCAGCTAATGTTTGCAGAATTTGAACTTTATACTCATGAAACTTTAGAACAGGGAATTCCGTTAACTGCTGAAGATTATAATAAGGCATGGCATGATTTAAATGTAAAATATTTTGGAGATGAAATTGTAATAGATAAGGAAATAGATGTTGAATGGTCACGAATTCCTCATTTCTATTCAGATTTTTATGTTTACCAATATGCTACAGGTTATGCAGCAGCATCAGCATTTGCAAAATCAATTCTAGAAGGAAAACAAGGCGCTGTAGAAAAATATAAAGGCTTCTTAAAAGCTGGGGGCAGTGACTATCCAATAAATATTTTGAAAAATGCAGGCGTAGACATGACAACAAATGCACCTATAGAAGCTACTATAAAGAGATTTAATGAACTTTTGGATATGATAGAAGAATAAAAAATTAGTTATAAGTTATAAGTGAGAAGTGAAAAGTTTAAGGATGAAATCCCTAAAGGGATTTCTAAAAAAATTATTTAAGAAAAGCCGAAGGCTTTTCCTCCTTAACTTATCACTTATATCTTATAACTTATAATTCATAAAGAATGGGTAGGAAAAATGAAGGACTTTAAAGAGCAATTTTATAAAGTTTTATTAAATAAAGAAAATTTTTATATGAAGCAATATTATAGTAATTTTCATAAAAAAGAAATATTTCTTGCAATAAAAGAGTTACAGGATGGAATATACTGTGTCCTAATTAGTGATGAAGAGAATGAAATTATTGATTATACAGAAGTAATACGATATATAAAAACTTTAAATAAAGCATTTTCATTAAATATGATAATTTTATCTAATAAAGAAGAATATACATATATAAATGATTTTCCAATGGCGCATAGATTAGTTATAAATAAAGAAAATTATAATACTATAACATGTGATAGAGCCTGCATACCTTTAAGGAATATCCTCGAAGGCAGTATCAGTATACGAGGGAATAAAGAAAAAGTGATTAATGTTAAAAAAAATTTTTTTCAGTACCAAGTTTTAACTTATATTTTAATTGGAATAAATGTAATTATATTCTTACTAACAGCTTTTTTGTCTTTTGATATTTATGATATTAATACTGGCATATTAATAGATTTTGGTGCTAAGGTAAATATTTTAATTAATCAAGGGCAAATTTGGAGATTGTTCACCTGTGCATTTTTACATTCTGGATTAATACATATAGCATGTAATATGTATTCCTTATATATAATAGGACCACAAATTCAACAAATTTTTGGAACTGTAAAATACCTGATCATTTATGCTTGTTCCTGCTTAACTGCATCGTTGCTAAGTTATTATATGAGTCCTAACAGCATATCTGTAGGAGCATCAGGTGCAATATTTGGTCTTATGGGTGCTTTATTAGCCTTTGCTATCATAGAAAGGAACAGGATACAAAAAAGATTCTTGTTTAGCATAATGCAAGTGATTTCTATAAATTTATTTATAGGTTTAAGTATAAAGAATATCGATAATTTTGCTCATATAGGAGGATTGATTGGAGGGGGATTAATAGGATATATTAGTTACAGAATACCTAAAAAGGTATTATAATTAATTGGAAAATATTAATTTTATCTTAAGAAAAATAGGGTTGATTTTTTATTTCTCTTGAAATATTATTAGATAGGTATAGTATGATAAGAAATAAATAAAATAATGAATGGGAATAAGTCTCATTAAATATTAGGAGTGAACGTAATGGGAGAATACATTTTAACCATAACAGCTTTTTTTCAAATTTTTGTTTTTGCAATAATATGTTACTACTTACTTTTATCGATTGTAGGTTTATTTAGGAGAAAAGAAACTAAAAACTATACTCCTAAAAATAAATTTGCATTGTTAATAGCAGCACATAATGAAGAAGTTGTAGTTGGCAGTCTTATAGAGAGTATGCTAAAACTGGATTATCCTAAGGAAATGTATGATGTTTTTGTAATTGCAGATAATTGTACAGATGATACAGCGAAAATAGCTAAAGGTTATGGCGTTAATGTTTGTGAAAGATTTTCAAAAGACAAAAGAGGTAAAGGTTATGCATTAGAGTGGATGTTTGCAAAATTATTTGCTATGGAAAAGCAATATGATGCTGTTGCAATATTTGATGCGGATAATCTTGTACATAAAGACTTTTTAAAAGAAATGAATTCTAAAATGCTAGAAGGATATAAGGTTGTGCAGGGATATATAGATAGTAAAAACCCTGAAGATTCTTGGATTGCAGCAAGTTATTCTATTGGTTTTTGGACTCAAAATAGAATGAACCAATTGGCTAAGGCAAATTTAGGATTAACTAGTCAAATTGGTGGAACAGGATTTGCGATAGAAACAAATACATTGAAGAAACTAGGCTGGGGTGCCACTTGTTTAACAGAAGATTTGGAGTTTACTTGCAAGCTTGTATTAAATGGAGAAAAAGTAGGTTGGGCTCACGATGCCATAATATATGATGAGAAACCACTAAAATTAAATCAGTCTTGGTCACAAAGAAAAAGATGGATGCAAGGTTTTACAGATGTTGCTTCAAGATACTTCTTTAAGTTAATAAAGAAAGCAATCATGGACAGAAAATTTTATGTTTTTGATTGTGCATTATATGTATTACAACCATTTGTAACTGTGTTAATTGGGATATCAACAGTATTAACATTGATACAATCGAACACTAGTGGGGTAAATATATTTATTATAAATTATTTATTTAGTGATTTTGGATTTAAAGCGTTTTGTATTATTCAATTCCTGCTTACACCATTAACGTTGTTAATAGATAGAAAAATTACAAGATCTTTTATGGCGATGATGATTCTATATTCAAGTAATATTTTTGTGGTTCCGTATTTAGCAACTAACACTACAAATTGGCTTATTGCATTAGGAATTAGTTTTGGGTATAACTTGGCATTCTTAGCATTAACTGGAGTGTTGTTAGGAAAGAAACAATTTGCTTTATTTTATAGATTTTGGTTATATGGTTTATATACAATAACATGGGTGCCAATTTCAATTCAAGGTATTTTGAATAAGAATAATAAAGAGTGGAGTCATACTAAGCATGTTAGAAAAATAGAAATATGTGATGTATAGAACTTATAAAATTTTATAAAATTGTTTTTTAGAGTGTGTTATTATTTTTGATAGTACACTCTTTATTAATGCAAAAAATTAATATTATTTAATATTTTGAATAAAATAACATTAACACAAGGAAACTCGACTCACGTTCGTTCGCTGAGTAAGTGATTCACACAAAATCAAAGATTTTGGTTCTCTACTTAAGTTTTTTTTGACATTGAACGATAAAGGAAGTATATTCTTATAGAGTAGAAGAATCAAGAACAAATAAGAACTGGTGTTCAAATGGAGGAATTTTATGGAATTGAAAAATACTAATGCTTATGATGTAACGGATTTAACATCCCTTGAAAAGTTGGAGCCTGTAAGAATAAGACCAGGTATGTATATAGGTTCTACAGGCAGCAAAGGCTTACATCATTGTATATGGGAAATAATTGATAACTCCATAGATGAAATAGCTAATGGATATGGAAATAAGGTTACTATTATTTTAAATGAAGATAAAAGTGTTACAGTGGTTGATAACGGAAGAGGTATTCCTACAGGAATACACCCAATTAAAAAGAAATCTGGAGTAGAAATGGTATTTACGGAGCTTCATACGGGAGGAAAGTTTGATAATAAGAATTATAAAACTTCTGGAGGTCTTCATGGTGTTGGAGCTGCTGTTGTAAATGCTTTATCAAAGTGGTTAGAAGTTGAAGTATATCAAAATGGAAATATATATAGACAAAGGTTCGAATATGCTTATGATAAAGAATTAAAAAGAGATATGCCAGGAACAGCTATTGAGAGCTTAAAGGTTATTGGAAAAACAGATAAGGTTGGAACTAAAATCACATTCAAGCCAGATGATGAAATATTCTCAACTACTGAATTTAAATTTGACATAATAGATAGCAGACTGCAAGAACTTGCATTCCAAAATAAAGGAATTACTTTGGAATTTATAGATAAAAGAAAAGGACAAGAAATTACAAAAGAGTATTATTCTGAGAATGGGTTATTGGATTTTATAAATTATTTGAATGAAAGTAAGACACCAATTCATGAGACACCGATAATATTTGATGGAGAAAGAACAGTTTCAAATATTCAAATGTATGGTGAAGTTTGTATTCAATTTACTGATTCAACAACTGAAACTATTGCAAGTTATGTAAATAATATTCCAACAACTGAAGCAGGAACGCATGAAACAGGTTTTAAAACAGGAATGACAAGAGCTTTTAAAGAGTGGGCTAAGAAGCTTGGATTAGTTAAGGAGAAAGATAAAGAATTCGAAGGTGACGATTTAAGGGAAGGTATGACAGCTATTGTAAGAATAAAGATCACAAATCCAGTCTTTGAAGGTCAGACTAAAACTAAGCTTGGGAATAATGAAGCCTATACAATGATGAATGATTTGGTTTTTACCAAATTTTCTGAGTGGATTGAAGATAATAAAACTTTGGCAATAAGTATAATAAATAATGCATTAGAAGCAGCAAAAAGAAGAGATAAAATTAAAAAAATAAATGAAGCGGAAAAGAAGAAAATCGGTAAGGGGACTGCGCCGCTTGCAGGTAAGGTTGCAGTTTGTACATTAAAAGATAAATCTGTCAATGAATTTATAGTTGTTGAGGGAGATTCGGCAGGAGGCTCTGCAAAGCAGGCTAGAGATAGAAGATTCCAAACTATAATGCCTTCAAAGGGAAAAATAATGAATACTGAAAAACAGAAGCTTGAAAATGTACTTGCATCAGAAGAATTAAAAATCTTTAATACTGCAATTGGTACTGGAACTTTAGATAACTATAAAGAAGAAGATTTGAAGTATGACAAGATAATAATAATGAGTGATGCTGATGTAGATGGGTATCACATTAGAACCCTATGGATGACTTATATTTATAGATATATGAGGCCATTAATTGCTAATGGACATTTATACTTAGCTCAACCGCCTTTATATAAGGTGTATAAAGAAACAAAAGGAAAAACTACAGCAAAATATGCGTATAGTGATGATGATTTAGAAAGTGTAAAGAAACAAATAGGTAAAGGTGCATTAATTCAAAGATATAAAGGTTTAGGGGAAATGAATCCAGACCAATTGTGGGATACAACATTAAATCCTGAAACAAGAACACTGCTTCAAGTTACAATAGATGACGCAGCAAAAGCTGAAAAAATGGTTTCATTGCTTATGGGTGACATTGTAGAACCGAGAAAGAATTATATGTATAAATATGGAGAATTTTAAAAGTGCGAAGCACTTTTGGATGAATAATGAATAGTGAACGATGAAAGATTAAGGAAAAAATTCCTTACGGAATTTTGATATTTAACAGTACCTTGTACCTAATAAATTTAAATTTTGCAAAGCAAAATCTCATTAATCATTAATCATTAATCATTCATAGATTTTGTTTCGCAAAATCTATAAGTTGTGAATTAAAAAGGAGTATATTATGGCAAAAAAGAATGATACCCTTATTCCAAGGGATAATAATATAATTGGCATTCCACTTGAAGAAGCAATGCCGGAAAATTATCTACCGTATGCTATAGAAGTTGCTAAAGATAGAGCACTTCCGGATGTTAGAGATGGACTTAAGCCTGTACACAGAAGAATCTTATATGGGTCGTATATGCTTAAGGCTTTTCCAGATAGACCCTACTACAAATCAGCAAGAATCGTTGGGGATATATTAGGTAAATTTCACCCTCATGGAGATTCATCAGTATATGAATCTATGGTAATTTTAGCTCAAGACTTTTCAACAAGAGAGCCGTTAATAGAAGGACATGGAAATTGGGGATCAATTGATGGAGATGGAGCCGCGGCTATGAGGTATACAGAAGCTAGGTTATCACCAATAGCTATGGAAATGCTTCGTGATATTGAAAAAGATACTGTAGAAATGATTCCTAATTACTCAGATAGTGAAATGGAACCTAAGGTTTTGCCAAGCAGATATCCAAATCTTTTGGTAAATGGTGCATTTGGTATAGCAGTTGGTTTAGCAACAAATATACCACCGCATAATCTAGAAGAAGTAACAAATGGAGTTTTGGCTTATATTGATAACAATGAAATTAGCACTTCAGAATTAATGGAATACATAAAAGGGCCAGATCTGCCTACAGGTGGAATTCTAATTGGAGAAAAATCAATTTTATCTGCATATGAAACTGGAGAAGGTAAGGTTGCATATAGAGCTAAAACTAATATTGAAAAATTAGAAAATGGACGAATAGGAATAGTAATAACTGAGTTCCCTTACAGGAGAAATAAATCTAAGATTCTTCAAACAATATCTGAAATGACTGGAGACAAAAGGCATGCAAAAGCTCTGGAGTCAATAACAGATATAAGAGATGAATCAGATAGAAATGGAATAAGAGCTGTAATTGAGTTAAAGAAAAATGCAGATGAAGATGTTGCAGATAAAGTACTAAAGTATTTATTTAAAAAGACTGATTTACAATGTAACATAAGTTTTAACATGGTAGCACTTGCAAATGGTAAGCCTGAAACGATGAGTTTAAAGGCCATAATTAAATACTATGTTGAACATCAAAAAGAAATCATAACTAGAAGAACTCAAAAGGAACTTGATGTAGCTAAAAAAAGACATCATATTGTTGAAGGGTTTATTAAAGCAATAAGCATATTAGATGAAGTAATTGCAACGATTAGGAGTTCAAAGTCAAAAAAAGATGCTTCAGATAACTTAATAAGTAAATTTGAGTTCTCAGAAGCACAAGCACAGGCAATATTAGAACTTATGTTATATAGATTGACAGGACTTGAAATAGAAATATTTGAAAAGGAATATGCACAGCTTGAAAAGCTTATTAAAAAGCTTGAAAAGATATTATCTAGTGAAAAAGAGCTTTTAAAAGTAGTAAAAACTGAATTAAAAGAAATAAGCGATAAATATGGAAATGAAAGAAGAACTAAAATAATCCATGATGATAGCGAAAGTAAGATTGATATTGAAGAATTAATAGTAGTTGAAGATGTTATGATTACAATATCGAAAGATGGATTTGTTAAGAGAATACCTCTTAAAAATTATAACAGGTCTAGCTCTAACCCAGAAGATATTGAATATAGAGAAGGGGATTCATTAAAATACCTTATAAGTTCAAACACAAAAGATACATTACTAATATTTACTGATAAAGGCTTTATGTATCAAACAAAAGGTATAAACATCCCAGAATTGAAGTGGAAAGAAAAAGGAGATAGATTAGATGAAATTATTAAAACACTAAATCTAGAAAATGAGAAAATAATTTCAGCTATATCTGTAGATAATTTTAATCCAAGTAAAGCATTTAGATTTATAACCAAGCATGGAGGAATTAAATTAAGTTCAGTAGATAAATTCCAAACTGCATACACTAAGCTTCAAGCTTTAAAGCTTAGAGATGAAGATGAATTAATAGATGTTTCCATAAGAAATTTAGAAGAAGAAAATAAATTTTTAAGAATTAAAAGTAAATTAGGATTAGAGTTTACTCTTGAAGTTAAAAATCTTGAAGATACGTCTAGAAATATTTTGCCGACCCAATTATTTAATTTCTCTGAGGAAGATGAAATAGAATACGTAGAAGACAGTGATGAGATAGAGTATTTTGAACTAAGCCTTGGTATAACAGATAAGAATAAACTTAAAGCTTATGAAAGAATTAAGGAAGATTCGTTAAAAGTAAAGACTAACTCACTAAGAGAATTATTAATGTTCAGCAATAAAGGTTATGTCTATAAAATTCCTGTTTTCTTAATGAAAAATATTTTAAATGGAGAAATGCCAGTGGAAGCATTCCTCGGAAAACTGGAAAAAGGAGAAAAAATAATAAGTTTAGTATCGATTGAATCTTATGATGATGAGTATGGAGTATATACATTTACCAAAAAGGGTATGGTTAAAAAGACTTCATTAACAGAATTTGATGGTGATTTCTTTAAGCAGGTATTCTACAAATTCAAATTCGAAGATGATGAGGTTGTATCTGTTGAGGTAAATAAGGCTAAATTTGGCCACTTAATTATGATAACTAAGAAAGGAATGGCAATAAAATTCCCGGTTGAAAATGTAAGTGCTATGGGTAAGATAGCTTCAGGAGTTACAGGAATAAGCTTAAGAGAAGAAGATGAAGTGATCTTTGGAAAGTATCATAGTAAATATACAAGCAATAATGAAAATAGTATAACTCTATCATCAGATAACACTGAAGTGGTATTAGTTTCAAAGGCAAAGGAAAAATCAATAATTAAAGTAGATGAAATTAAGCTTCAAAACAGAGCAGGCAGAGGTACAAATATAATGGTGATTGTCCTTGATGATGAAATAAAAGAAGTAACACTTAACTAGTTATAAGTTATAAGTTATAAGTTATAAGTTATGAATTGCTATTGGTATGAATAATTATTTTATTTTGGGATAGTATCTTAATAAATTGTTAGTTTATTAGGAGTTGAATATATGAAACAGAGTGTGGTGGCCGATAAAAGTTATAAATTTGCTAAGAATATTGTGGAGTTATATAAGCAATTAACTGAAATAAAGAAAGAATTTATTATGTCAAAACAATTATTGAAATCAGGAACGAGTATAGGCGCAAATATTAGAGAAGCGTTAAGAGGACAGTCAAAGAAAGACTTTTTAGCAAAGATGTATGTTTCTATAAAGGAAACAGATGAAACAAAATATCGGTTACAACTTTTGTATGATACTGGGTATATTGATGAAGTGAGTTACACATTGCTAGGTGATTGTGAAGAAATATCAAAGATACTAAATGCAATTATCAAAACAACTCAGTACAATATAAACCAATCAAATAAAATTACTACTTAAACTCATAACTTTTCACTCAAACTTTTCACTTATAACTTATAACTTTTCACTTGTAAGTGTTGGTGGTATAATGTAAATATAAATTGAGATATTATAGAATGAGGATGTTCTAAATGCTGTTTAGAATATCCTCTTTGTTTAAATGTAAGGAGGAAATGGTATGAAGAAAGTATGTGTTCTATTAGCAACAGGCTTTGAAGAAATTGAGGCATTAACTGTATCTGATATAATGCGAAGAGCAGATGTAGCTTGCGATTTAGTATCAATAACTGGAGAAAAAATGGTGGAATCAAGCCATGGCCTAGTGGTTCAAGCTGATAAAATTTTTGATGAAAATATGGAGTATGATTTAGTAGTAATTCCTGGGGGAATACCAGGGGCAACTAATTTAAGAGATGATGAAAGAGTAATAAAGTTTGTTAAAAAGCAAAATAAAGAAGGTAAGTTAATAGGAGCAATTTGTGCAGGACCAATAGTTCTTGGAAGAGCAGGAATTACGGAAGGTATAAATATAACATCTTACCCAGGATATGAAGATGAATTACCAAATTGTGAATATTTAGAAGAGGCTGTTGTAGTTGATAAAAATATTATAACCAGCAGAGGGCCAGCAACAGCAATGACTTTTGCATATAAACTATTAGAAGTTCTTGGATACCAGCAGAAAGTAGAAGGAATTTCATCTGGTATGTTATATAAAATGTTTAGTTAATTGATGATGAATAATGAATGATGAATGATTAAGGAGAGAAATCCGTTTGAGGATTTTTTATGTATGAAAATTATAGAAATCTTCTAAAAAAGATTTCATCCTAAATTATTCATCATTCACTATTAATTATTCATCAATTTTGTTTTGCAAAATTTAAAGGGGGAAAAGATGTCAGAAAGATGGTTTATAAAGAATATTAAAGCCGATTATAAATATATATCAAAAAAATATGCACTTACCGAGCTTATGAGCAGACTTATAGTAAATAGAAATATTACAAATGATGAAATGATAAGAAGCTATATAAATCCAGATTTTGATAAGCTGCATAATCCAAGGGAAATGAAAGATTTAGAAAAAGCTGTGGAGATTCTTGGTGAAAAAATAAAATCTCAAAATAAAATAAGGATTGTTGGAGATTACGATGTTGATGGTGTAATAAGTATTTATATTTTATATTCAGCTCTAAAAAGGTGTAGTGCCAATGTGGATTATGAAATTCCAGATAGAATTAAAGATGGATATGGAATTAATATAGACATAATAAAACAGGCCAAGGAAGATGGAGTAGACACAATTTTAACTTGTGATAATGGAATATCGGCTATAGAACAGATAAAGTATGCAAAAGATTTGGGCATTACTGTGATAGTAACAGATCATCATGATATACCATTTGTTGATAATGAAAATAAAGTTAGAGAATTCATAAGTTCAGAAGCAGATGCTATAGTAAATCCAAAACAAGGTGAATGTAATTATATATTTAAACAGTTATGTGGAGCTGGAGTAGTATTTAAACTTGTAGAAGTGCTTTTTGAAACATTTAATATAGATAAAAAAGAATGTTATAAGTACATAGAATTTTTAGCTATAGCAACAGTGTGTGATGTTGTTGATTTAGTTGATGAGAACAGAATTTTTGTTAAAAAAGGGTTGGAATTAATAAATAATACAACTAATTTAGGATTGCAAGAATTAATAAGGGAATGTGAACTTATTGAAAAAACTTTATCAGTTTATCATTTAGGTTTTATAATAGGTCCATGTATAAATGCATCAGGAAGGCTAGATTCAGCAAAAAAAGGATTAAAGCTTTTGATTTCAAGTGATGAGGAGGAAGCAGTTAAACTTGCTAAGGAATTAGTAAGGCTAAATGAAGAACGAAAAGACATGACTATGAAGGGCGTTGAAACCGCCATAGAAATCATAGAAAAGAATGGAATGATAAATGATAAGGTATTTGTTATTTATATTCCAGATATACATGAAAGTTTAGCTGGAATAATAGCGGGAAGAATAAAAGAGAAGTATAATGTTCCTACTCTAATAATTACAAAAGCGGAACACGGGGTAAAGGGTTCTGGAAGATCTATTGAAGAATATAATATGTTTGAAGAACTTGTAAAATGCAAAGATTTGCTTGAAAAGTTTGGAGGTCATCCTATGGCTGCAGGCTTTTCCTTGAAAGAAGAAAATATAGATGAGTTTAGAAAAAAATTAAATGAAAATACTACTTTAAGTGATGAGGATTTGTTAAGGAAAGTTACAATAGATTGTGTTTTACCGCTTGATACAATAAATTATGAATTGATAAATGATTTAGAAAGACTTGAGCCATTTGGCAAGGCAAATACGAAACCATTGTTTGCTGAGAAAGATATTAATGTAATAAAAGCGGTAATACTTGGAAAGAATAGAAATGTGTTAAAGTTAAAACTAAAAACTAAGCTAAACAGAACTCTAGATGCCATATATTTTGGAGATATTAATGAATTCGAAGAAGAAATAAGAGATAAATATGGAAAAGAAGAATTAGAGAAATTATATGATGGAACATATAATGGTGTTAAAATGGATTTAGTATTTTATCCATCTATTAATGAATATAATGGTAATACTACTATTCAAGTTGTAATTCAAAATTACAGAAGCTAGAACAGTTTACAGTTCGCAGTTTACAGTTGAAGGAATAAACTCTTTCAGAGTTTATTAAAAAATATTTATTTTAGTGATAGACGAAGGATTTGGATCTACAACGAAATTATATATAAAATTAAAATCATTAATTTAAAGAAATCCCGTGGGGATTTCATCCGTAACTCTTAACTATTAACTTCTAACTTTTAACTGATTTAAAGGGGTGTTTTTGTTGAAATATAAAATAATAATGACAGGTGGAGGAACAGCAGGTCATGTTACTCCAAACTTGGCATTGGTACCTAAACTAAAGCAAAAAGGATTTGAAATAAAGTACATAGGAAGTAATGATGGTATTGAAAAAGAGATAATAACAAAAAATAATATACCGTTCTTTGGAATTTCTTGCGGAAAATTGCGAAGATATTTTGACGTGAAGAATTTTACAGATCCATTTAAGATTTTAAAGGGAATAGCTCAAGCTACAAGGATATTATCAAAAGAAAAACCTGATGTTATTTTTTCAAAAGGAGGATTTGTTGCAGTACCTGTTGTTATTGCAGCCTCTTTAAAGAAGATACCAGTAATCGCTCATGAATCAGATATGACACCTGGTCTTGCAAATAAGTTATCAGCACCTTTTTGTGATAAGCTGTGTGTAACTTTTAGAGAAAGCTTAAATTATATAAAGGGTAATAAGGGTGTGCTTACAGGAAGTCCAATAAGAGAAGAGATACTTCATGGGGATAAAGTTCAAGGTAAAAAAATATGTGGGTTTAAAGATAATAAAGAAATATTATTTATTATGGGCGGGAGTTTAGGTTCAAAACTCATAAATGATGAAATAAGAAAAAACTTAGATAAATTATTATTAGACTTTAATATTATTCATATTTGCGGAAAAGGAAATATAGATGAAAAGTATAAGAGTAAAGATGGATATAAGCAATTTGAATATGTAAGTGAAGAATTACCACACTTAATGAAGGCTGCTGACTATATTATTTCAAGGGCAGGAGCAAATTCAATATTTGAGTTTTTAGCATTAAAGAAACCAACCCTATTAATACCACTTTCTAAAAAGGCAAGTAGAGGGGATCAAATTTTAAACTCAAAATCTTTCGCTAAAGAAGGGTATGCATTAATGATGGAGGAAGAGGAAATTAATGGAGAAGCCCTTTATAATCAAATATTAGAGTTAAAGAAAAAAGGTAAAACTCTCATTAAGAATATGGAAAATAGCAAGGCTGCCAGTGGGGTAGAAGCAATAGTAGATATAATATTAGAAAGTATAAAAAGGTAAATTGATAAAATCTATATTTATTAGTTAAAATAGAACAAATTGTACAATCTAAACTTGCAAAAAAAAATATGTGAGATATAATAAAAGGGTAGGTTCAATTTAGTGAAAACAAAAGTTAATTATTTAACAAGAAGATGAGGTGCTGTTTCAATGAAAAAAGTTTCAATCATTTATTGGAGTTGTGGAGGAAATATAGAAGCCCTTGCAAATGCTATGGCAGAAGGTGCTAGAGAACAAGGTGCGGAAGTAAATGTAAAACATGTTGCAGACGCCACAATAGAAGATGTCTTAGAAGCTGATTCTATTGCGTTTGGAAGCCCTGCAGTAGATGCCACTAAAATTGAACAGCTAGAAATGAAGCCATTTCTAGAACAGTTAAAAACTTATGGTAAAGAAAATAAAAATAAGAACTGCATTTTATTTGCTACCTATGGATGGATTGAAGATACTTTTATGAAGATATGGAAAGATGAAATAACATCTTATGGTTTTAATGTAATTGGAGACTTAGCAGTTAAAGATTCACCAACAAAAAATCAATCGAATCTTATTAAACAGTTAGGAAAAGAATTAGTAAAATAATTGATGATTACAGTTGTTTATTTAAGATTAATAAGTTTGGTGTAAATTTTTTAACGCGCTAATTTAATATGTTTATTAGGTGGTCTTATAGACTTACTTATATAAAAAAATTTAAATTATAAATTTAAGTTTTAATATTAGAAAGAGGGGTCAACGCGATGAGAAAAATGAAAACTATGGACGGTAATACTGCAGCAGCTCATATATCTTATGCATTTACAGAAGTTTCTGCAATATTCCCAATTACACCATCATCACCAATGGCAGAACATGTAGATGAGTGGGTAGCACAAGGAAGAAAGAATATATTTGGACAACCTGTTAAGGTTATGGAAATGCAATCAGAAGCTGGAGCAGCTGGTGCAGTTCACGGATCTTTACAAGCTGGAGCTTTAACAACTACTTATACAGCTTCACAAGGTTTATTATTAATGATACCAAATATGTACAAAATTGCTGGTGAAATGTTACCAGGAGTATTCCATGTATCAGCTAGAGCATTAGCTACATCTGCTTTAAACATATTTGGAGATCACCAAGATGTTATGGCAGCAAGACAAACAGGTTTTGCAATGCTTGCAGAAGGATCAGTTCAAGAAGTTATGGATTTAGCAGCAGTAGCACATTTAACTGCTATTAAAACAAGAATTCCATTCTTAAACTTCTTTGATGGATTCAGAACTTCTCATGAAGTACAAAAAATTGAAGTTTTAGAATATGATGAATTAGCTAACTTACTTGATTGGGATTCAGTTAAAGCTTTCAGAGAAAGAGCATTAAATCCAAATCATCCTGTAACTAGAGGAACTGCTCAAAATGCAGATATCTATTTCCAAGAAAGAGAATCTGTTAATAAATTCTATAATGAATTACCAGAAACAGTTGAAAGTTACATGGCTGAAATCACTAAATTAACTGGTAGAGAATATCACTGTTTCGATTACTATGGAGCACCAGATGCTGATAGAGTAATCATAGCTATGGGTTCTGCTACAGACGTTTGTGAAGAAACTATAGATTACTTAAATGCTAACGGACAAAAAGTTGGTGTTGTTAAAGTAAGATTATTCAGACCATTCTCAAATGAAAGATTACTAGCTGCTATTCCAAAGACAGTTAAGAAAATTGCTGTTTTAGATAGAACTAAAGAACCAGGATCAACTGGAGAACCATTATACTTAGATGTAAGAAATGCATTCTATGGACAAGCTGATGCACCACTTATTGTTGGTGGAAGATTTGGTTTAGGTTCAAAGGATCCAAATCCAGGACATATTGCTGCAGTTTATGCTAACTTAGCACAAGATGCACCAAAGAATGGCTTCACATTAGGAATCGTTGATGACGTTACAAATACTTCATTAGAAGTAACTGAAGATATAGATGCAACTCCAGAAGGAACTACATCTTGTAAGTTCTGGGGACTTGGATCAGATGGTACTGTTGGAGCAAACAAGAGTGCAATCAAAATCATTGGAGATAATACAGACATGTATGCTCAAGCTTACTTCTTCTATGATTCAAAGAAATCAGGAGGAATAACAGTATCTCACTTAAGATTTGGTAAGAAAGCAATTAAGTCACCATACTTAATAAACAAAGCAGACTTTGTTTCATGTTCTAACCAATCATATATCCACAAATACAATGTACTTGAAGGATTAAAGCCAGGTTCTACTTTCTTATTAAATACTATCTGGTCTCCAGAAGATTTAGAAGAAAAATTACCAGCTGCATATAAGAGATTCTTAGCAAACAACAACATTAAGTTCTACACTATCAATGCTGTAGGTATTGCTCAAGAAATCGGCCTTGGTGGAAGAATCAACATGATAATGCAATCAGCTTTCTTCAAGTTAGCTAACATTATCCCAGTTGAAGATGCTATTAAGCACTTAAAAGATTCAGTTGTAACTTCTTATGGTAAGAAGGGTGAAAAAGTTGTTAACATGAACAACGCAGCTATCGATAGAGGTGTTGAATCAATTGTTGCAATAAACATTCCAGAAGCTTGGAAGACAGCTCAAGACGAAGCACCAGTAGAAATTAAACATGCTTCTAAATTTGTTAAAGATATAGTTATCCCAATGAACAGACAAGAAGGAGATCAACTTCCAGTTTCAGCATTTGCAGGTATGGAAGATGGTACTTTCGAAAATGGTACTGCTGCTTTCGAAAAGAGAGGAATTGCAGTAAATGTTCCTGAATGGGATTCAGAAAAATGTATTCAATGTAACCAATGTTCAATGGTATGTCCACATGCTGCTATAAGACCATTCTTATTAACTGAAGCAGAAAAGAATGCTGCTCCAGCTGCTGCTAAGATTGTAGCTGCTAAGGGATTAAAGACTGAAGAGCCATTATTATACACTATGGGTGTAACACCACTTGATTGTTCAGGTTGTGGAAACTGTGCTCAAATTTGTCCAGCACCAGGAAAAGCATTAGTTATGAAACCTCAAGAATCTCAACATGATCAAATAGAAGTTTTTGATTACTTATTCTATGAAGTTTCACCTAAGAAGAACCCAATGAACAAGAAGACAGTTAAGGGTAGCCAATTTGAGCAACCATTACTTGAATTCTCAGGAGCTTGCGCAGGTTGTGGAGAAACTCCATATGTTAAAGCTATAACTCAATTAGTTGGTGATAGAATGATGGTTGCTAATGCAACTGGATGTACATCAATCTGGGGAGGATCTGCTCCTTCAACTCCATATACTAAGAATAAATGTGGACATGGTCCAGCTTGGGCTAACTCATTATTCGAAGATAATGCTGAATATGGATTAGGTATGTTCTTAGGAGTTAAGGCTATAAGAGAAAGATTAGCTGAAAAAGCTCAAGCTGCTATAGCTGCAAATGATCCAGCAAGTGCTGAATTACAAGAATGGTTAGACAACATAGATGAAGGTGAAGGAACTAGAGAAAGAGCTGATAAATTAACAGCTGCTTTAGAAGCATCTAACACTGAACTTGCTAAAGAAATATTAGCTGAAAAAGACTACTTCGTTAAGAGATCACAATGGATCTTCGGAGGAGACGGATGGGCTTACGATATCGGATACGGTGGAGTTGACCATGTATTAGCTTCAGGAGAAGACGTAAATATACTAGTAGTAGATACAGAAGTTTACTCAAACACAGGTGGTCAATCATCTAAATCTACTCCAACAGCTGCAATCGCTAAGTTTGCTGCAAGTGGTAAGAAGACTAAGAAGAAAGACCTTGGAATGATGGCTATGAGCTATGGTTATGTATATGTAGCTCAAATTAACATGGGTGCTGATAAGAACCAAGTTATGAAAGCTCTTGCAGAAGCAGAAGCTTATAAAGGACCATCATTAATAATAGCTTATGCACCATGTATCAACCATGGATTAAGAATTGGTATGGGTAACAGCCAAGAAGAAGCTAAGAGAGCTACTGCATGTGGATACTGGCAAATGTACAGATTCAACCCAGAATTAAAAGAAGCTGGAAAGAATCCATTTGTATTAGATTCAAAAGAACCAACAGAAGATTTCAAAGAATTCTTAATGGGAGAAGTTAGATACTCTTCATTAGCTAAAGCATTCCCAGAACAAGCAGATGCTTTATTTGAAAAGACTAAGAAAGATGCTATGGAAAGATTAGAAGGATACAAGAGATTAGCTAATCAACAATAGTATTTAAATAAAATATATAATAACTAAATTTGCGCATAAATAAAAGAAGTTACATTTTGGAAAGATTCTAAAATGTAACTTCTTTATTTTAAGTGTAAAATATGTATCGAGAAAATTATATTTGCTAAGTTAAGTATTCAGAAAATAATTTTTGATAATTACTGTTATTGAGCTCTGCGAAAAATTTATCTTTTTCATTCATTTCGAGAATATATTTATTATTACTATAATCATAATCTACTATTTCTAAGAAAAAATCATGTAAATCTTTAAAGACCTGAACTCCTAATAACCTAGCTTCATCTAAAGACATGGCTAGTTGAACCATATTTGAATATACATGATAGATCCTATAGGTAAGTTCATCTCTATAATTATCAAAGGCATTTAATTCCTTGAATTTTTCTATCAATGCTTTTGATGAATCTATTTTTTCATAGATATGAACTTTGATATTATACTTTCTAGTGATTGAAATATCGTTACACCTATAATTGTATAATACCATATTAGTAGCACATATCTTTTTGCAATACAAAATAATTAATGATGTAAATTCCAAGTCCTCGAAAGCTACGTTTTCTCTAAATCTGATATTATGATTAATTATAATATCACGTTTTACTATTTTGCTCCATATATAACCAGAATTTATAATCATTAGTTTTCTCTTTTCTGCATTTAAATCTCCAAGAGCTTCTTTTGGCGTGGTTTTACAATTTTTGTTTAATGATTCTTCATAGAAATTACAATCAACTAAATCATAATCAGCTCTTACAGCAATTTTGTAAAGCTTTTCGAACATGTCGAATGACACATCATCATCACTATCAACAAAACCTATGTATTGACCCTTTGCTTTTTTAATCCCTAAGTTTCGAGCGCCGCCAGGCCCTTTATTTTCAGTAAGACTTTCAAGAATAATTTTATTTGGATAAGCTTGTTTATATGAATTTAATATATTTAAGCTATTATCAGTTGAAAAATCGTTAATTAATATTATTTCAATGTCATTTAAAGATTGATTAACAAGAGAATCTAAACATCTCTTTAAATATTTCTCGGAATTATAAACAGGGACAATGATAGAAACTTTAATATTCATATTAGTTTTTCCTCATTATAATATATTTTAATAGTATTATAGCATAATAATTTTTTTTGTTTAATATTTTTAAAGATTTAGTGGTAACAATTCATTTTTATTAGAATTTAATGAAGTGTATAAAATATACTTTTGACATATTATGAAAAAGTATTAGTTAGTAAATAAATTTATTGAAAATGTAATTTTAGGGTTTTAATTTTATTGTTTTAAGGGTAAAATTAATTAAGAACCAAAAGGAGGTTGAAAAATGGATAAAGATTTAGACAAATGCGGATGTAATAGTGAAGAAGAAACTTGTGGCTGTGGTGGACATAATCATGGCGAAGAACATGAATGCGGATGCGGGCATGATCATGAAAATGAATGTGGATGCGGATGCCATGATGAAGAAGAGAATTTCGTTATAGATTTAGAAGATGAAAATGGAAATGTAGTAACATGTCCAATAATTGATGAATTTGAATATGAAGATAATGTATATTACTTAGCTCAAAATCCCGAAGAAGATTCAGTTTATCTTTTTAGATTAGAAGAAGATGAACTTGTAGTTCCAGATGAGGAAGAATTTGATAGAGTATCAGCTTACTATCAAAACGAGTTAGTAGGCGAAGAATAATAAATAAAGGACTTTGGTATTTTTACCAAGGTCTTTTGTTTAGTACAATAAAGTGATGAATAGTGAATAATTAAGGAAGGAAAGCCTTCGGCTTTTCAAAAAGTAAATACCATTATAGGAAATTACGAAGTGATTTTAACATCATTTATTCATCATTCATCATAAATTATTCATTTACCAATGTTGTTTACAATTCAATATATTAATGATATATTTTTATTATGTGACAAGAATATACAATTGTATTAATGCATCTTTAAAAATAACTATACTAATATGCTATAATTTTTAGTCAAGCTATACTGATAAGTTGATTAATTCTATTTTTTTGTAGAAATAACCTTTATCTCTTTGGTTGATTGAAAAAGATTAGTGCATCTTTTCACTAAGTTATTTTAAAAATGCCTGAACTGGAGGGAATAAAGCAATGAATTTATCTAAAAAAGCGGGGAATATCAGTCCATCAATTACTTTGGCAATTACTGCAAAGGCCAATGAATTAAAGAGTCAAGGTGTTGATGTAATAAGTTTTGGGGCAGGAGAACCAGATTTTAATACACCAGAAAATATAATACAGGCAGCTATAAAAGCTATGAATGAAGGAAAAACTAAATATACACCAGCAGGTGGATTATTAGAATTAAAACAAACTATATGTAATAAATTTAAAAATGATAATGGATTAGAATATAAGCCAAGTCAAATAACAATTTCTACGGGTGCAAAACAATGCTTAGCCAATGTTTTTATGGCTGCTTTGAATCCGGGAGATGAAGTATTAATTCCAGTTCCATATTGGGTTAGTTATCCGGAGTTAGTTAAATTAGCGGATGGTGTGCCAGTGATTGTGGAGACATCTGAAGAAAAAAATTATAAATATACAGTTGCTGATTTAGAAAAAGCTTTAACTAGCAGAACAAAAGCAATAGTGTTAAATAGCCCTAATAATCCAACAGGAACTATTTACCATGAAGATGAACTATTAGATATAGCAAATTTTGCTAAGGAGCATGATTTATTAATTATTTCAGATGAAATTTATGAAAAATTGATTTATGATGGAGAAAAGCATATAAGCATAGCATCTTTAAATGATGATGCATATGAGAGAACTGTAGTAATAAACGGTGTATCAAAGACATATGCAATGACAGGATGGAGATTAGGATACGTTGCAGCCAGCGAGAAAATAACTAAGCTTATGACTAGTATTCAAAGTCATATGACATCTAACGTAAATACGATAGCACAGTATGCGGCTATAGAAGCTTTAAATGGACCTGTGGAAGATTTGAATAATATGATTAAAGAATTCGAAAATAGAAGGAATTTTATGATATCTAAATTAGAAAAACTTTTTGAGGTATCTATTATAAGACCAAGCGGTGCCTTCTATATCATGGTAAATATATCTTCTTATTTAAATACTACATTTAAAGATCAAGTAATAAATGATTCAGTAGATTTTGCAAAAGTATTGTTAGAAGAGGAAAAAGTTGCAGTAATACCAGGTGCAGGTTTTGGATTAGATGGTTATATAAGATTATCATATGCAACATCTATAGATATAATAGAAAATGGAATAGACAGAATTTCAACATTCTTAAGTAAAATTAAATAATTGGTATAAATATATATAATCAACATGATTCTAGACTTACCAGCAATCAACCGAAATTAGAAACATTGTTGTTCCGTCGGACTATGAAAATTTCGCTGGAAGGTTCTAAATAGCTGGTTGTACCCTATTTAGCATGTTCCCATTTTTCAATGTGACAAGCTAAATAGGAACAACCAACTATTAAGAACCATCAACATCTTATTTTCAAATGCCGACTTCACAAAAATGTTTCTAATTTCTAGTGTAGATATGCAGCTAAGCCTAGTAGATGTTGTATATATATTTGTAACTATAAATAAGATTTAAAAAAGTTTATCTTAAATATAATTCCAAAAATAGAATTATATTTTGACTTAGAGGTAAAATACTGTGAAAATAGTTTGAATAATTTAAGCATTCGTTTGAAATATTATTTAAGGTAATAAATAATATTTAGTTCTAAGTACTTAATTAAACAGATTAGGTTTAATTAAAATTGAGTATTAAGAACTAAATATTAAGGCAAAGGGTGGGTATTGGCTTTGAAGAAACTTGCTATATTTGATATTGATTATACTATTACTAAGAAAGAGACTTTAATGGAGTTGTTTAAATATGTAATAAAAAATGATAGAAAGAATATTCGATTCCTACCAAGGGCAGCTTATTGCGGACTTATGTATACTTTAAAAATATATGATGAGAGAGAAGTAAAAGAAAAGTTTTTAAAATTTATAGATGGAATTAAGGAACAAGACTTAGCGGAACTTGTTAAAAATTTTTATAATGACAAATTAACAAGTATATTATATGAAGATGCACTCAAAATGATGAAAAAACTTAAAAGTGAAGGATATGATATTTACTTAATATCAGCATCACCTGAATTTTATATTAATGAGTTTTATGCGATTAAGGAAGTCGATAAGATAATAGGAACTAGATTTACTTTTAAAGAAGGAATTTTCACAAGAAAAATGGAAGGTAAAAATTGCAAAGGCGAAGAAAAAGTAAGAAGATTAATGGAGGTTATTGAAAGTGAACATATAGAAGTGGATTTCAAAGAATCATATATGTTTTCGGACTCGTTATCTGATAAGCCTTTACTGGATTTAGTTGGAAAGCCATATTTAATAAATTATAAAAAAAATCATAATATAGAAATATTAAAATGGAAATAATATATTTTATTTGAGTAAGGAAAAAGGGAGGGGAATTATGGAAGATAAGGTCATATATGAGGTATTGAGAGTTATTAATGGAATTCCAATTTTTTTAGAGGCACATTTGAAAAGAATGAAAAATTCATTTCAATTAATAAATGAAGAATTTACATTAAGTTACGAAGAAACTGTAAATAAAATAAATAATTTAATAAAGAGTGAAAATAAACTTAATGGAAATATAAAAATAACTTATGGGATAAATGAAAAAGTATTACGGATATTTTTCATAGAGCATTCTTATCCAACTGAAGATATGTATAAAGATGGTGTAAGCACTATTTTATATTTTGGAGAGAGAAAAAATCCAAATGCGAAAATAATTAATGATGCTTTTAGAGAAAATGTAAATAGAGAGATAAAAGATAAAGGCGCTTATGAGGCAATATTAGTCGATAAAAATGGATATATAACAGAAGGCAGCAGGTCAAATATATTTATGGTTAAGGATAATATACTTATGACTTCACCTACAAAAGCAGTTTTGCCAGGAGTTACTAGAGGTGAAATTATAAGTTTGGCTAAAAATATTGGAATTGAAATTGAAGAAATAGAGTATAAATATTCCGATATAGATAAACTTGGTGGCATGTTTATATCAGGAACGTCTCCAAAAGTCTTACCAATAAAAAAAGTAGATAACATGGATTTAGATCCTAACAATAGGATTATTAGAAAGTTAATGAAAGAGTACAATAATCAAATAAAAAAGTATTTGGAAGAAAATGATTTATAAGGTAATTTGTATTAAAGTGTAAAATAATATAGATTAATATAAAATATGGATATAAAATTAGATAATGCTGTGGTATACTTTAATGTAAGAAGTATTTTTTATGGAGGAGATATTTATGAATTTAAAATTTTCTGCAACATCCTTAGATGAATGTCTTGAAAAAGCATCTTCTAAATTGAATATTTCTAAAGAAGCTCTAAAATATAGGGTGACTAAGGAAGAAAGAAAACTTTTTAGAAAAATAGTAGAAATAGAAGTACTAGAAGGGGAAGTTAGTACAACAGAAATTACTGAAAAAGAAATAGTTGGTAATTTAGAAGAAGAGGAAAAACAAAAAGAAACCTTTGGAGCTAAGGTAGAAAATGGGAAGATAATAATAACAGAACCTAAAGAAAAGGGAGATGTTATTACTATAAAGTCATGTCCAGGAGTTACATTAATAATTAATGGGCAGGAGTGCGATCAAATAACACCAGTAACAGCAGAAGATAAAATAGAATATAAATTTGAAGAAAATGAACCAGTGAGAAATGTTAATATATCGATTACAACTGATAGAATGGAAGCTTATATTAATATAGAAACTATCCCAGCACACGTATATAAGCTAGCTGATCAGGAATATCACAAAAATTTAACACTAGTAAAGAAAAAAGTTGAAGATAAGTATCCAGCAAAATATACTTCAAGTGAATTAAGAGAATTATTAAAAAATAAAGGTATTCGATATGGAATTATTGAGGAAGAACTAGAAGCATTATGCGTTGAGCATAATGCTAACAATGTATTAATAGCAAAAGGATTACCAGTCCAAGATGATATACCAGATGAAATTAAGCTTGAATTTACCGAATCTCTAGAATTAAATTATAAGGAAACCGATGAGAGAGTAGACTACAGAAATAGGTTTTTAATTTCAAATGTGAATGTAGGTGATGTTATTGCTAGAATAATACCAGGAAAGCTTGGAAATGATGGACAAGATGTTCTTGGTATGTTAATTAAAAAGAAACCAGCCAAAAAAACTGTGGTAAAGGTTGGAGACGGATGTAAGCTTGAAAATAATGAAGTTATAGCAACTACTGAAGGCAAGCCGGCTTTTAAAGCTAATACGTTTACTGTGAACAAGCTGTATAAAGTTGACCAAGTTGATCTAAAGAGCGGAAACATAGACTTTGTGGGAAATGTAGAGGTTGTTGGTGCTGTATTAGAGGCTATGGAAGTTAAAGCTGGAAATGAGTTACATGTTGGAAAAAATGTAGAGTCAGCTGTATTAAGAGCCTCCGGGGAAGTTATCATTAGCGGTAATATATTAAATTCTACGGTAACTGCTGGATGTGAAAATGTTGAAAGAAGGCAGTATTTTGATCATTTAGTAAATTTAAAAAGTATTATTGAAGATTTGGCATCTTCAGTACAGCAAGTAAAAGAAAATAATTTATTAGGACAAAGACAAGATGGAGAAATAATTAAAATATTAATTGAAAATAAATTTAAGTCATTGCCACAAATATCAAGAAGTATTTTAAATTATAATATGTCCTTAGGAATTCAACATAGTGAATTAACTTCGTTTATAATAAATAAATTGTTAGGGCTTGGTCCACTTAAAATTAAAAATTATAAAGAATTAGTAGAATTTGCTGAAATACTAAATGAAGAAATTGATGAAATAGAGGCATTGATTGTAGTTCCAACAAATATTTATTTAGGTTATGCACAAGGTTCAACTATAGAGGCATCTGGAAGTGTATTTATAACTGGAAAGGGACAGTATACATCCAATATAATAGCGCTAAATAATATAGAATTTATTGGTGAAAATTCTGTTTGTAGAGGCGGAACATTAAGTGCAGGCTGTGAGATAAAAGCAAAGACAGTTGGAAGTACTGCAGGGGTTGGTACCATTTTAAAAGTTCCGAAAAAGGGCCGTATTACAGCTGATATAGTATATAATAATACAATATTCTGTTTTGGAGAAAAACAAATAATGTTAGAAGTTTCCTCAAAAAATGTAGAAGCATATGTAGATAAAGATGGTGAAATAACAATTGATAAATTTATATTATAGGAGGTTTTAAGATAATGGCTAGTAAAGAAATTAAGATATTAATATTCGGATTAAATGGGGAACATTATGCCACAGATATAAAGGAAGTTGAAAGAATATTAGGTTATCAAGAGCCAACTGTTCTTCCAGATGCACCTGACTTTGTAAAAGGAGTAATTAACCATGAGCAAAGCATACTTCCAATAATAAGTCTATCAAAAAAATTTAATTTTGGTGAAGACAAGCAAAGCGAAAATAGAAAGATAATTGTTGTTAAAAGAGATGAAAATAAATTTGGTATTATTGTAGAAAATGTTTATGAAGTAAGAGATGTGAATAGCGATTTGCTAGAAGTAGCACCTCCTATTACAGCGACAATTGATAAAAAGTATATTTCAGGATTAATTAAATTAGAAGATAATATAGTTATTTTATTAGATTTAGAAAAGATATTATCTTCAGAGGATGAAAAAAACATCTTTTAGGGGGTAAAAATGGTAAGTACAGAAATAAAAGTTGGAATAGCCGATTTGAATTTGGTACTAGATCCAGGATCCATAATGACAATAGGATTAGGCTCATGTATTGGGATTGCATTATATGACAAGACACTTAAGGTGGCAGGATTAGCTCATATAATGCTTCCAGATAGTACTCAGTTTAAAAGTAATGCAAACCCCATGAAATTTGCAGATTTAGCTGTTCCAATGCTAATTGAAAAAATGGAGAAACAAGGGTGTAGAAAGAGAAATCTTATAGCCAAAATTGCTGGAGGTGCTTCAATGTTTAATTTTTCTGATAAAAGCATAATTAGTGATATTGGCAAAAGAAATAGTGATGCAGTAAAGAAAGCATTAAAAGAAGAAACTATTCCTATAGTCGCTGAGGAAATAGGTGGTAATAAAGGGAGAACGATGATATTTTATACAAATGATGGAAAAGTAGTGCTTAAAGTTGTAGGTCTTGGAATCGTAGAAATATAAAATTATAAAATTTAGAGAAGAGGTGTGATTAGGTGGAGAAAATAAAAATCATAGTTGTAGACGACTCAGCATTTATGAGAAAAGCAATATCAGATATGATAGAGTCAGAAAGCAATTTTGAAGTTATAGCAAAATTAAGAGATGGACGAGAATTAATTGAAAAGGTAGATAAATATAGTCCAGACCTTATCACATTGGATGTACATATGAAGGACTTAGATGGACTTGCAACGCTTAAAGAACTTAAAAGATTAGGTAAGAACTATCCAATAATTATGCTAAGCAGTGCAACAACTGAAGGCTCAGAATTAACTTTAGAGTGCTTGGATAATGGTGCAATTTCATTTATAACTAAGCCGTCAGGTGCTATTTCATTAGATATAGCGAAAGTTCAAAAAAACTTAATAGAACAGATTAAAAGTATAACTAGCAGCGTGAATTTAAAAAGAAAAAGCAGCAATGTACATCGTGAGACAAGCAATAAGTTTACCAATGAAACTATAGTAAAAGAAGTAAAGGAAAATAAAACAAACATAAATGTTTCAGTTGTTATTCCTAAAAGTAAAAAAATTGATGCTGTTGTCATTGGCGCATCTACAGGAGGTCCTAAAGCGCTCCAGGAAGTATTGACTAAATTTCCAGCAAATTTAGGTGTTCCAGTATTTGTAGTCCAACATATGCCAGAAGGCTTTACTAAAGTATTTTCTGAAAGATTGGATAAAGCTTGCAATATGAAAGTAGTTGAAGCTTCTGATGGTATGAAAATAAATAATGATACTATATACATAGCAAAAGGCGGGCAGCATATGACAGTTGGTTCGAGTAGTGCCATACATTTAAATAATGAACCTCCAATTTGGGGGGTAAGGCCAGCAGTAGATAAACTATTTAATTCTGCTATAAAAGTATATAAAGGAAATTTAGTTTCTGCAATCTTAACTGGAATGGGAAAAGATGGAGCTGATGGAACTGCAAATATAAAAGATTATGGCGGTATAACAATATCTGAAGATAAATCAACATGCACAATTTATGGTATGCCAAAAGCAGCTTTTGAAACAGGTAAGGTAGATTTAGTATTACCACTTGATGAAATTGCTCGAAACATAATAAGAATAGTAAAAGGTGTGTAGGAGGAAACATGGATTTTAATGAATTTCATAGATGGGTTCATAGAGAATTGGGAATAAATTTATCAGCATATAAGCCAGAACAGCTTAATAGAAGAATAAACAGCCTGATGACAAGAGTCGGAATAAAATCATTAGATGAATATACAAAAGTAATAAAAAGTAATCCAGAACAAAGACAAAAGTTTTTAGATTTTATTACTATAAATGTAACAGAATTTTTTAGAAATCCTGAATTGTTTTCTGACTTAGAAAAACAAATTGCAAAAGAATTATTACCTAACAACTCGAGTTTGAAAATATGGAGTGCAGCATGTTCTATAGGCTGTGAGCCATATACTTTAGGAATAATACTGGATAAATTATCACCAAATGGACGACATAATATAATTGCTACTGATATAGATGATACAATACTTTCAAAAGCTAAAATTGGAGAATATACGCAAAATGAAATGAAAGGCGTAAATAATTCAGATTTAGGTAAATATTTTAAAGTTAAGGACGATAAGTATTATATAGAATCAAAAATTAAGAATATGGTAACATTTAAGAAACATGATTTGATTTTAGATAGGTATGATAGTAATTTTGATTTAATTGTATGTAGAAACGTTGTTATTTATTTTAATAATGATATAAAGCAAGATATTTATAAAAGATTTAGCAATTCATTAAAAAAAGGTGGGCTTTTATTTGTAGGAGCTACAGAAAGCATTTATAATTATAGAGACTATGGATTTGAAAAAGCATCGACCTTTATTTATAAAAAAATATAAGGGAGGAATAAAGATGGATACATCTCAATATATGTCAATGTTTTTAGAGGAATCATTAGAAAATTTACAAACATTGAATGAGTCATTATTAGATTTAGAACAAAATCCAGATGATACAGATAAGGTAAATGAAATATTTAGAGTTGCTCATACAATTAAAGGAATGGCAGCAACAATGGGATTCACGGATCTTGCAGAACTTACACATAAAATGGAGGACGTATTAGCTGAATTTAGAGAAGGAAAATTAAAAGTAACTCAAGATGTAGTAACAGTTTTATTTGACTGCCTTGATACTTTAGAAAAAATGGTTGATAATGTTCAAGAAGGTTCAGACGAAAAAGTGGATATAGATGGTATTATGAAAGCCTTGGCAGATATAAAAAACAATGGTAATAAAAATACTACAGAAAGTGAAGTAGCGGCTACATCACAAAATAATGCAGCTATATTAGCAAGTGATGATTTGAACTTAGATTTAAATCAATATGATACATCTGTTATTAAACAAGCAAAAGAAAAAGGATACAATTCTATTGAAATTAAGGTGACATTAAGCGAAAATACATTATTAAAATCCGCAAGAGCATTTTTAATTGTTAAAGATCTTGAAGAGCATGGTGAAATTCTAAAATCAGAACCATCAACTCAAGATATTGAAAATGAAGAATTCGATTTTGAATTAAAATTTGTTTTAGTAACTAAAAATACAGTTGATGAAATAGTATCTGTTGTAAATGGAATTTCAGAAGTAGCAAAGGTTGAGGCAGCATTAATAGAATTTGAAAACATCGAAGAAGATTTAAAAGGGATAGAGCAAAAAGAAATAGAGCAAAAAATAGAAATAGTTAAGCAGCCAGAACCAAAGAAAGAAGAAAAAGCTCCAATTGAAAATACAGCAGCACCCGTAACT
The DNA here is from genome assembly GCF_002760435.1 of Clostridium sp. LS. Lineage (GTDB taxonomy): Bacteria > Bacillota > Clostridia > Clostridiales > Clostridiaceae > Clostridium. The sequence continues at coordinate 38,120 of NZ_AUUU01000121.1, forward strand.
GAAGATAAACAAGCTCCAGCAAAGAAAACAACTCAAAAGAAGGAAGTTAAAAAAGCTCACCAATCTGTAAGAGTTGATTTAGAAAGAATAGATAATTTAATGAACATGGTTTCTGAGCTTGTAATATATAGAACAAGGTTAGAACAAATTGTAAATGTTCATAAATCACAAGAATTAAATGAAACTTTAGAGCAAGTAGGAAGAACAACATCTGATCTTCAAGATTTAGTTATGAAGATAAGAATGCTTCCATTAGATACTGTATTTAACAGATTCCCAAGAATGATAAGGGATATATCAGTAGAATTAAATAAGGAAATTAACTTTATTATAGAAGGTGCTGATACAGAACTTGATAGAACAGTTATAGATGAAATTGGAGAGCCATTAATACATTTACTAAGAAATGCAGCCGATCATGGTATAGAATCGGTAGAAAAGAGAATTGCTCAAGGAAAACCACCAGTTGGAACAATTAAATTAGTAGCATACCAAGAAGGTACAAAAGCATTAATTAAAGTTATAGATGATGGTGCAGGAATAAATATTGAAAGAGTTAAGGCGAAGGCTGAGCAAAGAGGAATAAATACTGAAGGAATGTCAGATAATGATATTAAGAATTTAATTTTTGCACAAGGCTTTAGCACTAACGAAGTTGTAACAGATATTTCTGGAAGAGGCGTTGGAATGGATGTCGTTAAGACAAAAATTGCAGCTCTTGGAGGAACAGTAGATTTATTAAGTGAAGAAGGAAAAGGTTCAACATTTGTAATTAAGCTTCCACTTACATTACAAATAATACAAGCTTTACTTGTAAAAGTTGGAGAAGAAACACTTGCTATTTCTTTAGGATTTATAGATAGGGTAATTGATTATAAAGAAGAAAATATTAAGAAGAGCAATGGAAAAGAAGTTATTGTTTATAGAGAAGATGTAATACCATTAATAAGATTAAATCAAACTTTAGATATAGAGGCTAGCGAAACTGATAAGAAATTTGTTATAATAGTAAATGTAGGTGATAAAACTATAGGTTTATTAGTCGATTCATTACTTGGACAACAAGAAATTGTAATTAAACCTTTAGGTAAAACACTAAAGAATCTAGATCAATATATTGGTGCTACTATACTTGGAAATGGTTTAGTAACATTAATACTAGATATAGGAGCATTATTATAAAGTGAAACTTGTTAAGTAAAGGCACATATTACTTGAATTTAGTTGAACTTATCTTTTAAGGGAACATGTAGTCTAGGGGAATGTCAGATTCTTATTTTGATTAATTAATAAACAAATAAGAAATTTTAGACATTAATACAGCGTGTTCACTTAGGATATAATTTTTGAAGGAGGGTTAGAAGTGGAGTATTCTAATTTAAGCGCTTTACAATTAGATGCACTTAAAGAAGTCTCTAACATAGGTGCAGGAAATGCAGCAACTGCCCTTTCCATGATGATAGGGAAAAAAGTAGATATGACAGTACCAGCAGTAAATGTCGTAAGATTAGAAGATATTGTTGAAGAAAATGGCGAAATTGAAGTTGCTGGTACAGTTGTTAGAGTTCTTGGAGATATTGCTGGAAATATTCTTTTAGTATTCGAAAGACCAACAGCAGAAAATGTAATAATGAAATTAGTGGGAAGTAAGCAGTCACCTGAAAGTGAGATGGGGAGTTCAGTATTATGTGAGATAGCTAATATAATATCAGCATCTTATATGAATTCTATATCACAGCTTACTAATCTCGCTATAGCACCATCAGTACCAGCCACTTCATATGATATGCTAGGTGCAATACTAACAACAACATTTATAGAATCTAATCAATATGATGAATATATATTAGATATTGAAACTGTATTTTTAGATGATGACACAGCAGAAAATATAGGTGGACACTTTTATTATATCCCTATGCCGGGATCATTAGAAAAAATATTGAAATCTATAGGAATAAATTAAATTTTGGAGGTAAAAAAGTAATGGCTAAAGTTTTAATTGTAGATGATGCAGCTTTTATGAGAATGATGATAAAGGATATTTTAGAAAAAAATGATTTTGAAATAGTAGGAGAAGCAAACAATGGAATAGTTGCTGTAGACATGTATAAAAAAGAAAAACCAGATGTTGTAACTATGGATATAACAATGCCTGATATGGATGGAATTGAAGCAGTTAAACAAATCAAGGCATTTGATCCAGATGCAAAAGTAATCATGTGTTCAGCAATGGGACAACAATCAATGGTTATGGATGCAATAAGAGCAGGAGCAAAAGACTTTATAGTAAAACCATTCCAAGCAGATAGAGTTTTAGAAGCTATAAAGAAAGTTGTAGGTTAACCAAAAGGAGGTTAAGAAATGCAGATAGTAGTATTCAAATTGGGGGAAGAACATTTTGCAGTTGAGACAGAAAGAGTCCAAAGTATCAATGATACAATGGGAATTACAAAGGTTCCTAAAGCCCCAAGTTATATTAAAGGACTAATAAATTTACGTGGAAGCATTAAATCTCTTGTGGATATAAATCTGTTATTGGATGTAACTCCTGGTAAAGAACAAAATAATATTATAATTTTAACAGTTCAGGATGAAGAAATAGGAATATCAGTAGATGAAGTGGAAGAAGTTTTAGATATTGACGAAAAAAGTATTCAAAAGGTTGATAAAGATACAAATAAAGTACAACCTTATATAAAGGGTATATTAAATTACGATGAAAAGCTTCTTACAATAATAGATATAGACAAACTATTAAATTAATTTATTGAAATGAGGGAGAATATATGGCAGACGTCTTATCGCAAAGCGAAATAGATGCCTTGTTATCTGCCCTGTCTACAGGTGAATTAGAATCAGAAGAAGTTGGTAAAGAGGAAGAAAAACATAAAATTAAGCTTTATGACTTTAGAAGTCCTCAAAAATTCTCAAAAGAGCATATAAGAACACTTGAATTAATACATGATAATTATGCCAGAATTATTTCCAATTACTTAACTGGTCAAACAAGACAAAATGTTAAAGTTAAAATTGAAACTGTAGAGCAGATAACATATGAGGAATTTATTCATTCTGTGCAAAACCCTACTATAATGACAATTTTTAAAATGCCACCATTAGCAGGTACAATACTATTTGAAACTAATCCTCAATTTTCACTTCAAGTAATTGACGTTTTGCTTGGTGGAAAAGGCGATAGAAAGACTCAAACAAAAGAATTTACAGATATAGATAAAAATATAATGCGTCAAATTACAACTGGAATGATAAATAATTTAAAATTAGCATGGGATTCTATTATTGAGGTTGAGCCTGAGGTTGAAGCAATCGAAACGAACCCAGCAGTAAACCAAACAATGTCACCAAATGATCCAGTGGCTCTAATTACATTTTCAGTTGAAATGAATAAGCGTAGTACTTTTATTAATATGTGTATTCCGTACTTAAGCATAGAGAAAATCTTAGATAAATTAGTAGTACAATATGCATTTAGAAATGATGATGAATCTTTAATGGCTGAATCAAGAGAAAAACTAGAAAAAGGGATTAATAAAGTTGATGTTGATATTATAGCAGAACTTGGACATGCGAGTATAACTGTAGATGATTTCTTAAAATTAACCATCGGTGATGTAATTAGACTTGATAACAAAAGTTCATCCCCAATTAAAGTATATGTAGGAAATGAAGAATGTTACTATGCTAAGCCAGGTATATCAGGTAAAAACATGGGAGTTATGATATTAGATGTAACAGATAAGGAAGTGAATGGGTATGAGTAATAACTTTTTGTCACAAGAAGAGATAAATGCATTATTAGCAGGGGAAGATACATCTTCTGCTGAAAGTGGAAATACATTATCGGATGAAGGTGAATCTGAAGCAGAAGCTATAACAGAAATTGATAAAGATTTACTTGGTGAAATTGGAAATATATCTATGGGTTCAGCTTCAACAGCTTTATATCAACTTATTAATCAACAAGTTAACATAACTACACCTGTAGTAAGTGTTACAACTTTAAGAGAAATAAAAGCTGGATTCGAAACACCTAACATAGTGCTAGATATTGAATATGTTGCAGGTATAATAGGAAGAAATATATTAATAATAAAAATTAGTGATGGATTAGTAATATCAAATCTAATGATGGGTGGAGATGGACAAGTTTCTGAAAATCACGAATTATCAGAAATAGAAATTAGTGCAGTATCAGAAGCAATGAATCAAATGATTGGTTCAGCAGCCACTTCAATGGCTACAATGTTTGGAAGAAAAGTTGATATATCACCACCAACATCAAAATTAGTAACTGATGGAGATATACCAATTTCAGATGCAATACCAGAGGATGAACCAATAGTAAAAGTATCTTTTAGAATGACTATTGGAGATATTGTTGATAGTAATATAATGCAAATATTCCCGATAAAGACAGCTAAGAATATTGTTGCAATAATGACTGGGGAAGATAAAGCAGAGGCAAAAGCTGAGGCACAACCTGCTAAAGCTGTACCAAAGGAGCAGATTATGAATAAAGAAATAAGTCAAGATCCAGTTAACAGTGCATATACTATGGAACCACAATATAGTCCTCAGCCACAATATCAATATGAGGCACCACCGCAAAGAATGCAGCAGCCAGTAGAAGTTCATGCTGCAGCCTTTGAGCCATTAGCACCTCAAAGCAATGTTCCACCAATAAAAAATATAGATTTAATACTAGATGTTCCTCTAGATATATCTGTTGTTTTAGGTAGAACTAAAAAGAGCATTCAAGATATCTTAAATTTAGGTACTGGTTCCTTAATAGAATTAGATAAACTTGCAGAAGAACCTGTTGAAATATTAGTTAATGGAAAGCAAATAGCACTTGGAGAAGTTGTTGTTGTTGATGAAAACTTTGGTATAAGAATAACTAATATAGTAAGTAGTGTTGAAAGAATAAAGAGATTAAAATAAGAAACTCCCGAAAGGGAGTTTTTTCTATTCGTAAATTACAATGTTTAAAAATTAACTATAAACTTATTTGAACATTGTCCGATAACTATAGTAATGAAGTAAGGAATGGAGTAATGTGTTATGAGTATAGAGAGAATAAATCGATTAGCATATATAAATGCATATAATTCAAATTGCAATAAATCTGTAGAAAAAACAAGTAAGGCTTCTAATGTAGACACAATTGAAATATCAGATTTAGGAAAGAGTCTTAAAGATTATTCTTTAAGCAGCAGCTTAGCTGATGCAAAAAGAGTAGTAGACATCAAAAGTAAAGTAGATAGTGGGACATACAATGTAGATGCTAGGTTAACAGCAAAAAGTTTATTAAACGTAATGAAGGAGACTAAAGAGTAAACATGGTGAATGAACTTATTAAATTAATGCAGAGCCAAGATAAATACTTAAAAGAACTTTTAGAACTATTAATAACTCAATATAACATGATAATGAATAAGGATGTATTTGGTTTAGAAGGATTAGTTGATAAGGTTAATGGATGTGCTAAGATAATTGCAAAACAAGAACTAGAAAGAAGAAATTTGATCGGTGAACAAAGCATTTCTGCATTTGTAAATGCAGCTAATAATGAAAAGCTAAGCGGAGCGTATGAAAATATGCAACAAGTACTAGAAAGAGTAAAACAGCAAAAGGATACAAATGATATTTTATTAAAGCAGCAATTGTTATTTACAAATAAAATGTTAAGTATTATGAATCCAAACAGGGAAACAAAGGTATATAATTCTTATGGGAATTTATCAAGATAGGGCAACATAAATGATTATTTGTAAATTATATAAATGAAATAAATATGAAATCAGTAAGAATATAAGTTGAATTTATACATTTTAATAAGAATGTATTTTGAATAGATAGGGATGTAAAATATGTAAACATGGAAGTTGCAATTTATGAAAGGTAGGATAAATAAATGGCAGGACTATTTGATACTTTTACCATAGCAAAAAGAGGGTTGTCGGTACAACAATCAAATATTAACACATCATCTCATAATATAGCTAACGCAAGTACTGATGGATATTCAAGACAAAGATCAGTAGCACATACTACAAGACCCTTTGGAGGAATGTCTAGATTTGATACATGTACTGTAGGACAAGTTGGAACCGGAGCAGAAATAACTCAAATAATGAGAATAAGAGATTCTTTCTTGGATTATCAAGTTAGAACTGAAAACACAAACTATGGAACAGCAAATGTAAAAAATGATTATTTAACCCAAGTTGAAGATATACTTAATGAAACATCAGATAATGGTATACAAACATATTTATCAAAGTTTTATGATGCTTTCCAAAATTTAAGTGCCAGTGGTGGTGCAGCAAAGGAAAGTAATAGAACAACAGCTTTTAAAGCAGCAGAACAATTATCTGATCTAATTAGAAGTAAATACTCACAAATTGAAAATAAAGAATCCGATGCACAAAAAGAACTAAGAGACCAAACAACTAGTATTAATAGTATGTTAGATCAAATTAATAATTTAGGTAAGGAAATATCAGGAGTTTGTGCAGTAGGAATGACACCAAATGATTTAATGGATTCAAGAGATTTATTAATTGACCAATTAAGTACAAAATTCGGTGTTAAAATTGATAAAGGTCCTAGGGAAACTATGGATTTAAGTGCAACTGAGGATCCAACTGTTGGAAATTTAGTTAATTCAGATCCAACGGATACTAATTATACTAGATTTTCTTATGTAGAAAGTGCAGATTTTGCCCAAACAGGAACGAATCCAGATGGAAGTCCAATATATGATTATACACAGTTAACAGTAAAATATGCTGTTTTAGGAGATACAAACAATCAGAAAACTATAACTATTTCTGATACCGATGTAAATAAAATGAAAGATCTTCAAAATAATCTTATACAAGATAGAATGCTAGTTGGAAATAAAGATGGAATTATAGTAGATGCATCTGGAACTCCTATAACTACAGCTAATGCCACAGATATGGATGCAAAAATATTTAATAACATTACTAAAGGAGAAATAGCAGGAGCTCAGCAAGTTGAAGATAGCATGCAAGATTATATGAGTAAGCTAGATAAGTTTGCAGCATCTTTTGCTTATGCGGTTAACGCAATTCAAACTGGAGATAGAGGAATAGCAGGAGATCAAGGGATACTTGATAAGAATGGTAATAAAATTTCTGCTGTAAATATTTTTGTAACCAAAAATTTAAATGGAACAATTTCAACTACAGATGATGGAATAACAGCAAAAAATATTATTTTTAATACAGTTTTAGAAGATCACCCTGAAAAATTAAATTGTGGTAAATATAGCGTAGATGATTATAGTGGTGAAGCTGATGGATCAAGAGCACTTGCTATAGCAGATGTAGCTAAGTTAAAAATTGATATAGGAAATTTAGATATTGCTGGCGGCGATATAAGCACTAGACAAAAATTCTTCCAAGATACGGGTCTAACCTTTAATAGCGATAATGAGGATTTAGTAGCTAATAAAGATGGAAGTACAGTAGGAGATTATTACGGAACAGTATTAAGTGATATATATTCAGACAATAAAAAAGCAACTCAAGATGTATCTGATTCAAAGACCTTATTGGATACATTTAATACTCAGAGACAGTCAGTATCAGGAGTTTCCCTTGATGAAGAAATGACTGATCTAGTACAATTTCAACATGCTTATCAAGCAAATGCAAAAATGATAAATACCATAGATCAATTACTTGATGTAGTAATAAATGGATTGAAGTCTTAGGAGGTGTATAAATGAGAATTACAAATTCAATGCTGGCTACAAATTATTTAAATAACATGAGAAGAAATTTAAATAATATGAGTCATGTTCAAAATCAATTAGCTTCTGGTAAAGAAATACAAAGGGGTTCTGATAATCCTCACGTAGCTGTAAGAAGCATGCAGTTAAATTCGGAAATTGATGCTAATAATCAATTTGATACTAATATACAATCTACGACGAACTGGCTGGATACAACTGATACAGCACTAGGTGAAGCAAATAACATAATGAAAAGAATAAATACATTAATGGTAAAAGCAGGTGATGGGGCTTATTCCCCAGATGAAATATCAGCAATAAATGATGAAGTTAAGGAAAAGGTTAATGAGCTTACTAGCGTATTAAATACATCTTTTGATGGAAACTTTATATTTGGTGGAACTAAAAGTACTTCAAAACCAGTAACGCAAGATGCAAGCGGAAAAATTTGTTATGCTGATAAGGACGGAAATCCTGTTAGCTATAACTATACATTTACAGCTAATATATCATCTTTGTCAATTTCTGCTGGGGATGTAAAGAATATAGATAGTAAAACTGGTGTTGATACTTTGATTGCTCAGTTAAAGACTGTGCCTACAACTCCAGCTGCAGATTATACAGCAGCACAAAATGCTATTAATGATTTACAAAAGCAGCCAATAGCAATAAGACAAATTGATACATCTTTGCAGACGGAAATATCTGATGGAATAGTGGTAGATTATAATAAAACAGCGACTGATATTTTAGAATTCACTAATAAAAGTGGGGTAAGTGTAAATGTATCAGATAAATTAGCTGATATTGTAAATTGCCTTAATGTAGCGTCAGGAAGTGCAACGTCACCAATAACTCTTTCAGATGGAACAACAATTGCAGCAACTGATTCACAAACAGCATTGTCGCAAATTAATGGAAATTTATTAGGATATTGTACTGATATATCATTAAATATATCAAAACTTAGATCAAATGTTGGCGCTATGCAAAATAGAATGGAATCTTCTCAAAAAATAAATGAAGATCAAACATACAATATGACAAGCATATTGTCAAGTACAGAAGATATAGATTTTACAGAAAAAACTATGGAGTATTCTGTAATGCAAACTGTTTATACAGCATCTCTTCAAACTAGTGCAAAAGTTCTTACAAATACAATACTAGATTACTTAAGGTAAAGCATCTTATTATATAGTAATGAAGGGAGAATGACTATGAAATTTGTTTCTAAAATTCATGGTGAAATTGAATATAAAGAAAATGAAGTTTTAACTTTTAATAAAGGGATATTAGGATTTGCAGATTTAAAAAAATTTATTCTGCTAGACTTGGAAGAGTATAAGCCTTTTAAATTGTTTCATTCTATAGAAGATGATGAAATTGGAATGATAGTAGTTTCGCCTTATGAATTTTATCAAAAATATGAAGTTAAGTTAAATGATGAAACAATAAATCACTTAAGTATAAAATCACCAGAAGAGGTAATGATAATTACAACAGTGACTTTAAATTCAGATCCTAAAAAAATAACTACAAATTTACAAGGCCCGCTTATCATAAATACTAGCAATAGCATGGGAGAACAAATTATTATAGATAGCGACAAGTACAATGTAAAAGAACCTCTAATAAAGGAGTGATTTAAATGTTAATAATAACAAGAAAAAAAGGCGAATCACTCATGATTGGTGATGATATAGAGATTACTATAAGTAAGATCGATGATGGCAGTGTAAAGATAGGAATAGAAGCGCCAAAGAGTGTGAATATTTTGAGAAAAGAACTTTATGAACAGGTAGAAAAAGAAAATAAGGTTGCTATGAATATTAATATGGATTTGTTAAAGGGTATAAAGAAAAAATAAATCAAAATTTAGTTTTCCAAGGAGGAGTGCAAAACATGGATGTTAACGGTATAAATAGACGGCAGGAATATTCAGATGTATATAATAATGCTATTGATACAACTAAATATTCAAATCCAATACCTAATGATGAAGATCAAGTGAAAAGCACAGTGATTGAAAAAGATAATACAAATCAAGAATTCTTAAATCAAGATCCGAAAAATTTGAAAAAAGAAGACTTAGATAAGGCCATAAATAAATTAAATAAATCTTTAGAGGATGAAAAAGTACATGCTGAATATTCGATTCATAAGGATTTAGGAACATTGATGATAAAAATAGTAGATGATGACACAAAAAAAGTTGTAATGGAGCTTCCACCTGAGAAAATATTGAATATGATTGCATTTATATGTAAGCAAGATGGATTATTAGATAAAAAAGCTTAAAATATCTACAAAGCAATTGAGGTGTAATTGTGGAATTTAAACTAAACAAAATTGATACTGATATTAGAAGAAAAATGCAGGAAACTATTAAAGATGACAAAGTACACTCAACAAAAAAAATAAGCGAAAATAAAGATGTAGTGGAAGAAAAAAAATTTGAAGATAGAAATAAAAAAAATAAGGATAAAAATGATGATACTGAAAACAGTAAAAAATATGTTATTGTTGAAGGTATTAAACATGGTGAACATAGTATAGAAATTGAAGCGGAAAAATTGGAAAAAATAAGTGAAATAAATTCTAAAGGCAGAATTTTGGACGCAAAGAAATAGGAGGATGTATTATGTATCCAAATGGCTATAATGTATATAAAAATAATAGTGTAAACTATGCATCAAAGGAGCAATTATTATTAATGCTTACAGAGGGAGCTGTTAAATTTGCAAAAATAGCTAGACAAGCTATAACGGATAAAGATATACAAAAAGCCCATAATACTTTAATTAGGTTACAAGATATATTTACAGAATTAATGATTAGTTTAGATAGAACTCAGGGCGATTGGACAGAAGATTTATTTAGCGTATATGATTTTATTAAGAGAAAACTTGTAGACATAAATCTAACTAAAAATTTAGAAGTTTTAGATGAAATAATTCCTTTAATAGAAGATGTAAATTCAATGTGGCAGGATGCATATAAGCAATCATTAAAGTCAAGATAGTAAATAAAAAAATATTAAAAAAGCAAGGAGTGATGAATATGACAACAAGAATAACTGGATTAAGTGGTTCAGGATTAGATATTGATTCACTTGTAACAGAGACATTAAAACCTTATAAGATGAAAGTTCAAACAGAACAACAACAAGAACAGTTATTGGAATGGAAGACTGAACAATATCAAGCAATAATGAAGAAAGCAAATACTTTTTATAATAAGTATTTAGACCCATTAAGTTCAACAAGCTTATATTCAATGAGCGCTTATAATCAATCTAAATTCACTTCTAGTAATGATGCTTATGTATCAGCTGTAGGATCCAGCAACGCAAGTATTCAAAATTACACAGTAAGTGTAACTCAAATAGCAACTAAAGCTACAGGTAAAATTTCGAATTCAGATTTAAGCAGCATGGCAGCAGCTGAAGTTGCTGCTGGAACAAGTTATACTGCAAGCACAACAATAGCAGATCAAACTATAAGTTTTTCTGCACAAGTTGGAACTGCTAATCAATCTACTAACTTAACCAATTTTAAGAATAGCATTCAAACTACAATAAATAATCTACAAACTGCTTATAGTACTGAAACAGATTCAAGCAAAAAGGCAACTATTGATGCAAATATAAAAACTTTATGGAGTACTATAGGGCAAGATTATACTAGAGCTTCAAATGGCACTTGGTCAACTTCGGCTACAGCAGGATATACAGATACTAATCTAACCAATACTATGAATAGTTTAAGTGTTGCAACCAATACTGCTATAACAGCAAGTGATGGTACAAATAATATTACATCAAAGCTATATGTTAAATTAGATGGAACTGTTGATACTAATGCTACAATAAGCAATTATAACAAGCAGACAGGAGCATCAAATATCACACTTAAGTATAGTAGTGTTAGCGCAGGCTTAGTATTTGAAGCTAGAGATGCAGGAGATAAAACTTTAACAATAAATGGTACATCGCAAGCACCTACAAAAGGATATGATCTTAATGCAACAGTAAAAGATTCTTATGGCGGTTCAATGACTGTTACAGGATCAAGCAACACTAAAACAATTGATGGAGTTACATTTACATTTAAAGCGAACACTACATCAGATATAACTGTAACAGGTTCACAAGATGTATCAGGACTTAAAGATAAAATTGTAAATTTTATGAATGATTACAATGATTTACTTGGAACTATCAATGGAAAACTATGGGAAGAATATGATAAGGATTATCAACCATTAACAGATGATCAAAAAAGTGCTATGAGTACTGATCAAATTGACAAGTGGGAAACAAAGGCTAAAACTGGATTACTTAGAAATGATGATGATTTGACTACACTTTCAGACAACATGAAGGATGTAATGAATACTATTATGAAATCAACAGGATTAGACTTGGAGAGAATTGGTATAACCCCAGTTGATGATTATAAAGAGTTAAATGGAACTTATACAGTAGATCAGGATAAATTAACTGAGGCTCTTCAAAGTAATTTTGCTGATATTAAAGATTTATTTATGAAGGGCTATGGAGATGACACTACAACGGACTCTGGCTTAATGCCTAAGTTAAAATCATTAATTAATGATAACTTTATTAAATTTGATTCCGTATTTAATAAAAAATCTGCATATAGTGGTGTATATGCATATACAAGTGAAATGGCAAAGCAAATTAGTGATAAAAAACAGTTAATAAGTGATATGAATGATGACTTAAATACTAGGCAAGATGATTTATATTCAAAATATTCAAAATTGGAAAGTGCTATGTCAGAAGCAGAGGCGCAGCAACAACAAATGTCATCTTGGTTTTCAAGCTAGTTATAATTAGTGAAGAATTGAGGAAAAATTATGAATTTAAAAGAATCCTTAGAATTTTATAGGAGTATTACGTTAGAATTAATTGATAAAATTAAATGTGAGGATGATTATAGTAACTTATTTGAAAAAAGACAAAATATAATAAGAAATATAGAAACTTTAAGTTTTTTAAAGGATGAATTTAAACAAATTGCAACAGAGCTAGATATTTTAAATATGGAAGATTTGCTAAAAAAAACTATATCAGAAGAAAAAGTAAAGATAAAAAAGAAGATTAACTATATTAAAATAACTAGAGAAGCAAGGGTAAAATATGAAAGTGCTCAATTTAAACCAACCTTTTTTAACAAAACAATCTAGTTTATAACAAAAAAGCAAAAAAATTTTTCAAAAAGTACTAAAGTTAATTATAAGGGCAACGAAAATAGAAATGTAAGGCTTAAAAGTTATTAACTCTTAAGGTCTTATAAAATAAAAATTTAGGACATGGATGTCCAGATGTAAAATCAAGGAGGAATTTATTATGGTAATATCACACAATCTTAATGCGATGAACGCACACAGACAAATGAAAATTTCTACTGGAGATGAAGGTAAATCAATTGAAAAGTTAAGTTCTGGTTACAGAATTAACAGAGCTGGAGATGACGCAGCAGGTCTTGCAATCTCTGAAAAAATGAGATCTCAAATCAATGGTTTAGATCAAGCATCAAGAAATGCTCAAGATGGTATTTCATTAGTACAAACTACTGAAGGTGCGTTAACTGAAACTCACGCAATGCTTCAAAGATTAAAAACATTAGCAGTACAAGCTTCAAATGACACATATTCTGCTGGAGACAGATCTTTAATTGAAAAAGAAGTTACTCAATTAAAATCTGAAATTTCAAGAATAGGTTCTCAAACTGACTTTAATGGAACAAAAGTATTAAGCGCTGTAACTACATTAAATATCCAAGTAGGAGATAAGCAAGGACAAACTATTCAAGTTAGCTTAGTTGCTATGACAAATCCAGGTTCTTTAAATAGTATAACTTTAGTTTCTCAAACTCAAGCTTCATCTTCTATTACAACAATTGATGCAGCTATTACAGCAGTTTCAGGACACAGAGCTACACTTGGAGCTGTTCAAAACAGATTAGAACATACAATTAAATCTGTAGATAATACTTCTGAAAATATCCAAGCTGCAGAATCTAGAATAAGAGATACTGATATGGCTAAGGAAATGATGAACTATACTAAGTCTAAGATCCTTACTCAAGCAGCTCAATCAATGTTAGCTCAAGCTAACCAAGCTCCTCAAGGAGTACTTCAATTATTACAATAATAAGTTTGAAGTTATAATTAAGAAGATAAAGTGTATAAGCTACGCTTTATCTTCTTTTTTTATAATTTAATTATTAATAGACTAAGCTATGAAAAAATATCTAAATAGCATAGTAGATTTGGTCTAAATTTATATTTTAATAAGATTAAATATCGATTATAATTATTATATATAAGATAAAGGTGATAATTATGGAAAATATAAAAATATTAGATTGTACTTTAAGAGATGGTGGATATATAAACGACTGGGATTTTGATTCATTTAACATGAACAGAATAATAAGAGCATTAGATGAAGCTTATATTGATATTATTGAATGTGGATATTTAAATGAGTCGGCCAAGGGAAAAGAAAAAACTATAGTTAATAGCATCGAAGATTTAGAAAATAGAATAAAAGAATTCAGTATAAGTAAAGACTATGTCATGATGATCAACTACGGTGAATATGATTTTAATAATTTACCTAATGTAACTAGTAAAAGTAAAATTAGAGGTGTTAGAATAGCCTTTAAGAAAAATCAATTAAATAACATATTTAATGATATAGATGTTCTTATAACTAAAGGGTATAAAGTATTTATTCAGCCAATGGTGACATTAAGTTATACAGATATGGAGATTCTACAATTAATTTCAGAATGTAATAAGCTAGATATATATGCTTTATATATAGTAGATAGTTTTGGTGCTATGCATACATATGATATAAAAAGATTTGCATACCTTTTTAATCATAATTTAAGGAAAGATATCAATATAGGCTTTCATGCACATAACAATTTACAGCTAGCTTATACTAATGCCTTAGAAATTATTAGCATGTTTAATAATAGATCAATAATAATAGATTCATCGATTTTTGGAATGGGAAGAGGAGCAGGTAATTTACCTACTGAATTAATAACTGAATATTTAAATAAAAATTATTGTAAAGAATATCAGATAGGTCCTATATTAGATATTATAGATAAATATATAAATAGAATATATGCCAATAAATACTGGGGATATTCAATATCGTATTATATATCTGGTGAATGTAATTGTCACCCAAATTATTCTACATACTTGGTTAATAAAAATACATTATCAGTTAAAAATATTTTAGAAATTTTAAGAGATTTACCAGAGAATAAAAAAGAAGAATTTGACAAGGAATACATAGAAAAACTTTATATAGAATTTAATTCAAAAAATATAAGTAATTATACAGACCTGATTGAATTTAAAAAAGATATAGTTTCTAAGGATATCTACATACTTGCATCTGGTAAAAGTGCTAGAGAGGGTGCTGAAAAGATAATAAAGGATAAAAATAAAATTGTAATTTCATTAAATTATGTTCCGCAATTTATATCTGCAGATTACTGCTTTTTTAGTAATCAAAAAAGATATGAGGAGTATAAGGAAAAGACAAAGAACGATAATATTTTTGATGATAGGAATAAATTTATTTTTACCTCAAACATTATTTTTATAGAAAGAGAGGCCACTGTTGTATCTTACAATGAACTTTTAGGAGAGTATGAGGATGCTAAGGATAATTCAGTAATTATGTTGTTAAACTTATTGATAAAGCTTAATATAAATAACGTATTTATTTGTGGGTTAGATGGATATACTGGAAACGGAAATTATATTGAAAAAGATATGGATTTTAATTTTAAAGCCAATGAAATAAATAGGCGAAATATTGCAATTTTAGAGCAAATTCAGAAATTAAGACAAAATATAGAGATGTACTTTATTACTGAAAGCATATACGATCAATAAAAATTTAGAACTAGACTTATTCAATTAAATAAAATCATTATAAAAAAGATGTTTTTTAATATGCAATAATGAATTGTTGAGAAAATTAGGAGATGTGATTATATGAATATAATAGGAATAATACCAGCAAGATATAAATCGTCTAGATTTGAAGGTAAGCCTCTTGCCGATATTCATGGAAAGCCAATGATATGGTGGGTGTATAACCAAGCAAGGAAGGTGAAAGAATTTTCAAGCATATATGTAGCTACAGATGATGAACGTATAGAAAACGTGTGTAAGCAATTAAATTTAAATGTAATTATGACTAGTAGTATACATCCAACTGGAACGGATAGAGTTGGAGAAGTAGCAAGAAAAATAAAAGCTGATGTGTACATTAATATTCAAGGTGATGAACCAACAATAAACCCTGAATCTATAAGAATGGCAATTCAACCATTCTATAATAATAATAATGACATATTAGTTACTAATATGATGACAGAAATTAAGAAGAGCTATGAAATAATAGATAATACGGTTCCTAAAGTAGTTGTAAATAGAGAAGGGTACGGAATTTTTTTATCAAGATTACCTATACCTTATCCAAAAGGGAATGATTGCAAATATTATAAACAGGTATGCGTATATGGATTTACTCCAAAAGCATTAGAATTTTACTGTAACTCAGAAAGAGGATATATTGAGTCAGTAGAGGATATAGAAATATTAAGATTTATTGAAGCAGGATATAAAGTCAAGTATATTGAAACAGATTATGATACTATTGCAGTTGATACAAAAGAAGATTTGGAACGCGTAAGAGGGATATTGAGTTGCGAAAATTAATAGAGGTGAATTTATGCTTACATGTGTTTGGGATTTTGATGTAGAGAAAACTAAGGATGGATATAAAGTTATTAAACTGAAAAAAGAATCTAAGAGTATATATATTGGAAGTAAGTATAATATGCAAAATGAAATAGATAAATTCTTAGATAAGTTAAAAGAAAAAGTAAAAAATGCTGATAAAAGTGTTTTTGTTATTTATGGATTTGGAAATGGTGAACATATAAAGGCGTTAAGAAGTGAATTTAAGAAAAATAAAATTATAGTATTTGAACCTAACATTAATTTATTGAATTTTGCATCAAATTTGGAGTATGTAAGGAATGATGAAAATATTAAGATTATATGCTGTGAACAAAGTAGATTTATAGATGAGTTCTGTTTTGGTATTTCTGAATCTAATATAAATATGATAGAGCTAGATTGCTTTTCAAATTATTCAGTTATATATAAAGAAGAATACAAAGAATTTTTAAAAGCATTTGAATTTTTGATTAAAAATTTAATTAGTAATAAATTTACAGCATTATTATATAGTAAGCTGCATTTTGATTCTTTACTGCATAACTTGCGTTATGTGTTTGATGGTACTCCGATTTATGAATATAAAAATATGTATAAAAATAAACCTGCAATAATAGTTTCAGCAGGACCTTCTTTGGATAAAAACATTAAAGAATTAATAAATGCAGATGGAAAGATGCTAATTTTATCAAGTACAAGAACCCTAAATGGAATTATGGATTTAGGAATACAACCTAATTTGCTAGTAGCTTTAGATCCTAGAGATAATACATTTAATATTATGAAGAAGAGTGTTGATATTTATAATGGGCCTCTTTTGTTTTATGAAGGTACAAATAAGCTTGTTGTATCAAATCACAATGGCGATAAAATTTTCTACACAAAATCTAAATTTATTAATAATATTATGGAAAATAGGATGCCTGAAATAGTAGATGATGGAACTGTAGCAATAATTATGATGGATTTTGCCATTCTGTCTGGCTGTAATCCTATTATTTTTATTGGTCAAGATTTGGCTTATACAGGAAATAATGAGCATGCTATGATAGCTGAAAACAAAATTGATAAAGGTAAAAATAAACTATTAAAAGAAGATATATATGTTGATGGGATTAATAATGAGAAGATTAAGACAAGCATCATATTAAATGGGTTTAGATTAAATATTGAAAAATTAATTGAAGATAATCCAGAAATAGATTTTATTAATGCAACTGAAGGTGGGGCAAGAATAAAAGGTACTAAAGAAATGACGCTAAAGGAAGTAATAAAGCATTATAATAATGTTAAATTAGATCCAATTAAAAAAATAAATTGCAACATAGATATTAAGAAAAACACATTAGAGCAATTAAAAATTGCAAAAACAATTAGTAAAGAAATAATTAATTTGTGCAATTCATGTTTAACTAATTTAGAGCAATTGAAGGAAGCTCATGAAGATAAAAATAATGAAAAAGTTAGTAATATTTTAGGGGTATTACAGAAAAGCGACGAGTACATAGAGAAGAATTATGAGAAAATAGAGTTAATAGAGAGTTTATTAATACCAGTATCCTTTAATATACTAGAGAAAAACAATAATATAGATGATGCTGAGTATAAAAGTGAAATAGAAATGATTTATTATCAAAGTTACCAGTTATATAGTGGATTTATTGATACATTAAATTATGCGCTAAAACCTATATGTGAATTAATAGCAGAATTAAGTAGACAGAAGTAAGAAAAAAATGCTTAATTATTTGAGTTTAAAAATATTATGATTTTAAGCAGAAAAGAAAGATAATGCTAGATAAGGCATTGTCTTTTTTTATGAGAAAGTTTAAGTTATTTTAAATTGATACGTAAATGCAATTAATAATTCAAGTATACTGCATTTTTTACGATAAATAATATATAGATAGGTGAAAAAAATATAGAAAGTTACATAAAATTATAAGTTTATACAGTAATAGGAATCTGTATAAAGTAAAACTTGTAAAAGATGTTTATGATAGGAGAGAGAACAGTGAGTAAGGAAAAAATAGAGGTATTAAGAACAACAGATGAATATTTAGATAAATTAAAAAAAGGAATTGAAGATGCAGTAAATTTAATCCAAGAAGGTAATGAAATAGAAGGAATTAAAAACATTATACCTGTATTTGAAGGAATTGAATATATAAGTCAAGCAATTAACTTGACTAGAGAAGTTCAAGAAGAGGAAATAGAGTTAGAAGATTTAAATGCCCAACTTAGAGAAATGATTGAAGCATTTGAAAACGAGGATTATATTTTGCTTGGAGATTTATTAAATTATGAGCTACTTCCTATCCTAGAAGAAATTCATGAAAAAATAAGAATATCAATATAAATGGAGTTGCAAAAATGGCTTTAGAGATTGATATTTCAAAAGATGGTTATAAAATTCTAAGGGTTGAAGTAGACGGAAAGAAGAAATATTTAGGCAGCAAATATAATCAAAAGAGAGAAATAGATGAATTTATAAAGAGTTTAGGGGAAATTAGTGAAAGAGATAATTTTATAATCTTTGGATTAAGTTTTGGAGAACATATAAGGGAATTATTAAAAGTAATTAATAATGAGAGTGAAATATTAATAATTGAAGTAAATGAAGAATTAATACAATATTGCAAAGATGATAAAGAAATTAAGAAAATAATAGATAATAACAGAGTGTTTATATCAAGAAATCAAGAAGATATAAGAAATTATTTTGATAAAAATATAAATGAAGGAAATATCAATTTTTTAAAGGTAAATACATACTGTAAGTACTTTGAATTATTCTTTAAGGATATAGAAAAAGATTATGTAAAAATAAAAGATGAAATATCTAGAATAACATTAAATAGAAATACATTTATTATGAATGGTAAACTTTATTTAGATAATTTTCTTTCTAATTTAAAGTTTTTTGCTAAATCATGTGAAGTAAATTTACTTGAAAATAAATATAAAAATAAACCGGCAATTATTGTTTCAGCTGGGCCGTCACTAAGTAAAAATATTGAACAATTAAAAAATGTTGATAATGCATTAATTTTAAGTGGTGGAAGAACACTGCAATCACTTTTAAATATAGGAGTAAATCCGAGTTGTATAGGGATTGTTGATCCAGGAATGGTTGCCTATAAATTAGTTGAGGATTTTATAGAAAAAATAGAGTGTCCATTGTTTTTTAATGATTCTACGCCAAGCATTGTTATGGAGAAACATAAAGGGAAAAAGTTTTATTCAGTTCAAAATTCTTTTATAAAAAAGGCAATAAAAAAGGAGATTCCGCCTTTATATGGTGGGGGATCAATTGCTCATAGTTTAACTAACTTAGCGTTATATATGGGATGTAATCCAATAATTTTTATAGGACAAGATTTGGCATATACTGGAGAACAAGGACATGATAAATTAGCACAAAATACTTGGGAAAACTTAACCTTTGATAATTTTTATAAAAGAAATGATGATATTTATGTAAAAGATGTTTTTGGAAATCCAGTTAGGACTAGTATTCAACTAGATACCTATAGAAAAAATTTAGAAGAAATTATTAATAATAATAATGAGGTTAAATTTATAAATGCTACAGAAGGCGGAGCTAATATTAAAGGTACAATTACTAAGAAGTTAGCTGATGTTTTGATGGAATTACAAAAAGAGAAAATTATCGACATAAATGAATATCTTAGTGATATAAATAATACAAAAGAAATTTCAGATTACTTGAGGTATACATTAAAAGAGTGTGATAAATTCATGGAACTTTGCAGAAAAGGAAAACAAGCTGCAGAAAACTGCAAGATTAATAGGGCTTTACGAAAAAAAGTTGAAGTTCAAAAAAATGAAAAAGAATTTGGAGAAATCCACTTAAAAATACAAAATAGTTTAGAAAGTATAATTTTACTTAATGCTGAATTATCTAAAGTAATTTATGAAGTAGAAGGATCAAATGAATTTGTTATAATGGCTTCCGATAGTGAAGAAGAAGCCTTTGAAAAAAAGATTATAAAGATTAATAAATTATATACTGAGCTAAGTAAAGTAATAAAAGAAAATTATGAGAAAATTAAGGAAATAATTATAGATTTAGAAACTTAATTTAATGTAGATGAGGCGATATTATGTTTAAGGATAAATCAATATTAATAACTGGTGGAACAGGTTCTTTTGGGAAAAAATTTACTGAAAGAATTTTAAGAGATTTTGATCCAAAAAGGATAGTAATTTATTCAAGAGATGAATTTAAGCAAGATGTTATGAAAAAAGAATTTTCGATAAATTTTCCTGATAAAGTGAATAAATTGAGGTTTTTTATTGGAGATGTTAGAGATAAAGAAAGATTGTATAGAGCATTTAAAGATATTGATTATGTGATTCATGCTGCAGCTATGAAGCAAGTTCCTGCTTGTGAGTATAATCCATTCGAAGCTATTAAAACTAATATTCATGGGGCACAAAATATTGTAGATGCAGCTATTGATTGTGGAGTTAGAAAAGTTGTAGCTCTTTCAACAGATAAGGCTGTAAACCCGATTAATTTATATGGGGGAACAAAATTAGTTTCAGATAAGTTATTTATTTCAGGAAATGCCTATTCAGGAGGAGATGGAACTATATTTTCAGTAGTTAGATATGGGAATGTAGCAGGTAGCAGAGGTTCTGTAATTCCTTTCTTTGAATCTTTGATAAAAGAAGGAAAAAAAGTATTACCAATAACAGATACTAGAATGACAAGGTTTTGGATAACTCTAGACGAAGGTGTAGATTTGGTGTTTAAAGCTCTTGAAGAGTCAAGAGGAGGAGAAACATATATTTCTAAAATTCCTTCTTTTAAAATAACTGATTTAGCTTTTGCAATGTTAGATAATGTTGATATAAAAGAAATAGGAATAAGAGAAGGGGAAAAGTTAGATGAGGTTATGATAACTAAAGATGATTCGAGAATGACTTATGAATATGAAAAGCACTATATAATTTATCCACATTTTGATTGGTGGAATTCTCAAGGTTTTATGACACCAGGTGGAAGATTGGTAGAAGATGGATTTGAATATAATTCTGGAACCAATAAAGAATGGATTAATGTGAATCAATTAAGAGGTTTGTTAAAAAAAGAAGGATTATACGACTATGAAAAATACAACTAAACAATTGACAATGGACAATTAACAATTAAGGAAGAAATTCTTTCTGAATTTCTTGAAAATATATGTTTAATTAAAATTAAGCATAATGATTCATCAGAATACCATGCAATAGATGGATTTTATAAGGGGTGAATATAAGTGAATAATAAGCCTAGTTTATTGTTGACATCTATAGGAAAAAGAGTTCAGCTTATAAAGCATTTAAGAAAGAATTTTAAGATTGTAGGAGTAGATGCAGGAGAGTTAAATCCAGCAAAATCTTTTGTAGATAGATTTTATAAAATCCCTAAAGCAAATGAAATTGGTTATATTAAAGGTTTATTAGATATATGTAAGAGAGAAGAAATTAATGTTTTAGTTCCTTTATATGAAGGAGAATTTGAAATTTTACATAATGCTAGAGAGCAATTTAAAAATATAGGAACAATTCTTTTGCTGAGCAATAGCAAAATTTTAAATATATGCAAAGATAAACAAGAATCATATGAATACTTTCTAAATTCAAAAATAAATATTCCTAAAGTTTATATTGAAGAAGAAATTGAAGACATTATTAAATATGGTGACATAGATAAGTTCCCATTAATAATAAAGCCTAAAGATGGTATGGGAAGTAGTAATGTTTATAAGATTAATAATATTTATGAATTAAAGTTTTTTAAGGAATATGTGAAGAATGGTATAGTGCAAGAGTTCATTAATGGAGATGAATATACAGTTGATACTTTAGTTGATTTAAAGGGAAATCCAGTATATATAATTCCGAGAAAAAGAATTGAAGTTAGAAGTGGTGAAGTAGTTAAAAGTGCTACTGTAAAAGATGAAGGAATAATAAGCGAAACTTTAAAAGTAATTGAAGATTTAAATAAATTAAGAGATGAAAATGGATTAGCATTATATGGGCCATTAACAATACAGTTTTTTAAAAAAAATGATGGAAAAATCTATTTGCTAGAGATAAATCCAAGATTTGGAGGAGGAGTTCCATTATCATTTGAAGCAGGGGGTAATTATGCTCAGAAGATTTGCGAAATGATTACTGGAAAGCAGCTTGAGTATGTGAAAGAGTTTAAAGAAATGACAATGCTGCGATATGAAGAAGCTGTATTTATTTCTAGTGAGGACTAATAATAAATTATAATAAATTACAGGGTGGAAAGATGATAAAAGCTTTAATATTTGATTTAGATGATACTTTATATTATGAAAAAGCATATGTGTTAGGAGCTTTTAAAGAAGTAGCCTATTATCTTGGAAGTAAATATGGAGAAAATCTAGAGCAATTATATACTAGAATGGAAGAAATCCTTAAAGAACATGGAAGAGGTAAAATATTTAATATTATATGTGAAGAGATGAATTTTGAGGAAGACATAGAGGAACTAGTTAATATATATAGAAATTCAAAGCCGAAATTAAAATTATATAAAGATAGTAAGGAATTTTTGATTTGGGCAAGAAAACAAGGATATAAGCTTGGCATAATTACAGATGGTTGCTCTAAAGTTCAATGGAATAAGATAAAGAGTTTAGATATTCAAGATTTAGTAGACAAGATCATTGTAACGGACGATTTAGGAAAAGAATTTTGGAAACCTCATGTAAGATCATATTTAGATATGATTAATCATTTCAGTATCAGTAGGGATGAATGTATTTACATTGGCGATAATCCTAATAAAGATTTTATTGGAGCTAGAAAGCTTGGTATTAAAACAATAAGGATTATACGAGAAAAGGGAGATCATATTAATACTTTCTTAGATATAGAATATGAAGCAGATTTTAAGATAAATGATTTTTCGGAAGTGAAAAGATTATTAGAACGATATGTTAATTGAGCTAAATTAAATTATAAGAAGGTGAAATACATATGAAGGTATTATGTATAGTTCAAGCTAGAATGGGTTCAGAAAGATTACCAGGAAAGGTTATGAAAGAAATTAATGGACAGCCTATGATAGGCTACACTTTAAATTCGCTTAAGAAAAGTAGATATATTGATGAAATAATATTAGCAACTTCAGCGCAAGAAATTAATAATCCTTTAGTAGATTATGTAGAAAGAAATAATTTCAATGTATTCAGAAGTGATAATGAGGATAATGTACTTGAAAGATATAAACTTGCAAGTGATAAATATAATGGAGAGTTAATTATAAGAGTTACTGGAGATTGCCCTTTGATAAATCCAATTATAGTTGATCATGTGGTTACAAAATTTTTAATGTATGATTATGATTATGTAAGATTAGATGTACCCGATACTTTTCAAAGAGGATTTGATGTTGAAGTATTTTCAAAGGAAGCTTTAAATAAAGTATATAATAAAGTTTGTTCTAAAGAAAACATCCATAATAGTGAATACCAACCATATAGAGAGCATGTTACTTATTATATTTATAATCATCAGGATGAGTTTAAGGTTGGATATGTTAAGGGAGAAAAAAAGTATTTTGATAATAGAAATATAAATCTTAGTGTAGATACAAAAGAAGATCTTAATAGAGTTGAGGGGATTTTGAATAGAGTTAATTAAAAATTGCAGTTTATATTTTATAAAGAAACATAGTAATATGGATTATAAATTTAAAAGGCGAGGGGAGAATTGATGAATAACAAAGATTTAAGTAATTTGTTAGTCTATAAAAATAATACAATAATTGAGGCAATGAGGTTAATTAATGTTAATAGTAAAGGAATGTTATTTGTAGTAGATGCGAATAAAAAATTGATTGGAACTATTACAGACGGAGATATACGAAGAGCAATTTTATCAGGGCATCAATTAAGTGAGAGTATAGAAGAAATTTATAACACAAATTGCATATTTAGCAGCTCTGATATTAGTTTGGATGAATTAAAGAAACAATTCATAGATAATAAGATAAAATTATTACCAGTAGTTGATAAAAACAAAACCGTAATAAATTATTTTGAAATAGATGATTTAATTGATTATAATAGGCTTGAAAAAGAAAATTCGGTTTTGATTATGGCTGGTGGATTAGGAACAAGACTTAGACCATTCACAGATAATATTCCGAAACCAATGCTAAAAGTAGGTGATAAGCCTATACTTCAAACTATAATTGAACAATTTAGAAATTATGGGTTTAAAAATATTTTGATCTCTGTGAATTATAAATCGGATATTATAGAAAATTACTTTAGAGATGGTAGTGATTTTGGAGTAAATATTAAGTACATAAAAGAATCAAAACGTTTGGGTACAGCAGGTGCAATTGGTATTGCAAGTAATTATTTAACAAAGCCTTTTTTTGTTATAAATGGAGATATACTTGCAAATGTGAATTTTTACAATTTACTACAATATCATGTTGAAAATAATTATAAAATGACAATAGGTTCAAGGTTGTATGAAACGCAAATTCCATACGGGGTATTAAATGTAGATGAAGCATGTGTCACATCACTGGAAGAAAAGCCGATTATTAATCATTTGGTAAACGGAGGAATATATGTTTTGGAACCAGAAGTTATAAAAAATATTCCCAAGGAAAAATATTTTGATATAACAGAATTAATTGATATGCTTATAAATAAAAAGGAACGAGTGGGAAGTTTTCCAATTACAGATTATTGGATGGATATTGGAAAGGTAGAAGATTATTATAGAGCTAACGAAGAAATAGAAAAATATTTTTAAAAATTGAATTTAAAGTGAAGACGTAAATAAAAGTATTTTTGCATTATTGATTAAAAAATATTTAAATAAACTTATTGACGGAGGATTTTATGTATAAAAGAAATGTAGAAATTAATTATTCAAAATATGAAGGTGATCAAAATTTGGAAGCAAAATATGGACTTCCTAATGAAGTTGAATTTTGTACTGAATGTGTAATTTCGAATCAACGTCCAAATTCATGTGTAGAATTTAAGCATAACAAAGAATCTAAAAAGGAAACTATAAAAATAGATGAAAATGGCTTATGTGATGCTTGTAAAGCTAACAAAGAAAAACAAAAAGTTGACTGGGAGCTTAGAGAAAAAGAATTAATAGAACTGTGTAATAAATATAGAAAAAATGACGGCTCATACGACTGCTTAATTCCTGGATCAGGAGGAAAAGACAGCTTTTATCAAGCTCATATATTGAAATATAAATATGGAATGCACCCATTAACAATCACTTGGGCTCCGCATATGTATACAGAATGGGGATGGAATAATTTTCAATCTTGGATACATGCAGGGTTTGATAACATATTACATACACCAGATGGTAAAATACATAGGTTATTGACAAGATTAGCTGTAGAAAATTTGTTCCATCCTTTTCAACCATTCATAATAGGCCAAAAAGCATTAGCTCCTAAAATAGCGGCATTATATGATATTCCATTAATTTTTTATGGTGAAAATGAGGCTGAATATGGAAATCCCATTGCTGACAATTCTTCAGCAAAGAGAGATTGGTCATATTTTACAGCAAGTGATAAAAGCAAGATACAGTTATCAGGAGTATCTATAGAAAGTCTAGAGAAGGACTTTGGACTAAACGATGTAGATTTAAAGATGTATATGCCAGCTAATCCTGAACTTCTTGAAAAGAAGAACATTGAAGTTCATTATTTAGGGTATTATTTAAGATGGCATCCTCAAGAAGCATATTACTATGCAGTAGAACATGGAAATTTTAAGCCATCACCTGAAAGGACAGCAGGAACTTATAGTAAATATAATAGTATTGATGATAAAATTGATGATTTTCATTACTATACTACTTATATTAAATTTGGAATTGGTAGAGCAACATATGATGCTGCTCAAGAAATAAGAAATGGGGAAATAACAAGAGAAGAAGGAATAGCTCTTGTTAAAAAGTATGATGGTGAATATCCAGAAAGATTTGAAAAAGATGTATTTGAATATTTAAGTATAAATGAAGATCAGTTTCCAATAGCATCTAAGATGTTTGAACAGCCTAAAATGGATAGAGATTATTTCATGCATTTAGCTGAGAGATTTAGATCACAACACTTGTGGAAATGGGAAAATGGTATTTGGAAGCTTAGACACACTATTTTTGAAGAATAATTAAGGTGGTATTATGAAGAACATTAGAGTAATAGCAAGGCTTGATGTAAAAAATGATTATTTGGTAAAAGGCATTAATTTAGAAGGACTGAGAAAAATTGGAGATCCTAATGAATTCGCTAAAATATATTATGAGCAGGGTGCTGATGAAATTATTTATATGGATATAGTAGCAAGCCTATATAATAGAAATAATCTTACAGATATAATAAGAAAGACTACTGAGGATATATTCATACCAATAACAGTTGGTGGAGGTATACGTTCTATTGAAGATGTTCAAAAGATTTTAAAAAGTGGCGCAGATAAAGTGGCTATTAATACCGCAGCAATTAAAAGACCAGAACTTATTAGTGAGATTTCAAATAAATTTGGATCTCAATGTATGGTTCTGTCAATAGAGGCTAAAAAAATATCTGATGGTAAATGGGAAGCTTATTACGATAACGGTAGAGAGAAGACTGGAATTGATGTAATAGAGTGGGCTAAGAAGGGATATGAGCTTGGTGCAGGGGAAATTCTTCTAACATCTGTAGATATGGAAGGAACGAAGAAAGGGTTTGATTATGAGTTAATTAAAACTGTTGTAGAAGTTGTACCAATTCCAGTTATAGCAAGTGGTGGAATGGGAAAGTCTGACGATATGAAAAAAGCTATCACTGATTCAATGGCAGATGCTGTTGCAATAGCAAGTGTTTTACATTATAAAAAGACGGATATACAAACTTTAAAAGAAGATGCTATTAAAGCTGGAATTAATGTAAGGAGAAAATAGCCATGAGTAAAAAAGTCTCGATTATTGATTATGGAGTAGGAAATATATTAAGTGTAAAACGTGCCTTTGAATTTTGTGGAGCACAAGTAGAAGTAATAAATACAAAAGAACAAATAACTAATGCAGAAGTGTTGGTCTTACCTGGCGTAGGAGCATTTAAAAATGCTATGTATGAGCTTATAGAGAGAGATTTAAAAGATTCTATAATTGAATTCTCGGATACTAACAAACCTATGTTAGGAATATGCTTAGGAATGCAGTTACTCTTGGAAAAAAGTGAAGAATTTGGTGAGACAAATGGGCTTGGGATTATCCAAGGTGAAGTTGTAAGAATAGAAGATACAACTATAAGTGGAAATTATCAAAAGATTCCTCATGTAGGCTGGAATTCATTGAAGTTCCCAAAGCATGGGGATAAGAGTTTGTGGGATAAAACCATACTTAATGGATTAGCAGAGGGTGAAGATGTTTATTTTGTTCATTCATTTACTGCTAAACCAACAAATAATGAAAATAGGTTGGCGGATTCCTACTATGGGGGAAGAACTGTTTCAGCTGCTATAAAAAAAGGAAATGTTTATGGATGTCAATTTCATCCAGAAAAGAGCGGTGAGGTAGGATTAAAAATTATAAAAAATTTTTTAGAAATATAGGTGATATGGTATGAATATTATAGCTATAATACCAGCAAGAGGTGGATCAAAGGGAATACCTAGAAAGAATATAAAAGAAATTAATGGAAAGCCATTAATTTCATATACAATAGCTGAGGCGAAAAAAAGTCATTATATCAATAGAATTATTGTTTCTACAGAAGATGAAGAAATAGCTCAGATAAGTCAAAAATATGGTGGAGAAGTTCCTTTTCTTAGACCTAGAGAATTAGCAGAAGATAATACACCAGGAATAGATCCAATAATTCACTGTATAAATTGGCTTAAAGAAAATGAAAATTATGATCCTGAATATGTATGTTTACTTCAATGCACTTCACCATTTAGGAAATTTAATCAAATAAATGAAGCAATTGAAAGACTAATAAGTGAAAATGCGGATTCTATAGTAAGTGTCTGTGAAAGTGAAATTAGTCCTTATTGGATGAAAAAAATTAATGATGGAAAGATGCAAGATTTTATGGATGACATTCCGTTTTATGCAAGGCGACAAGATGTGCCTAAAGTATATAGACTTAATGGAGCTATATATATAGCTAAAACGAGTGTTTTGTTAGCAAAACAAAATTGGTATACTGAAAGTACTCTTGCCTACGTTATGGATAGGAATTCATCAATTGATATAGATGATATGACAGATTTTAAATTTGCAGAATATCTAATGAAGGAGAACAAAAATGATTGATGATAATGGATTTATTAAGGAATATTCATGCTTTATAATAGCAGAAGCAGGGGTTAATCATAATGGAAATATAAATGTGGCAAAAAAATTAGTTGATGCTGCCTATGAAGCGGGTGTAGATGCAATAAAATTTCAAACATTCAAAACTGAAAATTTGGTAACTAAGAATGCTCATAAAGCTGAATATCAAAAGAGAACAACAGGAAATGGAAATCAATATGAAATGCTTAAAAAATTAGAATTATCTTATGATGACCATATTGAAATAAAAAATTATTGTAGTGAAAAAGGTATACTATTTATATCCACACCATTCGATTTTGAAAGTGTTGATTTATTAAAAAAATTAGATATTCCTTTATATAAAATTAGTTCTGGTGATTTAACTAATATTCCGTTACTAAAATATGTTGGAAAATTAAATAAGAGTATGATTATATCAACAGGAATGTCAGATTTAGGAGAAGTAGAAGATGCTATAGAGTCAATAAAGGAAACAGGAAATAATAAGATAAGTTTATTGCATTGTACTTCAAATTATCCAACAGATTATGAAGATGTTAATTTAAATGCTATGATTACATTGAAAAATGCATTTAAGCTTCCTGTAGGATATTCAGATCATACTATTGGGATAGAAGTTTCTGTTGCTGCGGCAGTAATGGGCGCAAAAATTATAGAGAAGCATTTTACTTTGGATAAATCAATGGAAGGGCCAGATCATAAAGCATCATTAAATCCCGAAGAATTAAAACAAATGGTTAGAAGCATTAGACATGTTGAAAAAGCTTTAGGAGATGGGATTAAGAAGTGTGAAAGTAGTGAACAAAATACTAAAAATGTTGCTAGAAAAAGTATAGTTGCTATTACTAATATAAAAAAAGGTGAAACTATTTCATATAATAATATAGGTTTTAAAAGACCTGGTAATGGAATAAGTCCTAAACTAGTTGGAAATATAATTGGAAAGATAGCTATAGAAGATATTGCTGCTGATAGTCTCATATCTTTCAGTGATATTAGGTAGGTGTAATGTATGAAAAAAATTTTAGTTGTCACAGGAACAAGAGCTGAGTATGGTCTGCTATATTGGACAATGAAGGAAATACAAAGTGATAATGATTTAAAGCTTCAACTTGTAGTCACTGGGAATCATTTGATTAAAGAATATGGTTATACTATAGATGAAATAAGAAAAGATGGTTTTAATATTGATGAAGAAATAGATATGATAATAAACTCAGAAAAAAAGAGTTCAATTGTAAAATCCATGGGTATTGAAATGATTGAAATGGCTCAATGTTTTGAAAGGTTACAGCCAGATATTTTACTAATATTAGGTGATAGATATGAAACTTTTGTTGCCGCAACATGTGCTATGATGATGAATATACCAATAGCACATATGAATGGTGGAGAATTAACAGAAGGTGCGGTTGATGAACAAATAAGGCATGCAATAACTAAAATGTCCCATTTGCATTTTCCAGGTGCTGAAGATTATAAAACACGAATAATTAAAATGGGTGAAGAGCCTTGGCGAGTTCACAATGTTGGGCAATCAGGAATTGAAAATATAAAAAGACTAGAACTTTTAGAAAAGAAAGAGCTAGAAGAACAATTAAATATCAGTTTTGATAAAAATATTTTCTTAATAACATATCATCCTGTAACATTACATTTAGAAAATATTGAACAGCAAATAGATAATTTATTAAATGCAATACATAAGTTTGATGCAAAATATATCTTTACATATCCCAATGCAGATTTTGGAAGTAAAATTATTGTAGATAAACTTAATAAATTTGTTAAAGATAATAAAGATTCATATATATATTATTCTTTAGGTCAAAAAAGATATTTAAGTTTACTAAAATATTCTACTCTTATGATCGGGAATTCATCTAGTGGTATTATTGAAGCACCTAGCTTCAAATTGCCTGTGATAAATATAGGAAATAGGCAAAAAGGAAGGCTTAGAAGTAATAACATAATTGATGTAGGGTATAATGAAGAAGAAATAATTAACTCTATAAATAAAGTTTTATATGATGAGGAATTTAGAAAGAATTTAAATAATATTGAAAATGTTTATGGAAATGGGAATGTAAGCAAACAAATAGTAAATGTATTAAAATCTCTTACTGTAAATGAGAAATTGATGAACAAGAAATTTACTTATTAGGTGAGGCTAATTATATGAAAAAAATTGTTCTTATAGGTGCAGGTGGTCACTGTAAAGTTATTATAGATATTATAAAAAGCAATAATGAATATGAAATAATAGGGATTACTGACAGTAAAGCAAAAGGCAGTATATTTGGGATACCAATATTAGGAAAAGATGATATATTAAATAATATACATAATCAGGGGATTGATTATGCATTTATAGCTTTTGGAGCAATTAATAATATAGCTGTAAGAAATGATATATATTCAAATTTAAAAAGAATTGGATATAAGATTCCGGTATTAACGCACAAAATGTCGATAGTTTCCCCTTATTCACAGATTGAGGAAGGCACATGTGTTATGCCTGGAGCAATAATTAACCCTGGAGTAGAGATTGGGAAAAATTGCATAATAAATACTGGAAGTATTATAGAACACGATTGTAAAGTAGGGTATAATACACATATATCACCTAATGTCTCTATTGCAGGCGGAGTCAAAATAGGTTTTAACACACATATAGGTATTGGTGCTTCCATAATTCAAGGCATAAATATTGGTAATAATGCAACAGTTGGCGCTGGAGCTGTTGTTATAAGTGATATACAGGATTTTTCTTTAGCGTTAGGCGTACCTGCTAGAGTAAACAGATAATTGTAGGTAACTATATAGAAATTTAGAGTATTAGTTAGGAGTGGTAATCAAAATGAAATATTCATTGCATAAAGATTTACTAAATTCAAATAAAATAACTCATTGTTTTGTAGAAAAATTTAGTGACTACGTGGCAGGTGAAAATAGATTTAATCCTTGGTCTGTAGAAATTCATCCTACAGCTAAGTGTAATCATAGATGTATTCACTGCTCATATAAAGAGAGAAATGAACATAGAATGTCTTTGAGTAAAGAGATAATGGATAACTTAATAAAATCAATAATTAAAATGAAAGTCAAAGGTGTTTATTTTTCAGGTGGTGGAGAACCAACCATGTATCCCAATTTGGCGAGTTATATTGAAGAACTGTATAAAGAAAATGTCGAAGTTGCATTGTTAACTAATGGAACTATACTTGAGGAGACAGGAATTATTGATATTGCTAATATGTTAAATTACATTGCAATTTCAGTTCCCTCATGTAATCCAGATGCTTTCAATAAAATAACTGGTTCTGATTTTTTGGAGAAAGTTTTATCAGCTCCACAAAAAATTAAAGCTAAACATAATGACAACAGTCCTATAGTTGGTGCAAGAATAGTTATTACAAACTTAATTTATAAAGAAGTTCCAAATATTCTCAAAGTGATGAAAGAAAGACAATTCGATTATGCTTTATTTAAGGTTGTTAGAGATTATGAAGATAGGGGCTTAGGTTTGGATAAAGAAGCAGAAAGCTATTTACGAAACTCAGTATCCCAATTAAAAAGTGAAAATAAGATTAACGAGGACTTTACTAATTTAGAATATATATTTGATTTTAAAAAAGAAGTAAAATTTAAAGATATATGTCATAGTAATAACATGGGATTGATAGCTAATATTAATACGGATGGCAAGGTTTATCCTAATATTGTGGAAATAGATCATAAGGAATTTTGCATTGGAGATTTAAATAATAATTTATTAGAAGAAATTTGGAATAGTGAAGAGCATAAATTAGTTAAAGATATTTCCAATGAAAAATGGAAAAAAGGTGAGTGTAAAAACTGTAGAGCGATGGCATATAATCAAATAATAGATAAATTTATTGAAAATGTTCCAAAGGAAAGAGATTTCTTTATTTAATAGTGAAATAAAACTTATAATATAATGCATTTATTTTAGTTTAGGAATGAAAACTGTTCCTAAACTTTTTTCAATTTATTACGATAAATAAAGTATCGTTGTTTGTTTATAAAGTTATACTGATAGAATAATATAAAGGTAGTGATTTTATAGACATTCATAGTTTTTACATGATAGGAGTTGGACTTATGATACCTTTATGTATACCCGAGATTAGAGGTAATGAATGGAAATATATAAAAGAATGTTTAGATACAAATTGGATATCTTCAGTTGGTTCGTATGTAGATAAATTTGAAAATGATTTTGCACGCTATGTTAAAGCGGAGAAGGCTGTTGTTACGATGAATGGTACTGCAGCACTAGAACTTGCACTTAGAACACTAAATATAGGAGAAGGAGATGAAGTTATAGTTTCATCACTAACATTTATATCTCCTGTAAATACAATAAGATGCGTAGGAGCAGAACCAGTTTTTGTAGATGTATGCAGAGATACATGGGTTATGGATGCAGATAAGATAGAAGAATTGATCACGGATAGAACAAAAGCTATTTTACCTGTGCATATTTATGGGCATCCAGCAAATATGGAAAAGATAATGCAGATAGCACAAAAATATAATTTATATGTTATTGAGGATGCTACAGAAAGCTTAGGTTCATTGTATAATGGAAGAGCAACTGGTACTATAGGACATATAGGCTGCTACTCATTTAATGGAAATAAGTTAATAAGTACGGGTGCAGGTGGAATGCTTGTAACTAATGATGAGAAACTTGGAGTGCGAGCTAAGTATTTATCAACTCAAACAAAAACTGTCTTAGAAAATGGGGGGTTTTATCATGAAGAAATAGGATATAATTTTAGGATGCCTAATGTACTTGCTGCTATGGGATGTGCTCAACTTGAAAATATAGATGAGTATATAAAAATTAAAAGAAAAAATGCAGAAATGTATAATGAACTTTTAAAAGAAATCAAAGGAATAACTTTACCTGTAGAAAAAGAAAATGTTAAAAATGTTTATTGGTTATATTCAATTTTAGTTGAAGAAGATTATCCACTAACTAGAGATGAATTAATAATAAAGCTAAAAGAAAATGGAATACAATCAAGGCCATTTTTTTTGCCAGTACATGAAATGCCACCATATAAAGAATTTAAATTTGGAAGTATGAGTATAACAAATGAACTGGTCAATAAAGGAATAAATTTACCTAGTTCTGTAGGATTGAAGTATGAAGAAATTAAAGAAATATGCAGTATTATAAATTTGAAATGAAAATGATTTTAAGGGGATTGAAAAATGGAAACTTTATATATTGAGCTGACACATAGATGTAATTTAAAATGTTCTTTCTGTTATAGACATAAAGTAGAAGAAAAAAATGATATGGAGTTAGCTACATGTAAGAAGATATTAAATGAGGCAAAACATATAGGAATTCGTAATGTCTCGTTCAATGGCTATGGTGAAAACATTTTACATAAAGATTTTGTTAAGGCATTAAGATATGCGTGTGATAGCTTTGATAGCGTGCGCTTTAATACAAATGGATTAGCATTAAGTGATAAACTTTGCGATGAAATTTTGGAAACAAAGTTAAATAACATTACATTCTCAGTTACTGGTTACAATTTTGATGTATATAATGATTTTCAGGGATCAGGCTTAAACAATAAATTAATTAGGGAAAAAGTATATAATAATGTATTGAATTTTATAAGAAAACGAAACGAGAATGAAAATAATGTAAAGGTAATTATGCAATACATTTTAACAGATAAATTAAAAGGGGATATTGTTAATTATATAGATTTCTGGAAAGATAAAGTAGATGATATATATGTGACACATTTAAATAGTATTTTTGGTGAAAATAGCACAATTAATAAAAGAGAATGGGCACCTAGTAGACATAAATGTTTTAAGATTGGAAATGAGTTTTTAATACATGCGAACGGAGATGTTTCATTATGTTGTGGTGATTGCTTTAAAGGCGCGGTTATTGGAAATATTAATGAAATTTCAATGTTTGAATTAATATCTAACGATAAATTTAAACATTTAAAAGAATTAAATGACAAGTTGGAATTTGATGGTATGCCGATAGTTTGCCAAAAATGTGATGAGGTATATGAAAATTTATTTTTTGATAGTTCTTGCCAATATAGTAAGCTAAAAAAATACATTAGCATAGCAAAAGAACTTGGAAATGAAAAACTCGCATTAGTTGGAATTAATGATAATATGAATAATTTTGTATGCGCAATGAAGGTTTTTTCAAATAGTGACGATTTTATTATTGTAGATAGCTTTAAAGAAGGTTTTTATGAAAAGAAACAGATATTTAAGCCCATTAAAGAAGTGTTGAAAAATAGGAAAATTCTAATATTTGCAGATAATAAATTTAAAGAATTACAAAATGTTATGCATGATATGGGATTAGAGTGCGTTAGTCATAAGCAACTAATGAAATGAGTGAGTAGTTTGATAGACATTTTAATATGGGGAATTGGTAGTGCAAGTACTAAGGTGGAAAACATTATAAACACCTCAAATGTGAACGTACTTGCATATATTGATAATGATGAACAAAAACAAGGAAAATTAATAAACAACAGACTGGTGATAAATCCCAAGAAAATAAATGAGCATAAGTATGAGTATATATTTGTAGCATCTCAATTTTATTGTGAGATATATAAACAGCTAATAGCACTAGGTGTTGATAATAGAAAAATTTTAAATTCATATAACTTAGTAGAGAAAATAATTGAATTGGAGCATATCAAATCAGATAAAAGATATTTATATACAAAATTAAAAGATAATTATAATAAGGCAAAAATCGAGAATATAGACACACTTATAACAGGTATATCTTATGCAGAATGTGGAATTGACTTAAGCTTGTTTAAATATAATGCAGTTAATTTAGCACTATCTGGTCAAGATCTATATTATGATTACAATTTAGCTAAAAATATTATTGAATTTAACAAGAGAAAGATAAAAAATGTAATCATCGGACTATGCTATTACAGTTTTCAATATGATTTATCGTTAAGTAATGGAAAAACGAGGTGTATATATGTATATAAAGACATATTAAACTTGATTCATAATTATGATAAAGATAAGGATGATAAAGCAGAATTATTGAAATGGATTAATAAACCAATGGAAATAGATAGGAATTTATATTTGGATAATACGAATATAATACTACAAAAATTAAAGGTGAATTTTGAAGTTGATTTTAATAAAAATTGGGCTAATAATTTTGAAAATATGAGTTTTGACGATAGAATAAAAGAAGGAAAGAATTTAGCTATTTTAGATTCTAATAAGAATTATCCTAAGACTGTAATAGAAAATAAAAGAATACTTAGTAAATACTTAAAATGTTTAAATTCAAATGGGATATCTGTAACAATAGTGATTTTTCCGGTAACTAAATATTATAGCAAAAATTTTGATAGAAGATTAAAAAAAGAGTTTTATGAAATAATAGAAGAATTAAATATAGATTATGATTTTACATTTTTGGACTGTTTTAATTCAAATGAATTTAAGGATATGGATTTTTCAGATTGCTCTCATTTAAATGTTAATGGTGCAAGAAAGTTTACAAAAATATTAAATGAAAAAATATAAGGTTTCTAAAATAATTATAGTATAGGATTGATAAAAATGAAAAAAAATATTTTGATTTTTAGAAGCGCTAGTTATGATATAATTTGCAGATTAATTAATTATATATTAGAGAAATATGACTCGGAGAGCATATATATTATAATTCAAAAGGAGGCCATTGAATTACTAAGAATCAAATATCCAAATATAAAGTATATAATTAATGAAAATGGTTTTTTTAAGTACAATAATTATCTAGAAAATATTAATTTAAGAAATAATGTTGAATGTAGAGAGTATCAGGAAATTTATATTCCGTCATCTACGATAGAAATAAATAACTTTCAAGAAATACAAGCAATAATATCTAAAATATCTAAAAAAAACGTATTTTTCTACAATTGCTTAGGAGAGGTTACAAAAGTTAATACAAACATATTTTATATAAAAATATCTGAAAAATTAAAAAAATTATCAGAAAGTTTATTAAATGTTTTATTACTACTAGTTTTAAAAATTATTAAATTTAGCTGTTTAGTGGTTTCGAGATTAAAGATGGATACTAAAGAGGGTGATCTAAATGATAGATGAATTGCTTGAATTCGAAAATAATTCAGAGGTTTTAAGTTTTAAGTATAATTTTAACGAAGAGTTAATTTGGCCTTTTTTTAGATTTCTGATATATCAAAATGTTATATATAAAAAAAATGGAAATAGAATACAAATTAATAAAGAAGAAAAAAAAGATAATATATTCTATGATTATATTTTTAAAAATCCATACTTATGTAGAAATAAGAAAATATTATTTTTATATGGTAACACTTCTAATATTTTAAATGAAAATGGGATGTATTTTAATAGACTCTTCGATTACTATTCTTTTTTATATGAAAAGGATACATTAATGATAGAAGAAGAATTTGCAAAGGCACACGAAAGACCTAGAACAGCTAAAAATGTAAAATACCAAGATTTTATTGAAAAAATTGTTGAGATAAGAACAAATTTAAATGGCAATAAATATAATGAGAAAGATTTGCAAACAACAGAAGAATTTTTAAAATATTTAAATGAAAATTTTCCTTTTAAATTTGAAAAAGGTTTTTATGAGGGATTAGGAAAAAATATATTAAAGCTTTCAATTAAAATTAAATATTATAATCATTATTATAGAGAATTAATAAAGAATGTTAATCCGAAAATTATTTTTTTTGAGGATGGATGTTATGGAGGTAAGGCATACGCAATAAAATTGGCAAATGAATTAGGAATAACTACAGCAGAATTTCAACATGGATATGTAGGGTTAGAACACCCAGCTTATAATTACCCCCAAAATATGTATGAAAATATGGAATATAAACAATATATGCCGCAATATTATTTGACCTTCGGCCAATATTGGAACGATAATATTAGACTGCCTGTAAAAGTAAATGTAATAGGTAACCCTCATTTGTATTCTAATCTAGAGAAATATAAAAAAGCTGAATTAAATCAAACAAATGATTTGAAAAATTATAAAGCAATACTCTTTATTTCATGCGGTAATTGCTTTAAGGATTATATAGATTTACTTGAAAATGTTTTACCAAGATTAGATAAAAAATATAAATTAATTTTTAGATTGCATCCGCTAGAGAGGAATTCAAAACAAATATATGATTGTTTAAAGAGGTTTAATAATATTATCATAAATGATGATGGAGATATCTACCAATATATAAATTTAAGTGAATTTATAATTGGTGATTCATCTACTTCAGTATATGAAGCAGTTGCATTAAAAAAGAAAATATTGGTATTTGAGGATAGCGATTCAATATTATATACATCAAAAAAATTTGGGACGTGGTTTAAAAATGCTGATGAACTTATAGAAATCTTAGAGGATGATAATATTCAACCAGTAGAAAATATAGATTATTATTGGGAGTCAAAATGGAAAGAAAATTATATGAAATTTATTAATGAAAATTTGAAGGAGAAATAAATGAAAAACATTTTAATAATAAGAAGTGCAAATTTTTCAGTTATAGATATTTTGATTGATTACATTAATAATAATAATGAAAGGGTAAATATTTATTTTTTGGCTCAAGAATCTGCAAAAGATATATTAAAAGAAAAAGTTGAAGAATCAAGAATATTCAGTTTACCTAATGGAATTTTTGATTATAAAGTTCTTAAAAATAACAAGAAATTAATCAGTGAAATTAAAAAGAGAGAATATGATGAAATATATATACCTTCATCATATGAAGAATTTGAAGGGTTTGAAGAAGTAAAACTTATAGCGACATATATAAAAAGCAATAAGTTATTTTTATTTAATTGTTTTGGAAGCATATCAGAATTTACTTTGAGTTTTAATAAATTGTTTTTTAACAACAAAATTTTATTTCCATTTAAGTTTATTATTGCATTTTTAGTAACAACGAGCATTTACTTAAGTGGAGTTATATATCATATTATTAAATATCATATCTTAAAGAGAGAAATATAAATAATAAGGGGTGATAAATTATGGTTGCGATAGTTGACTATGGTATGGGCAATTTGGGATCAGTACAAAATATGGTTAAAAAGATTGGATATGATTCAATTATAACATCAGAAAAGGAAATAATATTAGAAGCGGATAAATTAATATTACCAGGTGTAGGAAGATTTGATGCTGGAATGAATAACTTAAAAGAAAAAGGTTTAATTGATATATTGAATGATAAAGTTAAGAATAATAGGACTCCATTGCTTGGAATATGCCTTGGAATGCAATTAATCACCAATTATAGTGAAGAAGGAAATGTTAAAGGCTTAGGTTGGATAGATGCTGAAACTGTAAAATTTAGGTTTGATGGAAATGAAAATTTAAAAGTTCCTCACATGGGATGGAATTTTATTAAGCAAATGAACCAAGCTAAACTTCTTTATGAAAAATATGATGACTCAAGATTTTATTTTGTTCATTCATATTATGTTAAGTGTAATAAAGAAGAAAATGTTGTGGCTACTACTAATTATGGGTTTAAATTTGACTCTATTATTCAAGACGATAATATTGTAGGAACGCAATTTCATCCAGAAAAAAGCCATAAATTTGGAATGAAAGTGTTAAAAAATTTTTTGGAGTTGTATTAGAGATGTATTATAATAGATTAATTCCTTGCTTATTATTAAAAAATAATGGTTTAGTTAAAACAACAAAATTTAAAAATGAGACATATATTGGAGATCCTATTAATGCTGTCAAAATTTTCAATGATAAGGAAGTAGATGAATTAATATTTTTGGATATTGAGGCAACAAGGAAAGGAAGAAAGCCTAACTTTGAGTATTTAAGAAAAATAGCAGAACAATGCTTTATGCCATTATGCTATGGTGGTGGTATAAAAACTATTGAAGATATTAAAGAATTATTTAAAATTGGATTCGAGAAGGTAGCAATAAACTCGGCGGTATTTAATGATTCGAGCTTAATAAAGAAGGCGTCAGAGATATTTGGAAGTCAAAGTATAATCGTTTCTATGGATGTAAAAAAGAATATATTTGGAAAGTATTTTGTTAGGACGTTGAATGGAAGTAAAAATACTAAAATTAACCCTATTGAATATGCTAAGATGGCAGAACAAAATGGCGCTGGGGAAATATTTCTAAATTCTATAGATAATGATGGAATGATGAATGGGTATGATTTGGAACTAACTAAAATGGTTTCAGAATCAGTTAAGATTCCTGTTATAGCCTGTGGTGGAGCAGGAAAACTTGAAGATTTTAATAAAGTGATAACTCGAGGTAAAGCAAGTGCAGCAGCAGCAGGAAGTCTTTTTGTATTTTATGGAATAAATAAAGCAGTATTGATAAATTATCCGAATCAAGAAGATTTAAATAAAATATTTAAGGA
Source organism: Clostridium sp. LS (assembly GCF_002760435.1). Taxonomy (GTDB): domain Bacteria; phylum Bacillota; class Clostridia; order Clostridiales; family Clostridiaceae; genus Clostridium. The sequence goes on from NZ_AUUU01000121.1 coordinate 78,589, forward strand.
AAGTTTGGGGTAATATACATGTCAAGAAAATATCAAATGTGCACTAGATGTGTTATGGATACAACAGATCAGGATATAGTATTTGACTCTAATGGAGTATGTAATAACTGTAAGATTGGAATCAAGGTTTTTGAAGAAGTTAAAATGAAAAGGGAAGGCAATGCAAATATACTTAATAATATTGTTGAGGAAATAAAGAAAAAGGGGAAGAATAAAAAATATGATTGCATTATTGGGGTAAGTGGTGGAGTTGACAGTAGCTATGTTGCTTATCTCGTAAAACAATTGGGATTAAGCCCGCTAGCAGTACATTTAGATAATGGCTGGAATTCTGAACTTGCTGTGGAGAATATAAGGATCTTATTGGAAAAATTAAATATTGATTTATATACATATGTTATTAATTGGGAAGAATTTAAAAATTTACAATTGGCATTTTTAAAGGCGTCCACACCTGACTCAGAAATACCAACAGATCATGCGATTCAGTCTACACTTTTAAAGGTAGCACATAAATATGATGTTAAATATATTATAAATGGAGTAAATACAACATCTGAATCAATTTTGCCCAAAACTTGGTCCCATGGACATCAAGATTGGAAGTACATAAAGACTATTAATAAATTATTTGGTAATAAAAAATTAAAAACTTTTCCTAAATATAGTTTTTTAGATATCTTTTACTTTAATAATATATATAAAATAAAAAATATTTGTATTTTAGATTATGTTGATTATAACAAAAATAAAGCAAAAAGTATGTTGATTGAGAAATATGGCTGGAGAGATTATGGCGGAAAGCATTATGAATCAGTTTATACTAAATTTTTTCAAGCATATATATTACCCAATAAATTTAACTTCGATAAAAGAAAAGCACATTTATCAAGTTTAATATCATCCAATCAAATTTCAAGAGATGAAGCATTAGAAGAGCTTAAAGAGCCGTTATATGATGAGTTAGCACTAAAAGATGATATGAATTATTTAGTAGAAAAATTCGGCATTACTGAAGAGCAATTTGAAGAAATAATGAAACAAGAATGTAAATATTTTTGGGATTACGATTCTTATGAAAAATCTAAAACTATAAAATTTATAAAAAGAAATTTTGCTCTTATGAAAAATTTTATTACTTTAAAGTTAGATTGGTAATACAATTACAGAAAGGTGATTATATGATGGAGGAGAACATACTAATTTTTCGTAGTGCTCAAAATTTTATAGTAAAAAAATTAATAGATAGCTTAGACAGTAAAAAGAGTAATATTTTCTTAGTTATACAAGAAAACGAAAGTAAATATTTTAAGGAAAATGATTATGAGAATATAAAATATATTGAAGTAGATAATGATTTTTTTTGCTATAAGAATTTAAGAAGAAACAAAAATATAAAAAAAATTATAAATGAAGAATTTGGGAAAATAATAATTCCATCATCACTAGAGCAGTTTGAAGGATACGAAGAAATTGAAAAATTAATATTAAGATTAAAATATAAAGAAGTTATCTTTTTTAACAAATTGGGAGAGACGGAAATTATAAATATAAGTTCATTTCAACTATTTTTGAAAGCAATTGAAAAAAAATATAACGCAATATTTTATTTAAAATATATGTGTTATTCAATTATAAAAATTTTACGAAGAATATTTTTAGTTAGATACAATAATGTAGTTATGATTCATATATTAGCAATAAAGGCTATCGGGGGATCTGAAAGAAGATTTTTAAGAGCAATAAGCTATATATGTGAAAATAATATGATTAACGATATGGAAATATATGTTGTGTTACAAGGAAATAAAAATTATGCAGATATATTAATTGATAAATTCTGCTCTTTCAAAGAGATTAAATTTATTTATACAAAAGATAATTACGACACGTTAAAAAAAGTAAAAAAATATAAACCTAAAATATTTCATATGACAGAGTTTTTGGAGAAAGAATACAAAATGTTTATATTAATGAAAAAGTTAGTAAAAAACTTTCTTATTTCTATAACAGATACAAATAAATTATATTATAATGAATATTTGAATAGACCAATTTTTAAAAAAATGCTAAAACTTGTGGAAGGTATTGATTGCTTGTATCCTTCTAAAGTTCCGATTTTGAAAGAAATTTGTTGTAATCAAAATTATATAACACCTACAATAAATAGTTTTATTGACTTATTAAAATTCAAACCATCTAAGGATAAACGAAATACTATCATTTTTGCAGCTAGAATGCAAAATTTTAAAAACCCAATGTTAGCACTAGAAGCGATTAATTTAGCGAAAAATTTAATTAGAAAATATCATTATAAGTGTCTATTTTTGGGTGAAGGGCCAGAAATAGAAAAGCTATCAGTACTTATAAATAGATATAAATTGGATGATTTAATAGAGTTAAAAGGTTATGTAGATACAACAGAATATTTTCAAGAATCGCGAATCTTTTTATCTTTGCAACAAGTTGAAAATTATCCATCACAATCTCTTATGGAGGCTATTGCTTGTGGAAATTATATTATAGCATCAAATGTTGGAGATACAGAAGTTATTTTAGCAGATAGTTTCTCATCTTTAGTTGAACTAAATGAAGAATTTTTAGCAGAAGAAATAGCAAAAACTATAATAAAATTAAATGATAAAGAGTTTAGTGAAAATGTTGTTAATTCGGCTTATAATTTTGCTCAAAATAACTTTAAGATAGAAAGTTTTTGTCAATATCTATGCAAATTTTGGGATGAGTTTTAGGAGTTACATTTAATTTGATAAAGTTATTACGAAATTGATTTACATATCTTTAAGAACAAAATATAAAAAGTTAAAAGGTGATAATTTGTATACTATACTAATGTTTGGAACAGGAAATTTATCTTCAATTATAGAGAATTTATTAAATGATAAGGTAAATATTCTTGCTTATGTAGATAATGACCACAATAAGTGGAACAGCAAGAAAAACGATAAATATATAATAAGTCCTGATAAAATAGCAAATTATGATTATGATTATATAATTATAGCCAGTCAATTTAATGAGGAGATATATACTCAGCTCTTGCTAATGAATATAGATAAGAGAAAGATATTTCAATATTCTAAATTCATGGATAATTATTGGAATTACTGCAAAGAGTATATTAACGTTTTTAAATCTCACTTAGATGGATTTTTCGAAGTATTAGTTACAGGTATATCTTATGCATTGTTTGGCTTCAGTGAAAAGAAATGTATTAAAAGAACGTTAAAATTTGCATTTAGCAGCCAAGATTTATTTTATGATTATAATATTATTAAGTATCTTATTAAAAATTATAAATATGAAATGAGCAATGTTAAAGCAGTAATAATAGGATTAAGTTATTATAGTTTTCAATATGATATGTCTTTATCTGCTATGAAAAGTAAGACAGTGATGTATTATGAAGTTCTCAAAGATTCTCATCATTTCAAGGAGATTCAGAGAGTTTATGAAGAATATGATATTAATAAAAGTATAGGTGATAAACTTCTAAGAAAGAATAAAGATGGAAAATATGACATTCAAGATATGGAAGATGAAAAAATAAATGTATTTGAAAATATGGAGCTTATAGGTAAGCAACAGGCGAAAAGAGATTGCAATAAAAATTATCCAAATACTGTTAAAGAAAACGTTGAAATATTTGAGGCATATTTAAACTTATTAATGGATAATGATATCAAACCAATAGTTGTTGTATTTCCAGCAACGAAATATTATACAAGCCATTTTTCCGAACGGATTGAACAGGAATTTAAAAACATAATAGAAAAAGTGCAGAAAAAATATGACTTTCAATATATAGATTATTTTCGATCAAGTCTGTTCAAGGATGATGATTTTAAAGATGTTTCTCATTTAAACAAAACTGGAGCGATAAAGTTTACTCAAATACTAAATAAGATAATTAATTGGTGAATGTATTTATTATTAATAATTGTACTCATATAATGAGGGGAGGAAAACTAATGAAAACACTTAATCCCAAAATATCTGTAATAATGCCAGTTTACAACGGAGAGAAGTTCTTAAAGCAATCAATAGAGAGTATATTAAAACAAAGTTATAAAGATTTTGAATTTATAGTTATAGATGATGGATCAACAGATGAATCATTAAGTATAATACAATATTATATGAATGTAGATAAAAGGATAACACTTATCTCTAGAGAGAACAGAGGGTTAGTGTATTCTTTAAATGAAGGGATTTCATTAGCTAAAGCTGAATATATAGCTAGAATGGACTCAGATGATATATCTCTAGCAAATAGGTTAGAGAAGCAAGTAAAGTTCTTAGATAAAAATGGTGATGTCGATATATTAGCTGGAAATGTTGATTTATTTGGCACAATAGATGAAGAATATATGCGTACATATAAAGAAATGTTTAAAGGGTTTAGTGATAAAGATAGAAATGAAACGGATTTGTTTGATGGATATACAATTTGTCATCCTTCAGTCATGATAAGAACAAAGGTATTAAAATCGTTAAATGGATATAACTCTGAGTATAAATATTCAGAGGATATAGAGTTATGGTTTAGAGCAATCAAAAAAGGGTTTAAGATTTTAAAGTTGGATGATATACTCCTGAAGTATAGATTACATGATAATTCTAAATCATATATTGAAAGAAGTTTTGCAGCTCAAGATACTTTTAAGGTACGAGTGGAGTATATAAAAGAATTTTTTGAAAGTAGAAGATTAAATTATTTGATTTGGGGTGCTGGAGACGGAGGAAAGAATGTAAATAATATTTTAAAAAGTAAATTTTCTAATTCTAATTTTGTTGGTTGGGTCGATAAATTTAAGAAAGGAAATTTTCTTGGTAAAAAAGTATATAGCCCGAAAGAGATATTAGAATTAGATTTCGATTATATATTTATAGCTACTTCGCCTGGTAAGTACTATGCTAAAGAATATCTTCAGCAAAATAAGTTTATAAACATAAAAGAATTTATGATTTGCTATTGGTAGAGTTAAATTTAAACATAAAATGAATACAATCGATAAGTTGAGGTAGTGTGAGAATATATGAAGAAATTAGAGAAGTTTAGAGAAGTTTTGGAAGTTATTGAAAAGAAAGAGATAAAACTATTAAGTTTAGATATATTTGATACATTAATTTTTAGAATAGTACGAAGTCCTTCAGATGTATTTCTTGAAATGGGACAGATTTTAAAGAGTAAATATGATTATAAGTTCAAAATGACTCCTTTTGAATTTAGACAAATAAGAATTCAAGCGGAACAAAAAGCAAGAGGAAACAAAAAGGAAGAATTTGGAACTGATGAAGTGTTTTTGAGTGAAATATATAAATGCATGCCAGAATTATGTTGTTCCAGTAAAGGATTAGGGGATTTAGAGTTAGAACTTGAAAAAAAATATTGCTATTTAAACCCTCAGATTTATGAATTAATTAATATATGCAAATTAAATGAGATAAAAGTGGTACTAGCATCAGATATGTACCTTAATTTAGGACAGATAAAAAGCATACTAAAATTCAATGGATTAAATTTAGGATCAATTGATAAATTCTTTATTTCTTCTGAAAAAAATGTTTCTAAAAGCAGTGAGGGAAAACTATTTAAGGAAATAATAAAGGAGTATTCTACGCTAAAACCTCATGAGATGTTACATATAGGTGATAGTTTGTTCTCAGACATAATAAATGCTGAAAAATTTAACATAAGAACTTTTCACTACAATCTTTTGTCTGACGAAAAAGGTACTTTGTTTGAGTTAGAAAAAATGAAATATAATAATATAGTACCCGAGATTCTTTCATTGAGAAAATTAGCACATAGTGAAGGTAGTAATTTTGATGATAATGCAAGAATTTGGTATGAAGTTGGTGCGGCGGTTTTAGGACCATTTTTGACTTTGTTTTGTGAATGGGTTGTGGATACTGCTGTTAAAGAAAATGTTAAAGAAATATATCCTTTAATGAGGGAGGGATATATTCTTGAAAAGATGCTTAAAAAAATAGTGAAGTATAGAAATTTAGAGATAAATATAAAGCCAATCTATATTTCTAGGAAAGCAATATTTCTTCCGTCATTAAAATTTCTTGATAATGAAGTATTGAAGAAGATGTTTGAGAGAAGTAATTTTACAGTGGAAGACCTTTTCAATAGCTTAAAGATTGACCAGTATATTGAGAGATTTTCTGAATTTAAAAATGTCAAATTAGAAGATGCGTATAAGATTAATGTAAATAATGGAAACTTGAAAAATGAAATTTTTGAGTATATGTTAAGTGATAAAATAAAGAATATTATAGATTATAATATCAACCAACAAAGGAATCTATTTATTCAATATTTTGAACAAGATTTTAATATTGATCATAGATTTATTACTGTAGATTTAGGTTTTAGGGGAACAATGCAGTCTGCGCTTGATAATATCCTGGATTCTTATAAAAATGATAGAATAATTCATTTGCTTGCTTTTGGTGAGGAATGCATAAAAAATAATCTTCTTTTGGGGCAGGATATTAGAGGATTCATTGGAAACGCGGGGGAAAATATTGACATAGTAAAATCAATTACTTGGTGTCCTGATATAATCGAAGAACTTATGATGGGGAACGTTGGTTCAACATTAGGGTATCAGGAAAGTGACGGTAAATTTATGCCTGTTTTAGATAAGAACAGAATACCAAGGAAAGAGCTTGAATTAAAAGATATATGTATGAGGGGCATATTAAAGTTTCAGAGAATGTTTTTGGATTTTATTGAAATTAAACCGTTTATCAAGGAGAAAATTTTTGAAAATAAGAGATCAATGGGAAACATGCTTGAGAGGTTATATAAAATTCCAACTTTTAAAGAAGCAGTAGCACTTTCGAAATTACATCACGAAAGTAATTATGGCAGCAAAAATATTATAAGAATTAATGATAATTGTAATAATGATGTTTTAGATAAAATAGATATAGAAAAATTTTTGAAATTAGCAAATCCAAAAGATTTTAAATGGCCACAAGCGTTAGTAACAATTAAGCACCCTAATTACATATTAAAGAAACTAATTGAAGATAGTGATAAAGAAGGTTATCTTAAATCAATGTGTTCCATAGCTGAAAATGTTAGTAATAATGGAATTTTAGAGATTATGATTTACGGATCGGGTGAGGCGGGAAATTATCTTATGAGAGCCTTAGAACTTTATGATATAAGAGTTACTTATATGATAGATAGAAATGAAAGTTTGCATGGAAAATATATAAATAATGTTGAGGTAATATCATTAAAAGAGGCTATTAGGAAAGGAAATCATACTTATGCAATTGGATCTTTCGCATTTAAGAATGAAATAAAGCAGGATATACTTGAAAGGTATATATATTTGAACATAAAGCCTAAAATTTTTTTATTACAAGACTTAATTTAGTGGGGGGAATACATTTATGAATATATTGCATATAACAACTTTTCTTCAAGGCGGTGCTGGAAAAGTAATTAAGGATATAGCTTTTCATCAAAAACACAATGGGAGCAATGTATACATACTAACAAGTAAAAGTCACGAACCGGGATATTGTAATTATGAAGAGTATTTAGATGAATTTAATGAAATGGGTATTTTTGTATTTCTAATAGACTCAACTTTTAAAAGAGACCTTTATTTAAATTTAAATGTTGTAAGCAAGTTAAAAGAAATAATAAAAAAATATAATATTGATATTATACATGCACATGCCGCGATACCAGGAATGATAGGTATTATTGCAAGGGCAGGAATAGATAATGGATATGTTCCTGTAATACAGACCATGCACGGATGGGGAACTAATAAAAGAGTTGAGCATGAGGAGGTGGATATAACAATTATGAATAGCTTGGATCAGATTATAGCTGTATCCGGAAGTGATAAAAAACTAATGATTGACAAAGGAGTAGAACCTTCAAAAATTATTACGATATACAATGGTATAGAAAAGGAAAATTCTAATGAGAAAAATGATGAGTTAATAGAAGAATTAAAACTAAAAAAGAAGCAAGGTTTTAATATAATCGGGTGCATTGGGACGATATGTAGAAGAAAAAATCAACAGATAATAATAAATGCTTTAAAAGACATAAATACTAAGCAGAAATTGTTTTGTGTATTTATAGGTGAAGGAGATATGCTTGAAGCTTTAGAGAATGAGGTTAAACAATACAAGCTAGAAGAAAAAATAAAGTTTTATGGATATAGAAATAATGCAAGTAAGTATTTGAAATATTTTGATTTCTTCATATTGCCATCACTAAGTGAGGGATTTAGCATAGGAATTTTAGAAGCATTTAGAGAAAAAGTGCCAGTAATTTGCAGTAATATTAGCACGTTTAAAGAGATTATTGAAGATGAGTTTACAGGGTATTTATTTGAAAATGATGATGTTAAGTCTTTAAGAGAAATTATTTTAAAAGTGTTAAATAAAAATTATCAGGAAAAAGATATAATAATAAAAAATGCATATAACAAGTTTTGTGAAAGATTTACAATAGATAAGATGTTCTTAAAATATGATGAAACATATCTATGTCAAAATGAAATTTTTCAAAAAAATATAGTAAAAAATATTCATTAATATAAAGTGATTAAAGCAACAAAAATATAATAAATCAAAATAATTTATAGGAATATTTTTAACTACTTTCAACAAATTTTCAGGATAATAGATTTACCTTAAAGTACATTGTGTAAAGAACTAGATTATGTTAAAACATAGCAATGAGTAAAGATTGCATTATTGGATAATTTGTAATCAAAGATAGATATATCTAATAGAGATGGTTTAACTAGTAGAATTGTGTATTAGTCAAATAACATGTGGAGAAAAATAAAGTTACAACTAAAAGTTGGATTTGATCCCAGTTAAGTTTTGAATGCACTTACCTGGGATGTTTTGTGGTAACTTATATAATTATAAAATGTGATAATTTTTATACCTACTCTAAAATATCGTAATAGTTCAAATGAGCCAACCTCAAATGACTTATAGTAGGCTTTTTAGTAAATCTTTAATCTGAACATTCATATCCTCAGAAGAAGCATTAACCAGTGCAATACCATAATATTTTACAGCCAATCCATTTTCATTAAGATTTTCATATACAAATCCCAAATTATAATTCAAGTCAAAGTTATCTCTATCAAATTTCAAACCATCTCTCAAAATATTTTCTGCAGATTTAAAATCATTTTTTAATATGCTGAGTATTCCCATAAATGAATAAATTTCTATATCATTAAAATATTTTTCAGCATAAGAATTTATTAAATTTTCTGCTTCAATTAAATTATTGCTTTCTAAATTTTCATTGATTTGGTTTTTCATCAATATTTTATTTTCCAACGAAGTATTTTCAGAATTATTATTTATCTTATCTAACAAGTAATTAATAAAAAATTTCATTTGAGGATATATTTCAATAATTTTCTTTAAATATTTTATATATAGTTTTAAGTTATTTTCTTTATATTTAAAAGCTTTGTTTAAGAAAATAATTAAAATTTCTTCTTTATCCTTCAAATCTCCTAACAACTCGTTATTTAATACATATTCATTATAAACAATACTGACATACTTTAAAGAAAATTTAATGTACAAATTATAAATTTCTTCTAATTCGGTTTTATTAAGCTTATTTGATATTATTAAATGATGAAGAATTTGTTTATTTAACCTTATTGAAAGAAATTTATTGTTATTTTTAAATTTAGCAACATAATCATATAAAGTTATATCTAGATTTTCATATTTAGAATTTATATTATTTAAAAAATGATTTATTTCTCGAAATGATACATTAGATAAAATTAATGATAAGTCTTGCATATCAATTAAGAAATAATATATTAAATCAGAATAGTAGGGTTTATTGCCTAAATTTATTTTAGAAAATACTGCCTTGTATTTATTTAAATTAGTAGTATTAATTTTTTTATAGGATTGTCTCATTTTATTTAAAGTATTATAGGGAGTATTTCCTTCAGAAAATAAATTTTCGATATAGTCAATATCCTTTTTATCTAAATCTTTCTTTAGTTCTTCTAAGTTTCCATAAAAAATATCTAATTTATTTATTTGGTTATTAATTATCAGCATCTCTTCATATTCTTTTAAATCATCATATTGTCTTGAACCTTTTATCAATTCTATAAATTTTGAATTAATTAGTTCATCACTGTATTTTATGCTCTTTATTTTAAGTAAATATTCTTTTGCAGAATTATAATCAGTATTTTTTAATAATTCAAATAAATGATAATAAGCATCATCTAAATTATCTAAAGTATAATATGTAATGGAAAGGTCTTTTTCTTGGTGGGCAAATGAGTTATATAAATTTAAATAAGATCTAAATGAAGAAATTGCTTCAGTATCTTTCTTTAACTCTTTCTGTGCAACACCTAAGAAGTAGTAGCTATCCATTATGTCTGCATTATATTTTAACAATTCTGTTGAATAATTCTCTAATTTGCTATAATCTTTTAAATTAAAATATAAAACAGATAGGGTTTGGTATACATATATGTAGTTTAATTTATCAGTTTTACTTTGAGTTAAGTTATATGCTTTTATTATATAATTAAGCGCTTTTGAATAATTTTTTATTAGGCCATAAGATAATGCTAACTGGTATAAGAAATAAATATCATTTGGCTTTTTTTCTAGCTCCTTCTCCAGTATCTCTATATTTCTATTAGACTTATTTTTTAGGGCATCTACATCATTATTAATATAGCCATAATGTTTACAAAAAACATTTAGATTTTTAATAGGGTCTTTTAGTAAAGGCTGTTCATGAATAGCATTAACAAATTTAAAATCATTATCTTTAAGGAACAGTCTTGCTCCAACACTTATAGAAAATAAATCCTCATTATTTGAATCTTCCAATTCTTTAATGTTTATTGTTGCTGATTTATATTTTTTATATGTATTATTGACGAAAAAATTTATAAGTTCAGTACAATCTTCAAGCACTTGATCTCCGTCAATAAAGAAGAACCATTCACCTTTGCAGTAATCTAAAATTATATTTCTAATTTCTGAAAAATCATTATTCCATTTATGTGAATACACTCTGCTTGTATATTTCTTTGCTATATTTATAGTATTATCAGTAGAACCAGTATCTACTATTATTAATTCTGAATCTAAATTGTCTAAAATCATCTGTAGAGATTTTAAACATCTATCCAGATACTTTTCTTCATTTTTAACCATTAATCCAATGCTTAGTAACATAAATTCAACTCCTTTAAGTTATAGTATAATATAAGCTTTATAATAAATAAAATATTAAAATTAATATTTTAAGTGTAAGTTTATAAATAATTATTATTTGGTTATTAATAATATTTGCTATAATTGAATACAAAGATTTGAAGAATTTTCAATATACTAAGATATCTAAAGAAAAGAAATAAAATTTCGACAATAATAAAGAAATAGACTTATTTGAGGTGAATTATGAATAAAACGTTTAAAATAAATAATGTAAAAATTGGGGAAGATGAAAGAACTTTTATAATAGCTGAAATGTCAGCTAATCATCTTCAAGACTATGATAGGGCTGTAGAAATTATTAAAAAGGCTGCATGGGCAGGTGCTGATGCAATTAAGCTCCAAACCTATACTCCAGATACTATAACTCTTGATTGTGATAATGAATATTTTCAAATAAAGCAAGGAACTATTTGGGATGGCACTACTTTGCATAAGCTCTATCAAACTGCTTACACTCCATGGGAATGGCAATCAAAGCTAAAAGAAGTTGCAGAGAATGAAGGATTAATATTTTTCTCATCACCATTCGATTTTACAGCAGTTGATTTTTTGGAAGAAATGGATGTACCAGCTTATAAGATTGCATCTTTTGAAATTAACGATATTCCATTTATTGAATACATAGCTGCCAAGAAAAAACCAGTAATAATATCAACAGGTATTTCTAGATTGAGTGATATTCAAGATGCTTTAGATGCCTGCAAGAGAATGGGAAATGAAAATGTTGCACTGCTAAAATGTACATCCTCATATCCTGCCCCTATAGAAGAAATAAATTTAAAAACTATTCCTAACATGAAAGAAACTTTTGATTGTATAGTTGGTCTATCTGATCACACTATGGGTAATGCTGTTTCAGTTGGAGGAGTGGCAATTGGAGCTAAGATAGTTGAAAAGCACTTAACCCTTAGAAGAAGTGATGGAGGGGCAGATGCTAAGTTTTCCATGGAACCAGAAGAATTTAAGGAAATGGTAGATAATATAAGAATAGTTGAAAAAGCTATAGGAAAGGTTACTTATGATTTAACTCAAAAGCAATCTAATTCCAGGGAGCATTCAAGAAGTTTATTTGTAATTGAAGATATTAAAGAAGGTGAGATATTCTCAGAAAAGAATCTTAAGAGTATACGACCAGGATTTGGTTTAGAAACTAAATATATAAAAGATATACTTGGGAAAAAAGCTAAGAAAAACATTAAAAAGGGAACCCCTATGGATTGGAATTTAATAGAGTAATAGTTATTTATTAAGGAGCGGATATACACTATGTTATTAAGTATTGGGATGATGGTTAAGGATGAAGAAAAATACTTAGATAAATGCTTGAGCGCAATGAAGCCACTTTTAGATAATTTAGAAGCTGAACTTGTTATTGTAGATACTGGTTCTACTGATAAGACAGTTGAAATTGCTAAAAAATATACAAATAAGGTATATTTTCATGAATGGAACAATGATTTTGCACAAATGAGAAACATTGTTTTGAGTTATTGTATAGGAGAATGGTTTTTATTTATTGATGCTGATGAGATTATTGAAAATTGCATAAATCTAATAGAATTTTTTAACTCTAGAAAATATATGGAATTTAATTCAGCAACGATAAATATTAAAAGTATAACTACTGGAAATAATTATGTTATATTTTCGCCAGCTAGATTATTTAAAAAAGATAGAGATTTTAAATTTTCAGGGGCAATACATGAGCAGCCGTTAACTAGAGCGCCAATAGAATATCTTAATGTTACTTGTATTCATTATGGATATATGACTAATGATAAAGAATTAGCGGAAAAAAAGTTTAATAGAAATATAACTCTTTTAAAGGAAACACTTTCAAAAGATCCGGATAATATCTACTACTTATATCAAGCAGCTACAAGCTATAGTGTGCATGCAAATCATAATGAAGCAATTAATTATATGAAGAAAGCATATGATCTAGCACAAAAACGACCTAACAAGACTGAATACATATATGTCTATCAGTCCATATGTATAGAATATTATAATATTGGCGATTACATTAGTTTGGAAAAACATGCACTTGAATCATTAAAAGTAAAAAATGATTTTATTGACTTCTATTTTCTTTTGGGTTTGGCACAAGCGAACTTAGGAAAAAATAATGAGGCAATTAATGCGTTAAATAAATACCTTGAATTATATTACAATTTCGATAATTTAGAAAAGAATGTTATGTTCAGTTACTATTCTCTAAATTTCATTAATGAAGTTTATTATAATTTAATTGATTTATACATCAAGGAACAAAATTATATAAATGCCATCTCTGTTTTAATAAGGGCAGATGAAAATAAAGGCAGTCTGCAAGTTCTGCACAAAAATTTAATTGATGGTATCGTTAATTCAAATAATCATAAATTATTGCTTGATTACGAGAATGAATTAATAAAAAGCAATAGGGAAAAGCAGCTTAATGAATTTTATATTATATTGGAAAATTATAAGCTAAGTGCTAGTGACGATAATATTACCTTGATGGAAGAGGCTTTTAGTAATGGTGTATCAGTTTATAGTACATTAAATAAATTAAGAATGGAGTTTAGGAAAAATAATTCAATTGACTTAAGCAATTATAAAGAGTTCATATCTCATATTGATTTAAGTAAAGAAAATAATTACTATGGAGACTTTATCTATATTCTTTTAGCAATAAGATATGATATGGCAAAAGTATTATCAAATTGCAACTTTAACAAAATAAGCAGTTACTTTCAATATATTTCCGAAAAATATGAAAATACTAGTGAAATTATTTATGAATATATAACAAATACTGCAATAAAAGATAAGTTTATATATATAAGATTTTATAAAGAACTTCTTCATTACTTAATTATTTTAGAAGGCTTAGATAAAGAAAAAATGGAAAAGATATATAATTTATATATAGAATATGGATTTAAATATTTACACCTTGTATACACTGATTTTATTATTAATATGGCATGTATTAATGATGTAAAAAATGAGGAGGAAGGTTTTTTACTACTTTTAAATAAAGCATTTAGGTATAAGGATAATAATATTCGCTTATATATAAAAGCTTTAAAAGAAGCACTGGAAATTTTAAATCCTATGAAGAACTTAATAGAATTTTTGTTAAATCAAATAGAGTAATACTATAAATACAAACAATAATTCATAGGAGGACTAAAGGGTGAATATTGCAATAATTGGTGGTTCAATAACTGAAGGTGCAGGAGCTAGTGAATATAAAAATTCATATGTTTATAGATTAGAAGAATACTTAAGGTATAAATATAAAGAAGTTAATGTTAAAAACTTAGGGTAAGGCGGTACAGCATCAAACTTTGGATTATTTAGATTAGAAAGAGATCTGGGAGATTTTAAACCTGATGTAATCTTTATTGAATTTGCAGTAAATGATAGGATATATAATTCAGCAGATTCTAGCATATATTTCGAGGGTTTGCTAAGGGAATGTGCTAAGTTTGCTGAAAGAATAGTTATTATTGATTTGCCAACAGGAATGTGCGATAGCTGTACAAATATACATAAAAAATTTGCTTACTTTTATAATATTCCGCTAATTGATGTTTAAGATGACGTATGGAAAAAAATTGGACTAAGGGAACTAACTTGGTCAAAAATATCAGTTGATAATCTTCATCCTAATGATAGAGGACATGAGCTGTATTTTGAAATCATAAAAGATAACTTGGAGAATATTGATTTAAATAATATAAAAATAAAAATGGATTACAGAGTTTTAAGTAAGTACAAGTTTAGGAGCCCAAGTTTAGTTGCTTATGATAGTACACAAATTGAGTATTATGGTGACTGGCATGAAGATAATTTCAATTTGAATAATAAGTTTAATTCGGGTGCTTTAACTACTTCGGTTGGAAATGGAGTTATCTTTAAGTTTAAGGGTAAGCATTTAAGTATGATGAACTTATTAAATGATGAGTCTGGAATCCTAGAATGTAAGCTTGATGATTATACCTTTAATATTGACTTATATATGAATTCGAAATGTTACTTTAGTACTACAATTAATTCGTATAATTTAGACAACGGAGATCATACTTTGACTATGATAGTAAGTAATAAGAAAAATGAAAATAGTTTAGGTAATAAGGTTGTAATTGGCGGATTTTTAATAGATCCAGGAAATTAAGGCTTTTCAGGAGTAACCTTAGGTTAATAAAGATTATTCTTTACGGAGGTATGTATATGAAGATTTTTATAAGGGCAGATGGTGGAAAGTCTATTGGTCTTGGTCATATAATGCGGATGATAGTTTTAGGAAAAGAACTAAGAAAAAATAATGAGGTAATATTTATATGCAGAAATAGCTTAGATGAAAAATATAGTGCAGGAATAAAGATATTAAAAGAAAATAAATTTCAAGTTATGGAAGTAAGGGAGAAGAATTATATTGAGGATATTATAAATATACAAAAAGAGCATAAGGCTGATGTGATTATTACAGATAGTTACAATGTTGATGAGGAGTACTTTAAATTATTAAGAAGGCACTTCATGTTAACTGGATATGTTGATGATGTTAATACAACCAATATGAATGTTGATTTTTTAATAAATCAAAATATAAATGCATCACTTGTGGATTATGGGAAAACTACAAGTAGTCGTACAAAGTTATTCCTAGGAACTAAATATTGCATGATTAGAGAGGAATTTAGAAGAAATTCTAATGAAAAAATAATAAAAGAGGAAGTTAAAGATATTCTTATAACCTTAGGTGGAATGGATAATGATTATAATACAAAAAAAGTTCTGGAGCTTATTAAGGATTGTAATAAGAATATTCATGTGGTACTAGGAAGTGCTTTTGATAAAGCATTGGTTAAGGAGATTTATGATTTATCAAAAAAATATTGCTGTATTTTTCCTTATGAGAATGCAAATATGTCTGAACTTATGAAGAAATGTGATATTGCTATTTCTGCATGTGGGTCAACAATATATGAGCTGTGTGCTATGAAAGTACCAAGTATAGGCGTGATTATTGCAGATAATCAAGAAGAAGTTGCTCATATAATGAAAGAAAAGGAGCTCGTTTTAGATGTATTTAGCATTAAAAACATAAACGCCGAGGAATTAGTTAATTCTCTTAATAAATTAATTGACAATAAGCTTATTAGGAAACGAATTATAAATAATCAAAAAAATATTGTAAATGTTAATGGAGCAAGGGATTTGGCAAAAGGAATTGAAAAACTGGCAAACATGAAAATTACTATATAAAAGAATAATCTTAGTGAGGAGATAATAGAATATTATGTTTCAATTGGAAAAAAGTAAATGTGGAGCTATTACACTAACATATAAGAATAAATATATACATAGCAAGTATGATCCAAGTAAGGAAGGAGAGCAATTTGCAAAAGGAAATATTGAATTAATAAATAAACAAATTAGTGTATTATACGGATTGGGACTTGGATATCATATATATGAAATAGGAAAAATAATTAGTGAGAACTCTGTTTTATATGTTTTTGAATACAATGAAGAGCTAATAAATTATTGCAAAGAAATAAATCCACAGATTTTTCATTATGAAAATATAAAAATAATTGAAGGTAGTAATAAGGACTTTTATTCACTATTATCAAAGTGCTTAAATAAAGTTGAGGATATAATGATACATAGAGCCTCCTTAGAAACTATTGAAGAGTCGAATGCTAATTTGTTTAATTTAATTAATGATTTTAATCGAACGAAACAACTTTCAAGAATTGATGATACTTATAAGATTTTAGGAGAAGAAAATGAAAAAGAAAATTTTTTGAAAAACTATCCACATATAAGTGAGCTCTTAAAAGAATTAAAATTATGTGAAAAACCATTTTTGATTGTATCTGCCGGTCCGTCTTTAGATTTTGATTTAGATCTTTTAGAGGAACATCAAAACAAATTTATTATAATATGTGTTGGAAGCTCCTTAAGAGCTCTTATGAATAAGAATATAAGGCCAAATGTAATAGTGATAATTGACTCGAAAGAGATTGTTCAAAAGCAATTTGAGGGATATGAAAATGAAAATATACCATTATGTTTTCCAGCTTCAGCTTCTAAATGGGCTATAAATTTTTATAATGGACCTAAATATATCTTTGAAAAAGAAAAAGGTAATTCATATATTGAAGTTGTAGGTACTGTTGCAGTTTCTGCTATAGATATAGCAATAAAAAGTGATGCAAACACTGTTGTGTTATTAGGACAAGATTTAGCTTATCTAAAAGATAGATCTCACACAAAAGTTTATGAAGAGGTATATGGATTTAAAGACAGTGAGAAGTTGGGAAATAAAATTAAAACTGTACTTGGAGTTAACGGAGAAATTCTGGAAACCTCGCCGGGGTATTTGACTTTTAAACATAAAATTGAACAATTAATAAGCAGAAATAATCATATTGAATTTATAAATTGCAGTAGAGGAGCTATGATAGAAGGAACATTGTCCTTAGGATTTAAGGATTATTTCATGAATTTTAACTGTTAAATTAAAAAGTAATTAACCTATTTTCAAATTTTATATTAAGTTATTATACTTTTTATCGAAAAATATATAGATTTTAAATTTTATAAAAAACGAGGTGTGATTTTATGGATATAGGGTCATTATCAATGGGATTAAGCCAAGCTTCTGTTGCTAATTCAGTTCAAATATCAGTTATGAAAATGGCAATGAATAATAGTGAAGATGTAGATGTTGAAATGGAACAAATGATGAATAATATGGCTACAGATGAGAACTTAGGAAGAAATATAGATGTAACAGTTTAAATATAATTAGTAGGAGGTGAAAATAAATGAGATTAAATCATAATATGATTTCAATGAGAATATATCAAACTTATAAAAATACCCTTTCAGAGGCATCCCAAGCACTTAATAATATAAGTACTGGTAAAAAAGTAGGTTCTGCGAAGGATAATCCGAATAAAATAGCAGAGGTAGAAAATTTAGATTTACAAATTAAAGCAAGTGATGCGGCATCTCAAAACATTCAAGACACTAATTCTATGCTTCAAACTTATGATGGAGCTCTTCAAGAAGTTAATAATAACCTTTCAAGATTAAAACAATTAACTGTGCAGGCAGCTACTGGAACATATGATAGTGGAGAGTTAGCAGTAATACAAAAGGAAGTAGATGGGGTGAAGAAAACTATAAAGGATTTGTGCGAAAATACATCATTTAATGGAAAGAAGTTATCATCATCAACGCCTACACCACCAGGGGATATAAGTAATCCAGATAAATCTTTAGCGGCTATTGGAATATTGCCAAATGAAAAAACTTATATACCTTTTTACAATTTAGAAAGTGCCATGAATATAAACGGTATTGATGTAACTGTTAATTCACAGGCTGCAATTCAATCAGTTGATGATGCTACAGTAAATATAGCAAAGATAAGGAGTAGATACGGAGCTATTCAATCAAGATTAGAGGATACTTATGCAACTTCTAATGAAATTAGTGAAGTATATTCAAGAGCACAAAGCAATGTAGAAGACGCCGATATTGCTGAAGAAATGTTAACTTATTCAAAGACTCAAATATTATATAAAACATCAATAGGGTTAATGGCACAAAGCAATAAGCTGCCACAAAATTCGTTAAATGTATTAGCAAACGTTAGATAATGAATTATTCCATTTATGATCATAATATAACACATTTTACAAAATTAAAAGAATATAAGAATGAATATTGTGGAAAAAGTCCTAATATTTGTTCTTTTTTTGTGCAAATAAGTAATTTTTATTGAAAAACCAAGAAATAAATGGTAATATAGAATATAAGCGAGTAATTATAAATGAAACTGGCACACTTATTGAAAAATAAGGTCGCAAAGCCGTGAGTCTAAGGGAAGTAAATTTCTATGATTGTCAGGTTACCAAAATGTAATTATATATAAGTGCGTATATTAATATATTTTGGTGTCTATAATTATAGGCACTATTTTCTTTTTTATGTAAATTACTGTAAAACAAAAGTATATAGGAGTTTTTATTAGATTTATATTGAAATTAGATTGTTATATTATTGTACTAGTAATTATACAGCATAAATTTTAGAAATCCTGTAAGGAAAAGTGAGAGTCCAAATTTCATATTTGGTTTCTCGAACTTTCTCTATGAGCTTCAACCTCAATTGCCAATTGTAAATTGTACATTGTAAATTGCAACACATAATATTGCTAATATTTTTAAATTTCATTCGAATTATAGAAAAAATTTAAAAATGTTATGGCTAAATTTTATTAATTATTTTATAATTAAAATATAAATGTTTATTAAAATCATAAATCTTTTATAATATGGCATTTTAAGTAAAAAAACGATGTATTTTACAAAAAAATATTAAAATTGTAAAATAAGTATCAATAGAGAGAATTTAGTATTTAAACAAAATTTTATAAAGAAATATGGGGGAATGCAATTATGGGGATTCAATCTATTAGTAATGACTCTACTTATGACTTAATTAAAGAGGGAATTAAGGCATCTAATGTTAGGGCTAAAACAATTGCAAATAATATGGCAAATATAAATACAAAGGACTACAAGAGATTTAACGTGGTTTTTGAAGAGAATCTAAAGAATGAAAGCTCTTCAGAGTTTCAATTAAAAAGGACTAATTCTGCGCATTTTGCCAGCAGTAATTCTCAAGATGAAGATGATTATATATCAATACAGCAAGATAAAAGTACAAGCATGAGAAATGATGGGAATAATGTTGACTTAGACATAGAAAAAGTTAATCAAGCTGCAAATACCCTAAAGTATAATGCTTTGATAACTGATTTAAATAACAAATATAATAATTTAAAAACTGTAATTAGATAAAAGAATAAATTGATCATTAAGTAATAAATAAGGCTATAAATTAATTGTTTTAGAAAATAAGAGTAAGGGGGATTTGTGAATGAACGCATTTAGTTCTATGCAAATTAGTGCAACAGGGCTTTCAGCAGAGAGATTAAGAATGGATACCATAACTTCCAATATGGCAAATGCAAGTACAACTAGGAGTGCTGATGGAAGTGGTCCATACGTTAGAAAGGTAGCTGTATTTCAAGAAGCTCTTGATGCAAAAAAAGAGATGGCTGGAGTTAAAGCTGTGAAAATTGAAAAGGATCCATCTCCTTTAAGGAAGGTATATGATCCAACTCATCCCGATGCAGATAAGAATGGATATGTTACTATGCCAAATGTAAATGTATTAAATGAGATGGCTGATATGATGGTAGCAACAAGGTCTTATGAGGCGAATGTTGATACGTTCAACGCTTTGAAAAGTATGTTTTCAAAAGCTTTAGAAATTGGAAGATAGGGGTAAATAATTATGAGAATAGAAGATAAGTTTGCACAAAGTGAGGTTCTGTTTAATAGTAAATTTCAAAATATAGGTAGCAGCAAAGATAACAATGAACAGACTGAAGCGGTTAGTTTCGGAGATGTATTAAAAAAGGCTATAGATGACACTAATGGAAAGATGACAAGCGCTGATGTAACAGCAACAAAATTTATTAAGGGTGAAGATGTAAATATTGATGAAGTAATGATTAAGAATCAAGAGGCTAGTTTAAGTTTACAATTTTTAACTCAAACTCGAGATAAATTACTGGAAGGATATAATCAATTATCAAGGTTGCAATTGTAGTAAGGTGAGGAGAGCTAAATAATGAGAAAACTTTTAGAGAAAGTTAAGGGGCTTCTGGAAAAGTTTAATTCCCAGAGTAAAAGAATAAAGTTTGCTGTTATAGCAGCAAGTTTAGCAGTTATTATAGCAATTATAAGTGGAATTTATTATTCGACTTCAAACAAATACCAAATACTATTCTCTGACCTTGATGCAACAGATGCGCAAACCGTGATAAATACTTTAAATGATAAAAAAATTGCTACTAAAATTGATAGCAGCAATAATACTATCATGGTTCCAAAAGATCAAGTTGACGAACTACGTTTAGAGTTAGCACCAACATTAACATCAGGCAGTAAGGGTTATGAACTGATGGATAGTGGTAGTTCTTTTGGGATGACTGATGAAGAATTTAAAATTAAAAAAGTTAGAATGCAACAAGGTGAGTTAGAGAAAACTATTAAAAAAATCCCGCAAGTAGATGATGTAAGAGTACATATTACTGAAGCTCAAGATTCTGTTTTTGTAAAAGATAAGAATCCAGGAAAAGCAGCAGTTTATTTAAAATTAAAAAAAGGGACAACTATTACAGAAGATCAAGTTAAATCAATAGTAGCGCTTGTATCAGGAGCTACTGAAAATATTCCAAGAGAAAACATAGATGTTATTGATGATAAAATGAATTTGCTTACTAAAGATATTAATTCAGAACAGTCGGGACAAGTAAGCTCTGAAGAAATATCAAAGCAACAGGATGCGGAAAAAGCTTATGAAGATAAGCTTAATAAAGCAATTGAAGGAACATTAGAACCAATTGTGGGGAAAGGCAAAGTTAAAGCAACTGTTAATGCAAATTTAGATTTTGACTCAAAGCAAAAGACACAAACTGTAGTGGATCCAAATAAAGTTATTGTGAGTCAAGAAAATTCAAAACAATCGGATAACTCAACAGCAGGGGCAACTAGCCAAAGTCCTGTTGATAATAATATGAGTAATACAACACCAGCAACCAATAACAATAATAATTCAACTTCTGCTAAGGAAGATCAGAAAACTAATTATGAAGTTGGTAAAACTGAATCTAAGGTTATAAGTGCACCAGGAGAAGTAAAAAGACTTACAGCAACAGTTATGATCGATGGAAATTTAGATGCTGCAACACAGCAGACCCTTGAAGATGCAATAGGAAATGCAATAGGACTTGATAAACTAAGAGGAGATCAAGTTTCTGTAGTTGGAATGGCATTTGATACATCCCTTCAAGATCAAGCTAAGGCAGAATTAGATGCAATGAATGCTCAAGCAGCAACAGACAGTAAGAATAAAATGATGATTATTGCTGGAGTTTTAGGTGCAGTACTGTTAGGATTAATTATTTTCTTAATTGCTAGAAGAAGAAGGAAGAAGAAAGTAGAAAATGAACAATTAATTAATACATTGATAGATGACAGCATAATACCTAAGGAACCAGATCACTTTGATCCAATAGAATTTGAGGTTAAAACTCAAAAGTCTCATTTAGAAGATGAGATTAAGAAATACGCAACAGAAAAACCAGAGCAAGTTGTAGAAATAATTAAGTCATGGTTGACTGAAAATGAGAGGTGATAGCTATGGCAAAAGAACAAACTCAGTTAACAGGAGTGCATAAAGCAGCAATTTTATTTATAACACTTGGTCCAGAAGCTTCATCTGGAATACTAAAGAAATTGCCAGAAGCTGATATTCAAAAGATTACTTATGAAATAGCTAATATTACTTCTGTTACTCCAGAACAAAGAGAAGAAATATTAAATGAATTTTTACAAATAAATAAAGCCAGAGACTATATTATCGAAGGTGGTATGGATTACGCTAAGACATTATTATCAAAGGCATTAGGAAGTCAAAGAGCTAGTGAAATATTGGAGAAGGTATCAGAAGCTACTGCTCAATACAGACCTTTTTCAATTGCAAGAAAGGCAGATTCTCATCAATTATTAAACGTAATTATATCAGAACAGCCACAAACTATAGCTTTAATACTATGTTACCTTCAACCAGATAAAGCTGCACAGGTTATGGCAGAACTGCCAGAAGAGACGCAAAGTGAAGTTGCTTATAGAATAGCAACAATGAACAATACGTCTCCTATGGTAATCAAGGAAATCGAATCTGTTCTTGAAAGTAAACTGTCTTCAGTTGTAAGAACTGAAATGACAAGCCTAGGTGGAGTAGAAACATTAGTTAATATCTTGAATGCAGTTGATAGAACAACTGAGAAGAATATTACTGAGGGCTTAGAAAGAGAAGATGCTGAACTTGCTGATAAAGTTAAGAGTTCAATGTTTGTATTTGAAGATATTGTTTCTCTTGATGATGTATCTATTCAAAGAATTCTTAGAGAAGTTGAAGTTTCTGATCTTGCACTTGCTCTTAAGGGATGTTCTGATGAAGTTGCTAATAGTATTTACAGAAATCAATCAAAGAGAGCTGCTGCTTCATTGAAGGAAGATATGGAATTCTTAGGTCCAGTAAGACTTATGGATGTTGAAAAGGCACAGCAAAAGATTGTTTCAGTTATTAGAAGGTTAGATGATGCTAACGAAATCATCATTTCAAGAGGTGGAGAAGATGCAATCATCGTATAACTACAGTTTAATAAAAAAAGGATTGTCAAAACAAGGCGAGAGTAAGGTTATATCAACAGAATATGTAAGCACTAAGCCATCAGCTGGTGAAATTGAAGAGGGAGCTGATGAAGATAATGTTATAAAAGCCCCTCAAATAGATCCGGAAGAACTATTAAAACGCTATGAAGATATTGGTCATAGAATAATTCAAGATGCAAAAAAAGAAAGTCAGGTTATCGTTTTAAGAGCTCAAATGGATGCTAATGTTTCTGAAAAAGAAGCCTATGAAAAAGGTTATGCACAAGGCCTTGAAAACGGATATGATGATGGATATAAGAAGGCATATGATGAGACGATTGAAGCTGCAAGAGCAGAAGCAGCGGAAATTGTAAATAAAGCAGAGCAGCTTTTAAAGTCAGCTCATGAGAATTATGAAAAATATTTAGAAGACAAAAAAATAGAAGTAATAAAATTAGCATTAGAAATAGCTAAAAGTATTACAAAAAAAGAATTAAGCAAGGAAGAATCTCTAAATTCGATTGTTGAAGAAGCTTTTAAAATTTCAAAAGGAGAAGACAATGTTATTTTAAAAGTAAATTCAATCCATGCTGAAGAATTAAAGTCTCGAGTTGAAAAATGGAGAGTAGCTTATAGCATAAAAAATGAAATATTTGTCCTTGAAGATAACTTTATGGAACCAGGAAATGCA
Source organism: Clostridium sp. LS (assembly GCF_002760435.1). Taxonomy (GTDB): domain Bacteria; phylum Bacillota; class Clostridia; order Clostridiales; family Clostridiaceae; genus Clostridium. The sequence goes on from NZ_AUUU01000121.1 coordinate 102,904, forward strand.
ATTCTAGAAAAGCCTAGCGGTATAGTTAAAGTAGGTGTAGAAATTGGCATGGAACAAATACGGAAAGCGATACTTGGATAAGTAATTGAAGGGTAAAGGAGTAATTCTGTATGTTAGAATTAGACTTGGATTTTAATAAGCTAGTTAAAAAAGTCAATAATATATCTACTATATATAGTGAAGGTGTTGTAAAAAAGGTAATAGGATTAACTATTGAAGTGCAAGGTATCAAGGCATTTGTTGGAGAGCTTTGTGTAATACACAATGAAAGAAATGTGCCTATAAATTGTGAAGTTGTTGGATTTAGAGATGAATTTGTAATCCTAATGCCACTAGATGAGCTTATAGGAATTTCGCCAGGATGCAGAGTTGTACCTCAACATAAACCATTAAGTGTCAAATGTTCAGATAAGTTGCTTGGACATATAATTGATGGACTAGGAAAGCCTTTAGATTGTGAAAGCATATCACTAGAAGGGGAAGAATATCCTTTAGAAAATGAAGCTCCAGATCCATTAAAGAGAAAACGAATTAAAGATATAATGCCAACTGGCGTACGGGCAATTGATGGTTTTCTTACTTGTGGTGATGGTCAAAGAATTGGTATTTTTGCAGGTAGTGGAGTTGGTAAGAGTACAACACTTGGAATGATAGCAAGAGAGGCTAAAGCAGATGTAAATGTTATTGCGCTAGTAGGGGAAAGAGGAAGGGAGGTCCTTGAATTTATTGAAAAAGATTTAGGACCAGAAGGTATGAAAAAGTCAGTTGTAGTTTGTGCTACGTCAGATAAGCCAGCCTTAATAAGGATTAAAGGGGCATTAACTGCAACAGCAATAGCTGAATATTTTAGAGATAAAGGAAAAAAAGTAATTCTTATGATGGATTCTGTTACGAGATTTGCCATGGCACAAAGAGAGGTTGGACTTGCTATTGGTGAACCTCCTGCAACTAAAGGGTATACACCTTCAGTTTTTGCAAAGCTTCCTAAACTCATGGAGAGATCAGGAACATCAACTGAAGGTTCAATAACAGCATTTTATACAGTGCTTGTTGATGGAGATGATTTTAATGAACCAATTGCTGATGCAGTTAGAGGTATATTAGATGGTCATATTGTTCTATCTAGAGACTTGGCTCATAAAAACCATTATCCGGCTATTGATATTTTAAATAGTGTCAGCAGACTTATGAGTCAAATAGCATCTAAAGAACATAAAGAAGCTGCATCTTTAGCAAGAGATCTTTTAGCAACTTATAAAGATTCCGAGGATTTAATAAATATAGGCGCTTATGTTAAAGGAAGCAATAAAAAAATTGATATGGCAATTAGTTATAATGATGCATTAAATAATTACTTATGTCAGGGAATAGAGGAAAAATCAAACTTTGAAGAAGCTGAAGATGCTTTAATGTCAATGTTTAAATAGAGAATATTATTTAATAAATTAAGATATTTAGTGATAATCTTATCTATAACTGTATAAAGGGGAGGTTTGGTTTTGGCTGAAAGATTTAAGTTTGGTTTGGAAAAGCTTCTTGAAATTAGAATAGCAAAAGAAGAAGAAAGTAAAAGGCTATTTACTGAAAGTCAAAGGGAAAAAAAGAAGCTGGAAGAAAAACTAGAGGAACTTAATGATAATTACCATAAATATAAGGGTATATCACCAGATGAAGATATAATATATCAAAAGCTAAAAAGATATTATATTCAGGGAATTCAAAGTGGTATAAAATCAACAGAAAAAGATTTAAACATTAAAAATCAAGAAGTTGATAAACGAAGAAGAGATTTAACAGTAAAACAGATGGAAAGAAAAACTGTTCAAACCTTGAGAGAAAAAAAATATGCGGCATATGTTAAAGAGCAAGATAGAATTGAGCAGATAAATCTAGATGAATTAGCTCTTTATGCATATGTTAGAAATCAGAGTATTTAACGAGCTTGAAAGGGGGTGAGAATAATGGTTACAGCAACAAAAACATCAAATGATTTAGTTGATCTTTCATATAAATCAGCAAAGACGGATTTTACAAATAAAAGTGTTTCAGATTTATATAAGAAAGCAGATACAAATAGAACTACTTCTAAAAATGAAGATTTTAAAGAAGTTTTAAATTCAAAGACTAGTTCTAAAAATGAAGATACTGAGAAAGTAAGTGACGTTAATAATAATCAACCTACAAGCGAAGAGACTGATGCTCAAAAACTTGATGAGTTAAAAGACAAACTTGAAAAAATGGAGAAGGATAGCGAATCAGGTAAAACTGTTTCAAAAGATGATCTTAAAGAAATTTTATCAGAGTTATATAATTTACTTGTTAAGCTGGGGAACAAAGACTCTAACTTGAAGACTGATGTTAAATTAAATTCTGAGTCTTTAGAGATGATGCTTAAGGGAATTACTGATCAAAAATCTTCTATCAGTGATTTAAATAGCATTTTGGAAAATATGTCTGAACTTTTAAAAAATGATTCCGTAAAGAATAGTTTAGATAATGATTCATTAAAGCTAATGGAAAAACTTTTGAATAATTTAAGTTCTAATCTTGCTGATGATAATTCTGAATCCACTAAAGGCATAAAAAACAATCTAAAAAATTTAATGTCTGAAATATCCAATATTTTAGGTAATAAACAGAATGAAAATGGAGGAGTTTTTGAACTTAAAGATATGCTAAATCAAAGTTATTCACAAAGTGATAATGAAAGTTCAACTGAAAGCAATGATACTGAGGCTTCAAAAGATAATAAAGTAGTATCAAAAGAAGATAAATTTTTAAATTCTTTACTTGATGATAAAAAAGATGATTCATTAAATAAAATTAATTTGTTTGCATCAAGAAGCTCAGCTATTCAAAATCAAGGGGTTAATACTGTAAGAGGGCTTACAATTAATAAGGCTACCTTTGTAGATGATTTAATAAAAGATGTTAAATATATGAATACTAATTCACTTAAGGAATTAACAGTAAAGGTTAATCCAGGTAATTTGGGAGAAATAACTATTAAATTAATACAAGAAGATGGTCTTATGAAGGCTAACTTAAAAGCTAATTCCAAGGAAACAACTTCTTTACTTTCACAAAATTTAACTGAGATAAAAAAACAATTAGGTGAACAAAATATTAAAATTGCAGATGTAAATATTGAGCTCTATCATGATGATACTACGCATTTTAGCGGAAAAGATTTTGCGGGAAATTTTGCTGGAGAACAAAATAAGCAAAATAATAGTTCACAAAGTAATGTATCAAATGAGCAAGTTACTTCTAGCGATTCTTTAGCGGAAAATTTAGCTAAAGACAATAGTAATATAAACATGTTTGCATAGGAGGTGGATTATATGGCTATACAAGTAACAGATGACGTAACGAAAAGCGCGACCGATAGAGGAACACCCATTAAGAAAAAGAGCGATAGTGGTGTTAGTAAAGATGGTTTTTTAAAGATTTTAGCTGCACAATTAAGTAATTTAGATCCTACTCAAAACCAAGATTCAAGTGCATATGTTGCACAAATGGCTCAATTTGCTTCTCTTGAACAAATGCAAAATTTAAATACAACTATGTCAGATTCTGCATATCAACAAATGGTTGGAAAGTTAGTTACAATAAACGAAACTACTGACGATGGAAAATCATATATTCAAGGGTATGTAACTGAAGTAATTAAAAAATCTACAGGTACTTTTGTAAAGTTGAACATTAATGGAAAAACTGAAGAAGTTGATGCTTCAAAGGTTATAGGTGTTGTTCAGTCAACAGACAGCAATACAGCAGCAAATAGTAGAGCAGCTCTTAATTCAGATTTTATGGCAGCCTCAGCATTGGCGGCAAAGAATCAAAATGTTGTTTTAGCAGAAGTAGGAGATGATGGTACTACTACTTTAATAAAGGGAAAAGCAGTAGGTGCATACATTGATACTGTAAATAGTCCAACAGTAAAGATAAAGGTTGAGCTTTTAGATGATAAAGGAAATTCAACGGGGGAAACAAAGACTTATAGCTATGGTGATATTGTAAGAGCTGGTGATTTAACATCTGATGAAATGGATGTAAAATTACCTTCAACTAGTACTTCAACTACAGATACTTCATCAAGTACAAGTTCTTCAGGGAGTACATCAAGTTCAAGTACTTCAACAAGTGGAACATCAGTAAACACTATTTCAGATACAACTGGCAGTACTTCGACAAATAGTACTACAGCTTAGATAAGAATGTAGGAATATAAATGAGTTATAGAATTATAAACGGACAAGCATATCCTGTTGGAAACATTGGACAACTTACTACTGCGCAAACTAAAACTAATAAAGAAGTAAGTAGTAAAGACAAGACAAGATTCCAAGATGTTCTAGATATTGCTAAGAATAGTGATGATGGTTTTACTGTATCAAAACATGCAGCTCTAAGACTTCGTGAAATCAATTTTACAGAAGACGATATGAAACAAATAGAAAAGGGTTTTGAAATAGCTAAAGACAAAAATTCAAAAAATACTGTTATGTTATATAAGGATATAGCATTAATCGCAAGTGTTGAAAATAAAACCTTAATAACAGCTGTTGAAAAAGAAAGAGCCAAGGATAACATATTTACGAATGTAGATAGTGTTGTAATTTTATAGCTGGACTTAGGTCAGTTAAAAGTTCAAAATTAGAAGTTAGAAGTTAAGGAACAAATCACTACGTGATTTAAAAATATTTAAAGGAATGCCTATGGCATTTCAACCATAAATTTATAACTTATAACTTATAACTTATAACTTATAACTTATAACTGGTACGCGGGGGCTAAGACTTGTGGAATGACAGAAGCAAGTTAAATAAATATTATATATAATTGGGAGGTACGTTTATGTTAAGATGTATGTATTCTGGAATAAGCGGAATGAAGGTTAACCAAACTAAATTAGATGTTATAGGTAATAATATAGCCAATGTAGGAACAACAGCTTTTAAATCTTCAAGTGCAAGATTTAAAGATATGCTTTATCAAAATGCAGGAGAAGCAACAGCTCCAACTTCAGTGCTTGGAGGTACAAATGCTAAGCAAATAGGTCTTGGTGCACAGCTTTCAAGTATAAATAAAATGATGGGACAAGGAAATGCCTTATCTACAGGAAGAAGTCTTGATATGTGTATTGATGGAGATGGATATCTAGTTGTAGCTAAAGGTGATATTACCGCAGGAATTGGAGTTGACCAAACTACAGGTGCAGGAGCAACTGCAGCTGGTACGACTGGAACACTTTCTGAAACTTTATTTACAAGAGATGGAAATTTAACATTAGATTATAAAGGGAATTTATTAACTGCTGATGGGCATAGAGTTATGGGATATTATTTAACTAGTGCTACAAATACTGGTGGAACTGCTAATGCAAAAAGTTTGGCATATGACAATACTAATGATATTTTAAATGCTACTTATGTAAACGCAGATTCTAAAGATTTAAAAGTAGAAACTGATAATACATTAAAACCTTTGGCAATACCAGATAGCGTTACTATTTCTGGATCTGGAGCAACAGCAGTAACGCAACCTGTTAAGAAATTTGAAATCGGAAAAGATGGTATTATCGTAGCAGTATTAGGAGATGGTAAAAGAGCTGCCATTGGACAAATGGCTATGGCAAGTTTTAAGAACCCAGAAGGTTTAACTGACCTTGGTGGAAATATGTGTCTAAACTCTTCAAACTCAGGACCAATAGTTTATAAAACTGGAAAAGCTGACACTAGTGCATCAACTTCAACAACAACTGCTACTGGCAATCAAGGTGGTTTTGGAGATATCCTTCAAGGAACTTTAGAAGGATCAAATGTAGATTTAACTGAACAATTTACTGATATGATTACAGCAACTAGAAGTTTCCAAGCTGCTTCAAAAATGATAAGCACTGGAGATGAAATTCTTCAAACTATCACTGGATTAATGAGATAAACTTAAAGAAATTAATGATGAATGGTTAATAATGAATGATTATGGATGAAATCCTTAGGGAATTTCTTTAAGGAATAAAGCGTGCGAAGCATCAAGAATTAATGAAAAGCATAAGCTTTTCATCCTCAATCATTCACTATTCATCATTAATCATTCATTAAGAAGCATATATGCACACTACACAATGCACAATTAGAAATTGTTGTATTATATTGGAATATTTTTATCTTTTAATATTAAAACTAATATTATATTATTTAATTGTGTATTGTGAACTGTACATTTATTTTAAAGGGGTGAGTTTTATGATAGAAGTAACTGGAATGAATCATGAACATTTTATTTTAAACGCTGATCATATTGAAAAAATAGAAGAAGTACCAGAGACAATAATTACATTAACAAATGGCAGAAAGTATATAGTTCTAGAAAGCATTGATGAAGTAAAAAGGTCTGTTATAGAATATAAAAATAAGATCTTTACTTACAAAATATAAGTGTAAGTAATATTGTTAATAAAGTAAGCAAATTTTCAATTAATGGGGTTTAAAATTTTAGAATTGTTGGAAGTAATAAGGAGTGATAACAATGGCTTTTGGAAAAGGAAAAGAAAAAGGGGAAAATACTGGAAAAAGCAATAAAGGAGTTATGATAATTCTATTTATCTTAGGATTACTTGTTTTAGGTGGAGCAACTTTTGGTGGAGTGTATTTATTTATGAAAACTAATAAAACAGTAGAAGCACAAGAAGTTGTAGTTGAAAACGCATATTTAGATTTGCCTGAGTTTACTGTTAATTTAGCTGATGAAGGTGGAAAAAGATATTTTAAGGGAGAGATCTCATTAGGTTATGATAAGACTAAAACAAAACTTCAAGAAGAATTAACAACTAATCAAGTAGTTGTAAGAGATGATATTATTTTTTATTTTAAAAGTCAAAAAGCAGATTTTATAAATAATGTTGCAAACAAAGACAGCATAAAGAAGCAATTGATTGAGGCAATTAATAAAGATTTGACTAAGGGTAAAATTACCGATATAAGATTCAAAAGTATGATAGTACAGTAGGTAAAGGAAATGAATTTTGAATTTTTAGGCATGATTGTACAACTCATTTTAGCATTAGGGGTTACATTAGGATTAATGTTTTTAAGTTTTAAATTAATGGGAACAAAGCTTAATACTATTAATAATAATAAATATGTTAAGGTGATTGAGAGAGTACAAGTAACAAAAGAAAATGCTATTTTAATAGTTAAAATTGGAAATAAAGGATATGTAATGACTAGTACTGCAGGACATATGGAAAAACTATCAGAACTGTCTATAGAAGAAATTAATGTTATTGAAGAGAATAAAAAGAAGGCTGCTTATGAGATGACCGAAAATTATAATAATTTAATACGACAATTAAAAAGAAGTTTTTCTAAGATAGTAAAGAATAAAGGATCAAAGGAAGAGAAACATGAAAAAGAATAAAAAAAGAATTGTATTTACTCTCATGATAACTCTTGGAATTATGATGTTTTGCACTATAAATGCATATGCGGCTCCGAGTAGTACAAATTTACCTCAATTAAATATCTCTCTTGGGGATGGAAATGGGACACCACAGGATTATGTGTCTAGCATTAAAATATTGATATTTTTTACGATTTTATCATTATTACCATCTATAGTCATAATGATGACGTCCTTTACAAGAATAGTTGTTGTATTCTCTTTTCTTAAAAGTGCCATGGGAATACAGCAGTCTGTTCCAAATCAAATTCTAACAGGACTAGCTATATTTTTAACGTTATTCATTATGCAACCTGTTTATACTCAAATGAATACAAATGGAATCCAGCCTTATTTGGAAAATAAAATAACTCAGGAACAAGCATTAGAAGAAGTTTCAAAACCATTAAAAACATTTATGCTTAAGCAAACAAGAGATAAAGATTTAGAGTTATTTGTAGAACTTGGAAAAGTGGACAAGGATAGTTTAACAAAAGATAATGTATCATTTACAACTTTAATTCCAGCTTTTGCAATTAGTGAATTAAAAACAGCCTTTCAAATAGGTTTTTTAATATATTTACCGTTTTTGGTAATTGATATGGTAATATCCAGTGTGTTAATGTCAATGGGTATGTTTATGTTACCACCTACTATGGTATCTCTGCCTTTCAAGCTAATATTATTTGTTATGGTAGATGGTTGGTATTTATTAGTGCAATCTTTGATAAAGAGTTTTATGTGAGGTGAGCAGTATGACACAAACTATGCTTAATGCTGTAGTTAAGGATACAATTGTAACAGCAGCAAAAGTTTCAGCACCAATATTAATAGTAGTTCTTGTATTAGGCTTAGTTATAAGTATTATACAGGCAACAACTCAAATTCAAGAGCAAACTTTAACTTTTGTACCTAAATTAGTAGCAGCAGCTATTGTTGGAATATTTTTAGGAAGCTGGATGTTAGAGACTATTATGTCTTTTACAACTAGGATTTTTGATTTAATTACAAAAGTAGTTACATAAGGAGGTAAGGCACTGTGATAGATGCAGCTTACTTTCTTGCATTATTCCTAATTTTTTTAAGAATAACTTCATATTTTGTGGCTGTTCAAGTATTTTTTCCTACAGGAACACCTCAAGTTATGCAGGGAGTTTTTTCACTTATATTAGCATATGGAATTATGTCCGGAATAGATTATTCCACATTGAATACATTGAATAGCGGCTATATGTTAGTCTTTTATGCAATAAGTGAAATAATGACAGGTCTTATATTAGGTTACATAACTAATTTAATTTTTCAAACAGTAAAATTAGCTGGATCTTGGATGGATATACATGCTGGATTTTCAATGGTAACAATACTAGATCCAACTAGTGAAACAGTATCAACTTTTTTGGGAAACTTTTCATATTTTATTTCTCTAGCATTCTTTTTTATTGTTGATGGACATCATATAGTAATAAACATGCTAGCAGAAAGTACAAAAATAATTCCCATAGGAAAAACAATTGTTTATCAAGAGACCTTAATGGGAGTTATGCATACTATTTTTAATTTTTTTACATTGGGAATAAAAATTGCAATCCCATTAGTCTTAATAATTGTTATAACTGACGTATGCCTTGGACTAATTTCAAGAACAGTACCAACAATCCCGATTATGATTTTTGGTATGCCTATTAAAAATATATTAGGACTTATAACATATATTATCTTATTGCCTTTAATGCTAAAGTTAATAGGAAATGCCATAAGTAATTTACCTGATATTTTCCGGGAAATAGTCAATTTAATTCCGGCAGTACCATTAGCGTTTATTTTTGCAGATGACGATAAGACAGAAGAAGCAACGCCAAAGAAAAGATCAGATGCTAGAAAGAAAGGTCAAATAGCAAGAAGTAAAGATGTATCAGTAGCAGTTACAATGGTAGTTTGTACTTTATTAATTAGTTCACTATGGGAAATGATAACTAATGGATTTAAGGACGTAATTGTTTATTTTTTAAGTTTTCCAATGTTAACAGATTTTAATCAAATATCACTTTCAAATATAGTAATTACTGTAATAATGAAAGTAGCTAATTGCCTATTGCCCTTTGCATTATCTATAATGGTGGGAGGAATAGCAGCAAGTTTACTTCAAACAGGATTTATGATAACATATGAGCCTTTGAAACCTTCTTTTGGAAAGTTAAATCCTTTATCAGGAATGAAAAATATGTTATCTAGGAGAAGTTTAGTAGATTTATCTAAGAATTTAGTTGTAATAACAATAGTGTCAATTATAGCATACAACTATATTGCATCGAATTACCAGAATATATTAGGTATTTCAAATTTATATTTACCTTCACTAAGCGGTGAAGTAAAAAACCTAGTGGTTAATATTTTTAAACAAATATGTATTGTACTTGTGATTATAGCGGCAATAGATTATTTCTTACAAGTTAGAATGCATAATAAAGATATGAAAATGACTAAGCAAGAAGTTAAAGATGAATTTAAGCAAGCTGAAGGAGATCCTCAAATAAAGAGTAAGATTAAGCAAAAGCAAAGAGAAATAGGTATGAGAAGAATGATGCAGTCTGTTGCAGATGCAACAGTTGTAATAACAAACCCTACTCACTTGGCAATTGCTATAAAATACGAGGAAGGATCAAATATGGAGGCGCCTAAGGTTGTAGCCAAAGGTGCTGATTATATAGCACTGAAAATAAAAGGCGTTGCTAAAGAAAATGATGTTCCAGTAATTGAAAACAAGCCCCTCGCACGACTAATGTATGATAGGGTAGAAATAGATGAGGAAATACCTCAAGATTTATATCAAGCTGTTGCTGAAATTTTAGTAATTGTAATGAAACTTAGAAAGAAATAGGATTTATCTATAAACAAATTAAGATTACAATGATAAATGGGAATAAAAATGGGAGGTTTGAGTTTTGGAATTTGGTAATAGAAAGCTAAATATTAAAAATAATTTGGATGTGATAGTGGCATTTGGTGTTATAACTATAGTACTTATGATAATAATACCATTACCAAAGCAAGCACTTGATCTGCTTTTGGCATTAAATATAACAATTTCAATAATTATAATTTTAATAACTATGTTTACAACAAATGTGTTGCAACTTTCAGTATTCCCAACATTGTTGTTAGTTACGACTTTATTTAGATTAGCACTTAACATATCTTCTACAAGATTAATACTTACAGAAGCGGATGCAGGAACGATTATATCTGCATTTGGTAATTTTGTAATACGTGGAAATTATGTTGTTGGTATCATAATATTTTTAATTATAATAGTAATTCAATTTATGGTTATTACTAATGGTGCTGGAAGAGTTGCTGAAGTATCAGCAAGATTTACTCTTGATGCCATGCCAGGTAAACAAATGAGTATTGATGCAGACTTAAATTCTGGAATGATTGATGAAGCTATTGCTAAAAAAAGAAGACAAGATCTTCAATCTGAAGCAGATTTTTATGGAGCAATGGATGGTGCATCAAAATTTGTTAAAGGTGATGCAATAGCAGCAATAATAATAACAATTATTAATATAATAGGTGGTATTATTATTGGAGTACTGCAAAAAAATATGACTGCAGCAAATGCAGCACAAACATATGTTATCTTAACTGTGGGGGATGGACTTGTAAGTCAGGTGCCAGCGTTACTTATATCTACAGCTTCTGGTATTTTAGTTACACGTTCTGGAAGTACAGATAACCTTGGTGACACTTTATCTACTCAGTTAACGGCTTTTCCTATAGCTACAGGAATTGCTAGTGCATTAATGTTGTTTTTGGGAATTGTACCCAATATGCCTAAAATCCCATTTTTTACAGCATCAATAGCAATGGGAATATTAACATATTTGCTATATCAAGATCAGAATGTTAAGCAGGCAAAAGAATATGTATCAGAAGAAGAAGAAATCATACAGGCAGAACGAAAAGAGCCTGAAAATGTTATGAATTTAATTTCTGTTGAACCAATGGAAGTTGAAATAGGTTATGGTCTTATACCTCTTGCAGATGAAACATCAGGTGGGGACTTACTTCAAAGAATTGCATCTGTTAGAAGGCAATGTGCTATAGAAATGGGGATTGTGGTACAACCTATAAGAATTAGGGATAATCTTCAATTAAAAACTAATGAATATGTAATTAAAATTAGAGGAACAATGATTGTATCTTCTGAATTAATGCCAAGTATGTTACTTTGCATGGACCCAACAGGAGAAAATTCTGATATACCAGGAATAAAAACAATTGAGCCAACATTTGGTCTTCCAGCAGTCTGGATAAATAAAGATCAAAGAGAAGAGGCGGAAATAAAAGGATTAACAGTAGTTGATCCAACAACAGTTATGGTAACCCACCTAACTGAAACAATAAAGAGTCATTCATATGAATTGCTTGGAAGACAAGAAGTTAAGCTTATTGTTGATAATGCTAAAGAAAAATATAGCGCAGTTGTTGAAGAGTTAATCCCAGATTTATTAACTATAGGAGAACTGCAAAAAGTATTGCAAAATTTACTTAGGGAAAAGGTTCCTATCAAAGATATAGTTACTATTATGGAATCATTAGCAGATAATGCAAAAAATACTAGAGACTTAGAATTATTAACTGAATATGTTAGGTTTTCATTAGCAAGAACTATTTGTAATCAGGTGGTAGATGAAAATAAAACAATTATAGTGGTAACATTAGACCCTGAAATAGAAGAGATAATAGCAAATAACACTCAAAAATCTGTTCAAGGCTCTTTCCCTACAGTTAATCCAGATACAACTACAAAAATACTTACTGGCATTAAGAATACTGTAGAATCCGTTTATTTCTATAATAATCAGCCAATTATATTAGTTTCTCCAAACATAAGACCTGTATTTAGAAAATTAATTGAAATGGTATTTCCTCATATTATGGTAATTTCACTAAATGAAGTTCCAAATGATGTTCAAATTAATAGTGAAGGAGTCGTAAGAATATAGATGGTTATAAAAAAATATCTTGTGAAAAACATGAATGAAGGTTTGACTCGTATTAAGTATGAACTGGGAAAGGATGCTGTTATAATAAGTCAAAGAAAAGTTAGAAAGCCAGGGCTTAGGGGCTTCTTCTCAAAAAAAGTAATTGAGGTTACAGCAGCAGTAGAAAATTCTTCAGATACAGATAAAAGCAAAGAAAATTTTAATCAAGTTCAAAGGAACAATTATGAAAGAGATGAAGATTTTCAAAACTCTTTAGAGAGCATTAAAAAATTGATGCAAGATGAGGTTTTAGTTACTCAAGAAGCTGAAAAAAAATCTGATACTTTAAGAGATAAAATTTTAGAACATAATGCTAATGTTGAAAAGGAAACTTCAAAAAATGATGAAGAAAAAGAGAAGCTTGTGCTAAATCAGCAGGAAAAGAATTTAGCAGCAGCTCAAGAGATTAATAAGGAAAAGGTTGTTAATTCAGAGGATTCAAATATAGAAGCTATACATAAAGAAATGAGTGAATTGAAAAATTTATTAAATAAGGTAATAAAAAATTCATCAAATGAGGATAGCTCTAATAATACTCTAAAGGAAAAATTAAAAGAATTGGATATTGATGAAGAGCTTCAAGATGAGATTGTGCAATCACTAGATTCAAACTCTAAGGAAGATTTTGATGAAACAGAAGCCTTAAGAGATATTTTTGAAAGAGACATATTAGTATCAAGAGGAAACATAAAAGGACGTGTAGTATTAGTGGGGCCAACTGGAGTTGGAAAAACAACTACAATTGCAAAACTTGCTGGAAGGCTAGCTCTTATTGAAAAAAAGAAAGTTGGATTAATAACGGTAGATACATATAGAATTGGAGCTATAGAACAGCTTAGAACCTATGCTGAGATAATGAATATACCTTTTAAGGTTGTGATTACGATGAAGGAAATGGAAGATGCAATTGAGAATATGAAGGATTGTGATGTTATCCTTATAGATACTACAGGAAGAAGCAGCAAAAACGCTATGCAGATTTCTGAACTCAGAGCTTTTGTTCAAAAAGCAAATCCTAACTATGTAAATATGGTAATAAGTGCTACTACAAAAAATAGTGATATAAAAAGTATATTAAAAGGTTATTCGGAGCTTGAATATGACAATGTAATAGTAACAAAGCTTGATGAAACTACAGTTTATGGAGCTTTGTATAATATAGGCAGAATTGCTAATAAACCAATTAGTTTCATAACAACAGGACAAAATGTACCAGATGATATAATGGTACCTACAAAAGAAGAACTAGCCAGTTTCATCTTAGGGGAGGAGATTCTATGCTAGACCAAGCAGAATCATTACGAAAGTTAATTAATAGTGGAGATCAGGAAAACAAAAAGACAAATACTAAAATGATTACTGTAACCTCTGGAAAAGGTGGAGTTGGTAAAAGTAATTTTGTTGTAAACCTAGCTATAACTCTTCAAAGTAAAGGAAATAAAGTATTGATTTTTGATGCAGACTTAGGCATGGGAAATGATGATGTTTTAATGGGTTTATATCCCAAACACAATATATTTGATATTGTGTTTACCGGGTTGGAAATAAAGGATATAATTATAGAAGGAACCAATGGTGTGCATTTAATTCCGGCAGGATCAGCATTAAGTAAAACTCAAGAATTAAGTGAGGAAGAAAGAGAAGTATTTTTAAAGAAACTTGAAACATTGGATGAATATGATTATATTTTAATGGATACAGGTGCAGGTGTTAATAGAGATGTTTTATCTTTTATAGCAGCATCTGAAGAATTAATAGTTGTAACTACTCCAGAGCCAACTTCTCTTACAGATGGTTATAGTTTAATTAAAGCTACAGATCATTACAAATTAAAAAATAAAGCAAAAATAATTGTTAATAAGGCTTTTACTAAAGAAGAAGGTGAAGAAACGTACAACAAATTTAACCGTGCTGTCAGCAAATTTTTGAAAATTAATGTTGAGTATTTAGGATGTATATTAGAGGACAGAAAGCTAGTGCAAAGTGTAAGGCAGCAAAAACCATTTGTTGTTTTGTATCCAAATTGTGATGCATCAAAAGATATAGATAATATAGCAATGAAACTTATGGGACAAGAAGTAAGTACATCAAATGGAGCAAAAGGATTGTTTAAGAAATTATTTAATATTTTTTCATAGGAGGATTTCAAGTGGATAATTTTAACTTAAAGGTTAATGATAGAGTAGAAGTTGTAGTAGAAGAAAAAGCATATAAAGCATTGATAATGGATATACAAGATGAATTTATAAGAATAAATTTGCCAGTTAACGATGGTGATTATCTAATGTTACATTCAAGAGAAAAAATTGAAATAAATTCCTATTTAGATGCAAATAGATGTTATAGTTTTTCCTGTAAAGTAATATCTAGAGGAAAAGAAGGCAGTATAATATATTACAAATTATCTAAGCCTTATGATATTAAAAAAATACAAAGGAGAAACTTCTTTAGAGTTAATATCGTTAATCCACTAGAGTATAAAATAGTTACTAATATTGATGAAGAAGATTTCGCCGGAGTACCTTATGAAGAAGGTCTAATGGTGGACTTAAGCGGTGGAGGCTTAAAGCTTAAAGCAAAAGAAACAATTACTAGAAATGATTTGCTTTTAGTTAACTTGAAATTAGGTAAAGTGCATTTTGAAATAAAGTGCGACATTGTGAGAATTGAAGATACCATAGATAAAGAGAAGTTATTTGGTTTACGATTTATTGACATAACTCCAGCTCAAAGTGAAAAAATAATTCAAGAACTTTTTGAGATAATGAGGAAACAAAGAGCTAATTCATAGTGCACAAAGGAAAAGAATTAATTATTTAAATTGTAAATATTAGATCAATGAGATTTGGAGGGGTAATAATGGGTATGCAAGCTGCAAAAAGTTTGGATGGAAAAGAACAAATAATACAAGAATATATTCCCCTGGTTAAGTATATTGCCTCTAGGGTTATGTTTGGAAAAAACAAATATATGGAATACGAGGACTTAGTAAGCTACGGAATGATTGGACTCATGGATGCATTAAATAAGTTTGATCATACGAAGGGAATGAAATTTTCATCTTATGCATCAATAAGGATTAAGGGTGCAATGATAGATGAATTAAGAAAAAATAGACCAATATCAAAAGGTGCAATGGATAAATTAAATAGGTACAATAAAGCTATTGATACGCTGCAGATTAAATTATTAAGGGAGCCAACAAGTGATGAGATAGCAAAGTACTTAGAGATTTCATTAAATGAAGTTGCGGAAATTGAGAATTATATAAATTATATTTCAATGGTATCTTTAGAAAATGTTATTTTTTCAGATGATGAAGATGTAAATCTTATTGGAATTATAGAAGATAAGAATAGTCCAAGCCCTGATACATATTTGCAAGATAAAGAACAACTAGAAATTTTAACAAAAGCTATAGAATTGCTTAAGGAAAAAGATAGAACTATATTAAATCTTTATTATTATGAAGGCTTAACATTGAAAGAAATAGGAACTGTCTTAAGTGTATCTGAATCTAGAGTGTGTCAATTGCACAGTAGGGCAATTACAAGTTTAAGAGAGTGTATGAAGAAATTACATTACATAGACTAAGATTAATACATAAATTATTGTTTAATATTTTAAGAAGATATGTAGTTATAGGTCATAAAATTTAATAACTTCAGGTATTTCTAAACTTGTAATTTAAAATTGTGCATAGAAATTGAGGTGTTTTATGCCGTTAATATTATTAATAATAGGCTTAGTTTTGATAATTTATAGTTATCGAGCTATTAAAAGAGAAGATAAATTAAATAAAGAAAATGATAGTTTAAGCATATCATTTAGAGGTGTTTTAGAAGACAGCAAAGAAGAGTTAAACGATTATAAAATTGAAATTGGAAAGCTAAGAAGGGATATGGCTGAAAGCTTAACTGAACTTCAAGAAGAGATTTTAGATATAAAAAATAATTTAAATGTGCTTAAGAATGGTAAGGAAATATACGATAATAAAGAGAATTTAGAAATAATTAATTCTCTAAGTGAAGATGAACTTCATACTAAATCGAATAATGAAACTAAGAGTGTAGATTATCTTATAGATGATATGGACGAAAAATACTCAGTTAGCATACCAGTAGAAGATCAAGAGGTTCATGAGAATAATGTTTCTGAAAACATAGATAGCAATAAGACTCATAGTATAAAAAAACTTTTAAAAGAAGGTTTAACAGAAGAAGAAATATGTCATGAATTATCTGTAAGCAAGGGGGAAGTACTATTAGTAAAAGGTTTATTCAAAAAATAAAAAATATTTTCGTATTTCTCACTGATAAAAAAATATTACTCGGGATTGGAATAGGTTTAGTATTAGGGGTTATATTTATGTTCGGATATAAATATACTGCAAGCCTTTCAGATAGTCAAATTGAAGAAAAAGCTAGGGGATTAGGGATGATTTATGAAAATGAACGTAAATCAATTTTAAAAGGAGAGGGTTAAGTTGATAAGAGGATTTTATACTTCTGTCTCAGGGTTAATTGCACTTCAAAACGAGCAAGAAGTAGCTACAAATAATATAGCAAATGTAAATAATACTGGTTATAAAAAACGTGAACTTACTAAAAGCAGCTTTGAAGATGTCATGGTATCTAATAGACAGAAATTAGTAGGGGACAAATATGTTAAGAATAACATTGGAAATTTGAATTTTGGTGTAAAAGTTAATGATGTAGAAACTGTTTTTACTCAAGGAACTTTCAAGGCAACTGATAGTATGACAGATTTCGCCATTGATGGAAGAGGTTTTTTCGTAGCACGTAATGCTAATAATCAGGAAGTATATACAAGAGATGGTAATTTTAAAGTTAATCAACAAGGGTATTTAATTACAAATGATGGGTGTGAAGTACTAGGAGTTAATAACGCAACTGGTGCAAGAGAGCCTATATATGTGGGAGATTCAAAGTTTTCTATAGATGCAGAAAATAATATTAATATTGATGGAGTGGGTACTACAGATAGGTTATTAACAGCTGATTTCAATGATTATAATGCATTAGAGCCACTTGGAGATAATTATATAACGCAACAAAATCCAATTTATAATGCAAATGTTAGTGTAAGACAAAACTTTCTTGAAGGTTCGAATGTTGATCCATCATCAGAATTAATAAAACTTATGGAAATTAAAAGACAATTTGAAACAAACCAAAAATTTGTTAAAATGCAAGACGAAACAGTGCAAAAAGCATCATCTGAATTAGGGCGTGTGTAGCTAAGGTATAGAGGAGGAAATTGTTATGTTTAATATTTTTGCTATTGGAAAGAGTGGTATGAGTGCATATCAGGAAAAACTTGATTATTTGT
The DNA here is from genome assembly GCF_002760435.1 of Clostridium sp. LS. Taxonomy (GTDB): domain Bacteria; phylum Bacillota; class Clostridia; order Clostridiales; family Clostridiaceae; genus Clostridium. The sequence goes on from NZ_AUUU01000121.1 coordinate 120,753, forward strand.
CAAATGATTTAGTTAACAGTTCCACAACAGGATATAAAAGTACAGATATAGGGTTTAAAGATTTATTAACTGAATCACTAAACAGAAGAGGTACACCACTGGTAGATAAAACTGCAATAAGTGGTACTGGAGTTAAACTTGGTGTAAACTATGCAATAAATAAACAAGGTAATCTTTTAACAACCGGTTTAAAAACTGACTTAGCTATAGATGGAAAGGGATATTTTGCCCTTACGAAATCAGATGGAAATGTTGTATATACTAGAGACGGTAATTTCAAAGTTGACTCAAATGGAACCTTAGTGGATACTAATGGGGCAAAGGTATATGTTGAATATGCGGATGGCTTTTCAGAAGGGAATCCTGCCTTAGATAGTAATAAAATATCTATAGACAAGGATGGCGGAATAACAACTCAAGTTGATGGGCAAGAAGTTAAAGTTGGTACTATTCCAATCTTCAATGCAGTAGGTGATAAAAGTTTTATTCCTATTGGAAACAGTTATTTTACGCCAAGTTCTGATGCACAAGTAACATTAAGTAATGATTTTAACATAATACAAGGAGCATTAGAGGGATCAAATGTAGATTCGGCAGAAGTATTTTCAGATGTTATCCTAACTCAAAGAGCCTTCCAGCTTAGTTCGAAAGCAATAACTACAGCTGACGATCTTTGGGGCATGATAAATAATATGAGATAATTTAATAGAACAAAAGTTGTGCCCAAAATGCTAGTTAAAAAGTGAGAGTCCAAATGTAAAATTTGGACTCTCACTTTTTTAACTAGCATAATTAGAACAAGCAATTATGAATTAGCATGCTTTGTAAATAGAATTAAGTCTTTACATTAAATAAGATTATAAGTAAAATGAATATGTATGAATAATGTAAAAAGAAAGATTTGTAGGAGGAATTATTTTGGAAAATGTAGTTTATGTAACTGGGCATAAAAATCCTGATTCAGATTCTATTTGTGCAGCATATGGATATGCAGCATTTAAAAATAAGATTAGCAGCCTTCCAGCTATACCTGTAAGATTAGGAAATGTAAATGCTGAAACTCAATTTATTTTAGACCACTTTAAGGTTGAAGCACCAAGATTATTAAAAACAGTTAGGCTTAGATTAGAAGATTTAGATATCGATACAATTGAACCAATAACAGCAAATATTTCTTTAAAAATGGCATGGAACATTATGAGAGATAATCATATTAAGTCTTTACCAATAGTTGATAATCATGGAAGATTAATAGGAATTCTTTCAATTTCAAACTTGACATCGTCATATATGGATATATGGGATAATAATATATTGGCAAAAAGTAATACATCAATAGAAAACATATTAGATACACTTTCAGCAAACAGCATATACATAAATAACGATTGTAAGATATTTAAAGGAAAAATTACTGTTACAGCAATGCAGCCAGATAGTTTAAAAGAAATTGTTGAAGAGGGTGACATTGCAATAGTAGGAGACAGGCATGATGTACAAGAAGCTTTAATTGATATAAAAACATCATTAATAATAATCACTGGTTCTCATGAACTTGCAGCAGATTTATTACCTAAAGCTAAAGAAAATGGTGTTACTGTAATAAGTACTCCTCATGATTCGTTTACAGCTTCAAGATTATTAATTCAAAGTATACCAGTAGGCTATGTTATGGCTACGGATAATTTAATTTCATTTTCAAAATATGATTTAATTGATGATATTAAAGACGTTATGGCTGAGACTCGATATCACAGTTACCCTGTAATTGATGAAGATGAAAGAGTTGTTGGAACTGTTTCAAGATATCATCTTATTTCAAACCACAAGAAAAAGGTTATTCAGGTGGATCATAATGAAAGAGGGCAATCTGTTGATGGCTTAGAAGAAGCAGAAGTTCTTGAAATAATAGATCACCATAGAGTTGCAGATATTCAAACAAGCAATCCAATATTCTTTAGAAATGAACCATTAGGAAGTTCTTCAACTATAGTTGGTAAATGCTATTTTGAACATAATATTACGCCATCTAAAGAAGTAGCTGGATTATTATGTGGAGCTATAATTTCTGATACTCTATTATTTAAGAGTCCAACTTGCACAGAACAAGATAAGGTAATTTGCAAGAAATTAGCTGAAATAGCTGGAATCTCAAGTCTTGAAGAATTTGCAAAGGAAATGTTTAAAGCTGGAACTTCATTAAAAGGAAAGAGCGTATCACAAATATTTAACCAAGACTTTAAGCCATTTACAATGGGTGAAGTTAAGGTTGGTGTAGCTCAAGTTAATACTATGGATATAGAAGGCTTCATGCCATTAAAAGATGAAATGTTAAGTTTCATGCAAAGTGAAGCAGATAATAAGGGTTATGATGTAGTAATGCTGCTTTTAACAGATATCCTAAAAGAAGGTTCACAAGTATTAGTTGCTGGTGAAAGACACGATTATGTTGAAAAGACATTCAATGTTGAGCTAAAAGATTCAATGGCATTTTTACCAGGAGTTTTATCAAGAAAGAAACAAGTAATTCCACCACTTACAAATGTGGTTAACTCTATGAAATAATTAATTTACAGTATAGAGTTAATATTGACTCATAAGCTTAAAAATAAATTTTGTAAAATGAAAAAATCTCCTCTGGGGATTTTTTTATTTTACAAAATTTATTTTAGGTTAAGTTGTAAAGATTAAATTGTGCTAACGCACTTATAAAAAGTGTGCATAACTTTTTTAATGGAAAATATATATACTATATAAAGTTCTATATAGGAGGAAAAGTTGTGATACAAGAAAAAGAATTGACATCTGGTCTTAGCACTAAGGAAGCGGAAAAAAGAATGAAGAACTTTGGACTTAATGAATTGAAGCACAATAATAAAGCGTCAGCACTTAAGATATTCTTATCTCAATTCAATGATTTTATAGTTTGGGTGTTAATTGCTTCTACTATAATATCAGGAATTATCGGAGATAAAGCAGATGCTATAACAATACTTATAATAGTAGTAATTAATGCAATACTAGGGTTTGTGCAAGAGTTTAGAACGGAGAAATCATTAGAAGCACTAAAGGAACTGGCAGCTCCTACTTGTAAAGTTCTAAGAGATTCTAGTATAAAAATTATAAATTCAATATACTTAACAATAGGTGATATTGTTATTTTAGAAGCTGGAGATAGAATACCAGCAGATGGTTACTTTATTGAAAGCTCTGGAATTGTTGTTGATGAATCTTTGCTAACTGGAGAATCAGTTGGTGTAAATAAAGATTCAAATGCCTATAAAATCAGCAGTAAGCAGTCAAAGTCTGAAAGTGGCAGTAACAGTAAGATAGAGAAATTAAAAAAGGAATCAAGGAATAGTAATGAAGGATTTATGGGGACAACAGTTGTAAAGGGAAAGGGCTTATTTAAGATTGACTGCATAGGAATGGATACTGAAATGGGTAAAATAGCTGATTTAATCCAAAATATTGAAGAAGAAAAATCCCCTTTAAATAAAAGATTGGATTCTTTAGGTAAGATTTTAGTTATTATTTGTGTTATTATTTGTGCTATTGTTACTATAATGGGTATTATAAGAGGACATGATATAACAGAAATGTTTTTACTTGGCGTCAGCCTTGCCGTTGCAGCAATTCCAGAAGGATTGGCGGCTATCGTTACAGTTTCATTAGCCCTTGGTGTATCAAGAATGCTTAAGAAAAATGCTCTTGTTAGGAAGCTGCCAGCTGTTGAAACCTTAGGATGCACATCTGTAATATGTTCTGATAAGACAGGAACATTGACTCAAAATAAGATGACAGTAAAAGAAGTTTATATAAATGGCCGAATTCATGAGCTGGATAAAGAAAAGCTTACTGACTGTGGAAAGCTAATGAAAACTTTAGTGTATTGCAATGATTGTAATTATGACTTTACAAAGAATAAAATGAGTGAAGCCCTTCATGGGGACCCAACAGAAACAGCATTAATAAATATGTTTTTTAATGAGGTTAAGCCTTTAGAGTTATTTGTTAACAATGCTAATAGAGTTTTCGATATACCTTTTGATTCAACTAGAAAGATGATGTCGGTTATCGTGAAAGAAGGAAACAAAGAAACCTGTTATGTAAAGGGTGCGCCTGAAAGATTGATTGAAAAATGTGATTTTATATTAGAAAATAATAAAGTTAAGCCTTTAACATATCAAAAGAAAAAGCAAGTAATAGATTTTGTTACAGCAATGTCATCAAGGGCGCTTAGATGTATTGCGGCAGCCTATAAGGAGGATAATTTAACAAAAGGAGAAAGGCTGGAACAGAATTTAATTTTTATAGGTGTAGCAGGAAGCATAGATCCACCTAGGGAAGAAGCTAGAGATGCAGTTTTAAAATGCAAACTTGCAGGCATAAAGCCTGTTATGATAACAGGAGATCATCAAAACACTGCTCTTGCCATAGCAAAATCCTTAAATATATGCAATACAGCGGAGCAAGTTATGACTGGAGAAGAAATTGAGGAAATAAGTGATTTAGAATTAGAAGGCAGAGTAAAAAAAGTCAGGGTATTCGCAAGGGTTTCACCTAATCACAAGTTAAGAATTGTAAGAGCATTTAAAAAGAAGGGTAATATTGTTGCGATGACTGGAGATGGTGTAAATGATGCACCTGCAATTAAGGAGTCTGATATAGGCATTGCAATGGGAATCTCAGGTACTGATGTAACTAAAGAAGCATCCTCTATGATACTTATGGATGATAATTTTTCGACCATAGTTGCAGCTGTAGAAGAGGGAAGGATAATATATGATAATATAAGAAAGTTTATAAGATATTTATTATCTTGTAATCTTGGAGAAGTATTAACTATGTTTTTAGCAACATTATTCTACTTGCCGAACCCTTTAAGTCCGATTCAAATTCTTCTTGTTAATCTGGCTACTGATGGACTTCCTGCAATAGCACTTGGAGTTGATCCGCCAGAGCAGGATATAATGAGACAACCTCCTAGAGAAAAAAAGGAAAGCATATTTGCAAGAGGATTAGTTGAAAAGATATTGATTAGGGGATCATTAATAGGTCTATGCACTTTACTATCATTTATGGTAGGAAGATATTATAAAATGAACCTTGAGACATGTAGAACTTTAGCATTATGTACCTTAGTTATGTCTCAACTTATACACGTATTTGAGTGCAGATCAGAAAGACACTCAATATTCCAAATAAAATTATTTACTAATCCATATCTAGTTGGAGCTGTTGCAATATCAGTAACCTTAATGTGTTCTGTACTATATGTACCATTTTTACAAGATATATTTCATACAGTGCCATTATCTCTAAGTCAATGGCTTATTGTAATATTCTTTTCTGGGATAATTGCGCTTATTAACAGTGTTTATTTGTTAATTAAAACAAAATAATATAGTTAAAATTAAATATGCCTATCTAATCATAAATATGATTAGATAGGCACTTATAGATTATAAAAATATAGAAGTTAGATATATAATGCTTTGCTTAAAATTTGAAAGTAAATCATTTTAAGTCAATTGTAAAGTTTAATATTTTTTATGTACTATATCATGCAGTTAATAGAGAAATAGACGATAATATTAATGTAGTTAAGAAGTATGAGCTAATAAGGTAGGTAATAGAGTTTCTATATAAAATGAATTGGTTTAAAATATATTGAATATAAATTTTAGAAAATTATTTATTATAGTGGAATAAGGGGATACAAAATGAAGATTTTAATTGTAGGATCTAAAGAGGAAAGTTTAATTGCAGAAAATCAGTTAAAAAAAGGGCATCAAATAGTAGGATATTGTGATTGCTTTTATTTTGGAGGAAATAAAGAGGATAGCGTGTTCTCTATAGATGAGATAAACAAAATACAATGTGATTTAATTATTTTGACAATACGCAATTTAGCGTTAAGTTCAGATTTAAAACAGATTTTAATTATTGAAAAAAATATAAGGCCCGAAAAAATACTTGAATTTTATAGGATGTATGAAGCTAGTATTCCAATGATGAAGGTGGATAATGTAATGACAAATCCTAATTATCTAGAGTATGATGGATTGATTTTAGGAATTTCCCATTCAGAAGTTGGAATAATTACTAAATACCTGAATAAATCATTTTGCAATTTGGCTGTATCATCGCAAGATTTATATTTCAATTTGAAGACATTGGAGTATTGCATTTCAAATTACTATGAAAAAATTAAAAATTTACAATATGCAGTAATAGATATGTTTGATTATACATATTTTAATTACGATGTATCGCTCTCTAAAACTGCTATTAGTTATTGGAGTTGGGGAGGGTATAATTTGGACGGACATAATTTTAATTTGAATAAAAATTTTACTTATTCATTTGATCAGGTAGTTAATCATTTTAAGAGTCAGAGATTTTGGGGGATTACTGAAGCAGATGTAGATGCTTGGGAAAGTTTGTTTACTAATATTTTTTCATATAATAATTATAATGATTTTGCTAATGTAAGAGGTATTGAATACAGGTTGCAAACAGTGAGTGATGAGCAGCTAAAATCATTTAATAGTGAAGTAAGTATTATGAGAAATAAATATGAGGAAACTATAAATGAGAATATAAAAATATTTGATACATTATTAAGTACATTGAAAAAATTAAATCCTGATATTAAAATACATGTTTTGTTGATGCCTAAATACGTAGAAATTGAGAATAGGATATCTCCTAATAGAGAAATGTGGAAAAAATATTTTGAAGACAAAATTATGTCATTTAAGAAATTGTATAACTTTGAATATCACAATTTAAAAAATTGTACGGAAATCTCATCACATAAAATGTATTACTTTGATCCAGTACATTTAAACTATATAGGAGCAATAAATTTTACAAAATATTTGAATAAACTTATATTCGTCAAATAGTAGCAAAGTAATTATATTAGGTTGATAATATCGTAATCGGTGGTATTCCAAATAAAATAAAGCTCCAATGCTTATGTAGACAATTGGAGCTTTTCTGATAAAATTATTATCTTCTCATCATGCTGTTTGCTTGCTGACGTGACTTTTTTATTTGACTGTGATCTATTGGGATTAAATCTTTCTTAGTAGTAAGATTTAATAAATTCATAATCTGAACTTCCTGAGAGTTTTCTTTTTTACTATTCTTATCGCCAGTAACTCCCATAACTATAACTTTATTTCCTTGTTTTACTTGTATAAATTCAGGTTTTTTAAACCATTTATTCTTTTTATACCAGCACTTTACAACCTTCTTACCAACTTCAGGCTTAATAACCATTTCAACCATTAATCTATTGAAGATAATGTAACTCTTTTCAATTAATTTTACAGATAAAACAGTTCCAGATATACTTGTAATTCTGTCACCATATTTTTCAAGATAAGCATTTTGAAAGTAGTTACTAAATTTACTGCTTATTTTTTCTTTAAGACCCATAATAATTACTCCTTTACATAATAATATCGCTAATAACGCTATTATACTTAAAATACTTTATTATTATACCATATGTTATATAGAATTAGGTAATATTTTAATTAGTATTAAGCAAATAATCATACTAAAGTTTTTTAAGATAGATTCCTATTTTTTAATTTTATATTATACTAGGAAAATTGTATAATATAGATATAAGACAAATATGTAATTCAGAATATGTTATATATGTTGTTAAACATAATGAGGTGACAATAAAAATGGAAAATCAAATATTGCATGTTGATATGGATGCTTTTTTCGCATCTGTTGAACAAAGAGATAATCCAGAGCTTAGAGGAAAGCCAGTTATTGTTGGCGGCATAAGTGAAAGAGGGGTTGTATCTACTTGCTCTTATGAAGCAAGGAAATTTGGGGTACATTCAGCAATGCCTATTTTCATGGCTAGGGAAAAATGCCCAAATGGAATATTTGTATCTGGAAGATATGGCCGCTACACTAAGATTTCTCAGGAAATATTTAAGATACTTAATGAAGTCACGCCTTTAATAGAACAAGTTTCTATTGATGAAGGGTTTTTGGATTTATCTCAAGGAAAAATTAAAGATGGAATGGAAGCAGCAAGATATATTAAAAATAAGGTTTATAAAGAAGTAGGATTAACACTATCTATAGGAATATCCTATAACAAATTTTTAGCAAAGTTAGCTTCAGATTGGAATAAGCCAAATGGTATTAAAGAAATAAAAAAAGAAATGCTACCTGATATACTTTTTCCACTTCCTATATCAAAGATCCATGGTTTAGGGAAAGTATCTGTAGCTAAATTTAATAACATGGGAATATATTATATAAAGGATTTATACAATATTCCTAAGGAATTTTATATTGAATACTTAGGGAAAAATGGAATGGAAATATATGAGAGAATTAGAGGTGTTGATAATAGAAAAGTTGAAAACATCCGTGAGAGAAAATCTGTAGGAAAAGAAAAGACTTTGAAATTTGATACTAAAAACAAGGAAGAATTACGTGAATATATAAAAGAGTTCTCTTATGAAATTGAAGAAGTGCTAAGCCGCAAAAATGTTATCGGGAAAACAGTAACTCTAAAATTTAAAACAAAAGACTTTGAAAATCACACAAGAAGTAAAACCTTAAATAACTACATTGGAACCCAAAGGGAAATTTTTAAAGTAGCCGAAGAATTACTTGAAAGTGAAGAGCTTAATGAAGAAGTAAGATTAATAGGCGTAAGTATATCTTCATTTAAAGAGACAGAAATTGAACAGATAAGTTTATTATAAAATATCTTACTAGTGGGAAATGACAAGTGGTAAATGATAAGTGAAAAGTTGAGGATGAAATCTCTGAAGGAGATTTCTAAAATAGGTTTTAGAAAAGCTGAATGCTTTTCATCCTCAACTTATAACTTATCACTTACAACTTATAACTAACCTAAAGTGCATATTCAAGTATTGCTCTTAGAACGCCATGTTCTACGTTGCTGGCAGCTATGTATTTTCCATAATGTCTCATATCGTCTGGAGCATTTTCCATTACAAAACTGTATTCTGCTTGCTCAAGCATTTCTATATCGTTGTAATAATCTCCAAGAGCCATAGTTTCTTCTTTTGATATATTATCGGTATCCATTAAGTTTTTTAATGCTATTCCCTTATTAACACCCTTATTCATAATATCAGTCCAAATTTCACCAGAAGCTACTATATAATAATCGTCTTTGAATTTACTTTCTGCTATATTATTAGTGCCGTCTAAATTGCAGATAGCAATTTTTATTATATCATCATCTACTTTACTTAAATCATCTACTATATTTAGAGTAGTATAGTATTTTCTTATTTCAGCTAAATTCTCTTCAGAATAATTTTCAGTATAAGCACAGTTAGGAGCACATAATACTATTGCATTTCCTTCCACTGTTTTTAATTCAGTAATCATATCTTTAACAATATCCTTTGCAAGAATATTTTTGTAAATTATTTCGTTATTATCTACAACTAGAGCTCCATTTTCACATATGAAAGATAAATATCTTCCTACAGGACCGAAGTTGGTTTGTAAAGTATAGTAAGGTCTTCCACTTGCAGCTACTAGCTTTATATTTTTTGCTCTTACACGATCTAAAATATCGACAAAACCATCTGGTAAATGACCATTTTCATCTAATAGTGTTCCATCCATATCTGTTGCAATTAATTTAATCATAAGATCTCCTTTCACTACTTTAAATTTAAAAATATATACATTTCTAATAATAACACATATTTGAAATCAGAAAAAGGTAATAGAAATTTTTATATTGTAGTAAATGTTTACGATAAATTGCTATAGTTTAATTAAGCTGCTAAGTATGATAACATAGTAATTAAGGAAAAATAATTAATGTATCTTAATATTTTTATTGATTTCAGACTAATTTGAAGTTTTAGAATGAATAAAAGGGGTGATTTTGATGAAATATGCATTGGATGTGCATACTCATACTATAGCAAGTGGGCATGCCTACTCAACCTTAATAGAAAATGCAAAGGCTGCATCAGAAAAAGGGATAAAAGTGCTTGGTACTACGGAACATGGAATTACTATGCCTCATGCTCCTCATATTTGGTATTTTAATAATTATAAGGTATTACCGAGAGAAATGTATGGCGTTACTATGCTTTATGGAACAGAGGCAAATATAATTGATTATGATGGAAATTTAGATATGGATGATTTCACATTAGATAAAATGGATATTGTAATTGGAAGTATACACGATGAAGTATATAAGGTAGGGAATATTGAAGAAAATACTAGAGCATTTATAAATGTGATAGAAAGTGGAAGAGTTGATATAATAGGGCATCTTGGAAATCCAGTAGTTCCTGTTAATTTCGAAGAAATAGTAAAATGTGCAAAGGAAAATGATGTTTTAATAGAAATCAATAACAGTTCATTTACAACATCAAGAATAGGAAGTTTCAGTAACTGCACTGAAATAGCGTCATTATGTAAAAAACACGATACAAAGTTAATAATCAATAGTGATGCCCATTTCTGTACCTTAATAGGAGAATTTAGTGAAGCAGTTAAAATGCTTGAATCAATTGACTTTCCGGAAGACCTCATAATTAACAAAGATCCTGACGAATTACTTCTTCTTTTAAAGAAAAAGGGCAGACTACAAGACCTTTCAAGTGATAAGTTATAAGATATAAATTATAAGTTATAGGGAGAAAAGCCTATGGCTTTTCTTATATTCCTATAGAATTAATATTTAATTGTGAATTTTTTTTCATCATTGATTATAGGAAGGCTGTTTAAATTCATATCGTCAACTCTACAAAAATTATTGCCTGATTTTATTGTAGAAATAAATGCATTAACATTGTTTTCAACACCTTGTACTTCAATTTGTACATTACCATCCATAAGATTTTTGCACCAGCCAGTTAAATTTAATCTACAAGCTGTAAGTTGGGCAAAATATCTAAAGCCTACACCTTGTACGCGTCCTTTTACAAGTATTGAATATCTAATCATCTGTTTACCTCCATGCCTATTATATTGTATTTCAATTTAAGAATAATATTTTATTAATATTCAAATGTATTACTTATTTTAATTATAAAAAATTATATCATAATATAATAAATTTGGAATAAAATTATAAAAGTATTTATAATTTTCTGAATATTTAGTATAATATTCATAAGGTAGGTAATAATATGAGTAATTAACATGATATGGAGGAGCATAATGGTACAAAGAAGTGTAGTATTAATTAAACCTGATGGAGTAGAAAGAAATATTATAGGTAATATTTTAAGCTGCTATGAAGATAATGGATTAAAAATAGTAGCGTTAAAACTTATGAAAGCTTCAAGAGAAATTGCAGAACAGCACTATAGTCAACATAAAGGAAAAGACTTCTATGAGGAATTGATAACGTTTATAACAAGGAGTCCATTATGTGCAGCAATTTTGCAAGGTGAAGATGCAGTAGCAAGAATAAGAAATATTAATGGAGCCACTAGCCCTACTGATGCTGCAGAAGGAACTATAAGGCATAGATATGCTAGAAGTAAAACAGAAAATTGCGTTCATGCATCAGACACAATTGAAAGTGCAAAAGAAGAAATCGCATTATGGTTTCCGGAACTTTAAAAGAATATATTATTGTACAAAAGTATCAGCATGTTAAAAGTGGCTAGTAAAAATGATTTTAAAGCGTTTTATAGTCACTTTTTATGTATTAAGATTTATATTATTTTGAAAACAAAAATTTAACTTTTTTCTAATCAAATAAAGATAAATTGGGGAGTTTACACAAAATTATGATATAATATAAATTAAGTAGAATTTATTATTTAGCAGAGGAGGTTATTGATGAAGTTAAAGAAAGCGAGTGTTATTGGGGGGATAACTTTACTTTTTCTTACTATAATTGTAGTCGTAATATTATATATGTTTATTGGACCAGGTGCAAAGGACATTAGGGCGGCGAAAGACTTTATGACTAAATTATATTCAATTAATGCAATAAATACTGAACAAAATTTAGACTCTATCAAATATGAAAGAAGTAGAATATTAAATAGTCAAAATGAACTGGTTCATAGAAGTATAGTGACTCAAAGTTTTGGTATAGATTTAGATAAAAATAATAATGTTATAGGCTTTGCAAAAAAAGAAATTAAGGCTAATAGTACTAAAGTAGAATTACAAGATGCTAGGTCTTTAGCTGAAAAATATTTAAAAAATATTTTTAGCGGGGAAGTATTATTAAAAACAGTTAATGCTAATGATGGATCAAACAATTTACCATATTATTCATTTATTTATACTGAGCAGAAAAATGGATACCCATTGTATTTTGATGAAATAAAATTAAACATTGATAAAGAAAACGGTTTTTTAGATGGTTATTCAAACTCTACAATGCAAAAGGAGTGTAAAGAACCTGTGATTAATATATCTGATGAAAAAGCAAAAGAAGCAGCATTAGATTATTTTCAAAAGTATAATAAAGATGGTATTGTAAGACCTGAAACAAATTTAGTATATGCGGATAATAAGATAGATAAAGGAGCAAATCCAATCTATGAAGTTTGTTATATCGTAACTATAGATGGTAAGACAGATAAGGATGCAAGTAGCAGCTGGAAAGTCTTTGTAAGTTCGGAAAATGGAAATATATTAAATGTCTTAAAAGATGGTGCTGAAAAAGAAGTAATAACAAAATCTAATTGAACTTAAATTTAATAGAAAAGAGGACAATCTGTCATAAAGATTATCCTCTTTTTTTATTACATTTTTTATTATATATTTTCTTTATTGTGCCTTAATTTGAAGGTGAAATCGGCGATAGGGTGCCAGAATTACCACCAGGACCAATTGGGTTATGAGTATTATTTTCATTAATATTAGGGCCATTAGTGTTATTACCATTTCTAGCTGCAGGCGTAGAACCATTTACAATAGGTGGGGGTAAAGCACCATTAGCATTAGTTGCAGGCGATGGAGTACTTTCTGTTGTATCCGTCGCAGGCGGAGTATCACCTGAAGTATCGTAAGATGATGGTAAAACCATAAAATAATCCGCTGTTGCAGGATTTGGATGGTCTTTCTTTATAAATACTGAACTTTTAGTTAATATGGAAGGTGTTATTGATGAAGCAAGCTTATTGGTAAATCTATTTACATTAGCTATAACGTGAGTTGTACATGTTGTTGTTGGTTCTGTTCCCTCAATAAATAATTCTTCATCCACTCGATTACCACGAGGATCCTGACTACATATTGAACTAGGCAACAACCCAGAATCTTTACAGACATCTTGACTCACTATGCCGCTAGGCATATCTATATCTTTTACCTCAAAATCCTTATTAGCTTCCTTCATTAATTTTCCCCATATTACTGCAGCGCCACTTGAACTACCAAGAAGTTGTTTAGGCTTATCATATCCAAGCCAAACTGATCCAGATAAATAAGGAGTAAGACCTGCAAACCATAGGTCAGTTGAATTAGTAGTAGTACCAGTTTTACCTGCAACAGGCATATCGCCAAATTTTGCACCAGTAGCATTATATTCAGTTACTGGACCCTTTAACATATCATATAAAATATACGCCGCTTGAGGTGAAAATACTTTAGTCTGTTTAGGAGTAGAATTATCAAGTATAATTTTACCGCTAGAATCAACAACTTTGGTGTATAAAACAGGTTTTGTATATATACCACTGTTGCCGAAAGCACCATAGGCTCCAGCTAAAATATAAGTATTTCCTCCATCTCTATCATTTGGGTCATTATTAAATTGACCTAGAGCGAGAGCAGCTATTGAAGTTTTTGATGCAGAGTTGTACTTCAAGCCGAGCTTTTGCCCATATGATATACCAGTCTTTAGTCCGATTTTATCTTCCATCAAAACAGCAGCTGTATTTTTAGAATGAGTAAGAGCATCTCTTGCGCTAATGATTCCGGCGTATTCGTTAGGTGAATTCAAAGGATTATAAGGATCATTAGGAACGTACTTCTTACCAATTTCCTCAGGAATTGGAGCATCATCAATAGGTGTAGCAGCTGTTATAATCTTTTGATCAATTCCAGGACCATATACTGTTAATGGTTTTGTTGAAGAACCAATTGGGCGTAAATCGTTATATGCTCTATTGGTTGATTGAGGTTGCTGCTTACCGCGTCCCCCTACCATAGCAATAACACGACCAGTTCTATAATCCATAATTGTAGCAGAAGCCTGCAATAATGGAACCCCATCTTTATCATATGATTCTCCATTACTGATTCCTAGGTTACTATAATCATCTAATGTAGCTTGAGTAAAGTCTTGAAGTGATCTATTCATTGTTGTATAAATCTTAAGTCCACCATTTACCATTAATTTTGAAGCTTCATCATCAGAATAGTTATATTTGGCTTTTAAGTCCTCTTTTACCTGAGATACGGCAGGATATACAAACCATTCATAGTTTAGTCTATAGTCTTTTTTGCTTGATTTAAATACCAAGCCGCCATTTTTTACATCATTAACTGCCTTATCATAGTCAGCATCACTAATATATTCAAGCTTATGCATCATACTTAATACTGTAAGAGTTCTATTAATATAAGGTGATGGATCTTTTTGATTATTTTCATTATAAGCACTATAGTAGCTCGGAGCTTGAGTTATGCCTGCGATGTATGCGCACTCAATCAATGATAAGTCAGAAGCACTTTTTCCGAAATAGGATAAAGATGCCGCCTCTACTCCGTATACATGCCCCCCTAAAGGAATGGTGTTCAAATAGGCTGTTAATATTTGATCTTTAGTTAATCTTTCTTCTAAGCTAATTGCTAAATATGCTTCCCTTACTTTTCTTTCAATAGAAACATCATTAGTTAAAATTGTATTTTTAATTAATTGTTGAGTTAGTGTAGAAGCTCCCTGCAAACCTTTTTGTCCTGATATTAATCTCCTCACATCCAGATAAGCTGAACCTGCAATTCTTTGAAAATCTACTCCATTATGTTTATAAAATCTCTCATCTTCAATGGAGACAAAAGCATTTTTTAAGTTAGCAGGTATTTTACTAGAATCTACAACATAACGTTCCTCATCTGAATGAAGATTATCCATAAAGTCCCCATTACTATCATATAAGCTGGAAGGTTGATTTAATGATAATACTGCATCAACATTTAGAGGAGGTGTAGTTTTTATTATTGCAAAAGCATATCCCGCTACTACCACACCGATTGCCAGAAAGCAAAATAGTAAACCAAAACATACGCCTTTAAATATTTTGTGAGACTTCTTTTGTTTAGTTTTTACTGGCTTTCTACGTCGTGGAGTACTATCAGCTTTTTTTGCTTTATCGTTAATTGCCATTTTATCCTCCTAAAATTATAAGGTTAATAATTTAATAATATTCTATATCATTATAGCATAATTATAGTATGATTAAATCAATAACTCAATATAAAGGTGTTCATAATGCAATATTATACCAAACGTAAAAGCCATAAATACATATCATTTTTTGCTATTCTAATTTTAATTATTGTTGCTTTTAATATAATAATAGTATTTTTTGATAAAAGAGTTATGCCTTCAATAACAGAAATAGCTATAATAATGGCGAAATCTCAAACATTAGATATAATAAACGAAAAAAGTGTAGAGATTCTTTCGCAAGATTTTAATTATGATAAAATGATAAAAATAGAAAAAAATAGTGAAGGAAATATAACTTTAATTCAAGCAGATACTATAAAATTAAATTATATAGCGGCTAAATTAGCTACAGAATGTAATAAAGAATTAAGTGATATGAAAAATTCAGCGATAAAAGTTCCTATAGGATGGATGAGCAGCAGTAGTGCATTTTATAACTTAGGCCCTAAAATTACAGTATCCATTGAACCTATAGGAAACATAAGTACAAGCTATGAATCGAAGTTTGAAAGTGCTGGAATCAATCAAACAAGGCATAAAATATATTTAAATGTTAATGCCAAAATAAGATTAAAATTACCAATGAGAAATCAAGATACAGAAGTAAGCACCCAAATTCCAGTTTCAGATACAATCATAGTCGGAAAAATACCAAACACAACCTTTGGTATTCCAACAAATGATCAAAATAAGAGTGAAGCTGCAAATTAGCGCGATAGATAACCAAAACGTGATTTAGACTTAATAATATAGCCCGACGAAATATGAATCATTCATTTGTTCCAGTTCCTAAGGAATTTCTATGGGTGATTCTAAGACAAGAAGCTGCATCCAAAATGCTAGCCTCAAAGGCAAGCTTTGAACTAGCATATTTGGAACAACTTCTGGTCTAAGAATCACAACCATAAAAATTCCTAATGAAACACTCCACAAAAGAATGATTCATATTTCTAGTTGGGATATATTTTAAAGTATAAATCAAATGTATGTTTAGTTTATCTATAGAGATATCCAATATTATAATTGGAGTTATTATATAAATATACTTACATATTTACTAAGTCTTCATGTGGATATATTAACTAGAAATAATAAATATTTTTGTGTAGAAAACATTTGAAAATGAGCTGTTAA
>NZ_AUUU01000122.1 GCF_002760435.1 Clostridium sp. LS
TAAGTGGATGAGTAGTGAAATTGATAAAGAAGCTTTATTAAACAATGAAGAATTCTGGAGCTTTGATAAGGAAATGGCTACAAGAGAATCTTCAGGAATAGTAATAAACAGATTAGCTGCACTTATTCCAAACTTTATTGGAGGTTCAGCAGACCTTGCTCCTTCAAATAAAACTTATATGGCTGGAAAAGGAGACTTCTCAGCAGAAGATAGAAGTGGACAAAACCTTCACTTTGGAGTTAGAGAACACGCTATGGCAGCTATAGCTAATGCAATGTATGCTCACGGAGGACTTAAAGTATTCTGTGCAACATTCTTTGTATTCAGTGATTACATGAAGGGTGCTATGAGATTATCGGCTCTTATGAATCTTCCAGTAGCTTATGTTTTAACACATGATAGTATTGGAGTAGGAGAAGACGGGCCAACTCACCAACCAATAGAACAATTAGCAGCTCTTAGAAGTATGCCAAATATGACAGTATTTAGACCAGCAGACTCAAAAGAAACAGCAGCAGCTTGGTATTATGCTGTAACTAATGGAAAAACTCCAACATCATTAGTATTAACAAGACAAAAGTTACCACTATATGATGGATGCGCAAAGAGAGCATTAAAGGGTGGATATATCCTTAAGGACTCTAAGAAAGAAACTCCAGATGTATTACTTATGGCATCAGGTTCAGAAGTTGAATTGATTTACAAAGCAGCTGATGAGCTGGCAGCAAAAGGAATAGACGCAAGAGTTATAAGTATGCCAGCCTTTGAATTATTCGAAGCTCAAGATGAAGC
>NZ_AUUU01000123.1 GCF_002760435.1 Clostridium sp. LS
CGTACTTAAATGATGATTCTTAAGTCAGAAGACCTGCCTATATTTTGCACCAATAACTCTACGAGTGATGGAGGGGGCGTTTTAATGAAGATTTATTTACTTATTTTATATGAGTAAGTATGTTCTATTATTATGTCTTTTTAACACTTTAGTTAGAAGGACTTTTTATTTTGTAGAAAAACTATACAAAAATTAAAGTTAGAATATAACAAATAAATGTACATATTAAGGCATAGATTGCATATATAACTGGCGAATTTTGAGTATTGATTTTTACAAAAGCTGATATAGATAAAAATTCAAAGGAGATGTGATATGGAAAAAATTATTATTTTATGTGCTATGTTTCTGATGGTTATATTTTTCTTTATATGGAAATATCAAAGTGAGCATACTCATAGGAATTGGGGACATCATCATAATCATAAAATAGGACATAAACATGGGGAAGGATATTCAATTGATTTTTATGCATATGCTTCAAAAATCAGGCAGTGGAATGCTGGATTTAAAGTATATTTATCAATTTTGACATTGGTTTTTTGCATTGTATTGGACAATCCGTATGTGTCTGCTGCAATAATAATTGCAATGGCATATCTGACAGTTATAAAAGGGAAAATTCCGGCAATTGAATACGTGTCAATACTGGCAATTCCGATTACTTTTATTTTACTTAGCACTTTTACTATTGCTATTGATTTTTCGAAACAGCCAATAGGACAGTATAACCTGCATCTTGGTTTCTTTTATCTGTTTACATCTCAGGAACAGCTTAAGAAAATGGCTTTTTTAATTTTGAAAATTTTTGCAGCAATCAGTGCTTTACAGATGATGACATTGTCAACTCCAACTTCTGAGATTATTTATGTGCTTAGAAAGGCATATGTACCAAAGATTATTGTAGAATTGATGAGTCTTATCTATCGTTATATATTTATTTTAATGGATGTCTCTACTAAAATGAAAAATTCTGCAAAATCACGTCAAGGTTATTGTGATTTTAAAACTTCCTGTTATACATTTGGAAGGATCGCAAGTAATATGCTTATTATTTCACTTAAGAAAGCAAATGCTTATTATGATGCCATGGAGGCTCGATGCTATGATGGAGATCTCGTATTTTTTGAGGAAGATAAAAAGGTAGAGCTAATACAGATTATTGTTGCAGTAGTATTTATAATTTTTTTGATTTTGCTTTGGAGTATTACGAGATAGAAAGGAACGATTATGAGAAAATTAATATTAAAAATTGAAGATCTTCATTATACCTACGGAAATGGAAAGTCCGCATTAGATGGAGTAAGCGTGGAGATTTATGAAGGTGAGAAAATAGCTGTCATTGGTTCTAACGGCTCAGGCAAATCAACATTTTTCTTGAATGTGGATGGTGTACTGACCCCAGAGCACGGGAAAATTATTTATAGAGATACTGTTATTAATAAAAAGAATTTGAAGGAACTTAGAAAAAACATCGGAATAGTATTTCAAGATGCTGACAACCAAATTATTGCATCTACAGTTAGAGCTGAAGTTGGATTCGGACCAATGAATTTAAAACTTCCCAAAGAAGAAGTATTGAAACGTGTTGATGAAGCACTGGAATATATGAATATTTCTCATTTAAAGGATCGTCCTCCTCATTATTTAAGTGGTGGTGAAAAGAAACGTGTTAGTATTGCTGATATTATTGCCATGAAATCAGAAATTGTTATTTTTGATGAACCAACAGCAGCGCTTGATCCTTTAAATGCAATGATGTTAGAAGAGGTTTTGTTAAAGCTTGGTTCTGAAGGGAAGACAATGCTGATTTCGACACATGATGTAGATTTTACATATAGATGGGCTGAGAGAGTGCTTGTATTCTGTGAAGGAAAAATTATTGCAGATGGAACGCCTCTAGAAATATTTAAAAACAAAGAAATCTTAAAGCAGGCAAATCTAAAACAGCCAACTATGCTAGAGGTATATGAATCTCTTATAGAAAAACATATTCTAAAAGATATAAAAATCTATCCTAAAAGTATACAGCAATTTAAAGAAATACTTGCACTTATATAAAAAGCAGCTATGCTGCAAATAAGATTATTTCACATATAAAAAAAGTGCGCTAGCACAACCAAGAACTTAGCACTCATAAAAGAGTAGCTGTGCTACAATACAGAACTTTTCTGCATATAAGAACTTAAATTATTCAACATTCATAATTAATTAAAGACAATTTAGTTTGCTAAAAATTAACACAAAGTGTTATTTTATTATTTAGCTTTTAATGATATAAGTATTAAAAGTTCAGAGGGGGAGAAAAATGAATAAAAAAGAAAAAAGAATTGTCGCTTTAGCGGCAGCATTTGCTTTAGTTTTTGGAGTAACTCCAGCAGCAAATGCAATGCACATTATGGAAGGGTATCTTCCACCACAATTTTGCATTATGTGGGGTGTTATCTGCATTCCATTCCTAGTAGCAGGGTATTTATCGATTAAGAAAACAGTATCTAACCATCGTAGAGCAATTACTATTTTGGCTATGGCAGGCGCATTTGTTTTCGTACTTTCATCATTAAAGATTCCATCAGTAACAGGAAGCTGCTCACATATGACTGGTAGTGGACTTGGTGCAATTTTATTTGGGCCAAGTGCAGTCGCTATTTTAGGTATTATTGTACTTATTTTCCAAGCAATCCTGCTTGCTCATGGTGGTCTAACTACTCTTGGTGCTAATACATTTTCTATGGCTATTGCAGGTCCATTTCTTTCTTATGGAATTTATAAATTATGTAAAATTCTAAATGTTAATAAGTATGTAGGTATTTTCTTGGCGGCATCAATTGGTGATTTATTTACTTATTGTATAACAAGTATTCAGCTTGCACTTGCATATCCATCTGAAAATGGTGGGATTATGGCATCTGTAGCTAAATTTCTTGCAGTATTCGCACCAACACAGGTTCCACTAGCAATCATTGAAGGTATTTTGACCGTTGTTATTATTATTGGCCTTGAAACATATGCAAAATCGGAATTAAAAGATCTTGAATTAGTGAATGGAGGCGAAAATTAATGTCAAAGACTAGAAAAACAGTTATAAGTTTATTAATTATCGCTGCACTGATTGCTGTTATACCATTATTCACATTAAAGGGTGCTGAATTTGGTGGATCAGATGATGCAGGAAGTAAAGTTGTTTCAGAAATTACAGGTACTGAGTATAAACCTTGGGTTAAGCCAGTTATGGAAACTTGGATTGGTGGGGAATTGCCAAGCGAGGTAGAAAGTTTACTTTTCTGCGTACAAACAGGTATTGGAGTTGGAGTTATTGCCTTTTTAATGGGAAGATTTGTAGAGAGAAATAAAATAGAAAATCAGAAGAAAAAAATCAAATAATATATTTTGTATGATTAAAATTAAGAAGAGAAAATGGTGCTGCAAAAATGTAGTGCCTAAGATAGAGCCTTGTTCAGTAGTATATTGAACAAGGCTTTTATCATATAAAAAAAGATAGCCATTGAATTTAACAGATTAATTTAGAATGAAGGTTAAGTTATGGCTCTGCAGCAATTAAAATATATAGTTAAATGGTATAAAAGCAAGAATACATTAATTGGATATTAATCATAGGAATGCCCATTAATTAACATATTAATATCAGATTAGAAATTTTCTATATTATTTTTTATATCAAGTACAATTTCTTCAATTAAATCTTTAATTTGGAGATCTCTTGTTCCAGGAATATAAATACCATGTTTTTGTAATGGAAGTATATATTTAGTACAATCCATATTAAATATTGCATTGGAAATCATAGGGGTAATCTCTCCGTTTATACCTCCGCTACAAATTACTCCAATTGGTCCTATTATGCTATCTATTTTAGTTGTCTTACAAAATGAACTGATTGCTCTTTCTCCACTTACACCAATATTTGCACCCGATTGTACCATTTTCGAGGTAGCAAATGAGTTTGTGCCAAGTGCAATAATATAAACATTATTGCCTATTTCTCTACGAATCCTTTTTATGATGTTTTGACCAAGACCTGCACCTTGTGCATCTATTACTGCAATTTTCATATTAATGATCATTCCTTTTTCATCTTGCATTTTTTTGCTATCTTGTATATGATACTATTCTATACCTTTAAGTTAACTCTAAGTCAAGTACTTTTTAATAACGTTTCCTAAAATGAAAAAGTAACTTCTTGATTGCAATACTAAATTCTTGATTAATGACTTTAGTCTTGCACTATTTTTTGATACAAGGTGATACAATTTATATGTAAGTGGATTCCTCTAATATTATTGGAGGTAATTATAGTGAATAAGAATTATGATTGTAAACATCTAACAACAACTCAACGCATTATGATTGAAAAAGGTTTATTAGACGGTGAATCCTTTGCTACTATCGCTAGAAAGATAAAAAAACATCCTAGCACTGTTGCAAAAGAAGTTAAAAAATATCGTTATTTTCCTGAGAGAGATGGAGCTAAAGCAAAGCTTCCATGTGCCCTCAAAAAAAGCTGTCAGATTCGCTTCTTATGTGAAAGAAAGGATTGCGTTAAACTTTGCAAGAGCTGCTATAATCCGTCCCGCGAAGCAGACTGTAAAGAACTTTGTCCTGATTACACTATAAAAGTATGTCCTAAAATTCAAAAAGCTCCTTATGTCTGCAACGGTTGCCAAAAGATTAAAAGGTGTACACTTCAACACGCACTTTATTCTGCGCAACAGGCTGATATGGCCTCTCAGGAGCTTTTAATTTCATGCAGAGACGGAATTAATCAATCTTCAGCTGATATCGCTATACTAGATAATATAATTTCACCTTTGCTTAAACAAGGACAATCACTCGCTCATATTTATGCCCATCACGGTCACGAAATACCTTGCTGCCGCAGGACGCTTTACAACTATATCGATAAAGGTGTTTTTTCCGCTAAGAACATTGATTTAAGACGTCGTGTACGCTACAAATGTAAGGAACGTAAAAAAGGTACAAGGATTAGCCTTTCTGCAAGGGAATTTCGTATAGGTCGCACTTATGACGACTTTTCTACCCTACTTAAAACTAAACCAGAATCTCAGGTTGTAGAAATGGACACTGTGGAGGGCGGTCGTGGGAATAGCAAACAAGTCTTTTTAACTATGCTTTTCCGCAACTGTTCTCTAATGCTAATTTTTGCACTTGCTGAAAAAACTCAAGAGTGTGTAATTGAGGTGCTTGATCTACTTTCTGAAAAGCTTGGAATCAAAATATTTAACGAGCTTTTTCCAGTCATTCTGACTGATAACGGCACTGAATTTCAGTTTCCAAAACGTCTGGAATGCGATGCAGGCGGCGAAATTCGTACAAAAATTTATTATTGCAATCCGAACAGCTCTTGGCAAAAAGGAATGATAGAAAAGAATCATGAATACATACGATATGTAATCCCAAAGGGGCATAGTCTAGATTCATATACACAGAAAGATGCGACTATTTTAATGAATCATATTAACAGTGAAGCAAGGGACAGCCTAAACGGCTGCACCCCGTTTAAACTATCCCTAATGCTTTTAAATAACAAGTTGCACAAACTCCTCAAGCTGGTGGAAATTACTCCAGATGAGGTCACACTGAAGCCAACGCTGCTTAAATAACATTTAGCACATGTGGAATCCACTGCTACGAACTTAATCTTGCAAAAGAACGGCATGTGGAATTTAGTTTTGCACTATATTTTAGATGTCTGTTTACCATGCAAAAAAATAGGTTAACAGCCATCTTAACACTATTATAATTGTTCCTTTCTGCTCCGTAAAGAGTAACTAAAGCGACTTAAGACTTGCATTTTCAACGACTTATATAAATCACGAATTTAACTTTTCACTTAACGTTTTAATAACGTTTTAATAATATAAATACTACTGAAAATTTATGAATAAATTTCTTAATTTAGAATTAATTTTGAAATAAAGGGTATGTAAAGGACAAAGAACTGTTAGACTAAATATACAGCTGTAAGTAGATTAAATTCATTTGTAACATGTATTGAAGAATAATTTAATATTTACAACTTTGGAATAGTATAGTATTATGAATTTGTATATCACGAGGGTATGCGATTTTTGAAAAATTTAATTAATATATTAATCATGATTAATAACCACGAAGGTTGATTACTTTATTTTGTAGTCAGTTTTTGTGGTTTTGTTTTTTATTAAAATTTAAAGGAGGAATTAAAATGCACATTCCAGATAACTATCTAAGTCCAGCAACCTGTGCAGTTATGGGTGCGGCG
This sequence comes from Clostridium sp. LS, assembly GCF_002760435.1. Classification (GTDB taxonomy): domain Bacteria; phylum Bacillota; class Clostridia; order Clostridiales; family Clostridiaceae; genus Clostridium. The sequence goes on from NZ_AUUU01000123.1 coordinate 6,284, forward strand.
ATGGTTCCAGTTTGGACAAGAGCAGTAAAAAAAGTTAAAAAGGAGGTAACTAAAAAGAAAATGCCACTTATGGGTATAGGTGCATCACTATCATTTTTAACAATGATGTTTAATGTTCCGTTACCAGGTGGAACTACTGGACATGCTGTAGGAGGAACGTTACTGGCTATTCTTTTAGGACCTGAAGCAGCATGCATTTCAGTGACAATAGCACTTTTAATCCAGGCATTATTATTTGGAGATGGTGGTATTTTAGCATTTGGAGCCAATTGCTTTAATATGGCATTTGTCATCCCATTTGTTGGTTATTATATTTATAAGTTCTTAAGAGAGAAATTCAAAACAGATAAAGGAGAATATATTGGGACTTTTATTGCCTCATATATTGGGATAAATGTGGCAGCTTTTTGTGCGGCAATAGAATTTGGAATACAGCCATTACTTTTTAAAGATGCGGCAGGTATACCATTATATTGTCCTTATCCTTTGTCAATTACTATACCGTCTATGCTTATTCCTCATCTTGTAGTTGCAGGAGTATTAGAGGGGATTATAACTGTTGGAGTTTTAGGCTTTATTAAAAAAGTTTCACCTGGAATTATTTATGAAGGATCTGCTACAAAAGTAAAACCAGTATATGGGTTAATAATAGCTTTAATATGTTTATCACCTTTAGGATTATTAGCTACAGGTACAGCTTGGGGAGAATGGGGACCTGACGAGATAAGTTCTGTAATTACAGGTGGCAATGCTTTGGGATTTGTACCAAAAGGTATGGAAAATGGATTTAGCTTTAGTGCATTAATGCCGGATTATTCTGTTTCAGGACTTCCAGATAGCTTTGGATATATTTTATCAGCAGTTGCAGGGGTTGCAATACTGCTATTAGTATTTAGAATAATTGCAAGTATGAAAAAGGCAACAAAAGCATAAATGATTAATATACGTTATAAGAGAGGAAGTTATTAATGCCAGAATGGCTTTTGAAAAAAGACAATTACACACCCCTAAAAGATAAGAATGCTTTTATAGATAAGAGCATTCTATCTATATTTAATGTGCTTTCTAGGTTTAGGCAGCAAACCAAACTAAGGGCAGTTAAATTTGGAATTAATCCCTTAACTAAATTAATATCAGTACTTATACTAATTATTTTTGTTTCATTGAGCAGAAGTTTTCATTTCGTTTTAATTGCAAATGTATTTATACTTGTGTTAATAAATTTTTTAAGTATAAGAGAAATAAAATATGTTGTCAAAGCAAGTTTGGCTGCAGCAATTTTCACATTTGTGATATTATTACCATCTATTTTTTTAGGATATGGTAATAATACTTTAATGATCACATTAAAAGTTTTAGTTTCTGTTGCTTCTGTTAGTATATTAACTTGCACCACTCAATGGAATGAATTAATAATTGCTTTAAAAATATTTAAAATATCAGATACATTTATTTTTGTACTTGATATTACAATAAAATACATAATAATTTTAGGTGAATTTTCATTAAGTATGGTTTATGCACTTAAATTAAGGTCTGTAGGTAGAAACAATAATAAAAGTACTGCACTTTCCGGAATTGTAGGAACTATGTTTATAAAGTCTAAGGAAATGGCAGAAGAAATGTATGGAGCCATGGAATCTAGAGGTTTTACAGGAACATATAAAGTATATACGAAATTTAAATTTAAGTTAGCTGATTATATTTGCATTATACTTAATATAGTGTTTGTGTTAGCATATTTTTATTTTGATAGGTTGTGATTTAATGATTGATATAAAGAATGTTTCTTATTCATATGATGCTGAAGTTACTGCATTAAAAAATGTTAATTTACATATTGATGAAGGTGAATCTATTGCTTTAATAGGTGTAAATGGAAGCGGAAAGTCTACGTTAATGAAATTGATTAATGGATTAATAATAGCTGATAGCGGAAGTTATTTCTTTGAAGGTGAAGAAATTAATAATAAAAAAATGCAAAATGAAGAGTTCTCAAAGGCTTTTCATAAAAAAATAGGTTTTGTTTTTCAAAACTCAGATGTACAGCTGTTTTGCTCGAATGTTTATGATGAAATTGCATTTGGACCAAGGCAGATGGGAATGGATGAAGAAGAAGTTAAAAAAAGAGTAGAAGATACTTTGAAACTATTAAAAATTGAAGAATTAAGAAATAGACAGCCATATCATTTGAGTGGTGGAGAAAAGAAAAAGGTATCTATAGCGTCAGTAGTAGTTTTAAATCCTGATGTTTATATATTTGATGAACCTATGAATGGGCTTGATCCTAAAACTAAGAGGTTCCTAAAAGAATTTATGATAGCTATAAATAATGCAGGAAAAACTATTTTATGTTCTACCCATGATTTTGAATATGTAGATGGAGTATTTAAAAGAGCAGTAGTGTTTTCAAGTAATCATACAATTATTAGAAATGGTACTTATGATGAAATAATGAATGATAGTGAATTCTTATATGATAATAATATTATATAGGATTAAAAAAGGTTACAATTTTTCTCTGTAGTAAAGAGTTACTTTTCTTCTCTCTCAATATGGAAAGGGATTTAAAAGGTGATTATAAAAATCAAATAAAGAATATGTAATAGAGAAGTATGAAAAATTTATACAAGTTCAACAGATATGTTCAAGAGTAGTATAATCTTAGTTACCACTTTTATTATTTTATAGCCGTAGCCAGAAATCTAACTACTGTTTTTGGTTTATTTTGTTTCAGTTAAATATGACCATCTTTAACTGAAACAAAATAAGATTCATTCAAACCGTATTTTTTTAGAATTTCAGCAATTGTTTTATCTTCTTTCATTTCATCAATTTTTTGATTTATTGTATTTGCTAAGGCAGTATCACTTTTTCTAACTGCAGCTGCTATTTTTCCTGGAGCTTCTGGAATATAGTTAGTTGGTGGCAATATTGTTAAATATAAATTATTATTATTATGTGATATTATGTATGATGCAAGAATGGAATCAGTTATACCAGCATCTACTTTTCCTGTACTTACTGCTGATAAGAATGTGGCCTGATCTTCAAAGGGAACTACGCTTTTTATTAATCCTTCTTTTTGTAATTTTTGAGCCAATTCTAAAAAAACTGTTCCAGTCTGTGCCCCAACTACTGCATTTTTCAGATCTTCCTTAAAAACAATTTTTGAAACCTTAGGAGTAATTATAGCTTCAGATTCTTTATACCATATATTCGTAAATAATGCTTCTTTTTTACGTTCATCCGTTACATACATTCCATCCGCGACTACGTCTATTTCATTATCACTATTTAGTTCAGTTAATAAATCTTGAAATGGAACTTGCTTCATTTGAACTTTATTAATACCTAATCTTTTTGCGACTTCCGTTATAATTTCTGCATCAATTCCAGTAAAATTTTTTGTTTTAGGATCTATATAAGAAAATGGAATATCATTTGATGAAGCAACAGTTAAAATACCTTTTTCTCTTATTACTTCTAATCTATCTTTTGTTTTTTCAGTATTTTGTGTTTGAGCATTGCAGATTACTAATTCAAAACAGTTCATAATAACAATAATAAAAATCAATAATTTTTTATATATTTGCATATATTAAATCACTCCTTGATAATATTATCATTATTTAAAGTGAAATTATTCAGCAGAAGTAATTCAACCTTGATGAGATTCTAGGAAACCCAGATAAATATGAAGGAAAAGAAATAGAGATAACAGGATTTGTATATAAAGATAAAGAATTAAAAGAAAATGAATATATAATAGGAAGATTTATGATGGTCTGTTGTGCAGCTGATATGCAGATTGCAGGAATTAGATGCGACAGTAATAATTTGGAGATTTGTGATAGCGACACTTTGATAAAAATAAAAGGAAAAATTAAGAAAGATACTTTCAAAGGTGAGGTAGATATTCTTATAGTAGTTGAACATTTAGAAAAAGATCCTAATCCTGATACTTTATATGTATATCCATTTTAAAAAACGTTGGAAAATATATATTTAAAATGTGCCCAATAGAAAATATAAGCAGTAGCGTAATTTTCACTACTGCTTATATTCTTAATGAAATTTTTACCAAATACATTTAAACATTGCCCGTAAAGGTTAAATATAAAAGAACTGCATTTAATCCGATTATTACGCTTGTTATTATCCAACC
>NZ_AUUU01000124.1 GCF_002760435.1 Clostridium sp. LS
TTTGATAGGCTTAAGCTCGTCTGACTTAATGTTATTCCTGTTACTTTTACTGTTGATGCTGATGCCATTGTAGTTGGTACAAAACCTATACACATTATTGTTAAAACTAATAATTTACTAATTAACTTCTTAAAACTTTCAAACATACCTTCCCGCCTTTTCCTTCTTTATTTACATTATTTTACCATGAAAAGTGATGAATTTCAACTATTAATCGTTTTTACGTTGCCTGCTTAAATATAAATAACATACTTTGTTCTTTTGTATCCTAACTTATCAGCTATAACAGCTAAAATTCACTTATTTCTTTCATTGGAGCTTATACAACTTAAATTCATTATTTCTAAACAATAAGAACCTAGTAAAATTACCAGGTTGCTTTATTATAATTTTCTTTTTAATTTATTTTATGTAAGTATCGTAATATCTAATAAACTAAAATATCACTTGGTCTATATATCTTATTTACAACACATGAAATACTTTATTCTGAAAATATCTTATCTACTAATTTAACCAACTCATCAATAATCATATCTTTTTTCATAAAATAGGTAGCTCCCAATGCTTCACAAACACCTAACTCATTAGAAAAATTATTTTCCCCACCATCCGAAACAACAATTATGTTTATATCTTTATACTCCTCCCGTAGTTCAACTACAAACTCTAAACCACTTTTTTGTGGCATATATATATCTGTAATTATCAAATTAATATTACCTAATGTTTTATATACCTCAATCGCTTCCTCGCCATTTGATGCTTCACTTACATTATAATTTGCATTTTCTAAAAGAAGCTTTATAAACTTTCTCACACTTGACATATCCTCAACTAATAATATATTTTTTTGGCTTTCATTCATATTTTCAACCTTCCTTCTTCATTATATAATATAAAGTCACTATTGAATCTATCAAATTATTTTTTTATAAATAAAAAAACCAATTAAAACTAATAAATAATTATTAGTCTAAATTGGTCGGTTGCACAACTAGCTCTAAATTCTCAAAGTGCCCACATTTAAAGAATTTTTCATAGCTTCCAATCTTTATCTAAATTTATGTATATATTATCATAATTATGCAAAAAAATCAATATTAGTCAAATAATTTGCTCTATATTAATTTTTTAACTTAACAGTAGTGCAATAATATTAAAATAAATCATATATTTATTCAATTTATAAAAAATATTGAATTTTTATATAACTATTGTCTATTATTTGATAAGTTAATTTTGATTTTATATTTTTAATAGTGGATTGTTTTTCAATATAGTACATATCCAATAAAGTTAATTCTCCTAATCTAGCAATAAATTCAAACTCAGAATTTTTTGATAAATTTTCATTTATGAACTTGATTATGTTATTGTTTACATTCATACATATCCACTCCTCTAAAAATAAATTTCTCAAATCATCTGTTTTATTGATTGTTTTTTAGTATAAATAAAAAACCAATCAAAACTAATTATTTTTTGCTTTTAATTAGTTTTGATTGGTAGGTTGCATCATAAACTCTGAATCCTCAAGATGCCCAAATAAAGAGAATTCTTCACTGTTCCCAATCTTTATATAATAATGTAGTTTTATGTCTATATATATATTACCACCATGATGTAAATTAATCAATATTTAACACAAAGTTTAAACCTAGAACTCTTTGATTTAATAAATAATTACCATAATCTTTAGATAAATCAACTCCTAAACAAACTAAAAATAAGATAATAAACAATTTTCCATTGCCATTATCTTATTTTTAAATGTTTGAAAAGAAATTTGTAATCTATTCTTGGGAGTCTATCGTTAGTTAATGTGTAATTTAATATTAACATAAATACGTAATTAATACAAGACTATTTTTATCTGCTTTATCAACTTTAATATTACCTCCATGCATTTCTACTATAGATTTCACAAGTGACAATCCTATTCCACTACCTTTTGTATTACGCACAAGTGTTTTATCTACCTGTTCAAATCGTTCAAAAATTGTATCTAATTTGTCATACGATATTCCAACACCATCATCTTCAATCGATATAATAATTCTATCTACATTAGTGTTTATAATATTCTCTATTCTTTCTACACCCAAAAGTTCAGCCATCTTTTTATTAGCAAATACGAACTTATTTTCACTAAGTACAAAAACTACATCATCACAATTATTAATTAGCAAACTAGCACATTGTTCATTTTGAGTTATTATCTCTTCAAATAATTTCAATTTATCACCTGCGTCTTCTAAATTACCACTTAAGAGATTGTAAGGTCTACTTATACATGTCTCAACAACTCCCTTATACAAAAAATATGCAGCTATAGCCTTAATTATATGTCCAGTAATATTGATCCAATTTGATATAAGCACAACGTTCATTAAAAACATTTCAGATATTGCAGACAATATAAGAAAACATTCAATAGATATAAATATATATCTATTCATATTATTCCTTAATTTGAAATATATCACAGATGTAATTACAAATAATTTAATTATTTCATTTTCATCAAGCCGATTAAAAAATGCTTTTATATTTCTTTAATAATTGATAGGTTTTGCCAATATCAGTTATTTTGTCTATATTCGCTTTAATCATTACATCTATGCTTAAAACAAGATAAATTTTTGTAACAACAATAATCTAAAAAATCTTGAACTAAATCTATTACTGGTCTTATTTTTTTCGGTAATTCTTAGCAATATAAAACACCTCTTGTATATCAGTCTTTAAACCGATGTACAAAAGATGCTTATCTAACAATCTAACTAAATATTTATAGGTATTAAACGTTGAAACCTATAGCAAGTTTTATAGAGTTTATCAGCTTCAACTTTTCAAACTTTGTCTCTATAACTTGTTTAGCTAACTTTATTTTTAAGTCTTAATTTATCAGCTATAATAGCGATAAATTCACTATTAGTTGGCTTGCCTTTATCATTATGAACTGTATATCCAAATAATCTGTTTATTGCTTCTATTTGACCTCTACCCCATGCAACTTCTATTGCATGTCTTATTGCTCTCTCAACTCTTGAAGCTGTTGTATTGTATTTTTTAGCTATTGAAGGATATAACTCTTTTGTCACAGCTGATAATAATTCCATATCATTGACAACCATAGTTATGGCTTCTCTTAAATACATATAACCTTTGATATGAGCTGGGACACCAACTTCATGTATTATATTAGTTATTTCAGTTTCTAAGTCAATTGGTGCCTTAGTTTTATTTTCGTTTGAGGATAAAATTGATGATGATTGATATGATGTTCTAATATTACTTTCTTGAACCGGAGCAACACTAAACATTTCTCTTATTCTCTTTGTAAATACTTCCATATCAAAAGGTTTTACAGTGTAATAATCTGCACCTAATGTTATTGCTTGTTGAGTTATTTTATCTTGCCCAACAGCTGATAAGATAATTATTCTAGGAACCTTTTCTAATTGCATAGTATTTAATTTTTCAAGTACTCCCAGACCATCTAAATGTGGCATAATAATGTCAAGTATCACTAAATCGGGTTTCTTTTCAACAATCAAATCTAATGCTTCTCTCCCATCTTTAGCTATCCCTGTAACAACAATATCTCTTTGATTTAACAGATAATCGTTTAAAATGCTGCAAAATTCCTTGTTATCATCAGCAATAAGTACAGATATTTTTGAATCTTCCATATTTTCTTCTCTCCTTTTGTCAATTCTAAAATTATGTTTTGTATTTTAAAATATTTTCACCCTATATAACCATATCTTATCTAATAATCCACCTACTATATATTATACTATATAAGATCACTTCTACAAAACTTTGTAAGTTTTTTATTATTAGGGTATGTACGTTTATTCTCAAATATATTTTAATTTATATTAATATATTCAATAAAAATAAATTTTTAATAAGTTTTATTGTTTTAGTGTATTTATCTTCCACTATTTGTAAATTATACACTTTTTTTCTCAGAAAGTAAATAGTTTCTGAAAAAATAGTTTAAAGTATTTTTATAAATAAAATTGTAACTATATATTTCCTGAATTCTCAATTATTAAGCTAATATATATTTATTATATATTTATATTCTTTTTTCTACAATGAAATAATTATTTTATTTTAAAAAAAATATTCCATACTTTATAATTTACATTAGAATTATCTAATTATTTCTACTTTTTTATTTTTTTACCTAATATTTTTTAACTTATCATAATGAAAATATATATTAATATTAGAATTCTTATAAAACCAAATTAGGTGGAGTTATTTGCATATCTCCACCTATATATTTCATTTTATCACTCCTGCATCTTGCAGCATCCATTCTATATATATTCCATAACCTGTATCTGGCTTATTAATAAGTACATGAGTTACTGCTCCTACAATTTTACCATTTTGAATTATCGGACTTCCGCTCATTCCCTGAACTATTCCTCCCGTTTTCTCTAGTAATTTTTGATCAGTAATCTTAATTACCATGCTTTTCGATCCAGCAGTAGATTGATTCAAAAGTTTTTCAATTTCTATATCAAATTCTTGAGGACCACTTTCATCAATAGTTGTAATTATTTTTGCTTTTCCTGTAGTTATTTCATCTCTAAATCCAACTTTAAGCGGTTTTATGCTTTTATTTAATACAACACTATTTTTAATTTCTCCAAATATTCCACTTTGTGTATTTTTTTCAATATTTCCTGTTGGCTTTTGTTCATTTAAAAAAATACCTTTCAATTCACCAGGTGAGCCTTTTTCACCTTTTCTAACACTAATAATTGATGATTCTAAGACATCTCCCTTTTTTATTAAAAAAGGCTCATTTGTATCACAATCAGTAATCGGATGACCTAACGCACCAAACTTCTTAGATTTAGCATCATAGAATGTCAATGTTCCTACTCCAGCGGTTGAATCTCTTATCCATAAACCAATTTTATAGTCCTTGTTATTTTCTTTCTTTAAATGAATAACTTTTGTAAAATTCTCACCATTTCTTAATATATCAACTTTAACATCTTCCTTGTCACATTCCTTAATCGTTTTTAACAAATCAAGAGAATTTTCCATTTCTTCACCGTTTACTTTTAAAATAATATCACCAATTTCAAGGCCGCCAGCTTTTCCTGGACTTTCTTCTTTTTTATTATTGATTACAATATCTGAATATCCGACAATAAGTACACCCTCACTATTAACTCGTACACCAATAGGATTTCCTCCAGGATAAAGCTCTAAATCTCTGATTTTTTGAATTTGAAGCGATTTAAGTGGAATCATTCCTAAAAATTTTATTTCATATTGATCATCTTTATCATTAATTTTATTTATTGTATTCCCTATTGGTGCAATTGATGATACTGTTTTTTCATCCTTTGTATAAATTTTATTTGGTATTTTTCTTATACTTATTGTGGTCATTAAAATTAGAATTAGGATTGGAGTAATAATTAAACTAGTTGTACATAAAAGTTTTTTCTTCATATTTCTCTCCTCCTTCTATTTACTAAATTTAATTTCCCCACACCATGAGAGTCTTATCCTATAGGAACTCTGTTATTGTAGTCAAAAAATTAAGCATATACTAAATTTTTTAAATATATATTTTTATTTCATTAGCTTCATATTGATTTTTTATATAACAAAACAAAAAAATAAAACCACGTAATCACATGATTTTATTTTTACCAATTTTTATTTAAATATGTATTTATTTTTTAATTTCTATTTTTTTTGCTTCACATAATCTTATCATTTCTTTAACATTGTTTAATGTTGCTTCTGTAACATCATCGCCAGCCAACATTTTACTAATTTCAAATTCCTTTTCTTCTTTTAATAAAACTTTAATTTTTGTAAATGTTTTATTATCTTTTACATCTTTCATAACAAAATAATGGTAATCTGATAATATAGCAATTTGTGGAGAATGTGTTATGCATAAAACTTGATGCGTATTTGATAATTGATACATCTTTTCTCCGACCCTTTGCGCAACTGCACCACTTATACCTGTATCTATTTCATCAAAAATTAATGTAGGAATTTCGTCTTTTTCTGCAAACACACATTTTAAAGCTAACATTATTCTTGAAAGTTCACCACCTGATAAAACCTTCTCTAAAGGCATTAATGGTTCACCAGGATTTGTAGATATCATAAAACTTACTTCATCAAAGCCTCTTTCATTAAACTCTTCTCCATCTATTACGCTAATTTCCATCCTAGATTTTTCAAGACCTACAAACGCCAGTTCTTTTAATATCTTTTCTTCCAAATACTTACTTCTATTTTTTCTAAGTTCATGAAGAATTAAGGCTATTTCTTTCATTTTAGTCAAAATTTCTTTTTCCTTTTGCTTTAGTTCCTCTATTATTTTTTCCGAATTAATTATTTCATCATATTCTTTTTTTATTTTTTCATGATATTCTAAAATTTCTGGTATCGTTGGCGCATACTTTTTCTTATATGAATTTATTTCATAAATTCTGGCATTTACTTTATCTAATGCATCTTGATCATAAAAAATATCTTCGGACATATCCCTAATTTCATGACTAGCTTCTTCTAAAATATAAAAAGCCTCTTCTATTGTTTGCTTGCTCTTTTTTATCTTTTCAAAATGATTTTCAACACTAGATAGTTCTTGTATCACCTTTGAAATTGAATCTATTACACTAAATTCCTCATTTCCACTTAAAATTCCATAAGAGAGAGCCAAACTATTATTTATTTTTTCAGCATTAGCTAAAATATTATATTCCTCTTTTAAATTTTCATCTTCATTTACTTTGAGTTTAGCCTTTCCAATATCTTCAATCTGAAATTTTAAATAATCAAGTAATTTATCTCTATCTGAGTTTCCAGTAATTCTGTTAATCTCTTCTTTAATTTCCTTTAAGATTTCCCTCAATTCACTATACTTTTTTAAGGGACTTATAATTTCATTTCCTATAAAATCATCCAAATAGAATATGTGGCTGCTTCTTTGCAAAAGTTCTTGATTTGCATGTTGGCCATGAATGTCCAAAAGTTTTGCCCTAATTTTTCTAAGTTGAGATGTAATCAAACTTTTTCCATTAACTTTAATTAAATTTTTCCCACTTAAATGGCTTTCTCTAGAGATAATTAATATATCTTCATACTCAATATCTAGTTCTTCTAAAACATTTAAAACTTTAGACTTCTCGATTGTAAATAAAGCTTCTACATATGTTTTTTCTTCACCAGTTCTTATTAAATTCTTGGAAAATTTACCGCCAAGAACAAAATCAATTGCATCTATCATAATAGATTTTCCAGCACCAGTTTCTCCTGAAAGTATATTAAAACCTTCATTAAAGTTTATAGTTATCTCTTCTATTAAAGCAAAGTTTTTAATATTTAATTGAATTAGCATTTCATCCCACCCTTAAATTTATGATGACATTCTCTTTCTTATTTTATCCACTAAATCTTCAGCGCTTTCTATACTTCTAACCAATATAAAAATAGTATTATCTCCAGCTACAGTACCTGCAATATCTGCACTTTCTAAATTATCAATAGCTTCAGCTGTTATAGGCGCAGATCCTGTTATGGTTTTTATAACAACCATCTTATCTACATTTTCTACTGAGAGAACTGTATTTGCTAGAATATTGCTTAATCTATCGATAATATTCTTTTGTTCTCCTGTTGATACAACATACTTAGATTTTCCGTTAGTAGATTGAACTTTTATTAATTTTAAATTTTTTATATCTCTAGAAACTGTCGCTTGAGTTACATCAAAACCTTCATTTTTTAATGCATCTGCTAAATCTTCCTGTGTTTCTATTTCTCTAGAACCTATGATTTCTAATATTTTTGTATGTCTTTTTGATTTCAAATTTCCTCACCATCACATTCTTTAGAATTATTTAAAATCTTACTTCTTAAAACCTTAAAGTAATCATAATCATCAAATAATAGTAATTTTAAGCTACTATTATTTTTACTCAATTTTACCGACATATCATGATTTACTCTAATTGCCTTTTGACCATCCACTGTTAAATAGATTTTTTCTTCTTCTTGATCCGCGTGTACCTCTATAGTACTATTTCCGTTTAATACAATAGTTTGCATACTCTTCGTATGTGGACATATTGGTGTTATGGTTATAAGTTCTAAATCTGGGTATATAAAGGGTCCACCTGCTGAAAAAGAATATGCAGTTGAGCCAGTAGGCGTCGCAATAATTAGCCCGTCACCCCTAAATGTAGAATATATTTTTCCATCAACAAATATTGTGAATTTAACCATTCTAGATAATGTTCCTCTAGCTAGTACTACATCGTTCAAAGCTTTAAGTTCTTCTATATTTTTCTGTGCTTCAACTTTACAGTTTAACATCATTCTGTCCACAATTTTATAATTTCCTGCTTCAAGTTTATTTAGAGCAACATCAATATCTGAAATATCTATACTAGATAAAAACCCCAAATTACCTATATTTATTCCCAAAATAGATCCCCTAAAGCTTTCATTTAAAGATCTTGCAACTCCAAGAAGCGTTCCATCCCCTCCTAAAACAACAAGTAAATCTACATCTTTTAAATCCTGTATCTCTGCATCAAAAGAACTAAATACAAATATCTCTTCCAAATCAAATTTTTCTCTAAATTTCTTTATAACCATATTTATTATTTTATTATCTTTATCTTTCGATGAATTAATTGCAAATCCAATATTTTTCATAGCCCCTCCAAAGAAGTTAAATCTCCACATGTGATTCTTCAACTACTACATCTATATCTTCTATTTTAAAATCACTTTCTTTATTTTTATCTTTTGTAAAGTAAACCAAATACTCCCTGTTGCCTTCAGGACCTTTAATTGGCGAATAACCTATTCCTAAAACATTTAAATGCTGTTCCAATAAAAAACTTATAATATCATGAACTACTTCTTTATGAGTACTTATTTCCCTTACTACGCCTTTTTTTCCAACTTTATCTCTACCCGCTTCAAACTGAGGTTTTATAAGTGCTACAACTTCACCACTATCTTTTAAAAGATTTAATGTTGCAGGCATTATTTTCTTTAATGAGATAAAAGATACATCAATAGATGCAAAATCTAAAGGTTCTCCTATATCATCTAAAGTAACATACCTTATATTGGTTCTTTCCATGCAGACTACCCTATCATCGGTTCTTAGTTTCCATGCAAACTGACCATACCCAACATCAACAGAGAATACCTTAGCTGCTCCATTTTGAAGCATACAATCAGTAAACCCACCAGTTGATGCTCCTATATCCATGCAAACCTTATTTTTCAATGAAATATTATAGGCATTCATTGCTTTCTCTAATTTCAGTCCACCTCTGCTAACATATTTCAGAGTTTCACCTCTATATTCAATACTAGCACTTAAACTAACCTTTTCTCCTGCTTTATCTACTTTTTGACCATCAACATAGACTTTTCCTTCCATTATACAGGCTTTTGCTTTCTCCCTAGAAGTAATTATGCCCTTTTCTACCAAAAGTAAATCAAGTCTTTCCTTTTTTTCTGCCATTTTTTTCTCCTTTTAATCATAAAGCTTTATGACAGCCTTACTTATGTTTTCGCAATCTAATTTATATACTTTATATAAAGCTTCTACATTTCCTTGAGGAATAAATTGATCATCATATCCAAGAGATCTAATTGTTCCTCTATAATCTATCTCACAAAGATAATTTTTGACAGCTGAACCCAATCCACCTTTTAAAATATTATCTTCTATTGTTAAAATATTATAGCCTTCTTCTTTAATATATTCTAGCATATTTTTATCAATTGGTTTAATAAATGTTGCATTTACTATGGTAGGATTTAAGCCCTTTTCATATAATATATCTTTTGCCAGCATTGCATGTTGCACCATTTTTCCTGTAGAAATTATACAGACCTTTGAGCCTTTATTTATTATTTCCCATTTTCCTTCCTCTACTTCTTCAATTGGAGAAAGCGTATTAATTATGTTTCCGCCTCTTGGATACCTAATAGCAACAGGTGCATTTTTATTAAGAGCCCATTTCAATAATACTTCAACTTCTTCTAAACACTTTGGTGCTACAATATGTATGTTAGGAATCATTGATAAATAGGATAAATCATTAATCCCTTGATGTGTTTCACCATCTTCACCTACTATTCCCGCTCTATCTATAGCAAAAACTACTGGAAGATTTTGAATACAGACATCATGTAACATTTGGTCAAATGCTCTTTGCAAAAATGTAGAATAAACAGCAAAAACAGGCTTCAAACCATTGCTAGCCATTCCAGCAGCCAAAGTAACTGCATGTTCTTCGGCTATTCCCACATCAAAAAACCTATCTTTATACTTCTGTGAAAAACACCTAAGTCCCGTTCCCTCAGGCATTGCTGCTGTAATTGCTACTATTTTGTCATCTTCTGCACCAAGGTTTATTAGCGCTTTTCCAAAAGCCTTTGAGTAACTATTTTTAGGGGATACCTTTGATTCTCCACTTTCTAAATCAAAAGAACTAACTGCATGATATTTACTTGGACTCTCCTCGGCTAATGCATAGCCCTTTCCTTTTTGGGTTAATACATGTATTATTACAGGACCGTTTACTTCCTTGGCCATTCGAAAAACTTCAGTCATAGCATTGATATCATGACCGTCAATTGGCCCTATATATTTAACTCCCATATTTTCAAAAAGCATTGAAGGTACTATTAGCTGTTTAATGCTGTCTTTAACTTTAGATATTTTCCCAGCTATATTTTTCCCCAAATTTGAACTATCCAAAGATGCATGTATATCAGTTTTTAACTTATTGTATGTTGGTGCTATTCTAAGCTTATTTAAATACCTAGAAAGGCCTCCTACATTTTTAGAAATAGACATTTGATTATCATTTAATACGATTATCAAATTTGTTTTTCTAAATCCTACGTCATTTAACGCTTCCAGCGCCATTCCTCCAGTTAATGCCCCGTCTCCAATTACAGAAATCACATTGTATTTTTCTTTTTTTATATCTCTGGCTCTCGCTATTCCAAGTGCCGCTGAAATTGAGGTACTACTATGACCAGTATCAAAATAATCATATTTACTTTCATTTCTCTTTGGAAATCCACTAATTCCATTTAATTGTCTAAGATTTTTAAATCCTTCTTTTCTCCCGGTTAGAATCTTATAAACATAACTTTGATGTCCTACATCCCATACTATTTTATCTTCATCAAAGTTAAAAGCCTTAAATAAACTTAATGTCAATTCTACAACACCTAAATTAGATGCTAAATGACCTCCTGTTTTAGATACACTGTCTATTAAAAATTCTCTAATTTCATTACTTAAAACTTTATAATCATCTTCATTAAGCTTTTTTAAATCTTCTGGAAAACTTAATTTATCTAATAATTCCATAACAATCATTCCCTTTATTAATTTTCTCTGTTTAAAAGAGTATATGTTAATTCCGCTAAGTATTTCGCATTAACACTCAAAGTTTCGAGAATTGTTATACATTCTTCTGTTAATGTCTTACATAATTCCATACATTTTTCTAACCCATAAACTGAAATGAAATTAGTTTTATTATTTGCTTCATCGGCATGAGTATTCTTTCCTAATTTAACACTATCACCTATAACATCCAATATATCATCTTTAATCTGAAATGCTAAGCCTAATTTATTTCCATATTCCTCTAATGCTTTTATATCATTCTCTGGGGCATTAGCTAAAATACCTCCTGCAAGTACTGCTGCTTTAATCAGCTCTCCTGTTTTTTTTGAATGCATATATTCCAATTGATCTTTTGAAATTTCTTTTCCTTCAGAAGAAATATCTACAACCTGACCGCCAATCATTCCTTCTGCGCCTGCCGCAACTGCAATTTCATAAGCAGCTTTTAAAGAGTTTTCTCTATTTAATAACGAATAATTCATCATGATTATCATAGCTTCATTTAATAAAGCATCCCCAGCAAGAACTGCAATGTTCTCGTTAAATTTAATATGATTAGTAGGCTGACCTCTTCTTAAATCATCATTATCCATACATGGAAGGTCATCATGAATTAGTGAATAAGTATGAATCATTTCAATTGCTGCAGCCATTGGCATAACTTTCTTATAATCTTCCTTGTAAGAATAATAAGTTAAAGCAAGCAATATAGGACGAGTTCTTTTTCCACCTATATTTAAACTGTAGCTACATGAATCATATATAATCCTATTATATGTTCCTTTTTCTTTAAAATAATTTTCTAAATAATCATTTATATCTTTTTTTAAATTACTTATCTCCATTTCCTTCACTAAACTCCACTTCTTTATCTTCTTTTATTATAGAAATTTTTGTTTCATATGAATCTAGTATTTTATAAATCTTATTTATTAGTTTAACTCCTTCTTCATATGATTTTATTGATTCCTCTAAATTCAATTCATTATTTTCTAAGACATTTAATATATTTTGAAGTTTAGTTAACATTTCTTCATAACTTTCTTTTTTAGCCATATTTCAAACTCCTTGTTTTAAAAGCCTAAAACTTTTTTCTTTCTATTATATCAGTATGCTCAATTAATAGTTCACTTTAATGCAATTATTTTTACTCAATTATATCAAAAATACATATACTTATAATTGATTGTAGGTTACTTCTTATGATTTAATATCATAAATTTTCCTTCAACTTCTCCATCTTTAAGAAAAATTTTCAAGTTTTTATCTTCACTTAATTGTTCTTTTGAAGTAATTAAATTTTTTTCATTATCCTCAATTATAGCATAACCTTTAGAGATGACTTTAATTGGATTATGAGCGACAAGTAAATTATTTAAATTCTCTAAATAACTTTTTTCACTTTTAATCTTTGTTCTTATTGCAAAGTTAAGCCTATCCTGAAATTTATCTAACTCCAAATATGAGTTAGATATTTTAGTTATTGGAGAATGAATATTTAAAATTCTTTCTGCAGCAGATAAATCATTTTTACTGTTACTTAATTTTTCCTGAATCTTTTTATCTATAACTCTTGAAATGTCGTAAACCTTATCTCTAATACTATCACTTAAAGGTACAGCTATTTCAGCCCCTTGAGATGGAGTTGCTGCCCTTATATCAGCAACAAAATCACAAATCGTAAAATCTATTTCATGACCAACTGCTGAAATTAAAGGAATTTTACTGTGAAAGATAGTTTTTGCCAACTCTTCTTCATTAAAATTCCATAATTCTTCAATTGATCCACCACCTCTGCCTACTATTATTATATCAACAGATTTCTTTTTATTAAAATAATCTATTCCATCAATAATCTCTTTATATGCATCTTTTCCCTGCACTTTAGCTGGGTATAGAACTAATTCAACTAAATTACTCCTTCTAGTGGAAACATTTATAATATCCTGAATTGCAGCTCCAGTAGGAGATGTCACCACACCTATTCTCTGAGGAAATTTGGGCAGTGTTTTTTTATAAGCATCATCGAAATATCCTTCTTTAGATAGTTTTTCCTTAAGTTTCTCAAATTTAATAAATAAATCTCCCAAGCCTTCTTTTCTTATTTCATCGCAATAAATTTGAAAACTTCCACTTGCAGGATACATAGATGCTCTACCTTTAATAATTACTTCCATACCTTCTTCTAATGAAAAATCCAATAAGTATGCATTACTTTTAAACATAACACAATTTATTCTTCCATTATTATCTTTTAAAGTAAAATAAATATGGCCACTGCTGTGATATTTTAAATTAGAAATCTCCCCTTTTACAGAGAGATTGCCTAAAATAAAATCATTGTCTAACATTCTTTTAATATAATTTGTAACCTCAGAAACAGTTAATGTCTTAATATTCATTTTCCTTCAACGCCTCACATGCATTTCTAATCAAAAGAGTTGTTGTTAATGAACCTACTCCTCCAGGAACTGGTGTTAAAAACTTACATTTATCAATTACTTTATCAAAATCCACATCTCCAGTTATCTTCCCTTCAAAGGATGATGTTCCGACATCTATTACTATTGCATTTTCATTAACATAAGTTTCATCTATAAACTTTGGTCTTCCAATAGCAACTACTAAGATATCTGCATTTTTACAAACTTCTTTTAAATTCTTAGTTTTTGAATGACAAATTGTTACTGTAGCATTTTCATTTAATAAAAGCTGCGCCACAGGTTTTCCAACTATATTACTTCTTCCAAGTACGACAACATTTTTCCCAGTAAGATCTACATCTAAACTTTTAATTAATGTAACTACTGAGTTAGGTGTACAAGGTAAAAATTTTGGTTCCCCCATATATAATTTTCCTTGACTTTCGAAAGTAAGACAATCAATATCCTTACTTGGAGATATTTGTTTGATTATTTTCTTTTCATCAAATTTTTTAGGAAGAGGTAGCTGTAAAATAATACCTTGAACATCTTCATCATCATTTAATTTATGTATTTCCTCTATTACATCTATGTCATTGCAGGTTTCAGGTAAAGTTACCTTTAAGAATTCAACCCCTAAAGAATTTGCTACTTTCTCCTGACTTGACATGTAATATATTGATCCACCGTCATTACCAACTAAAATAGATGCTATTTTAGGAATTTTTAAATTCTTTTCTTTTCTATCATTAACAAAATTTTTAATATCTTCTTTTATCTTTGAAGCTACTTCTTTACCGTTTATTATTTGCCCCATTTTAAACACCACCCAATTTATTCAGTTTACAGTTTACAATTAACAGTTTACAGTTATTAATTTTCTTTAATCTTATCTAATACACCATTTATAAATGCTACACTTTTTTCATCTGAATATCTTCTTGCTATTTCTAGCGCCTCATTTATTGCAACGCTTCTTGGTACACTTTCATCATATAATAATTCATATGTTGCTAGCCTTAATATACTTAAATTAACTTTAGATATTCTGTCTATCTTCCAATTATGTAAATTAGCTTCAATCATTTTATCAATTTCTGCTTTATGATTTTGAACTCCAATCAATGCTTGCTTCACATATGTTAAGTCTATATCTTTTATATTTTCTTCATAATTTTCTATAAATGATTCAACTGCTTCTTCAATTGTGTCCTTGCTTAATGTTATCCCAAATAATAACTCCATAGTTTTTTCCCTTGATAATTTTCTATTCATATAGTCCTCCTAATTATGTAACATATTTAATTATGTACATCTATCATTATACACATTTTTATTTTCTTTTAAACCTTAAGTATATGAGCGATTTCATATTCTTTCCTAATATCCGCATAGAAACACCCTCTGAAAGCTTCAGAGGGTGAAAATCAACTTAGATAGATTCACTGTCTTCCTTTTTTGGCAAATAAACATTTTGAACATAAATGTTAACAGCTTCAACATATAATCCTGTCATAGCTTCAACAGTTTTTTTAACATTATCTTGAACTTGTGCTACCACGTCCATGATTTTTTTCCCATATTCAACTGATACATTCATATCTATAATTGCTCTATCTTCTTCTAAAGTTACTTTACTCGCTTTTGCGGTGCTTTTCTTACCCTTAAAGATATTAGTAAGGTTGTTAGCAACACCCATCTGACCATCTAAAATCCCATCGATTTCCTGAGCAGCAATTCCAGCAATAACGCTTACTACTTCATCTGAGATTTTTACAACTCCTATATTTTCTTCTCTAATTAAATCTTCCATGTTACTTAACCTCCTAGGTTTTGTAATTACAAAACATGATAATCTTGTGTTCATTATATCAAATATAATTTAACATTACAAATATAATATGGTTTTTCTACTATTTTTGTACTTGTATTATTACATCTTTTATTTTTGAAACATCTTGAACTATTTCTTGTATAGCTACAGTTTCACTTTCTTGTAAAGCAGTTTGAGATTTGACTATTACAGTTGCTTTATCTCCTTGTAGCATACATAAAGCATCTTCATATCCTTTATTCTTTATACCAAGTTCTATTCTTCCTTCATAATCCTTTGTCATTGTTTTTTGAGTTAATTCCTTTGTAGCTGCATCTTTTTGATCTTTTGATGTATTTGCATCTGAAATTATAGAATTTAAAGTTTGAATTGTTGCTGAATCTTGTTGTTCTCTTTCACTACGAGATTGGTAGAAAAAATTTTGTTGATTCATAGCTTCTGTATCTTGACTGTTAGTTTTATCTGTTGAAATAACTTGGCTTAAATCTGTTGGATCATTTAATCCTCCATTATTAAGTTTTGCAGCTAGCATTCCTACACATAATATTAATGCTAATAATGTAAATATAATCCCACATTGTTTCTTTGTCATAATAAACTTCCTCCCATTCTTTTTCTATAAAATTATATGCTACTTCTTCATGCTATATACATTAACCTTATCTAAACTTAAGTTATATAATTTAGATACTGCTTGTTCAATTTCATATTTTATTTTACTGTTTTCTGCCCCCTCTGCTAGTACTATTACTCCAATAATCTTAGGTTTGTATGTTTTTAAAATAAACGGCTGATTATTTCCGTCACTTGTTGACATAACAATCTTTGATGAATCTGTGTCTTGATTATTTACTCTTTTCCCGCCTTCAGTATCTGTTTCCTCTGTAGTTGATTTTTGAGTATTCTTGTCATATGCCGGAACCTTTTCTTCTCCATTTTCAAAGGACATCATTACTTCAACGTCACCGACTCCATCCATTTTCTTCAAAATGTTTTTTAAATCATTCTTTTGTTTTTCTTCATAATCTTTTGCATCAACTTCACTAGGAGCTTTAGTCTTATCCACATTTACTTGATTTGTAGTTGTTTCAGATATATTGCTGCTGCTTAAGCTTTTGGTTGTTGTTGGATATAAAACATTCATTGCAATTAATGCAAAAGCTAATATTAAACATACAGCAATTAAATTTTTTAATGGCTTTTGACCTAAAATTTTACTAATTTCATTTTTTAATTTGTCCTTATCCATCTTTATACCTCCTATTCATCTAATTGATATACTTCTATTTTCTCCTTAGGAATATCTAACTCACTGCTTATATAATCTTGTACTTCTCCATATTCACTATTTTCTTCTTTACTGTTACTTTTCACCTCATCATTAATTACTATTTTTTTTACCTTTTTAACCTTATTATCACTTACACCTATCTTAAGTTTCTTTACATTAAAAGTTATTTTATTGAAATCAACATCACAATCAACATCACTTTTAAACGTCATATCCTTAAATTTGTTCTTAAGTAAATTGTCACAATTTTTATTAAAATTATTTACAAATGCTTTCTTTCTGTTATCACCTTTATCTTGGTCGTTATTGTTTATATTTTGTAAATCAACTTTAGCTTCATTTTCTGAAAATACCTCCTCATAACTTTTAATGTTATCCACAACTGTTTTTTCTCCATTCGAAACAAAATGTAAAATTGGATTTAAAATTACAGAAATTAATATTAAACCAAGTACAAACCTTATATATTTTTTTATTTTGCTATCAGGTGAAATAAGCTCTACTGCACTTATAAATATGAGAACTGTCACCAATGTTATTACGAAACTTTTCAAACTTTCTATAAACATAAAATTTTTATCCTCCAACTATAAACCTTCCTGAAGATGCTATAATACCAATTAGTATAAAAAACATTAAGGTTACAGTTAAAACGCATGACATTATTAGTACCATGGAACTTCCTGCTGCCTCCAGAGATTTAGTTATCCTTGAATCACTTATAGGTTCTATTAACGCTGCTGATAATTTATATATGAATGTCATTAACACAAGTTTAATAAGCGGATGTAAGAGAATTAATATTATTACTACCAAGCCTATTGAACTTATTGCATTTTTAATTATTAATGAATACCCTGCAACAGATGTAATTGCATCCGAAAACGCCTTTCCAACTATTGGGATAAAATTATCTACAGCAAATTTTGCTGTTTTTAGAGTTACTGCATCAATAGTAGACGATGTAATTCCTCGAATAGTTAATAGGCCAATAAAAATTGTTACGACAATTCCTTGAATCCATATTATTATTTGTTTAAACAATTTGCATAAATTGGTTATCTTGTGTTCTGATGAAATATTATTAGCAAATTCTAAAACAAAACTCATCAGTATCATTGGAATTATAAAATTTGAATATAGTTTTGGTATAAAAACTACTGCCCCGAGAACAATTGGATCCAATGTTGTAGCTTGAGCAATACCGCCTGAAATTGTAATCATTGTTACTAATACCGGAAGAAGAGCACTCATAAAATCTGAGATATTATTTATCACATCCCTTGCTACTGAAATTGATATAATAAAACTTTTTGACAAAACCATTATTATCAAGGCATAACATGCATAAAAGGCGACCTGCGATATACTTTCATTTGAAAATGCATCTTGCAAATTTTTAAGCAGTGAACATATTATTGCTATTGTAACTATTGATACTACAAGTTTTAGAACACTTTTAACTTCCTTAAAAGCCAAACTTATTACTGCATTTAAAATATTATCCAATGAAAGATTGCCTTTCCCTTCTTTAATGTATGTTTTCATGTATTCCACAGGATCTAGCTTATCCATCAATTCCACATCATTTTTCATTTTATTTATATATTCATATAAAGAATTGATTTCATCTTTTGCAGTTCCACCTATGTCATCTATATTAACCTCATTTACCTGTTTACTTTCTGCTTCGTCGTCATTTTTCATACCGTTATTTAATCCCATGTCACTTTTACTTCTACTTTCTGCGGCATAAACTTTATAAATATTTAAAAGGGTTTGACTTGGAATTATTGAAAAAACCATATTTAACGTAATACTCATTATTAATACTAATGTAACTCTTTTTATCATCTTCATAATTAACACCTACATTATCTGCAATATAGAATTTAGCACAGCCATAAGAATCGGTATAGCGAGTACTAAAATCATAATCTTGCCGGATAGTTCTATTTGTGCGGCCAAGCTATCTGCATTGGCATCTTTACACAAAGCACTTGAAAATGATGCTATATATGCAATTGCTAAAATCTTAAGTATAATTCCGATATACAACATATCAATATTTGCTTTATCAGCTATTTGCCTTAAAAAATCAATTATTTCTCTTAGTGGTTCTATCATTATTAGTAGTATAAGTGCTCCAGCAGCCAAAACAAGAAATGTATTTATTTCACTTTTGGTCTGCTTCAAAAACATCATAATAAATAATGTTATGAATGCTATTGAAACAATTTTAATTATCAACATAATCTACGCACCTTACATCATAAACATTGTTTTAACTGTACTAAACAAATCTCCTATGATTGAAACTATCATAAGAAGAATTATTACAACTCCAGCAATATTTGTAATGGCTGCAATTTCACCTTTTCCACTACTTGTTAATACCTTATCTAAAACCACTAAAAGTATTCCAGCTCCACCAATTTTAAAAAGAATGCTTATATCATGCATTAATCTTCCCCCAATCTATATTAAGAATTCTATTTTCAATTACTCATAATATTTTTTATTTAAATTATAAATATGACTATCATTGCCCCAAGACATATTCCAAGATATCTATAAAGCTTTATATTCCTTTTTGCGTTATCTTCGGCATCACTTAAATTCATTTTTATGCCTTCAACGGCTAAAAAAAATATCTTTTCTTGTCCATATACTCCCGATTCTCCCAGAGATTTAAAAAAATCTCCTAAAACCTTTTTATCATCATCATATATAAAAAATTCATTTTTAAACCTTGAATATTCTTCTAAGGCACCTTCATATACACTTTCTACATCTCCTTTAATTAACCTATCTGAAATTGCTTTAATAAAATCACTTAAAGGTTTATCGACCTTATGGGAAAGATTTTCTAATGCTTCAGGTAATGGTGTTGCTCCATAAACAATTTCATTTTCAAGAATTGTTAAAGCTTTTAAAATTTCTTTAAGCTGAGCTTGTCTTTTTCTAAAAGTTTCGCCATATGAAAAACCAATATAAGTGCTTATAAGAAATACGCACATGGCTAATATTAATTTAAGCACATATTTTCACCTCCTTTTAGACTATATACATTTTCTATTGTCCCTACTCCACTTCTATTACTTAAAATAATCGCTCTTTCAAGGATCTGATTATTAAGTAAATCACTTAATACTTTTCTTTTGTATAAATCCTCAATTGTAAAGCCATGAATTGTTGTGATTATATTTACACCAGAGTTAAACGCCATAATAAGTGATTCAATATCGCCTTGAGTCCCAATCTCATCACAAATTAAAACTTCTGGAGAAAGACTTCTAATTGCCATAATAAGACCTTCCCTTTTTAAACAATTATCTAATACATCTGTTCTCAGTCCTAAATCAGTTTGAGGTACTCCCAAATGGCATGCCCCTATTTCACTCCTTTCATCGACTACAACTACCTTTTTTCCATTAAGGCCTAAAATAGACATTCCATTTGAAATATTTCTAGCTATGTCTCTTAATATAGTTGTTTTTCCACACTTAGGAGGCGAAATAATTATTGTGTTATAAATTCTAGATTTTGAAGCAATATACTTCATTACTTTGTCAGATGCTCCTATAACTTCCCTGCAAATTCTTACATTTACAGATGAAATGTTTCGTATGGTCTTTACTTCACCTTTCTCCATAACACATTCACCAGCAATACCTATCCTATGTCCACCTTTAATTGTTATAAAACCTTGACGTATATCTTCTTCATATGCATATAATGAATAATTTGAAATTTTTTGCACTATACTTCTCATATCTTCTTTTGTTGAAATATAATTCATAATGCTTTCCCCATGCTTTGAATAAACTATTATTGGTTTACCAACCTTGATTCTAAATTCATAAATTTGTTCCTTATAAAGTCTATCCTTAATTAAATTGCCTATCTTAAGAGGAAAAATCCCTATGATTTCTTCTTCACCATTCAAAATTCTCACTGCCTCCTCTATCGTTCTCTTATTTAATTAATATTTACCTTCAAGCTGAAATATTACTGATTCTCATAAAAATATGTAAAATAAAAAAAGGACCTCCTAAATCTTATTTAGGATAGTCCTTTAACTTTTACATTATTCTGTAACTTTATTACCTTCTAATTTTAAATTCCATTTGAAAAGATGCTTAGTTCCATTAGAAAAGTTTATTGATTTTAGTTTTAAATTATATGCACAATCTACATAATAAACTATTTATCTTTAATGTTTTTATTACAATAAGGGCATGGAATTTCGTCATTATTATTAAAAGCCGATTGTTCAATAAAAATTGGTTTACCGCAATGGGCGCAATTGATTTCCTTATACTCTTCTTCCATATCATTTAGTTCATCTATAGATAACTCCTCAAATAATTCATCTTGAATATTGCTTAAGTCATCATCCATGAATCTAATATTTTCTTCAATAGCTTCTTGATTTATAGTTAATTCTTCAATTTTTTGGCTCATAATTTCTAAAATAGAATAAATATTATTAAAATATTCCTTTTCTTCTTTGATTTCTATTTTTGATATATTATTTTTAAAGTTTTCAATCTCTTTTCTAAGCTCTTCCATATCTTTTCACTTCCATTTCTTTAATTGTAAAAAATTGCCCTAACGGATATAAATAAAGTTGCTAAGCTGTATACTTAGCAACCTATGTATGGTCCTAAACTCTTTCCATGTATTCCCCAGTTCTAGTATCTACTCTTATTACATCACCTTCATTAACAAACATAGGAACATTTACTACTGCACCAGTTTCAAGTGTTGCTGGTTTCATTGCATTAGTAGCAGTATTTCCTTTAACACCTGGTTCTGATTCTGTAATTAATAATTCAACGAAGTTTGGTGCTTCTACTGAGAAAGCATCTCCCTTAAAGAATTTAATAGTTGCAAACATATTTTCTTTTAAGAATTTTATTGCATCTTGAACCTTTTCGTAATTCAAAGGAATTTGTTCAAACGTTTCTTGATCCATGAAATAATATAATTCTCCATCTGTATAAAGATATTGCAATTCTTTTCTTTCGATTACAACGTCTTGTAATTTTGTAGTTGGGTTAAATGTTGTATCCGTAACTCCACCTGAAATTACATTTCTAAGTTTAGTTCTTACGAATGCTGCACCTTTTCCTGGTTTAACATGTAAAAATTCAACTACTGTAAATACTTGTCCATCCAATTCAAAAGTTGTTCCTTTTCTTATATCTCCTGCTGTTATCATTAAATATCCCTCCAAATTTGTAAAAATAATTACAACGTAACTTTATCTTCAAACATTAAGCTAATATACTTAATCATTGACATAACACTCATATTTTATCAAAAGACTATAATAATTGCAATTATTTCTGGTTACTTTATAGTAAAATTTTATTATATAATAATGAATTAAAAACTTTCTTTTTCACTAATTTCTACTAAAATAGAATTTTCATTTTCATTTTTATTAATGATATAATCACTTATATCATAAATTTTTAGTTTTGAAAGTTCATTTAATAAATACTCTTTGTTACCGTTTAACTTCACCTTTACAAACCATTTTCCATCAATTTTATTTGCAGAAATAATGTTAATTTTATCTAAACAATTTAATTCATTAGTAATATCACTTAAAGTTCTATGATATTTAAAGTTATCCTGTGTATTATTTACTATAATATCTTTTTCACTATTTAGTTTATTTATACAAAAAATTTGAACAAAAACAAAAATAATCATTACTATTACTATTAACTTATTATATATTTTATTCATTTAAGCTTACTCCTAGCTTATATTTATTATTTTCATTCAAATTAATATCATTAATCTTTATACGATTGTTACGTGCTAATTCATTAACCTTATTGAAATCGCTAACTACTAATTCTCCATTATTGTTAGTTATGCACGCCTCTTTTATATCATCATTAAATATATTTTCAATCCATAGGTCAATATCATTAATGTCTAAACTATCATGTTTTGAGTGTACAATATTATCTAAATTTTTAATGGTCTTTTCTTTACTTCCCAACATAATCCTAGCAGTAAATGGCAGCAGTAATAAATTGAGTATTATAAATAAACTTATTATTCTTTTTTCAGATTTATTTATATTTAGCTGCTTAATCCTATAAAACCTTTCCGGTATGAAATCTTTGTTTTTTATATATTTTTTCATTTATAAGTTCTCCTATATTCATATTTATAATATTTATCTTATTCTCATTAGATAATATATTAACTATATCTTTATCAACAAATATTTCTTTAACCCCTTTATTACTTATTATTTTATTTAATATCTCCTTTTCATTTTCTTCTATAAATCCATAATCAAATAATCCTTCTTTAAAACAAATGAAGTAAAAAACATTATTATATTTCACTAGAACTTTTGCTGAAAATTTATTAGTTTTTAAATCCTTTGCCATAATCTCTTTAATTATAAATTGAATAGGCTTTACTTCAATATTCTTAACATAGTCAGCTAACTTTTCTATTCTTTTTGCACCTCTTATGGAATAAATGAAAACAATATTATTCTTTTTATTAAAATCATAATCATATAAAATATCTCCATTTTGAGGAAAGTCATTATTAATTTTATTACTTACAAATTCAGCTAATCTATACTTCTTCACTTTATTATTAAACTGCTTTACATAAAGATCTTCTTCAAGAATAATTATTTTAATATTCGGTTTTAATAAATGATTTATTTCATTAATCATTTCCAAATCATACTCTTTTCCATTTAATATATAGGAATTTTTTTTGATTAAAATAATAGATTTTTTCATATAATAAAATAGAATCTCTCCTTAAAGCAAAATATATTTTTATTATTTACTACTTTTAATAATTTTATTCATCACTATTCTCAAATTTGTATGTCGGAATTAATACTATCTTTTCATCTTCTTTAATATAATATAAGATTTCCCTTTTTCTAATCCTTCCATTATCATTTTGGGTTACCAATAATAACTTACTATCATTTTTACTATATATTAGCGTAGCCTCATCAATTTTCTTTTCAAAATCTTCCGCAAATAAACCTTTATCATCGCTATTACTCTCATCTGAATTGTATAGCTTATCTTCTCTTTCCTTATTAAGCTCTTTCATAAATTTATATAGAGTGTCTTCTTCTCCATTACCAAAATCATATTTATCCATATCAAATTTGTAATAACTCCCTAGCTCATTGTTGTGTTTCATCGTACTATATAAAAAACATCCCAATATGCTCATTAAAGATAATATTATAACAGTGCTAATCAGCACAGTAGCTTTTTTCTTTAAAAACACTTAATAAATTCCTTTCCTTCTTTGTCGATTATACTAAAATAAATTAGTTTACCTCTTTTTCTAACCTCAATACTATCTACATCCTCAAGCATTACATTAATAGTTTGAGTAATATTAAATTTAGTATATTTAACTACAATATTTCCCTCAAAACAATTGATTTTTTTATCCGGGATGCTAGATTTTTCGTTTTTTGAAAATATAACATAACTATTATCTACTATAATTTTTTCCAGTCCGCCTTCTGAAATAATATTATCTAAATTAATAAAGAAATTTTGACAATTATTATATTTAACAGTGAGCTTAGCTGTTTCTATATAGGATTTATACATAGAAACAAATATGTTTATTCCTTCTACTAAGATTATAGTTGTTAAAAAGATATATACTAAAGACTCAATTATAGTAAAGCCTCTTCTTTTTTTATGCTTCATCCATCCACCAACTTTTAGTAAACTCTTTTTCTAAATTAACCTCACTAACTTCATCTTTTATGTTAGCTATGACTTTTAATTTTAATCCCATTTCATCTTCTGAAATTTTGCATATTTCTATATCTTCACCTTTTCCCAAATTCACAATCCCACTATTTAGCAGATTCTTCGAGAAGTCTTGATCATATTTAAAACCTATTTTTTCATCAATTAACATATCATCGATTTCTTTTCTAGTCACATTATATTTAAGTTCATTTATCAAGTTACATACGTCTCTGTTAACTTCCTCAGATAAAATTCTCTCTTTTAGAATCCTTGAGTTTTGTATACTTGCACTTACTATAAAGATTGTAGTTAATGATAAAATCATAAGTGAAGCTATTACTTCAATTAAAATACTACCTTCCTTTCTCATATCACAGCACCATTTTTAATAACAATCAAATCAACTCCTACTCGAATTGTTATATCTACTCTTTCTCCATTCTTATATAAAAGTTTTATTGTAGCACCTTTACTTATTCCTCCTTCAGGGGTTACAAGTGTACTTATATCTTCGCTAATTATTTTAATTTCGCTAGGAAGGACTATTACTTTTTCGATATTATCCCAGCCTTCTACAAAGCGAATCTCATTCTTACTTGATTTGACAGTGATTTTGCCATATTTATTTTTTTCCCTGCAAACGGCTTTTCCATATGTCAGTAAATTTTGTATTTCATAAACATTTCCTGAATATTTTATATCAGAGGACATACTGTTGCTCCATTTACTTAAGGCTATTCCAACATTAAATAAAATTATTAATATAAATATGCAAACTATAGTTTCTATTAAAGTAAATCCTTGTTTTCTCATTATCTTATTCCATTTTTTAAATTATCAAATAGTGGAATTACAAAGCCAATCATAAACATTACAATAAAGCTTGCCATAATTAACATAAAGATTGGATTAATTAGTTTTAGATATTTACTTATTTTTTCAAATAATTCATTTTCTAATTTATTTGCTAATTCTTTAAATCCTTCTTCAATAGATCCGCTTTCCTCCCGTATTCTTACAATGGCCAATGTATATTTTGAAAAGAGGCCGCTATTATCTAAGGACTCAGTTAATGTACTGCCTCTTAAAATATCTTCATTAATCATTTTAATTTTCTTTCTTAAATAAGTGAAACTAATGCTATTTTCACAATATTTGAGAGCTATAGATATATTTATTCCAGTACTTGTTATTATTGAAAATAATATCACCATGATATACTCAAAAAATGATTTAACTATTTTTATTTTTATAAATTTATCAACGGTAATTTTT
The DNA here is from genome assembly GCF_002760435.1 of Clostridium sp. LS. GTDB lineage: Bacteria > Bacillota > Clostridia > Clostridiales > Clostridiaceae > Clostridium. The sequence continues at coordinate 26,084 of NZ_AUUU01000124.1, forward strand.
TTGCAAATAAGCCTTAAAATTATAGCTAATAGCAGTGTCCATGAAGTCAAAGTTATTCCCACAAGAACTGGATTTGATTTTATAGAAAGATTAATATCATATAATAATTTGCAGCTTGCAGGCATGGGTATATTCATAGATTTATATATTTCACAAAAGTTTGGGACTACTATGTTTAATAAAAATATGCCAAGTATTACTATTGATGCAAAAATGAACATGGGGTAAGTACTTGCATTCTTAATTTCCTTTTTAATAAATAAAAGCTTATCATAATAAATATTTAAGCCCCTCAATACTTCATATAGCTTTCCTGTATTTTCACCAATAGATATCATACCTATAAAGAAATCAGGATATAAATTTTTATATTCTGAAAAACCTTGTGATAAACTTTCCCCTCGATTTATAGCTCCTAATACATTAGTTAGATTATTTTTATAAATTTTATCAGGTAAAATATCCGCAACTAATTCCAAGGCATAGGTTATAGTTATTCCATCTTTATAAAGTTGAGCTAAGTTTCCTGAAATTAATGACAGCTGTTTTTCTCTGACTTTATTCTGAAATAGTGGGAATGATTTAAATTCTTTTGATTTCTTTTTATAATTCAAATCTGAACTATAGTTTTCATTATATATATTTTGAGTATTACTATTATGCATTCAATCTTTCTCCATCTATAAATTCAATGTAATCACTATAAGATATTTTCCCTTGATATAATAATTTTTCTAAATCATATTTCATATTTGTATTTGCTAAGTAATCATTATCCTCATATAATTCATCAATTTTCTTTTTATTTTTTTCCTGCAAAAAGTAAACTGCACTTACAATTTGCCTTCCTGCATAACCAGAAAAATTACAAGCGGCACAGCCACATTTTTTATATATTATTTTATCTTTTATGGAATTTTCGCTATCTATAACTTTGCATTCATTGCATAATGTTTTTATTAACCTTTGCGATATAATCCCAACTAAGGCATCGCTTATTAAATAAGGCTTAATTCCCATATTCTCAAGTCTTATATGCACTTCCCTAGCTGATTTACAGTGAATAGTGCTATATACCTTATGTCCTGTAATTGACGCACGAACAGCCATATTTGCCGTCTCCTCATCTCTAATTTCACCTATCATAATTACATCTGGATCTTGCCTTAGTATGCTTCGAAGACCATTTGAGAAATCTATATCTAATTTTTTATTTAAGCTCATTTGATTGATATTAGGCATAACAATCTCTACAGGATCCTCCAGAGTAGTAATATTTAAAGATTTTGAATCAATTTCTTTTAATATAGTGTACAAAGTAGTACTTTTTCCTGAGCCGGTTGGGCCACTAGCTAATATCAGTCCGTTCTTCAACATTATCATTTTTCTGATAATTTTAATTTGTTCTTCGGAGAATCCCAAATCTTCTAATTTATAGCTAAAATTATCACAATAAAGTATTCTTATAACTAATTTTTCTCCATAAATCACAGGAATGGAAGATACTCTTAAATCATATTTCAAATTATTATAATTCACTATTATCTTCCCGTCCTGTGGCCTTCTTTTTTCAGTTATATCCATATTTGCTTTAATTTTAATTTTAGATGCAAGAGTTATATACTCGTTTGAATCAATTTTATGGACTAATACTAAGCTTCCGTTAATTCTGTATCTTACATATACACAATTTTTTTGAGGCTCTAAATGAATATCGCTTGCTCGCTCCTCAATGGCGTTATAAATTAATACATCTTCTAAAGTTCTATCTTCCTCACCGAAAATTATATTCTTGAGATTCTCATAATTTTTTTCTTCTATTTCTACTGCTTTTACATTTTTGTTATATATAAAACCTAAATATTCTTTTGCCTCTTCAGTAATTTTGCTAGACAAAACTAATATTTCATTGGTATTCTCCTTAATTGGAATGACTTTATATTTTTCGCAGATTTCTTTTTTTAGATTTTTTGCAATCTTTAAATCTACATCCTCAATCTTATATTCTTTAATTTTAAGCCACCATCCTTACTAAAGAATTATTTATATACAAATTTTGGACACAAAAATTAATATTTATTCATTGTTTTATTATGATGAATACTATAGTTGTACTAAAATAACTATTGTACTCTTCAAAAATCCTGAAATTGAAATATTATAATGGCATAGAACTCCGGGACGAAGATTTCGATTATTTAGAACTTGACATGCAAGTAGCACTGAAAAAAATATAAGAAATTGATGGTGTTTATTTATCTGGTTGTTATATAAAAGATATTATTAAGAAACACAATGTTTCATACAATTTTAAATTAGAAAAGCACCTAAAGATCACTGTAATTGGCGAACCTTTGATTACTCTCTCTAATTTGGTATTACCATTTATATTTACATTTCTAAAATTTTTTTGATCCAGTCCACTATCTCAGGAAATACTTCATCTAAATAATTCATTGTACAGTGTTCTGCATCTTCATAAAATTTAAGCGTCTTATCTCCCCTAGCCCATTTCATTACTTTTTCGGCATGGAGTTTTGGAGAAGGCATGACCTCATCTTTCCCTGCATGGTAAAATAGTAAAGGTACTTGTAAATTGGGCGAATCCTCAATATCCCAATCAAAATTGTTAACAGCTTCTTCTAACGACTCACACTTAGTCATATATGTGACACCTCTTTGCCAAATTGGATTAAGCCTTTTTAATCCAGCTAATCCACCTATATAAACTAATCCACTATTCCCAACTACACATTTTACACGTTTATCATACGCTGCACACATTGGCGCTAAATATCCACCTAAACTAAATCCAACTAATGCAATTCTATTAATATCAATTTCATATATTTGCTGCTTTTCAAACCAGTCAATGATTACTGATACTACCTTATGATATTCTTTTTCATCGAATTTTATATACTCCCACATTTCACCTTGGCCAATCCCATCAAAGGTAAAGAAATTAAATCCATGTTTTTGAAACAATGTTCCTTGTGAATGACCTTCTGCTTCCTTGATGTTATCCATTCCGTTTATAAAGATTACAAGTGGTTCATTAGGCATATTTGATAATCTTAAATATCCTGGAATTATTGCTCCATTAAAAGGAATTTCAATCCGAATTGGTCTTTCCTTTTCATCATACAAATCAATTGCTCTTTTATAGCTTATCCTAGCTTTTTCTTGTGTTCTCTCTTTTTGATTACTATCTATAAAAAATATATGCTGACCAACATGGTAACATCCTACTGCTTCATGAAATAAGGCTTTTGCTTTAATCTCATATCCGTTTATCAGTTCCTCCTCTGCTTTCTTGTATAATAGATCTCCTTCTTTAGTCCATTCCTCGCACCATTGTAGCCAATTTGATACTCTTGCCACTACCCTCTTTAATCTTCCATAGTCTATTCCAAAACCTAAAAATCTTCCGTACCATCTTTGAAAAATTCTTTTTTCATTAAAAATGAATTTAAATGCAAATTTTTCTTTTAAAGATAAATTAACCATGAATTATCCCACCTTTAATATATTTTAATAGTTATATCGATATTAGTTATAACAACTATAATTTATATTTTAATTTTCCTTAAATTTTTTCTCATCCCTAAATATTTTAATAAAGAATGTAATATTTATTAACCCAAAAACTATCTCTAAAGATTGCAATAAGTAGAACATTGCACCTAAATTTTTATTCTGAGCAAGATAATTTAAAACAGTTGCTATAGGTGCAAGAAACACCACTCCAGTCAATCCAATGCACTTTACTCTCCTTATTACCAATAGATTATATGGAATATTAGGATATAACAAAGCAAGTTTTCTTGCTGATATACCTGTTAAAATCATGCATATAATTAATAATGGTAATGTGTAAAATATAGATTTCTTTACAGTTGCAATAATAATATAATCACCTAAAAACTCTGATATCAAACTTGAAGTCATAAAACATAAAATTAATAGGAATGCCATAACAGAAGTTATCCGATAAAAAAATTTTAATTTCATAAATTTTTCTCCTTATTAAAATAATATATAATTAGTTGTTATATATAAAATAGTTATAGCAACCACTAAGTGCATAAAAACAATTACTCAGCATTTTTATATATTTTTTCTAGAACATTTTCAAATATTCTAAGCTCTTCATCTGACAGTCCTTTTTTAAATTGTTCATTAAGCGACTCAACGCAAGGTATAAGATCATCAAACATTTTTATGCCTTTATCTGTAAGGTATATACACAAGCTTCTTCTATCACTTTCATGTTGTTCTCTTACAATATATCCATTTTTAGAAAGAACATCTAGTATTCTCGTAACATTTGTTTTATCTTTATAGGTCCTTATGGCGATTTCACTTTGAATCAATCCTGGTTCTGCGTATAATACGTTTAAAACTGTCCATTGTTCAAATGTAATGTCATATCCCTTTTCTAAAAAAGCATTAAGAATTTTTCTTTTTATGCAAACTTCGCCTTTAATTATTAAATATCCAATTAACTTTGTGTAATCATATTCTTTATTCAAATAATCACCTTCTTCAAAATAGTTGTTATAACTATAATAATTTTAACAACTATTTTTGTCAAGATTTTTTCTATATATAGCAAAAATTTTCTTAAGACAGTACTATACTAATTTTCCTAGACAAAACTAATATTTCATTTCTATTTCTTAAATAAAATTCAGGGAGAGATAAAAATAAGCCTCTCCCCTTTTTTCTACTACTTGTCTACTTTGTTAAGTAATTCATTATACTCATTCAAAGCTTCATCAAGTTCTTGACTTGCAATAATGACATCTGGATCTAATAAACTTGGTTTCTCATTAATTAAATCTAGTAATGCTTGTCTCATTTCGCAAATCTTTATATTTATGTTTTCAAGTTTACCCATTTTATCCCTCCCTTCGCTATTAACTATAACAATAAGAGGAAATATTGTGTTAATTTGTAACTTATAATAATTAATTGTATAAAAAATCGCAGACGACTGTAGAGCTGGAGATTTTTTTCACGCATCTGCCTTTTCGAACGCATGTGAGAAAAATTTG
>NZ_AUUU01000125.1 GCF_002760435.1 Clostridium sp. LS
GTGAGTCGCTTACTCAGCGAACGAATGTGAGTCGAGTTTCCTATATTGTTGTTCCAATTTAGCTTGTCACGCTGAAAGCGGGAGCATGCTAAATTGGATGCAACCTACAACTTAGAGCCTTCAGTGATATTTTCATAGTTCTTCGTAATAAAAATATTTATGATTTCGGTAAGTTACCACATAAGTTTAGTTTATATGTTATTTAGATTTAATAAAACTTTAAGAAAAATATAAGCCTGATTGTTATATTTGCATTGTATAATTTAAGTGGAAAAGTAATATTTTTTAGTGGTCTTGGGACAAGGATGAAAAATAGTTTACTTTAACACTTTTTTTGTTGATTATTTGTGTTGTAGAGGAGTAATGATATGAACATGAGAAAACGGAGAAGGAGCATTAGGAAAAGCATCATTAGTATGATGGTTTTAATCATTATTGGGTGTGCTGGCATGGAAATTTATAAAATAGTCGATGATGCAAAATATAAAAGTATAAACCTTCAAGGATTAGATACCAAACTTTATATACAAGCAGCAGATAATGCAAGTATTGGAAAGCTTCAAGTAGATTGGCAGTATATGGCCGCTATTGATGGAGTTAGATATAAAAATGATTTTTCTAAGGTTAATGATAATAGTTTAAGTGAATTAGCCAACATGTTTTTAGAAAAAAATAGTACAAGCACTAAAGTTAGAGATAACGATTATAAGCTTGTAGATTTAGAAAGTGTAATGGATAAGTTGTCTTTTGATGAAAAGCAAAAAGAAAGAGTTCATGAATATTTAGATGGTTTAAAGTACACAGGGATTGAAAAAAATAATTTAAAAAATGAATCTAAACAGCAATTTATTCAGCAATTATATCCTCAAGCTGTTGAAATATATAATAAGTATGGTGTTCTTCCTTCCGTAACTATTTCCCAGGCAATATTAGAAAGCGGTTGGGGAAAATCAGACTTGAGCGTAAAAGCTAATAACTTATTTGGAATAAAGGCAGATTCAAGCTGGAGCGGCAAGAAAATTAAGATGAGTACTTCAGAATATTATAATAAAAAAATTCAAGATTATTTCCGAGTATATAGTAATAATGAAGAATCCATAAAAGATTATGGGGAGTTTCTTAGAAATAATAAAAGGTATAAGCAAAATGGAGTTTTCCAAGCTACTCAATACATAGAGCAGGCAAAGGCTATTGAAAAAGCAGGCTATAGTACAGTTGAAAATGAAAAGGGAGAAGAAATTTATTCAGAATTATTAATCAGCCTTATTCAAGAGCAAAATCTTCAGCTCTTAGACAATGAGTGTGAAATGAGTTATTATAACCAAGGAAAATAAATTTAATATAGTCATTTATTAAGGTTTTATGTTATATTTAACAAAAGAATATTAGAATAATAGACACATTGGGGGCAAAAAAATGCATACTGATTTGGAAAAATTAAATGAGATTATTAGAGCAATAGAGGATGTTAATAAAGATGTAATAGACCAAGCAGACAAGAGAATGACATCACTAGCAAAACCACTAAAAAGCTTAGGTAAATTAGAAGAGATATCAATTAAATTATCTGGAATTACAGGAAAGATAAAAAATAATATAGATAAAAGAATGATTATAATAATGTGTTCGGACAATGGAGTTGTGGAAGAAGGAGTTGCCTCAGCACCACAATCTGTAACTTTAGCTCAAACTATTAATTTTACAAAAGGATTAACAGGGGTAGCAGTACTTGCAAAAGCAAATAATTCAGAGCTTATGGTTGTAGATGTAGGAATAAATTGTGATTTCAATCATCCAGAAGTGATTAATAAGAAAATAAGAAAATCCACTTACAATATAACTAAAGGGCCTGCTATGAGTTATGATGAAGCTATAAGAGCTATTCTAATTGGAATTGAATGTGTTAAGAAGGCAAAAGATTCATGCTACGAGATTCTTGGCGTTGGAGAAATGGGTATAGGAAATACTTCAACGAGTAGTGCAGTGTTATCAGCATTAACAGGTATAAAAGTTGAAGAGGTCGTTGGAAGAGGCGCAGGAATTACAGATGAAGCTTTTGAAAATAAGAAAAAAGTTATAAAACAAGCAATACAAATTAATAACCCAGTTAAAAATGATCCTATAGATGTAGTTTCAAAAATAGGGGGCTTTGATATAGCTGCTATGGCGGGAGTCTTTTTAGGAGCAGCTTATTATAAAATCCCTGTTGTTATTGATGGATTTATATCAGCAGTTGCAGCTCTTATAGCTTATAGATTAAATTCAAAAACTAGAGATTATATGTTTACCTCTCATGATTCAAAAGAAATAGGCTTTAAAGCGGCAATGAAGGAATTAAATTTAAGTCCAATCTTAAATTTAGACATGGGACTTGGTGAAGGTAGTGGATGTCCATTAGCATTCTCAATAATAAGCTCAGCATGTGCAGTAATGAATAATATGGCAACTTTTGAAGAAGCTGAAATTAATGATAGTTATTTAGATGAACTTAAGGGCTTAAATAAATAATTATGGAGAAAATAAGTTAGTGCTTAAAATATATAATTAATTAAGTACCCAATAAAAGATTAGGAAAGGGTGACATTTTATGGAGACAGGATTAATTCATATTTATTGTGGTGATGGTAAAGGAAAGACAACAGCGGCTATGGGGCTTGGAATGAGAGCAGCCGGTCGAGATAAAAAAGTATTATTGACTCAATTTTTAAAAGATAATGATACAGGGGAGTTAATATCGATTGAAAAGCTTGGAGAAAATTTCATTGTATTTAAGGGAGCTCCAGTAAAAAAGTTCTTTAAATTTATGAGTGAGGAAGAACAAATTGCAACCAAGATTGAACATGAAAAAAGATTTAAGGAAGTGACTCAAAAAGCTAAAGATGAAAATTTTGATTTACTTATTTTAGATGAAGTAATAGCTTCAACTAATTTAGATTTAATTTCTTTAGATGGAGTAATAAAATTTCTTAAAAATAAACCTAAGGGATTAGAAGTTGTATTAACAGGTAGAAACCCAAATGAAAAATTAATTGAGCTTGCAGATTATGTATCTGAAATCAAGGCTGTAAAACACCCTTACGAAAAAGGGATAAATTCAAGAATAGGTATTGAAAAATAAGCGAAGGACTAACATACAAAGTGAAATGTAGAGTAAATATAATACAATATTTACTCGCATATAAAGTACTTAAAATATTTTGGAGTAATAATTATGAATTATTTAATAATTGGCGGATCTAAAAGCGGCAAATCAGAAATTGGGGAAAAGATATCTTTATCTTTAAATAATGATAAGGTGATATATATTGCAACTATGAAACCCTATGATAAAGAGGATGATGAAAGAATAGAAAAACACAAAGAAAATAGAAAGGGATTAAACTTTAAAGTAATAGAGCAGCAAAGGAATTTACACCAAATAGTTGATTCTATAACCATTAATGATACAGTTTTAATAGATAGTATAACATCTCTACTAACTAATGAAATGTTTATAGAAAATACAATAGTTAAAAGTCCATCAGTTGATATTTTAAGTGGATTAAAAAAAATAATGACTAGAGCAGAAAATACTTTAATTGTTAGTGATTATATATTTAACGATTCAATAGTATATGATGAAGTTACGGAGAAGTTTAAAAAAGAATTAGCTTATATAAATATAGAATTAGCGAAGCTTTGCGAGAATGTTATAGAATGCAGCTTTGGAAATGTGAAATACCTAAAGTGTAAGGAGAAATTTAATTAATGAAGAAGCTTTATAAAGGATTTATTATGGCATTAAGTATGTTCACTATACTTCCAACACCATATGTAGAATGGGACGATGAGGGTGTAAAAAACATGATGAAATTTTACCCTGTAATTGGAGTAATAGTTGGAGGTATGTGGGGGATTGTATATTATTTATTGAACCTCATAAATATCTCGATTATTTTAAAAAGTATAGTTATTATGCTTGTGCCATTTGTTGTAACAGGTATGTTACATTTAGATGGTTTTATGGATGTTTGTGATGCAATTCTTTCAAGAAGAGATAGGGAGGAAAAACTTAGAATATTAAAGGATTCAAGAACAGGAGCATTTGCAGTAATATCTTTATTAATGCTATTTTTTTTGCAATTTGGAGGAATATATTCCATTGTTGAAAAAGGAATTAAGTTTTATTTATTAATATTGATTCCAATAGTTAGCAGAAGTGTTGTGGCGTACTTTTTGCTGAGTAGAACTACTATAAAAGAAAGCACTCTTGGAGCTTATTTTAAAAAAGGAACTAATACTATGGACAGAATTATTATGGGTATTTTCTTATTAATAATACTTATAATATCAGTTATTATTATTAAGGCATATGGAGTGATATTAGTTGGATTAATAACCCTAGGAATAACCTGGGCAGTAGAAAAGTGCAAAAGAGAATTTGGAGGAATATCGGGAGACGTGGCGGGATTTGCTTTAATCATAGGAGAAGTAATAGGAATATTATCTTTAGGAATAATGTTATAATTTTAAGGGTGGTACATAATGGAGTTGATTTTCGGTGGAGCATATAATGGAAAATTAAAATTTGTAAAGGAGAATTTTAACGTTAATGATGATGAAATTTTTTTCTGTAAAGATCAAAATTTAGATCTGTATAAAAAAGTTATATGTGGCCTTCATATTTTTATTAGAGCATGTGTTTTAAATGATATTAATTCTTTAGAATTTTTAGAACGCAATATTAATTTATTAAAGGATAAAATAATTATTTGTGATGAAATAAATTCGGGAATTGTACCTATGGAAAAAATAAATAGAGCATGGAGAGAGGAAACAGGACGTGCTTTACAATTTTTATCAGGTAATTCTTCCAATGTATATAGGATTTTCTTTGGAATAGAGGAAAAATTAAAGTAGGAAGTTTTTTAGAAAGGTGGAAAGCTGGTCAAAATTTTTGAACTAAGCATATTTGATGAGAGAAATTAAATTGTTTTTAATTAGACATGGAAAAACTTATTGCAATGAAAAGCAATTATATTGTGGAAAAAGTGATGTTGATTTAAGTGAAAATGGGATTTGTGAATTAAGAAAAATACTAAAAAGAAATAAATTCCCAAAATGCGATTATTATTTTACAAGTGGAGCAAAACGAGCTAATAAAACATTAGAAATCCTTTGTCCAAATGCTAAATATAATATCCTTGAAAAATTTTTTGAATATAATTTTGGTGAATTTGAGTTAAAAGGCTATGAAGAATTAAAGTTATTAAAGGAATATACAAATTGGATAGATGATAAAGAGGGAAATATAAAATGTCCAATGGGTGAAAGTAGAATAGAATTTAGAAATAGAATAAAAGATGCCTTTATAGAATTAATAAGATACTTAGTTAAAGAAGATATAAAATCAGCTTTTGGAGTTATTCATGGTGGAAGTATAGGAATCATATTAGAAATGTTGTATGATGATAGTAAGAAATTTTATGAATGGCAGCCGAAAAATGGAGAAGGATATGAATTAATTATACATGTAGATGAAAAAAATGAATTTGTAATAGATGAAGTAAATAGACAGGGAGGCTTACATGATTGAATTATCAATAGGATTTCTTTTAGATTTAATAATTGGTGATCCTAATAATCCAGTTCACCCAGTTAGGGGAATTGGGTACCTTGCTAAAAGATTAGAAATGATTTTTAGGAATATATTTAAAAAATATTTGAAATTTGCTGGCTTTATAACTTGGATATGTACAATTGCTATAACATTTATGATTACTTTTCAAATTGTAAGTATAGCTAAAAGAACTAATATTTGCCTTGGATTTATCGTAGAAGGAATACTAATTTATTTTTGCATAGCAAGCAAGGGACTGGTAGTTGAAGGATATAAGGTAATTAAATATTTAATAGGAGATGATATAGATGGAGCAAGGCATCAAGTATCGTTTATTGTAGGGAGAGATACAGCTAGCTTAAGTAAAGAAGGTATAATTAAAGCAGTTGTTGAGACTATAGCTGAAAATATGTCAGATGGAATTATAGCACCTTTATTTTATGCAGCAATTTTAGGAGCACCATTGGCTTTTGTATACAAGGCAGTAAATACATTGGATTCAATGTTTGGTTATAAGAATGATAAATATATGGAGTTTGGATTTTTTTCGGCTAAATTAGATGATATTTTTAACTATATCCCAGCTAGAATAACAGGTATATTAATAATAATATCAGCTAAAATATTAGGTTATGATTATAAAAACAGTCTTAAAATATATAAAAGAGATAGATATAATCATTCAAGTCCCAATAGTGCGCATCCAGAGGCGGCAATAGCTGGAGCTTTAGGTGTTCAGCTTGGAGGAGCCAATTATTATTTTGGAAAATTGGTGGAAAAGCCTACTATAGGAGATAGACTTAAAGAGGTAGAGATAAGGGATGTTAATAAAACTGCTAAGGTACTTTATTTATCGTCTGTTATAGGTTTTATAGTAGCTGTGCTTTTTAAAGCATTAGTAATAGTATTACTTTAAGCAAAAAAGAATTGTATATAATCAATGGAGGAAGTTTATGGCAAGTTTTGGTCATGGCGGAAATGCAAAAGAAATATGTAGAGAAAATAAGATGGAGTATGATAAAATATTGGACTTCTCAGCAAACATTAATCCACTAGGCATGCCTAGCAGTGTGAGAGATGCTATTATTAATGGTTTGCGTGAAGTTGAGAAATATCCTGATATATCATATTTTGAACTTAAGTCTGCAATAAGTAAATTTGAAAACATAAGTAGCAAAGATGTAATTTTAGGAAATGGAGCTGCTGAAGTCTTATTTAATATAGTAAAAGGTATAAATCCAAAGAATACATTAATTTTGGCACCTACATTCTCTGAATATGAAGAAGCTACAAGAGCGATAGATGGTAATATACAGTACTACAAATTAACTGAAGAAAATAATTTTTATATACAAGAAGATTTTTTAGAATACATAAACAGTGATCTGGACTTAATATTTATATGCAATCCTAATAATCCAACAGGAGTTGTAACTCAGAAGGATCTATTGAGGAAGATTGTACTAAAGGCTAAGAAAAATAATGTTATGGTATTAATTGATGAATCTTTTTTAGATTTTATAGAAGAAGATATTTCGATGATTCCATATATAAATGAATATGAAAATTTAATTGTTATAAAATCGTTAACTAAATTTTTTGCACTTCCAGGTTTAAGAATTGGATATGGAATTTCAAGCAATGCATCCTTGAAGGAAAAGATAAAAAAGCTTTCTCCTGCATGGAATATAAATATTTTGGCTGAAATAGCTACAAAAGTTGGAATTAAAGACGAAAATTATATAAGGGAATCTTTAGAGTTTATTAAAGATGAAAAAGAATATTTATTTAATGAGTTAAGACAAATAAAAGAAATAAAAGTATTTGAGCCAAGCGTTAACTTTATTTTATTAAAAACCCTTATTAATATAGATTTGAAAAATGAGCTGTTAAAGGATAATATATTAATTAGAAGCTGTAGTAATTATGAAGGGTTAAATAATAATTATTACAGAATTGCAGTGAGAACTCATAAGGAAAATTGTATAATAATTAAGAATATAAGGAATATATTTGAACAATATAAAAATGAAGAGTAAGATAATAATAAATACCAACATTAATAATATGACATTGAAAGGAGAAAGTAGCATGAATCAAAAAGCTATAGCTTTAATTATGTCTACTATGATAGTTGCAAGTGCAATGCCTTTATTAAAAGTTAATGCAGAATACAATAATGGATGGGTTAATGCTGATAACGGATGGAATTATTACGAAAATGGCACAAAGAAAACTGGATGGATAAATGTAGATAACAATTGGTATTACTTAAATGAATCAGGTTCAATGGTTATAGGATGGCAAAAAATAGATGGAAATTGGTATTTTATGCAGGATTCAGGAGCAATGAAAACAGGTTGGTTAAAAGATAATGCTGCTTGGTATTATTTGAATGATAATGGTCAAATGGCTTTAAATACTACTATAGATGGATATTATTTAGGCGTAAATGGAGCTATGATAGAAAAAAATAGTAATAATGATTCCAATGGAGATAAACTTAAGTTTAAGGATGTAATAATGAAAACAGAAAAAAGTACATATGAACTTGGAACAAAGGAAATAAAAATATATATTACTAACGATAGTAAAGAGTCTATATATTATGGGTTACAATACGAAGTGGAAAAGTTTGAGAATGATAAATGGACTAAAGTTCCTTTTAAGGAAGAGCCCATTTTTGCAGAAATTGCGTATAATTTAGAACCGGGACAAACAAATAGTCAAATTATTTCAATGGATAAGTTAGAAAACTTAACTTCAGGCAGATATAGAATAGTGAAATTAGGTGGAAAATTAACAGCTGAATTTGAACTTAAATAATATTAATAAATGAGGTAGATAAAGATGAGCAAAGAAAAAGTTGTAGTATCATTTAGTGGCGGTAAAGATAGTACCTTATCTTTATACAGAATGATTAAAGATGGCTATAAAGTTATTGAATTATTAGTTACTTTTGATAATCAAAATGACTCTTGCTTTCATAAAATACCGAGGGATATTTTAGAGAAAGTGTCCAATGAATTACAAATTCCCCTAACGGTGATAGACTGTAGTGATAATAAAATCTATGAGGAGGAATTTGAAAAAGCACTAAAAAAATCAAAAGAAAAAGGAGCTGAAATTTGTGTATTTGGAGACATAGATATAGAAGCTCATAAGAAATGGTGCTTAGACAGATGTAACTCAGCAGAAATTAAAGGTTTCTTCCCTTTATGGCAGGAAGATAGAGAAAAACTAACCAATGAATTTATTGATTACGGTTTTAAAGCAATAATTAAAAAGGTGAATTTAAATGCATTAGGAGAAGAATTCCTTGGCAGAGAATTAACCAAAGAAGTAGTTGATGAAATTAAAGTTTTAGGTTGTGATCCAAGTGGAGAAAATGGAGAATATCATACATTAGTATTTGATGGTCCTATATTTAGAAAAGGAGTTAACTTTAATAAAGTTAATAAAGAAATAGTTGAAGACTTTGGATATTTAGTAATAAACAGCTAGTGGTAGAAAACTATCAGCCTCGATAATTTAGAATTTGATTTAGTAAAATCAACATTAAAAATCAAAATTTAAACATTCATAATCAAGTTTTAGAACTTGTTTTGAGAGGAGTAAATAAATGGATAAAAAAAGTATAATGTTTTTAGGTACAGCGTCTTCTGTCGGGAAAAGTACTTTAGCGACGGCCCTATGTAGGTACTTAAAGAATCAGGGTTTAAATGTGGCACCCTTTAAGGCTTTAAATATCTCATTAAATTCTTATGTTACTAAGGATGGATTAGAGATGGGAAGAGCGCAAGTAGTACAAGCTGAGGCTTGTAAGATAGAACCAAATGCTATAATGAATCCAATCTTGTTAAAACCTAGCGGCGATTATACACAAGTAATAGTAGATGGCAAGATATATTGTAAAATTGAGCCTTATAAATATAAAGAACTTAACGAAAATTTGAAAACCCAAGCAAAGAACGCATATGATAAATTAAGAAAAGATCATGATATAATTGTGCTAGAGGGGTCTGGAAGCTGTGCAGAGATAAATTTAAAAGACAGCGACATATCTAATATGTCAATGGCAGAACTTGCAGATGCTCCAGTAATTTTAGTTTCTGATATAGATAGAGGCGGAGTTTTTGCGTCAATTGTTGGAACTATTCAATTATTATCCGAGGCAGAAAGAAATAGAATTAAAGGGATAATAATTAATAAATTTCGAGGAAATAAAGATTTGTTTAAACCTGCTATAAAGCAGCTAGAAGATATAATTAATATTCCTGTTCTTGGGGTAATGCCTTATGAAAAGTTTGATATTGAAGATGAGGATAGTGTTACTGAAAGAATTAAAAATGAAGAAGTAGAAGGAAATTTAGATATTGCTATAATTAGGCTGTTACATATGTCAAACTTTACGGATTTTAATATATTAGAAAGAATTCCTGGAGTAACAGTTAGATATGTTACAAAGCCAAATGAATTAAAAAATCCAAATCTGATAATAATTCCTGGAACAAAAAATACAATTGAGGATCTAAGAGAAATTAAAGAAAACAAACTGTTTGATAAGATAAAAGAATTAAAGGAAAAAGAAGTACCGATATTTGGAATATGCGGTGGGTATCAAATGCTTGGAACTTTAATTCTAGATAAGCTTGGCGTGGAAGGAAGTATTTCTCAAGAAGATGGTTTTGGATTTTTAGATATGAAAACAAGGTTTAATGAATTAAAGGTTACAAAGCAAACCAAAGGAAACATACTGTGCGACTTAAAATTAATAAAATCCATAGAAGGAAGGGTAATAAGTGGTTATGAGATTCATAATGGAATAAGTAAAATAGGGAAAAAAGCACTTCCGTTTATGACAGATTCAGATGGCAATGTTTTAGGGGGATGTGATAAAGATAAAATGGTGGCAGGGACATATCTACATGGAATATTTGATTCTGAAGATTTTATTAGTGTGTTTATAAAATCACTTAAAGAAAATTGCAATATAGAATTATCTGAAGAAATAATTGTAGAAAAGGTAAATGAGTACAAAGATAATGAATACGATAAGTTATCCAAGCTATTTGAAGATAATATAGATATTGACAAGTTGAAGGAAATAATGAAAATTTAGGGTTAGAGGTGGATAAAGATGTTGACAGCTACTGAAGAGAGATTGTTAAAATATATTGAAGACAGAGCAAGAGCTAATATTAAAGGAAAAACATTTTATAAAATGACAGATGTATTAGAACATGCATTTTGGATATCAGAAGAAAAATCATATGAAGTTTTAAAGAATATAATTTCAAGAAAGAATATTGGAAATTCTAAAGAAGCAATCGTAAATGAGTATATAGATATGCTTAAAAAAGGATATGGATCTATACAAGAACAAGTAGATGTCTTTGGCGGAGATAAATTATCTAGTGTAATCTTTGCAGCTGAAAGAAGATTGAAGCAGTTTCCTGGAGGAACATTTTTTGATATTCTTAGAGATGTTTATAAGATACCAGATGATGAAATAATGGAGATAACTGAAAAATATTTAAAATATATGAATTCACCAATGTTTTCATATAGATTGGAAAAAGAAACCTTCCATAGATTCCTTGAAGAAAATTTAGATGAATTAGATAAACAGTTTAATAGATTTGTAAATTTATAGATGTGATATTAGAATTAAGTTAGATTTTTAGGAAAAATATATAATAGAAGCACTTTTGTTAAGTATAACTGATAACAGATTTTAAAATTATTTTTATCAATAGTACTTACGAAAGTGCTTGTTAATATTAAATGCTAAAGCAACGTGTTATATTAATCGTTGTATAAAACATATCTAAAATTAGTAATAAGTTCATATGCATTATCATAATCAAAAACATTCATATAGGATTTAACTTTTTGTAATAGTGATATTTGACTGTTTGATAAGTTATAATTTAATAAAAGATTCAAAGATTCATTTGCAGAATCTAAATCGAAATTATCTATAGCATTAGCAGTGTCACCAATTAAATCCAATAAGTCTTCAACGTTATAGTTAGTGATCTTAGGACTCGAGTTTGTAGATTCTTCTGGTAATGCAGACTTAATATTATTTAGCAGGTTATCGTAAGAATTTAGAAGGAAATTAACATTTTCCAAAATAAACTTCATATCATTACTTGTGCCTGCTTTTTCGTGACGTTTAGCTAATGCTGATAGATTTGAATCTCCTATTATTTCCGCGACAGTTTTTAATGCATGAACTTCTATAGTATAGTTTTCTATATCATTATTATTTGCAAAATCCCTTAATATATTAATCTTATTTTTGCCATCATAATAAGCTACTGAAAGTAATGAAAGATAGTTATTTATGTTTCCTCCACAGTTTTGAATAGCTTTTTCTGTATCCACACCTTGAATTTCTATGCTATTAAATTCTTTAGTATAATCTTCGGTAATGTTTGTTTCTACTATATATTTTCTTGGCAGATAAGTTCTAAGAAATTTATTCAATTTGCTTATTTCAATTGGCTTTTCTAAAAAATCGTTAAATCCATTTTTTATGTACATAGAGCATATGTTTGGAGATGTATTTGCTGTGAGAGCAATTATAACAACGTTTTTAAAATATTCATCATTCATTTTTCTGATTTTTTTTGTTGTTTCAATACCATCCATTCCTGGCATAACGTGGTCCATAAATATAATATCATATCTGTTGGATTTAAGAAGATTGATGCATTCTGAACCACTTTTTGCTGTTGAAATATTCATACCATAAGTTTTCATTAAATCTTTCTCGATTTTTAGTGTTACATTACTATCGTCAACAATTAAAATTTTAGCTTCTTTAGCAATAAAATGCTTAATAATATTATTTCTTTCATTCATTACTCCATAGCCTCCAATTTTTGATTATATAATTGCGATATTTTACTAAACGTACTGCTTATAGATCTGAATACGTCTACAATGCAAGGTTCAAAATGAGTTCCAGCAGAATCTATAATTATTTCTGCAGCCTTTTCGTGAGTAAATGGCTTTTTATAAGGTCTCTCTGATGTAAGTGCATCGTAAACATCAGCAATTGCCATGATTCTAGCACATAATGGTATAGAATACTTAGATAGACCAGATGGATAACCTGTGCCATCCCATTTTTCATGATGACAAAGAGCCATATCTTTAGCTACGTATAAAAAACTTTCATCATCTGTTGCATCTATCAATTTTTGAAGTGCCATGCCACCTAAAGTTGTATGCTGTTTCATATAATCACGTTCAGCTTCATCATAATTACCTTGTTTTAATAAAATGCTATCTGATATACCTATTTTTCCTATATCGTGAAGTGGTGCTGAGCGAATAATATTACGAATATATTCATCAGTTAAAATATCAGAATATAGATCGGCTTCAGACATGGCATATACAAGAATTTCGAGATATTTGGCAGTTCTTTTAATATGTCCACCTGTCTCGCCATCCCGACATTCAACCAATTCTGCTAAACCAATAACCATGCTATCTTGTAAGTTTTCAATTGTTTCTGTTTTTTCTCTAACGAGAGTTTCTAGATTTTTTCTATAACTAGCAAGTTCAAGATGAATCTTTATCCTACTTAACATTAATTCAGGTATAAAAGGCTTTCCAATAAAATCCACAGCACCAAGTTTAAGGCACTTTAATTCACTTTCAGTATCATTAACAGCTGTCAAAAAAATTACAGGTATTTTACTTAATCTGTCAATTGATTTGATTGTATTAAGGATTTCATATCCATTAATACCGGGCATTTTAATGTCAAGTAATATCAAGTCTGGTGTATTTTTTAATAAAAACTTCATTGTTTGGACAGCCGAAGTTAACAAAGTTACTTTATAGTGAGGTTTTAATGATTGTTCTGCAAATTTTAAATTTGTTACGTTATCATCTACAATTAATATATGTTCCATAAAACACCCCTCTTACTCTTAATTAAGGCATATGATAGAAATTAGGTTTGGCAGATTGACTTATTATTTTTTTGATTGTCCCCAACATAAATTAGTATAATAACTTAAATTAAAATACCATAATAATATATTATCAGAAATATGGAAAAATGTAAAAGATAATGTAAATTGATGCAATAAGGTTAACAATTAATTTGTTAATTATTTATTGCATTATTTAAAAGAAATAAACTCATATTTATCCGCTGGATGCACACAGAGTAAGCGACCAGCATCAAATCATACATATTTGATGTGGTCGCTTAAGTTCGATTAACAAAATTGCAGATTTTGATTCTCCCTTATAAGTAGTATATTAAATTTATTTTATAAATCTAAGTATAGCTAATAATATTAGTAATGCCCCTGAAAGCCAAGATAACTCAAGGTTTAATTTTTGTGTGAATTTTCTGCCAAGAAATACACCAAGTGATACGCAAAGAATTCCAACAATAAAACAAAGAATTAAAACTTGTGTATAGTTAATATTACATAAACTAGAACCAAATCCAACAGCAAGACTGTCTAAAGATAGTGCTAAAGCCAGATATACAGATTCTTTAATGTTTAAGCATTTAGATTTATCAAAGTCAGCTTTTATTTCATCGGCATACACTTGCAAAACAAATTGAAAATCAAAAATTTTAAAGGTTAATGGTTTATCTGATTTCGAGCATTTGGAAATATATGACTTAAAGACATATTCAAATAGCCTATATATTCCAAGTAACATTAGAAGTAAAAAGCCTAAGATTATAGGAAGGTTGTTCGGAAGAAGGCTTTTAATAATAGATCCTATAAACAAAGAAATAGCAAGGGTGCTTGTACATACTAAATTTATTACGATAACAGATGAAGGTGGTATTCTAATTTTAGAAGTACCATAAGCAATGCTTGCTACAAAGGAATCTATACATAAAGAGGATACTAATAACAAAGATTCAAGCATAAATATTACCTCATAAGTTTTAGATACAATTCATAATATGAAAAGAAATTATTATTAGTTACAAATTTAGAGATTTACCTTAATCTATTGATATTCGTATTATTATTAATTATTGAAATTGAGGTTATTAAGAATAGTAAATTCATGTTATAATTAAAGTTAGCATGTTAAAGTATTAGAATTTATTATAAAATAGATGAAAAAATAAGTGATATTTACGGAGGAATAGTATGTATAAATTAATTGCACTAGATATGGATGGAACATTACTTACAACAGATAAAAAAGTGTCTGAAAGAAACAAAAAGGCTATAAAAGCAGCAGAAGAAAAGGGAGTTAAAATTGTATTAGCTTCAGGAAGACCTTTAGCTGGGCTAACTAAATTTTTAGAAGAATTAGATTTATTAAAAGATGAAGATTATGTACTTAGCTTTAATGGAGGCTTGGTTCAAAATACAAAAACTAAAGAAATAGTATCAAAAGTTTCTTTAAAAGGTTCTGACTTAAAAATTATATATAATATAAGTAAGGAACTTAATATCAATATTCATGCATTTTCTGCAGGGGAAGGACTAATAGCGCCTAAGACTAGCCAATATACTGAATATGAAGCAACACTAAATGGAATTGACTTTACAATAAAGGACTTCAATGAAATTGATGATGATGAAGATATTATAAAGGTTATGATGATAGACCCGCAGGAAATACTAGATCCAGCAATTGAAAAGCTGCCTAGTGAACTATATGAAAAATATAGCGTATTTAAAAGTGCACCATTTTTCTTAGAGTTTACAAACAAGGAAGTTGACAAAGGATTAGGTTTGAAAAAACTTGGAGAATATCTTGGCATAAAGAGAGAAGAAATAATAGCTTGTGGAGATGCTGGAAATGATTTATCTATGGTAAAATACGCAGGCCTTGGAGTTGCTATGGATAATGCGACACCAGAAGTTAAAGAAGAAGCAAACTTTATTACTGCTTCAAACGATGAAGATGGAGTAGCAAATGTAATAGAAAAATTCATTTTAAATGAGAATATGTAGTATCTTTATTTATATTATGAAAAGCAATAAAATAAAATTAATTTAATAGTGATATTTTACTAAGGAAATTTACTTAGTTTTCGATAGTATATATAAGACATTTCGTATAAGTTTAAGAGTAATGAGTACTTGGGGAAGTTTTAGGGAGGAAATAAGTTGGATTTTGAGTTGATAGAAATTAATAATATTAGTTCCAGCACTGAATGTTTTCCAGATTTTTTTGATGATTGTAATCCCACATCTGATGAAGATTGTATGCCAAATGGATATCCAGATCCTGAAATTGGTAGTTATTTAAAATAAACTATGGGTAAATATTTTGCTTTCAAGGATAATGTTATCCTAGTTCATGGAGTAAAGAAAGGGTTAATACAAGATTTAAACAAGGAAAAAATATTTTCAATAGATGAAAACTCTAAATACTATTTAAATAAGCTCTTAAATGGTACAAGCATTGAAAATATTGTGATTGATATGAGCGAAGAAATAGGAAGCAAGTTTATTAAATACTTAGAACTTTTAATTGAAAATGAGCTAGGGTATTATTCAGATAAAAAGATTATATCAGGAAAATATGAGCATGAGAAATGTGTTCAAAGAAGTGTATCCACAGTTTGGTTAGAATTAAGAAAAGCATGTAATTTAAATTGTTGTCACTGTTATATGGACTGCAATATTAATAGTGATTTTCATCTAAAGCTGCTTACAATAAATGAATGGAAATGTATAATAGATGAATTAGGGGAATTTAAACCCAAAAAGATTATTTTTATAGGTGGTGAACCTTTATTATTTAAGAATATCATAGAATTAATGACCTATGTTAAGTTAAAATGTCCCGAAAGTGAAATAGTCCTTTATTCTAATTTAACACTATTAACCGATGAATTAGTTGAATGCTTGTTAATAAATAAGATTAAAGTTGTTACATCTATTTATTCTAATATTCCAGAAATACACGATAAGATAACTAAAAAAAATGGTAGTTTTTTAACTACAACAAATAATATAAAGAAATTAAGGAAATTTAACATATATGTGCAGGCAAATACAGTAATAATGAAATATAATTATAAAGGTATTTCTGATATACAAAATTATACATATGAATTAACAGGGGTAATAGGAAAAGTTGATATCATAAGAGATATTGGATTTTCTAAAAAGCATATAATTCCAAAAGAGTTATATGAATTGCATGATAGGGTAAAGACTTCGGCAAAGTTTATGCCGGTAAATAAAGAAAAATTATTAAGAAATTATTCGGGAAATAGCTGTTGGCAAGGAAAAATAAATATTACTTGTGATGGTAATGTTGGGCCGTGCATTATGCAAAGTAGTTTTATAAACAATGAGTATAATGTACGAGAACATAAATTAAGCAAAATATTAAGCGATTATGTAATTCCTGAATTTTGGATATTGTCAAAAGATCATATTGATGTCTGTAAAGATTGTGAATATAGATATGTGTGCAATGATTGCAGACCAATGAATATAGAAGGAAATAATAAATATTCAAAGGGAAAGTTTTGTAAATACAATCCGCGTATAGGAAAATGGGAAAACTATAGCGATTTTAGGGGGGATACAAGCTATGAGGTTAGTCCCGATTGAAAATGTAAAACCAAATACAGTTCTTGGTAAATCATTATATGATGTTGACGGTAGAATTTTATTAAGAGCTGGAGTAGTTTTAAAGGAAAATACAATTGCTAAAATAAAACAAATAAATATTTTATCTATTTACATTGTTGATAAGTATAGTAATGAAGAAATTGAAGATATTATTAAGCCAGAACTACGACAAAAAGCAATCATATCAATAAAAGAGGCCTTTTCAAATATAGGAAGACTAAACTCAAAGAATGCAGTAAGAAATAAAGAAAGTGATTATACTTGGCAGGAACAGAGTTACTTTCATAATATTGGTAAAATGGCTGTAAATTTGATAGATGATATATTGAATCATAAAGATGTAATGCTTGCACTAGTAGATATTAGAAGCATGAATAATTATTTATATTCCCATTGTGTAAATGTTGCTGTAATATCTCTTACACTAGGTATAGCATTTCAACTTCCTAAAAAGAAATTAGAAGCTTTATGCATAGGAGCATTAATCCACGATATTGGGAAATCAATGCTTCCAAGAGGAATTTTAGATAAGCAAGGGAATCTGAGTGATGAGGAAAAAGAAATTATTAAACAGCACCCGCGCCTTGGTTATAAGTATTTATCAAATACCTATAACATTAATAGTTTAAGTAAAATTGTAGTTCTTCAACATCATGAAAGGCCTGATGGAAAAGGATTTCCTGATGGGTTAACTAAAGATAATATTATTGATTTAAGTAACATTGTTAGTATTGCAAATGCTTACGATAACTTATCCACTGATTTGCCTGAAAAAAGAGCAATGTTTCCAAGTGATGTTTTAGAGTATTTGATGTCAAATGCTGGAACGATGTTTGATTATAGTATAGTTAATACATTTTGCAGAATAGTAATTCCATATCCAAAGGGAACAATTGTAGAAATTAGTACAGGCGAAACGGCTATAGTACAAGAAACTATGCCTGGCTTTCCATTAAGGCCGACTGTAAAGATAATTGAGAGTCCTAGAGTTAGCAGAATAGGAGAACAAGTTAACTTAATGAAAGAAATTTCAATAGTAATCACCAAAGTAAAATACGATGTTGAGTAATGTAAATACTCAACTCGCAATCTAAACTTATGTGGTAGCTTACCGAAATAATAAATATTTTATTCCGCAGGACTATAAAAATATCGCTGAAGGTTCTAAGTTGCAAGTTGCACCCAATTTGGCATGCTCCCGC
>NZ_AUUU01000126.1 GCF_002760435.1 Clostridium sp. LS
AAATATTAATTTTTCCTTATCAACCATATAACCACTCCAAACATACGTTCTTTAAGAGATATTATAGCGAACACATATTCGGTTGTAAAGCAAATTTTTTCGAGTAATCCTGCAAACCTAAAATGAAAAGTTAAATTCCATTAGCTAGAATCCCGTCCTGCACTTATTTATTATGAAATATGTAACTACCATCGTTTATCTATAGCAAACTATTATAATTGCATGATTAATGAAAATATATAAACTCAATACTGTAACATTAGCTAAACATGGAGTAGCTATTGATACTAATATTTCTAATGATGATTCTCTTAAGACAGCTTGAAAGAAAGGCAATAAACATGATCAAACCTGTGGTGATGTTTATTGTCTTTAAATTGGTTTATAATTTTTATTCTGCTACCTAAATTTTTGATATATAAAATATTAAAACTAAGTAAACAAATTGTAATTTGTCAGTCAGTATAAACTTCATTATATGGATTTAATAACGCATATACATAGGTATCCCAATATATAGGGCGTCCTTTCTCATCTTGACGGAAAGAAACATTTTTTCTAAAATGTGCTTCACGTATCATTCCAATATTCTCCATCAACTTCCATGAAGGTGTGTTTTGAGGAGCACATTCTGCGTAAATTCTGTGAACACCTTGATTGAACATATAATCTATAACTGCTTTACTGGCACAACTTCCATATCCCCTATGTTGATAGTTCACATTTAATACATATCCCAGCTCTCTTGAATTAAAACTCCTATTTCCTAAATAAATATTTCCAATGACTTTATGCTCTTTTTTTAGCTCAATTGCATAGAATTCATCACTTTGCACTCTGAATTCAATCTCTTTCTTTGCTTTCTGGCAAGTGAAATCGGGATATGCCTCAAATTCAGCATTAACTCTCTGCAGCATATATTCACATAAATCTTTTTCATCCCTCAACTCAAAATTACGAATAATTAAATCATCTGTCTCAATTCTCATTTTTATATTCTCCTTTAGCAGCAAAACCTGCTTCTCAAATTATAATTTCTACACCATTTATGAATACTACGAAGTGGACCTTTTGTGAACTACTTGCAGAGAATTATTTAATATAGTTTACTACGTTTTCCTTTCTCTCAGCAACTTTCTTATCCGCCCCTGCTTTGTATCCTAACAAAATAACACACACAGGTTTATACCCTTCGGGAAGATTCAGCTCTTTTATGAATTGGTTATCGGGTTCTGCATCAATGAGTTGCGGCAACCCGCTGACCCAGCATGAGCCAACATCTAAAGATTTAGCGGCATTCATCATATTTCCGGCAGCAAGAGAACAATTTTCTACGGTGTACATTTCCGTTTTGTCACCTGAAATCACAACAATAGTAGGGGCGTTATGAAACAAATGAACTTTTTCATTGTTCCCTATCTGCTGTAAAAAATGAGCTTTTTTATCATTTTTCATCTGCTCTAAAAACGAAACAGGCATCATTGCATATATTTTTTTTATAGCTTCAGATAATTGGCCAATTAAACGCTTATTTTGAACCACCGTGAAATGCCATGACTGTTGATTTGATGCTGAAGGTGCATATGTTCCGGCTTCCAAAATAGCTTCAAGTTCAGTATCCTTGATTTGCTCCGGTTGGAAATTTTTAATACTACGCCTGCTTTTAATGACTGACAATGTTTCATTCATAATAAAATCCTCCATTAATTTATTTCTGCTTAATTTACACGCATTTGCTCATAAATATTTTTTCATATTCCCAAGCACAATTTCATACCCAATGGGATACATGTGACCCCCATCAAATGTGAGCTCTTTCCGCAAATTCCCGTCAGCATCGGCTAAGCCATCATTGACATTGATAAATTCATAGTGATACTTTTGCGTAAGCAGCGCCACTTTGCTGCTTGCTAATTTAAGTATTTCATTGTTTCGCTTCGAAAAAAATGCCTCGTGCTCGGCCTCTGACTCACCGAAATCTGCCACCGGATTGACCGGATAATAAGCCATCACAAACACCTGTGTCTCGGGCAATTCTTCCTTGATTTGCCGCAAAATTTGGTCATAATTGGAGAGAAAAGTGTCTTCTGGAACGCCGAAGCCCGCATCATTTGAACCAATATTAATAAAAATCTTGCTCGGCGCCAAATCGAAAATACAGACATCCATCGCCATCAGCAGCTCCGCTGTGGTCGTTGCGCGAATCCCCCGATTATAAATCAGTTTGTCCAAGCCAAGATTTTGCTGCATTTTTTCAATCGGGAACATTTCCATAGTGGAAGACCCGACGAAAACAATTTGTCCTTTTTGGGCCGTTTGATTCTCCTTCGCAAAGCGTGCTCGTAGGTCACTTTTATATTGCTCGATGTCTGGGTTCATATTCGTTAGTGATGTTGATTGTTCTGACATAAATATCAACTCCTTTTCATAATTACTATAGTTTACGCCCCGTTTCAGCGTATCTCACCCAAAACTCTATCTGCCTACTAAAATCAGCTGACAGAGTTATTTGATTTGATGACAAGGTTAAAAGAATACAATATTATTATTTAACTTGGAAACTAGAGTATACTGTGTGAACTTCGACTCGCATAGGCATTTCGGCTAAAAGCTCCAAAACTTCATCGTGACCTGCCTCTATAGCTGGATTAGTAAAGTGGCGAATGAACGAATTCTCATCTTTGTATAGCTCGAAAGCCCATAAAGTGTCTGAATCCTTGTCATCTCGGCAGAATAACCAGTTCACCGGACCGTCTGGGTCACCGTTGTAATGAAGTTTATTCGTAAGTTCAAACAGAGCGTCTCCTTTTCCAGCCTTGGCGCGCATTTTAAGCACCGTACCGGGCTGGTTTGGGCTAATCATCTTATTTCCTTTTTCTGTTGCAATCATATTATACCTCCGATATTTATTTGACTAAAATCATTTACTACGCTGCTTTTTATAATGTTGTTCCATCATTTCAAGCATCTTGGGAGGCACTTCGCCATTCGGTCCTATAGCATTGCGGAAAGCATCCCATAAGTCATCAAGTCCAGAGTTTTCACCTAATTGTTTTTCAAGCTCTGCAATAATTTTTGATAAGTATTCACTCAAATTATTCTTTTCAACATCGCTGAGGCAATTAAAAATCTCATCTGAATCCTGTTTGCTCAGTTCCGCTTGCATCGCAGCTTCCCTGCCGGTCTGTGTAAGTTCTATGTTCATAACTCTCCTGTCTGTCTCTGATTGTGTCCGACTGATATACCCGGATTTTTCAAGCTTGGTAAGCAGCTGACTTAATGCCTGATTACTCATATCTAGAAGATTCGAAATTTCTTTTTGGCTAATTTTCGGCTGTGTTTTAAGCAACGTCAAAATGCGTCCTTGCCCTCTGTTCGGGTCGGTAAATGCTTCATTTTCATTTCTAATGTGATGCGAAAATCTGTGAAAAAGCATCGTCACTCGGGAAAACTGTTCCATTAAATTAATTTTGCTGTCCATTACCTTATCCTCCAATAACATTATATTTTATTTTTATCAACTAATTAATTATCAAGTACTTGTTTATATTTTATAAAGTACTTAACAATATGTCAATACTTTTAAAAAAATTGTAGTAACTTATTGATTGAGAAATTTGAAAAACAAAAAAGCAGCCCGCATATAATATTTGCGCACTGCCCATTATATAAATTTTTAAACTCTCGCAATATTCGAGTTAAGCCGATATGCATGTAAAAACAAGTCACTTTAAAATTAACGATCATTGTAACCTCTCTATTACGACCTTTATGAAAAAATCTATCTGTATATGCATATTTGAAATTACATTTCTTCTGAACACTTTCCGAATTATAATTTTCTATCACGTGGGTACATATAATCTTTTCAAGTTTCAATTGCTCAAATCCATACATCATTAAACATTTACAGGCATCTGGCATATATCCATTTCCCCAATAAGAATATCCAAGCAAAAAACCTATTTCATGTTGAAGTTCGTTCTCGCAATATTTGCTTCCCGGCATTGTTATAAAACCTATATTCCCAATTACCTTATTATGTTCTTTTAAAATAATTGCAAATGTATGTTCATTCACTAAGATATTTCTTAAGATATGCTGACTTTCCTCAATATCTCTATGAGGTTCCCATCCACAAGCTGGTCCAACGTGTTCATCACTTGCAATTTCATATAAACTTTCCACATCTGATTCAACTCAGTGCCTAAGAATTAATCGTTCTGTCTCTAATACTTTCATTCCCATATTCCTCGTATTATAATTTTTATAACCAAGAAATCTTCTTGGTATAAGCATTCTTATACATCCTCTCTCTAATATTTTATTTCATAGCTAAATAATATTCTCCCTTTAGCCAACTTCTCCACTTTTTTTATAGTAAGCTTACCTAATCTATGCTTTAAATCACCATTTATATTCTAGTTTATCGTGGTATATTTTATTAATATATGAACATTCCCCTAGAAATTGAAATTTGTAAGTTTAGCATTTTGCTTAATTCTCTCACTCTAAATAGCAAAACCAAAGCATTTGCATCACGATAGACTTTTTATTGCTCGCTTTAAAATAGTATCCCAAGGTCTTGACTCAATCACTTTAATACCATTCTGATTACAAGTATCTGTTATCCACTTTCCATATGCAATGCTTATTTCAGCCCTGTAATGTTGTAAATCGCCACCTTCTCGTGATAAATAATTCTGCAATATTTGATTTATGTCTGATTCATTCACAAAAATTGATTTTACCTCTGGATTATTGAAAGATATTGTAAATTCAGGATAGATAAAATCGCCCTCAATAATGATAGGTAATTTATCTTCAATATGCCTGTTTACAATCTCTTTCAATATCGGAGCCATTTCTTTGCTTACATCAATCAACCAGTTTACATTGCCATCAACTCCAATATTTTTCCAATCTACACCAGTATTCCAATAATGTATTGCAGGAAAACTTTCCTTTGTTGTAACTGTTTTTACAGATAGGTGAACATCATCTACTTCCAAGACATTCACACCATAGAATCGAGCAATTTCATAAGCTATGCTTGATTTTCCTATTCCTGAAGCTCCACCAATAAATAAAACTGTCCAGTCTCTATCATTATTCACTTATTAACCTCCTCTACAAACTACAATTTATCTTTAAATTAATCCTCACAACATATTTTCAAAATACCATACTGCTAAATTCTCAAATTGGTTCTAGTTCAGTACCTATATATACGTCCCTTTTTAGTATTGTGTAGTATTTTAAACATAAAAAATACCGCAAATTCAGCGTTCAATTTGAATAATACGATTTTTATTGGTTCATGGTTCATAAAGATTGCGAATTGCCTCAACGATAAATTGAAACTTGTCAGTCACCTAATTTCTTGTTCTTTTACTTATTGAAGGAATGGTGATATTTGTATTTGCTTTGAAAGTTCATACGCAACTGGTAAATCACTATCGTCATTAACAAATACCCGTCCAACGACAAGAATTGAATTCTCGGGGCAAGCAATCTGTGGCATTCCCTTTGGTGCACTCCCGTTCCATCCCGGACCACAAATTAGGTACTCACCATTCTTAGTACCTGTCGTTCGCGTGCCGACATAGTCAAAACTGGTATTTTGAGTTGGATCGGTAAACTGCACACTATAATATCGCCCATCCATATCTGGCACATGCAATATCTGAGGTCCCTTGCGGAGATCCAGCCAACCGATTGTATAGAGCGTGTCTCGGTTCACACCTGTAGTAGCCAAGGAAGACCCTAATGCATTTAATGGATCTGAAAATTGTTCTTTAGGCTGTGTGTAGAGCGTATTGACAGGTACCGGCCCACCTCCGAATCCTTTTACCAGTATTGCTCGTTTATAAACTGTTAGTAACATTCGAGGTAAAAAATATAAAACCATAATCCATGTTAAGGCTACAAATGAACTAAAAATCAATAGATGTTCCATTATTCTACCTCCTTAACTTCAGGTACGTTATATTTTCCTTCTATAACTTCTTCATCTGGCAAATATACCCGAAACCAAAGGATAAAGTTGCCAGATGGTGCAGGCAGCCAATTGGATTTGCTTCCTGAAGGAGCAGTATTCTGAATATATATATCAATAGATCCATCCGTGTTGGGTATAAGCTCTGACCGATCAGACAAACTGTAACGATTGATTTCATTT
Organism: Clostridium sp. LS; assembly: GCF_002760435.1. Lineage (GTDB taxonomy): Bacteria > Bacillota > Clostridia > Clostridiales > Clostridiaceae > Clostridium. Next base: position 6,182 of record NZ_AUUU01000126.1, read on the forward strand.
TTAACAAAGTGGTTCTTATTATCTCCAATCGTCAATGACCAGAATGCATTGTTCGGCGGAAATCCACCATCTGGAAAATGCATTATATAGTTGTGTTCCCCGGAAAGGCTACGGTTTGTGCTGTCTACAGATGTGGTCCAGTACATAGCCTCCTGTGGTATATTAATCGGACCGGGAAAAGCTAAGACGCATGCGGCACGACGCAAAATTCCGTTTCCTGGTACACAGCACCCTGTCGATGTTGTCCATCCATTGACTTTTTTTGACATGATTATTGAAGTAATAAAAGCAGAGAAAATAGCTAATCCAAAGCCAACTAATATACCTTGTATCACATCCGTTCTAAATGGTGTGGAATTACTGAAAAAAAAGATATGCCTAACGATAACATAGGCACAAATCACCCCGACGAACATCATATAAACTCTATATGTTTTTTTTGTCATATATTTACCTCCCTCACAAATTACTATTTATCCATGTCTTTTTTTATAATCTCTGCTTCGACTTAATTTACCATTGTGCATTAATTATAGTATATTTCGTAAAAATCGTATTATTCAATTTTCAAAGAACATTTATATAATTTACTGCGTCAAATCTACAGGCTGTGTAGGTTATATGAAAAATTGTTTCATTAAATTCTATAATTATAAGATGTATTTATCTGATTTGAATCATCCCAAATGCTCTAAAGCTTTTTCTGTTACTTGTTTAACGAAATCACTTTTTGCCATAGTATACCTAATCCATTCTCCTCCAGAGGAAATAGCTAATTTTCGTTTTAAATCTGCATATTTCATAGCGTATTTAGGATTTTTTCTTAAAAAATCTCTAAATGCGATACGCTTCCATAAGTTATAATTACTTAAATACATTATTTCTATTGCTACATGGTTGAAAATTTGGGCTATATTCTAGCGCTTGGGTACATATAAATAAGCCATTACTATTAATACCAGCAATATCTCTATAAATATTATCGATTAATCCTGAAAAGTAAAAAACATCACTATCAGCATAATTATAAATATTTAGCTTTAAATCAATGTCATTCGAATCAAAATTCATGCCGTAAATTGGATTGTTTTGACTATACACTGCAAAGCTTGTGCACATTTTAGAAAGCTCCTTAAAACTAATTAATCAAATAATTTTACATAATTAAAAAATTAATGCATAAATTAAATATACTTATATCTATTACATCATTATGTAAAATTTAATCTAATTAACTTCATAATACAATATTAACATCTAGACCTATATATGGAAACATTTTTTACTGCTTAGGATTCCTCGTTGTTTACATATCAGCAAAGTTGGAGTCTGCTAGTAATTATTTCATTATAGATATTTTTTTCAATTCATATGATAACTTCTCATATAGTATTATATTTTGAAAAAACTTTATCTGCGCATGCAGTATTATCTCCATTAACACAATACACAAAAAAGGACTAGTCTAATGCGTACAGCTATTAAATGCCTAGAAGGCTCCTCCAAAGTTGGAGCCTTCTAGGCATCTAGCAGTTGTAGCTATATGACCTGTCCTTTTTAGGGTGGTGGATATGGCGCTCAGACAATTATTTAATTTCATCTACCATTGTGCTTATTGGGTATCTGGTGTGTTAAAAATTTATTCAACTAAATTTTCTCCATCTTTAAATGCTCTTAAAGATAACTCGTCAAATATTGCTGAATCAGGAGCATGATTAGTTCCACAGTAATGAATATTATCCTTTAACTTCCAACCATATAATTCGAATATATCATGAACAAATTTAATGCCCCCTTCACCAATTTTAGGATCTGGGTTTCCTTGAGCAAATATAGTTATTAACTTTTTACCTGGATGTCTAGGTGTGAAAATGTGTCCTTGACCTTCTTCAATCATTGGAAATGTACGGTCTAACCAAACTCTTGCTTGACCTGTAATTTGATAATAATAGATTGGAGAACCAAATACAATAGCATCTGCTGCCTTAATAGCCTCATACATCGGTTGAAGATAATCATTAACAGCACAACCGTCATGAGTACGACAATAACCACATCCTTGACAACCACGAATTCCAGGATCATTTAAATCAAATTCCATAATCTCAGCACCTTTAGATTTTGCTCCTTTTGCTACTTGTTCTAATAATTTTGCAGTATATCCATTCTTTCTTGGACTACCTTTGAAAATAACTACTTTTGACATTTATATCTCTCCTTTTAAATACAAGATTTTCTTAAATTAAATTAAGCATCTATTGACTAGCTTTATTATATTAAGTAACATATAAATCAACAAGTACGCAAAAAATATTTAGTTACTAATATTTATATAAGTAATGGAGGTTGCATTTATGGAAAACTGTTCTATAGAATATGCTTTAAACATTATAGGTGGCAAATGGAAACTATTAATCCTTTGGACTATGTCCAAAAATGGAGTTATTCGATTTAATGAATTGCAGCGAAAAGTTGATGGCATATCCAGTCTAATGTTATCAAAAAACTTAAAAGAGCTCGAAGAAGACTGTCTTATTATCCGTCGTCAATACAATGAAATTCCACCAAGAGTAGAATATGAATTATCAGAACTTAGCCAAAAACTCATAGTTGCTTTACAGGTTCTTGGTGAATGGGGAGAGGAAGTTTATAAACATAAACATCCATCTATTTAATACATATTTTTATATTCACGGAATTTATCATAAACTTTCTTCAGCAAACAAAATAAGGAGAACCGACTCCATCATCTGGGTTTAGTTCTCCTTTGTTACTTAGGTACATTATTAAATTATCATTTATAAAATTTATCCATTCAACAAAAAACACAAATCATTTTGTATACTTAATCAGTGTTTCTTGATTATGAATCATTATTTTCTTAAAATCTTATCCATCGCTTTTCCCTTTGCTAATTCATCAACTAACTTATCTAAATAGCGAATTTCCTTCATAATTGGTTCTTTAATGTCTTCCACTCGAACACCGCAGACAACTCCTTTAATCAGAGTTCTTAAAGGATTCATTTGAGGAGCTTCCACAAAGAAAGTTTCAAAATCTGTCTGTTTTTCCAGCTCTGCTTCTAGCTCTTCCTGGCTATATCCTGTCAACCAACTAATGATTTCATCAACTTCTGTTTTCGTGCGTCCTTTTTTCTCCGCCTTCGCAACATAAAGGGGATATACACTTGCTACGCTCATTGTATAGATCTTATGTTTTGTCATGATACATCCTCACTTAAGTAATTTTCTTTATTATAGCACAAAATCATATAATTATTTTGAAATAACTTCTATTCCCTCTTCTGTTACGAGAACCGTATGTTCCCATTGTGCTGAGAGAGAACCATCAGCGGTCAATACAGTCCATCCATCATTTTCATCTATAAATATTTCATGACTTCCTGAATTTATCATTGGCTCAATTGTAAATACCATCCCAGGGACTAAAACCATATCTGTTCCTCTTTTTCCAAAATGAAAAACAAATGGTTCTTCATGAATATCTAATCCAACTCCATGTCCTCCAAAATCTCTAACTACTGAATATCCATTACTTTCTGCATGTTCCTGAATTGCCGCCCCAACGTCTCCTAAAAAGCCCCAAGGTTTAACTTCTTCCAAACCTTTATTTAGACATTCCTTAGCTATTTGAACTAATTTCTTAGCTTCTTCATTTACTTCGCCAATCATAAACATCCTTGATGCATCTGAATAATATCCATTTAATATAGTAGTTGCATCTACATTTACAATATCACCACTTTTAAGGATAACATCTTTACTTGGTATTCCATGACATACTACATTATTTATTGATACACAAATACTTTTAGGAAATCCATCATAATTAAGAGTTGCCGGAATTCCACCATTAGATATTGTATAATCATATGCTAATTTATCTATTTCCTCTGTTGTCATGCCTTCTTTGATATTCTCAGCAATTAAGTCTAGAAGACCATTATTAATTTCAGCACTCTTTTTTATTCCTTCAATTTGCTCTTTTGTTTTTATAAGGTTTCTGGTTGGTACTATATGTCCTTTTCTTTTTAGGCCACTTATCTTTTTATCAAATTCTAAATGACAATTTTTATATTTTAATCCGCTTTTGCACCAACATAAATCATTTCTACTTAATACCATAGTATTATTCTCCATTCAAATATTTATTTTGCTATTTAATTGTGCCGCCATGAAAAAAACATTCAAAAACCTTTATATCCTCAAAATAAATTTCCTCATGTCCTTGGAACCAATTAAACTCCCCATTAATAATACAATGATATTTATACTGTCCATTTTGATAAATAATAGGCCCTCTATATGGATTATCCTTCGTTACTAAACTCAAAGCTTCCTTTAAAAAACCACCTGAAAATCTTTCATCTAAAACTCTTCCAGTATAATTCATTGACCAAATTGGGATATCATCCTGCCATAAACCTTCTTCTCCTGAAAATCTTTCTCCGCCTAAATAAGTATCTATATATTTTAAGCTTCCCTCTGAATATTCTAAGTCATGAGAATTTGGCCTTGAGGGCCTACATTCTGGCCCTTTTCCAGCATAGGTGGATTTTTTGGCCCTACATAAAAAATCAATTATACTCTCATTTATATTGTTAACTTTATTTTCCTCAATATACAAGCGGCAATTTTCCTCATAATCATTAACTAATTTATCAATGCTTACCTTAAAGAACTCACTTAATGCAATTAATCTAGCTATATCAGGATAAGACTGTCCTACTTCCCATTTTGCAACTGATTGCCTTGATATACCTAAGAATTCAGCTAATTTTTCTTGTGATAGACCTTTTGCTTTTCTAAGTATTTGCAATTGTTCTTGAAAACTCATAGTTTAATCCCTCCTGCTATCAGTATACTGACAATATTATCATGTTTCTACCACTTAAATATAACAAAGTTGACAACTAAAAGTTGCATTTAGCAAAAAAGTAATTATAATATCAATCATTTATTAGCTAAAAAGTATTAACACAAAGTAAATTGCAATGACAATGAACATTATATTAAAGATATTTATAATCTCAATTTCACCATAAATAATAAATATAATATAACAGGTAATCCTATTGCAGATAGTATTGTGATTACAACACGTACTTTTTTCTCATCTCGTAATATAAACAATAAAAACTTATATCCTAAAATACCAACTAATCCACCCAAACAATTTAAAATTATGTCATCAATATCTGCTGCTCCAATGCCTAAAAGCCCCTGAATGATTTCTGTAAATAAACTCACTTTGAATATAAATAGTAGATTGGTCATTACTCTTTTATTATTTTTAAATAGTAGCAAATATGCACCAAGGGGAGTAAAGATAACTATGTTGCCAACCACATTACTAAAAGCGAATCTTTTTATAGTTGCAGAGCCACTAAATATATATTCCTTTATAGTATAAAAAGGAATGAGATTGATTGACCTCTCTAAAGTTCTTTGACTATTAAACAGATCCAAAAGCGAAACTCTTGATAAGAACAATAGTTTAATTAAAAAAAGTATGTAAAAAATGAAAACTCCATATAAAAAGACTGTTTCAATTCTCTCTCGTTTATTCATAATACCTCCATTTTCCTATGTGATTATTTGATTGGCAGCTTAACTTCAAATATAGTTTTATCATTATTGCTATAGGCCGATATCTTCCCATCATGAAGCTCTATAATATTCTTTGTAATAGATAGCCCAAGCCCAGATCCCCCTATATCGCTGCTTCTTGATTTTTCTACTCTGTAGAATCTATCAAAAATATGTGGTAAGTCTATTGATGGTATTGCCTGCCCATAATTTATAACTTGAACTACGGCCATATTTTCTTCGAGCTTTGTTGCTACATCAACGTAAAAACCATCTTTTCCATACTTAATTGCATTAGATAGTAAATTCTCAAATGCTCTAACTAGCTTCCCAGCATCTGCATTCACTATTAGCTTATCCTCCGAAAAATCAAGTCTTGATTGCATATCTGCATGTTTAAATTGATATTCAAAACCTGCAACTACCTGACCTAGTAACTCTACTAAATTAATATCAGCTTTATATAAATTAATAGTATTGTTTTGCATTTTAGTAAGTTCAAATAAATCATTAATAAGCACATTTAAAGCTTTTGCTTTTTCAAAGGCTATATTTGCATAATATCTAAGCCTTACTTCATCTTTATATTTGTCATTATCAATAATTTCTAAATACCCAATTATAGAAGTTAATGGCGTCCTTAAATCATGGGAAACATTTGTTATTAAATCATTTTTAGTTTGCTGAGCTTTTCTTTCCTCTATTGTCCTCTCTTTAAGCTGCTTTGAGATGTTATTTATATTTTCTACTAAACTTGCAATGTCACCTTTTGACTCAACTTTTATTAGTCTTTCCAAATCTCCACCCGCCATTATTTCAGTTTCATCTATAATAGCTGCAAGACTTTTAGATTTTCTATATGTTATTAATAGGTATAGACCCGCAAATAATGTTCCTTCAACAATTACATAAGCATAATTTCCGAAAATATTAAAGTTAAGAATCCTCCAAAATTTAAAAATATAATTAATAAATTGAATTTTGGTGTTCATATATAAATAAATTAATATCTTACTACTTATATACAAAATTACATAAGTTAATACTGCTGCACCCAATGCATCAGCTAAGGACGATAACCAGTATTTATAGAACCTTTTATTTTTCAATTTTATAGCCAACCCCCCATACAGTATGAATTATCTTATTTCCTTCCATATACTGCTCTATCTTATCCCTAAGTCTGCTCATATGCACCATTACAGTATTATTGGATTGAAAATATTTTTCTTTCCATACTCTTTCAAAAATTTCTTCTGCACTAAAAACTCTTCCTCTATTTGTAGCCAATAAGTATAGTATTTCAAACTCTCTTGCTGTTAAATCTATTTCATTATCCTCAACGGTTACCTTATGCCTGCTCTTATCTATAACCATTGATTCAATTCTTATTTGATCTTCTAAAGTCTGAATTTTAGTATTTAAAAAATATGCTCTTCTAAGCAATGCTCTTATTCTAACTGTAAGTTCTAATTGATTGAAAGGCTTGCAAACATAGTCATCTGCACCAGTCATAATCCCTTGAATTTTATCCATATCCTCTGCTTTTGCACTTAACATTAGAATTGGTATATTATAATTTTCTCTTACTCTTCTGCAAACCTCTAGTCCATCAATATCCGGCATCATTATATCCAAAACTATTAAATGAATTTCTTCCTTATGTAATATGTCCAAAGCCTCCATGCCACAGCCTGCCTTAAAGACACTATATCCTTCATTTTTAAGATTTATTTCCAACAAATCTCTTATTGCTTTTTCATCATCTACTACAAGAATATTATTATTCATTTATTCCTCCAAATTTATAGTCATTTTTTTGATTGTGCCAAGTATTCCTCTAATGTAATTCTATTATCATAAATATACTTAGCAGCTTCTTTCCCAACATATCTAATATGCCAAGGCTCATATTCAATACCTGTTATATTTTGCTTTCCATAAGGATATCTTATAATAAAACCAAATCTGTAGCAATTTTCTGCAAGCCAGTCCGCTTCTTTTGTTCCTTTTACGAAATTACCACTTTTGTTTGTAATATCAATACATAGCCCTGTTTGATGTTCGCTAAATCCAGGTTTAGCTACATATGCATCTGCAAGCTTCTTTCCATTTGTTTTTATCCTGCTAGTATAAACATCTTTTTGTGACTTATATGATCTATAGCCTGAATTACCAAGTAATACAATCCCATCTTCTTTAGCTGCATTCACTAATTCTTCTAGAGGATTTGCAATAATTCCTGCTACATATTTCTCTTCCTTGTCCGCTCCAGAAGCAAATGGTATATTAGGCACCGTTAATCCGTCTGGCTTATAGTCTGTGCTTAAACCATTCTCCATATTTACTAAAATCAGCTCTTTCTTTGTATTAGTTTTATTTAAGTTTACCAACTTGTCTTCTTTATTTAAATCACTTCCAATTTCATCAAGATTTATACCTCTTAATTCTGCAGCCATCCCATCCATCACATACCATAGTCCGCAAATTACTATAATAAATACCAAAATCTTTTTGAACACATTTCTCATTATATCTGCTCCTCTTCTAACAACTTAATCTAATTGTAGAAGAATCACTTTACAACTCTTATAAGAATTTCTTACGAAATCTTAAGTTTTTAATTTCTGATTTTATTTATAAAAATAGAGCAGCTTAAAACTACTCTATAAAGCTTTTATTTAGTTATTGAAATTATTTTTCATTTCCTATATCCTTTAACAGTCCTTCAAACCACTCTATATTTACTAAATGGTGAGAATGTGAATTCTCCAACATTTTTCTGAAATAGGTAGGAATAGTTTCATTATGTGCAATAGAGTGTTCTAATAAAGAAATTTTCTTTTTTGTTTCTTCGATTTGTATTTTTATTAGTTTTATTAGATCTTCACTTTTATATTCATCAGCAAATAGCATTGCTGCATAAAAAGATAAATTTATATATTCTGTCTTAGAACCATACTTATACATCAATTTTTCAAATTCCCTATCTCCTAGTTCAGTGATGATGTAATTATTTGTCTCCCTAGTATTATCCGATTGATTAATTTTTTTAATATATTGTTTTTCTTCTAATTGTTGAAGATTATAATAAAATGACCCTTTAGTGAAGTTTACTATATATTTATAGTGTCTCTCTTCCATCAATGCTAATAATTCATATCCATAAGAACCTGGGTTTTGTTTTAATAAACCTAAAATTAGTAATGGTATCAAGAAAGCACCTCCTTTATGTTCTTCATCAAAATTATATTAAAAGTTATCTCATAATTATAAGTTTTTATCATTGTTTATTTCCATCACTTGAGATGCGAATTCCTCATATGATATTTTTCCTAATGCAAAATCCATACTCTTCATATATATCTTTTCTGTTTTTGTATGTGTTCTAGAATTATTTATATTTAGCAGCTCATTTTCATTAACTAATGGCTCCAATACATGTTGTTTACTAGAAAATGCTTCAAAATATCTTAAACCAAATTTTCTTTGAGAAATTGCATCAATGTGGATACCATCAGGATTAGAAGTTAAACCTGAGGCTGTGACAAAGTAACAATTATCTTGTTCAAAGGCAAATTTTTGTAACTCTTGATTAATGAGAGTATATTCGGTACAACTCTTTCCAAATCCTTCTTTGCCTAAAAAATCCCCTAAGCCACCAATAATGATTGGAATATCTGGAGCGCTTAACTCCTTTCTAAGAGTCTCAATAATTAAAAGTAGTTTTTTATAATAAACTTTGTAGTTACCATTAGCACTATCACTTTCTCCTTGATGCCATAGAATTCCTGTGAGCTTGCTATTTTGCATAGCAAATTTAGCTTCGGTTATTGCATGTCTAAAAAGCACTCCCTCTACAGCCCACTCATCTAATGTGCTTCCACCTTCAGCACAAGGAATCAATCCAATAGTATCTTCTTGGTTTTGACGACACCATGCATCTGCAAATGAACCCGCCAGACTTATTCCTGAAACAGGACGATCATAATTGATGGGCTCGGTCATCATCTGCCATCTACCATTCCTGAGCATTTGTATTCTTTCATTATAAATTGGGGGCACCTCATGAATAAACCCACGCCCAGCCATATTTGACTGTCCTATCATTAAAAACGATTTAATCATTTTTTTCATCCTTTCTTATGTTTAATCTTTATGAAGAAATAATTCCAATTATCAATAAATATAAAGCAGCTACTTATTTAATTCGTGGCTTTATTAGATTTTCCTAAATATGAAAAACTAATAAATTTATGATTAGTCTAATTAGACTAACCACACTTAAATATTATAGTCTAATTAGACTAATTGTCAACTATAATTATCTTCTTAACATTTATACTGGGTCTTGTTTAACTTAATTCTACTGGCATCTAGAACCTAAAAATTATTAGGTGATTCAAGCGGTTTAATTAATTCACTCATAGATTTGATTTTTGTTTAATTATGAAATTTATTAAAAACTTTGAGCATAAAAAACACACCATTCATTGAGAATAATGTGTTTTTTATTAATTATTTACTTTTACTCAATAATTTTATTACTAAAGTGGTTGCACTAGCTGTTATTATTATGATTTGCCGATCTGAAAGATTTCCTTTACAGCATCTTTTTTAATTAACTATTATTCCCTTTTGCTAATTTCATCTGTGATTAATGATTTTGAAATATATAGCGCTTTTATCCTATATTTATTTATATTCTATTACAATCGTCAACTTAATATTAATTCCTTACAGGCTGATAGCAAAGCTGAACAACCCCTGAAGAAAATTTATTGGTATTAATAAGCTTGAGGCTTAATCTCTGCTTTATATCGATAAACATAGGTTTGCCATCTCCTAAAATCACTGGATGAATAGATAATCTAAATTCATCAATAAGATCTAGATTTAAAAAAGTTGTTATAAGACTTGCTCCTCCATAAAGCCAAATATCTTTGCCTGGCTCATTCTTTATTTTCTTTATTTCTTCTACTATATTACGGCTTATTAGATTTGCCTCTGGATACTCATTTATAGGATTTTTTGAGAACACATATTTCTTTTTACTATGAACTAGCTTCCAAATTTCTTTCTCAGCATCTGATGTTTCATTCTCTGGAATGTATTGTCCCCATAATTCATAGCTTTTGCGCCCATATAGAATTGTATCAATATTATTCAAGAAATCAATAAACCCCATATCAGGATCCATAATACACCAATCCACTTCACCGTTTGGCCCCTCGATAAATCCATCTAATGTTACAGCTAAATCTAAAATTATTCTTCTATTACTTTCAGTATTTAACATGACATTCAGCCTCCCCTCAAAAACATTTTTATCATATTATTCTTCTACATTTGGAAAATAATATTCGCCACCTCTTGCATACCCAGAAAAATAGATAAAGAATAATTATTTTCTCAAAAGAAAATATGTACCACGAAGTTTAACGAATACTATATTTTCAATTCTTCAATCAGCGTTCGCCCGATTGGGTCTGCATCAGAGAGGCATACAGGGTCTTTGACAATCAGTCCTGCCTTCTCATGCCAGAACTCACTAAATAGGATGTATAGTGGCTTAAGCCGTTCAATGTCTCCGCCCTCCGCTAACGTTTTTGCAATGAAATCGATGGCAAAATACATAGTCTTGCTTTCATATGTCAGGTGAGGGTGTGGATGTCCATGGGCATCGATTACCCAGATAATTAAGTTCCCCACCTGTTGCAGTCCATAACAAGGGGTTATACCGAGCTCTTTACAAAAAGGAATAAGTTGGTCGTTGAAATCCATCTTCGAACGGCAATTTACAATAACCAAATACTTAGAAGAGCTATCCTTAGAGAAAACATGCGCAAAATTCACACGCTCTACATCTCCATGTTGCTTTTCATAGGCAAGATCAATCCCGGTACACTCTTTAAATCGAGTGAGTTCACTTGGTAAAAAACGTGTGAGGTCGAGTTGCGGGTTCGATGCTATTGCAACACTTCCTGGGATTTTCGCAGCCGTGAACAAGCCTGATGTGCCACCTGATGAAATTGAATAAAAGATGATCCTCTCGTTAGGTATGCCCAAGCTTCGTGCCACTCTGGTTACAAGCTTCGCCGTCGCTTCGCGGTAGTCTCTTTCATGCGTGCCATAGAACCAGCCTACAGCTATGTCTGACTCAAAGTACATCGGATCTTCAATGCTTAACAAATGACCTTTCAGAAACGTAGACCATGACCACTTACGGAAGCGTGGAAGTGGTCCATTCGCAATTGTCCCGTCATCGCGCATGGTATCTAGCACAACATAGAGATAATCGTGTTCGCTTGCATGATAAAAGCACTCAAAATGCGCACCATCAACCTGAGTATTGAATTTGCCTTCTGGTACTCTGTCAAATTGTTCATAATCCATACACACACTTTCACCTGTGAGAGCTGACGCATCAGCCGAACGGTATCTCTCACGTCTACATGCTTCGAGCGTTTCAGCAAGATCAGCCTCAGTTCCTTCGGCATCGTACCCACAGGCTATATTTTCAAGAAATTCGATTGCTGGGAGACTGTCGTTGTTATTCAATTTCTTTTGATGTTTAACAAAGTATCCTTGATTTTCTTGCTCTTTTTTCATAAAAACTTATTCCCTTCCCCATATATTTTAGTAGAAAAATTTAGTGGTTGAACTATAGTCACATTGTATCAGAACACTTGTTCTAACACAATGGTTTTATAGAAATTTGTGAAAAGGTAAAGTTCCACCTACTTAATTGGGATAAACGATGATTCAAGCCTAGGAATTGGTATGCCTAGTCTGCGAGCTTCAGTAAGAGTATCCCGTACAAATATTACATTACTTTCAGCTTTTAGATTTTCACTTCCACTAGCACTTCTCATTATTTCTCTAGGTAGCTTCCCCTTAGCTAATGCTAATTTCATTACAAAAGCCACAAGGCCTGCAGGTAAATTCACCGCAATATTTGTTATTGTACTAACCTTAGAACCTTTAGCTCTCATCAATGGTATGAGCTCCCTTAATATTAATGCAAAATCTTTAAGGGCACTTGTCGAATCGAATAGATTATCTAAGGAACCCACTTTTGAGGCTGCAGCCATTAGGCTTGCATTAGTAATTACATGAAACCATAGCCAATTACGCATATCTTTCTTTTCAGATATACCAAAACCTGCATTTTTAAATAAGCTAGCCACTGTATCATATCTATTTTTATTAGTAATATTCTCAATGAATCCCATAAATATATTTTTCATAAACCCACCATCTAATGTGTTTTGGTTTATAAAAGATCCACCAGCTCCTGGAAATCCCCAGACAACTTGTTCTTTTGGAATTGATCCAATTGAATTTAGAGGTTCATCAATAATATTATTAAATATTAAAACAGTTGAATTATTAACAAGTGGCTCTAACCAATTTATTATGTTACTTAATTGATTATGATTTACACTAATCATAATCAAATCAAAATCATGGTTAGATGACAGCTCTTCTATCATTTTGATTTTCCAAGCTTTATTTACTGAGTCACCTTTTTTATTCTTTCTACCATCTAATATTTTCAAATTCACTATATCGCCATACTGATTGATTCTTCCTGGACGAACATAAAATGTTACATCATTACCCGCTCGTTCTAAAGCCCATCCATATTGTGTTGAAATTACTCCTCTACCTATCATTAAAATTTTCATTATATTACCTCCTATTAAACACATGTTGTCTATAACACAAGTGTATGTTAATATAATATTTAATTACTCACAAAGCTACAACCAATAGATTTTTGGCTATGTTGTGTAAACAACATTTTGCTAAATCTGTTGCTTTATCAAAGGAGATTAATGATAAATTATGAATGAAAAAGACCCAAGAGCAGTAAGAACGAAAAATTTGATTAAAGAATCATTTGTTAAATTACTTGAGGAAAAAGACTTTAAGTACATTACAATTAAAGATATTACAACAAAGGCCACTATAAATAGAGCAACTTTTTATGCTCACTATATAGATAAGTATATTTTATTGGAAGAACTCATTGTGGATTGCTTTGAAGAAATGTTGCCAGTAGAAATTTCAAACACTATAAATTTAACTGAAGATATCATAAAGGAACTTATTTTATTCCTTTATGAATACAATATCAATTTTTATCATACGCGCAAGATTGATTCAACATCCATTGCTTCTACTGTAGATAATTTATTAAAACATAAAATAGACAATCTTATTGAAAAAATATTAAAAAGCAAGGCAGCTAGAGATGAGCTATATTCTAGAGACATAAATATTCTAGTCAAACTAATCTCCTCATCAATATATAGTTGTGCCCAATATTGTTATCTTAATAAAAATGATAAAGAATACGCTATTGAAAAAACACTTAGCTTTATTATGAATGGAATAAGAGCTGTTAGATAATCTCTCTTTTAAACCTTCTAATACTTCTTCTGGCATTTCCCTGACCTTGATATCCTCACCTAGGAAAAGTATCCAATTTATCATTTCTGTCAATTCTTCCAACTTATTAACGTTGATAAAAGTCTTTAGAACGGCTGTTGCTAAGTAAGGATTTGTGTAGTAAATTGAAACCTTTAACGGATGATATTTTTTGTACTGGGCAATTGCTTTTGAACCAAGTTCAAGAACAAGATTTATTACTTCTTCCTGCTTACTTAGCTTCTCTAAAATCTTTTGATCACTTAGTCTCTTTTTCGTCGGGTAAGGTTCAACACTGGTGAGATGATCAACTGAAAATAGATGTTTCTTTTCTTCCTTTAAGTCAAAGCCTTCAATAAACCAAAGGCCATTTTCATGATAAAGGTGCAAAAGATAAATTGAGTAAGATTTTATTATTATCCCCTCTTCGATGGAAATCAATAAATATCTATCCAAGAGAAGAATTTGGATTAGCTTTTCCAATATTGGGTGAGGGAGGTCTGAAAGATTAAGTATGTCGGGATTATAGGGATTGGTTCCTTCAAAAAGCAAGATTTGATTTAAAAGAACCAAGTCATCTTGTTGGTTTTCTGATATGAGGCCTAGTAATTTTTCAGCTATAGACTGACGACTCTTTAGATATGGGAGTTGTTGATTTCTTGTGGCCATAAAGGCAATAAAAAGAGCTTTGACCTCATTGTCGTTAAAGTGAACAACAGGTAGGACTGAGTTATTCATAACAGAATACCCACCATCCCTTCCAACTTCTGCGATAAGAGGCATTCCCATAGCCTCAATATCCCTAATATCTCTAATAGCTGTCGAACGAGAGATGTTAAATTCTCGCATGATTTCAGAAATTGTAAAGTGGGCGCGGTTGTTGATATACCGCATGATGATATTAATCCGTTCAACTTTTTTCATATGGCCTCCTAAATAGTATCATTTTTTGACATGATTTAAAATTATTATATAATCATCAAGTGATGAATACAAGTCAATTGATTAATTTAAAAAAGAGGAAGGTTTTAAATATGGCAGATTATGCACTAGAAGAAAAAGCCAACTTTACCGTATTAGGTTTTGGAACTGAGCTTAAAAGCCATTACACTGATTTTGCTGGCTTAAACAAGGAAAAGTTAGAGTTTTGGCAGACCATCACCAAAGATGGAAGGCTTGATACTTTAAAAAACATAGCCATAAATGACTACGTTTTTACCGTGAACGAAGCAGTTAATAACAAAATGATGCATTATGCTGGCGTAATGACGGAGGCACAGGCACCAGAAGGTGCCAGAGTTATCCAATTTCCTAAAGGGGAATATCTGGTTGTTAAAGGAGAAGGAACGACAGCTAATGAATTAGAAAATAAACTTGCTGTCCTTGCCTTTGGTCAAGTCTTAGCAGAGGCAAAGAATTTTGCCTATGTTGGTGGACCAAATACAACAGCTCTGATGGGGCAACGAAACGGCTTAGTTTTCGGTGAAATATGGATTCCTGTTGTTAGGAAATAAAGGAGCGATTGAAATGTCATATATTGTTGATTTTAAAAATGTGTCTGCAGTTGGCTTAGAGTCTTCACCTGTAGTAGAAGAGCTTGCTGGTTTACGTGCTAATGAAGCCCGTTACCTTATGAACAAATACAAGCATGAATTTACGGTTGTACCAGCTAGTGAAAGCCAGGATACACTGGACTACGTGAACCGAATTTTGAAAGAACGTGATATTGAATTTTCAGCCAAACCTTTAGAAACGTCGCGTTTTCAAGTGGGCAATATCAAATTTGCCTACGTCTTTTATGAGGATGGTCTTGAAGTCAATGTCATGTATACGGTTGATGATCCCAAGAAAAGAGCCGTTGGTTTGAAGCTTTCTGAGGGTATGGATGTGCCAAAGGAATTAGAAGGGAAGTTTAAGTTTGCTAGGCAGAAGTCTAAGTTAGCTGGAACAATTCGAGGTTCGTTTTTTGTAATTAAAGGAGATTATTAAAGTAAGTAAGCGTAAATGCAGGCATCCAGCCATTTTTATATTAGGTCAAAACTTTTTCATTAGGTACGAGGTTCTTGTATAAAAAATAGCAAAATGTGTATCGACAGATATAAGTTGGACCTGAATTATTCATGGAGATGAGTAATTCGGGTTAAACTTATATTAATTGGCAGGTATAACAATGGGGCAGTAGATAGTTTTGTGTAAAAAACAAAACTATCTACTGCCCCATTATGTCTGAAATTTTCAACATAACATTCTTTAATTTTCAAAGAACATAATTTTTATTAATTACTTCGTTAAATCTACAAAGTCAGTATTATCATATACAAATTTTTATATTCACAGGGTTTTTATTCAATTATTTCAGAAAATTCATCTAAAGCTGGATAAAGTCCAGAATTTTTCATTGTATGATTACTTTTCTTCATTTCTAACTCACCGGCTCAAAGTTATTTTTTACGGAATGATTCGTTTGCTTGGATAAAAATACAACAGCAATTACAATAAGGATTGTAAGTACTAAGGTTACAATACCTCGATCTATGTTTAGACCGCCTTTATCTGCAGGTACAGATATCCAGTCGGCAAATGAGGCGCCCAGCGGCCGAGTCATAACATATGCAAACCAAAATGTAAAAATTTCATTAAGTCCTAAGAACTTTTGGCATATAAACGGAAGAATAAATAGTACCAAGTACACTATTCCCGAAGTAATGTAACCTAGATGCAAGGTTTCAGCTGAGAAATCGCTGGCTGCCGTTCCAAGGGCAAATGCAATCAATACAGCTGCCCAATAAAAAATTTCTCTTTGCTTTGTATTAATGCTGTGTATAGAAAGTGTCTTTTCCGATATATACCAGGCGGCAAAATTTACAATCAGCAAAACAATGTAAGTACCTGTTAATGTCGCCAACGGGATTCCTACAACCGAATGCATAATGTCTGCAAAAATGGTTCCAAAAACACTAACCATGGCAATCGCTAACCAATATTTCCAGGCCAAATAGCGGCGTGCTTTAAACTGGATAACCAGAGCCACCGAGAAACCCACAGCTTCTATTACCAAGGCTATCGGTGGTGGTACCACCCTGATTAAAAAATCCGAAAAGACTTCGCCCATTGCTGTTGTGAGAAGTTTCGTTATCCAAAACAGCAGTGTGATTTCAGGTACTTTGGTTAGTAAGTTTGTTGTTACCTTTTCATCAAGAGATAAGCTATTATTCATTTATATCCTCTCCTATTTAAATTTAAAATTTTGTACTTTCAGAAATATCTGGAATACCTCCAAAACCATTATCCTGCTATGTTTCAATAGTAAACTAAAATTCTTAGCAAAAAATAAGAATCAGATTAGAAAATTCTCATTTTTCTATAATGCATTTTAAATGTTTCTATTGTAAAATAAAGCTTAATGGATTTGTTAAAAAGGATGTGAACAAACATGGCAAAAATACTTATAGTTGAAGATGAGATAAAAATATTGAACTTATTAAAGCTTGAACTTACTCATGAAGGATATGAAGTAGATACTGCCACAGATGGTAGAACAGGTTTGGAAAAAATCGAATGCAACTCCTACGAAGTAGTTATCCTTGATATCATGCTCCCCCAATTAAATGGTATGGAAGTTTGCAGGAGATCTCGAAAGTTTACAAGTGTGCCCATTATTATGCTTACTGCTAGGAACCAGATAATAGATAGGGTTACGGGCCTTGATACCGGAGCAGACGATTATATAACTAAGCCTTTTTCTACAGAGGAATTACTGGCCAGGATTCGTAGTGCCATTAGGAGAAATTCAATTCTCACAGCTAAAAGTAATATCATTTCGTATAAAAATATTACATTGAACCTTTCTACCTGTGAGGTCAAAATCGATGAGAAAATTATTGAACTAACAAAAAAAGAATACCAACTTATAGCATATATGCTTGAAAATAGAAACCAAGTACTTACAAGAGAGCAGATTTTAAACGCTGTCTGGGGTTATGACTATTTTGGCGATACAAATGTTGTTGATGTATATATAAGATATTTAAGGAACAAGCTCAATGACAATACGAATGAGAAATATATTTCAACAGTCAGAGGAACTGGATATGTCATGAAAGAAATGTGAAGGGGAAAATAATTATGTTTTTAAATATACAAAAATTATCTATTTCTAAAAAAATAGCTTTTATATATTCTGCAATTCTATTTAGCATCTTAATTATTTTCTTTTTTTCTTTATTCCTTGGCATTAAATTTGCAAGTAAAAAGGAAATTGAAGGAAATCTCAGATCAAATGCTGCTGATATTATAGAGTATGCTAAAAACAAGATAACCATTGATCAATCAACTTTTACCGATCTAAAGCTTGACAACAGCATTGCTTATAGTATTTTTGACGA
The DNA here is from genome assembly GCF_002760435.1 of Clostridium sp. LS. GTDB lineage: Bacteria > Bacillota > Clostridia > Clostridiales > Clostridiaceae > Clostridium. Next base: position 24,612 of record NZ_AUUU01000126.1, read on the forward strand.
GAATAAAAAACTTTTGTATACCAGCAATTCCAGCATGCCGCAATTTGACGTTTCTATACAGGATATGGTATTGAAATATAAAGATCCTAAAAACGAGGCAGAGATCTCATATCTCACTTTAAAAGATAATAGTATAAACAGAACATATTATATCCAGGTATCCAAGAACACTGATTATTATGAGCGATATAATAGGTTATTTGAAAGATCCTTTTTGTTTGTAAGTATCTTAGGTATTATTATATGCATAGCCTCAGGCCGGTATATTAGTAAAAGTATGTTGAAACCTATTCGAAATATATCTAGCACCGCAAAGGAGATAACCTCAAAAAGCCTTGACATAAGAATCCCGGTAGACGGACCTGATGACGAGCTGAAGGAACTTTCCAGCATTTTCAACTTAATGGTTGAAAGGCTTCAATCGGATTTTGAAAAGCAAATAAGGTTTACCTCAGATGTGTCTCATGAACTTCGTACACCTCTAGCGGTCATACTTGGTCATATAAATATGTTAAAACGTTGGGGCAAAGATGATCCGGAGGTTTTATCCAATGCATTGGAAACTTTAAAGTCTGAAACTGAGAATATGGGTAAGCTTATTGATGATTTATTATACCTATCTATGAGTGATAATAATTCGATAGCTCAAAGAAAGGAAACTTTTTCTCTATCCATACTTTTACAAGAGGTTACAGATGAAGCATTACTAGTCCACGCTGATTATTCAATTTTGTGTATGTGTGATAAGGATTATAATATTACAGCTGATCATAATGCAATTAAGCAGGTTCTAAGAAATCTTATCAATAATAGTATAAAATATAGCAATCCTCCTGGAAACATTACAATTGTAGTAGACAGAAAAAAAGAAGGAACCTCAATCACCGTCAGTGATCAAGGCATAGGTATCCCTTCCGAACACTTGCCTCATATATTCGATAGGTTTTACAGGATAGATGAGTCAAGAAATAGAGCAACTGGAGGCAGTGGACTTGGCCTAGCAATAGCCAAGAACATCATCCAAAGCCATAATGGCACAATTACTGCTTATAGTAAACCTGGTAAGGGAACAAAATTCGAAATATATTTACCACAATAATAATTATTCATTGTCTACAGAAATTTTCTTGTGTTGTGATTTTAAATACTCAATAATTTCAGTTTTATTTATAGGTGATGAATGTCCTGGAAAACAAACATCAAACTCTAAACTCTCTAACATATTTATAAGGCGCTCTAATTTAACTGCGTTATACTCACAGCTATTATAATAATCCATTCCATAAGCATCTCCTATAAATACTGCTTTTTCCTCAGGTATATAAACTATTACTGAGTCCTTAGAATGAGGTGATACCACATTTTTCAAAATGACTTTTAATCCTCCTAAGTCTAGTTCTAAATTATTTTTAAACACTATATCAGCAGGTACAACATTTATATCTTGAAGATTTTCATATTCCTTGCGAATATTAGTATCTGCAAATTCAATATCTTCTCCAGTTGGAAGCTCATCTTTTGATAAACTTTTATCCATCCATGTTAATTGTTCCTATACTATTTCTCATATTTTATTAGTCTCCTTTATATAAATTTAATTTTTATCTGCGTTTCAAACCACAAATATGTATTGTTGCTGCAACTATCTGAAAAATTATTCCAACACCACATACTCCAATCCATCCAAATATTCCCCAGAAAAATGTTCCTAGCCATGAACCTAATGCACCACCACAAAAGTAAAACGTCATATATACAGCATTGTTGCGACTACGAGCTGTAGCATCTAAGGTATTTATACGAGCTTGATTTGAAATTTGAGCCGATTGAATTCCTAAGTCCAATAGTATTACTCCAATAATAAGTCCCCACATTTGATATCCAAAAATTAAGAAACAAATATATGACAAGAATGAAATTATGATGGCTATCGTTAAAGTGAATCCAGGACTTCTTTTGTCTGCAATTCGTCCTACCATAGAAGCCGCCAAAGCTCCTATAATTCCTGCCAATCCAAACATTCCAGCCGCCTGAGCTCCTAAATTGTAAACCGGCGACTTAAGTAAAAAAGATAGTGCTGTCCAAAATATACTGAATGTTCCAAACATCATTGCACCAATTAACGAAGATTCCACTAAAATTGGTTGATTTCTTAATAATCCTATTAGTGATTTAAGTAATTTTTTATAGCTCATAGAAGAATCTGGAACAGATTTTGGAATCCATAACTTGAATACTAAAATTAGCAAAACCATCATTCCAGCAGCTATACGATAAACAATTTGCCATCCTAGAATTGACCCTATAATTCCACTAAATACACGTGATAATAATATACCAATTAGTAATCCGCTCATTACACTCCCAATTACCTTACCTCTTTCTGCTGGTTTTGCTATATGTGCAACTAATGGTACAATCAACATCGGAGTAATAGAAGTTAGTCCAACTATGAGAGAACTTAATAATAGCCACCATATATTAAAAGAAATTGATAGAGAAAGTAAAGATATAGCAGAACAAAGCAACATTATCATTATTAAGTTCCTACGTTCCTTAATATCTCCCAATGGAACTAGAAAAACCAATCCTATTGCATAACCAATTTGAATTAGCATAGCTGTAATTCCAATTATAGATGATGATGCATTGAAGAATCTAGAAATCTGTTCCAATAAAGGTTGAGAGTAATATAGATTAGCAGCACTAGCCGCACAAGCAATTGACATTAGTGCAATTAGAAAATTACTTAATTCAAATTCTTTTTTTATAGTTATATCTGGGTTTTGATACATAAATACTATTCCTCCAATTCTTAATTGTATTCCTTTAACGTAAACGTTAAGTGTTGGGTAAAAAAGTACAGGTCTATACCTGTTACTTATTTTTCAAATTTATCTTCATTATTTTTAATTATTGCTTCTATCTTACAAATATTTTTCTGACATTCTATTTTAAACGTATTTAGCTCATTCATTTTCTCTTCTGCTCTTGCAATGTGACTCTTTAGAATTTGTACTACCTGACGTTTTCCATCTAAAAGTCGTCCGTCTGTAAAATACAAATCTATTACTTGACCAATCTCATCTAAAGTAAGTCCCAAATCTTTAAGCAGCTGAATCTTTTTCAAACGCGTAATATCGTCGTTTTCAAACACTCGAAGTTGTCCTGTCACTCTATTGTTTTTATCTCCTAATAATCCAAGTTCTTCATAGTATCTGATTGTTCTAGTTGTCAAATTTGTAAGCTTAGCAATTTCACCAATTTTATAGCTCATATGATTTGCACCTCCTTTTAACGTTAACGTCAACTGTATATTATCATCTATTTTCAACCTTGTCAACTATTGTAAATATATTTTGTATTCGAAAAATTGTTAATGGGCTCTTATTGTTGTTGAAACGTTAAATACTAATTGTATACAACATAATTTAATCTTCTTATTTACTACCTCTATATACAGATCCTTATATTCACATGATTTATCATCAACTTTCTTCTTTACACAAAATAAGAAGGCGAACCTCCTCCATTATCATCTGGACTTGGTTCGCCTCCATTACTTAGATACATTATTAAATTATCATTTATAGTAAGTACTAACATTAACTCTTTAGACATTATATTAACACTTATAACCTCATCTATAAATTGAAATTTGTGAGATTGGTGTTATTCACATAATCTAACATTACATTAAAAACTTCTGAATATATTATTCAATTATATATGCACTTATAATTTCTCCATAGTAAGCCGTATGAAAATCCTTGTTTGCACCATGAAATGAGCTTTCAACATCTTGCGGATAAAATTTATTTTTATCTTCTTCTCTAATCTCCCTCTCATCTTGTTTTTGTTTATATACAATCCTGCACTCAAGTGTAAGTGGAAGTTCCTTAATAGCAGGAACTGAAATACTATTAGGAGGCTCTAATGTCAAATTTAGTTCCTTAATTTTATCACATAAATGACCAGATTTTGTGCCACAAATCCCCAATATTTTTTTATCGAATTCACCAAACGGCATATTTATTGTGAATTCAGGATTTTTTTCAAGTTGACGTTTTGTAAAGCGATTTTCTCTCACAAAAACTGTGAAAATCGTTTTTTCCAAATCTCTTCCTAGCGTTCCCCATGAAATAGTCATAGAATTAACTTTATCATCTACCTTTGTTGTTAATAAAACACCTGTTTTAAGCGCTTTCATAATCTCGTTTGCATAATCAAATACTTGTATCTCTTTTTTCATAATATTATCCTCCTTGAATATTTGTTGCCTCTATGATAAATTAATATATAATTAGTAGCAAGTATGCACTTTTTTGTTAGATACTACCCAAAAGGAGAGTAAACATGGATAATGAAGTAAATATTAAACCATTTGGTTATGCAATGTCTTTGATTGAAGGTAAATGGAAAATGCACATATTATTTTGGCTTTGGAAAAAACAAATTCTGAGATATGGTGAGTTAAAACGTTCCCTTGGAACAATTACTCATAAAATGCTCAGTACACAGTTAAAAGAATTAGAATCAGATAATTTAATTGTTCGAAAAGAATATCCTCAAGTTCCTCCAAAGGTAGAATATTCTCTATCCCAAAGAGGTTTAAGCATTATGCCTGTTTTGCAATGCTTATGTGAATGGGGCCATAATCATATTGATGATTTATAGTATTTCAGTGAAGACTATTTATATACTCTTTATTTAATATAATCAACCTTCTTCTAGAAACAAAATAAGAAGGAGAGCCTCCTCCATCTTGACTTGGTTCTCCTCCATTATTAAGTCATCCTTGATAAAGGAAACTCGACTCGCATACACTCGCTGAGTAAGTGATTCACATCAAATCATAGATTTGAGTTCCCTATTTAAACTCTATTGGTTCTATATCTATAGTTTTGTTTATTGTAATTTTTGAAATTAGCATATGCAGTAGTCTCTTTTCTTGTTCCCTTTAAGGCGATTCTGATAACATCTTATTAAAACTTGATAGTATTTCTCTTACAAATCCATACAAAACCTCTTGTACACAATCATCTAAAATTTCATTTTGTTTTCATACCTATAATTGAAACAGTTTTCCCTTACCTTTATTTTCTATGGTAACCTTTAAACTTTAAGGTATTATGATGTAATTTCCGTGTATAATTAAATATGGTTGAATGTGGGCTACTGGTATCACTTACCTCTTGTTGAAGGGAGGTGAAAAAGGAAACCCGACTCACTTCGTTCGCTGGGAAAGTTCAGCTTGCCAAATGTAAAATTTGGAGCTTCACTTTTGAGTAACGATACTTTAATGTTACTATTTCAAGTAGGATTATTTTTATTAGTACTATTAACATTTATAGTGTTACTTATAGATAAAAGAACAAAAAAATAGTAGCCCCGTGATCGCAAATGGATAGCTACTAATTTTTAATTATTATAAAGTTATAGTGATACTAGTTGCCTAAGCAACTAGAATTATATACTATAGAGTTTTAAAATATATTCCAGTATGTTTTATACCCTATTTTTATCTTGTTATTATTTACTTATATTATATCAATTTTTAATAATAAATAAACAATTATTTTTTATTAAATTCATGTGGTATATTTACTTCTACTCAATTTTACTTATTATCCTTTATTTATGATACGGTCACCGTAACAGTTAGAACGTAGAGCTTTTTAAAATCTAAATAATGAAGTAACTAATATTTATACTTCTGAAAGAATATTAATAAAATTATTAATTGGATGATTTATATTTAAATTATTACGTTTGATAAAATATATTATTAGCCCGTTGAATTCATTAGTTAACTCATGAATATATACTCTATCATTATCCTTTATTAAGCTTTTTGGCAAGAGCGATATCCCCATACCATTTGCTACACATTTTATAATAGCTTCTAGGGAGTCAAACTCAATAATTCTACTTAGAGTTCCTTTATTTGCAATAATCCACTTTTCCAATGTAGCTCTATAAGGACAATCAAGATTATTGCTTATAATAATAGGCTTTTTTAACAATTCATCTATTTTTTTAATATCTATAGAAGATATAATTACTAATTCTTCAATAAAAGTAAAAACTGAACTAATATTGTGATGCAAGCATTGGACATTAATAAATGCGCCATCCAATTCTCCGTTAATGACTTTCTCCATCAAGTTTCTTTGAGTATCAGTTTTTAAAGAAACCAGCACATTAGGATATTTTTTAGAATACTTACTTAACCATCTAGGTACTGATGAAGCTGATATAGTTTGAGTTGCACCTATTCTCAAAGAAGAACTATTATCTTTAAAGGCTGCTTCAGCTTCGTTGAGTAATCTAATAATGTTGTCTGCATATACTAGCAACTTTTCACCACTATAGGTCAATGTAACTCCTTTATTATGTCTTAGTAGCAACGTAGTACCCAATTCTTCCTCAAGTATTTTTATACGCAATGTTACGTTTGATTGAACATATCCCATTCTTAAAGCTGCTTTAGAAATAGACTTTTCATATGCTACCACTTGAAATATTCTTAAATCATTACTTTCCACTATTTATTACCTTCTTTACTTTCTAATAATTATGATTTTAACATAGTTTTTGTTTTATATTTATTCTTTTTGATATTATTTAAAATAATACTTGCTATGATTTATAACTATTATTCATATGGTCCAACCTAATATATAATAAACCTAAAGGTAATTTTAAAATATAGGAGTGATTATTGATGATAGCGGCACAATATAAAATTACATTACCTAGTGATTATGATATGAATATAATAACCAATAGAGTTAAACTTAATGGTAATAAGACAGATGGCTTTTATGGCTTAAAGTTTAAGATATATTTGACAACAGAAAAAGGTAAAAATAATAATTTACAGAATAGCTATGCTCCTTTATATCTCTGGAAGGATAGTAAAGGACTAAATAAGTTTTTATTTAATGGATTTTACGACAATATCCTCTCTTCTTTTGGATGGCAACAGGTGAATATAGGAATACCATTAATTGATACAACAACATCCAAAATTGTAGATATAAAGTACCTATTTGAAATCACAAGGGATATTAAACCTCAAGGAAGTTTAAATAACTTTAAAAGTAGAATAGAAGAAGATCTTCCTAAGATTAAAGATTCAGAATATATAGTTATATATAATCCTGATAAGTGGAAGTATACTATGTTTTACTTTATTGAGGATTTAGACAAAGTAAAATCAGAAAAAGGGATAATTTATAATATACTTCATGCATCGCAATAAAAATCTCAAAATAGTAGCGTTCCCAAAGCGGATTAGCTACTATTTTAAATTTATAATACATTTTAATTCTTAATCATCCTCCGCAAAACCAGTCATATTAACGGTTTCAATGAAAATATCCGTTATTTGTGGTACGGTTCCCCCTTCATTATCCTGAATCTTGTTTAGAATTTTAGGATTTTTGTCTAGTCGTATCAACTTCCCATTATATATACTACTGTAACTTTCCTATTCTGCTGCAGTTTACTGAGTATAAATTAATAATATCATTAATTGTATTAGTAATTATTTTAGCTTAAGCATCACTCTTCTCTTGTTATTAGATCTTCAGCAAGTACATCAAAAATACCTATCTATCCTCTAGAATCCAATCTTTCATATATGTTCCTTTCAAAAACTCATAGAAATATAAAATTTTTTTCAATAATTAATGTAATATTTCGGAGATACACATATATCCTATATGAAATCAGAATAAAGGAGGTTTAAACTATGGCAGTAACAAAATCACTTCAAACAACTTCGCTAAGTATTGAGATTCAAAGTGGCACTGATAAGGCTGGAGACGCCGTGTTTACAAAGAAAACTTTTTCTAATGTTAAAACAGATGCTACTCCTCAAAACATCTATGATGTTGCAGAAGCTATAAAAGCTGTTTTATCAGTTCAAACTAGAGATTACTTTGTAAATGAAGCATCTAGTTTAGTTAATGCTTAATTCATTCATTAAGCAAATTTATGAAAGGGGGACCTATTGATGGAATATACTTTAGCTTTGACTTTTTTAACTGAAGGTGGAGAAAAAACTACTTT
>NZ_AUUU01000127.1 GCF_002760435.1 Clostridium sp. LS
CTCACATGCGTTCGAAAAGGCAGATGCGTAAAAAAAATCTCCAGCTCCACAGTCGCTTACGATTTTTTTATATGATATTATATAGAAATTATAGAAAATTTACTTAAAATATATAGACAAAAATATGAAATATCATATAATAAGGTTAGAATAGCTTAAAAATTATTGATTAGGGGGAATTATGCTAGGGAGTGCAAATTCTTTTGATTCAAATATCCAAAAATAGAATATATGGAAAATGGATATGGTGTGATTTTTAAGTTAATAATAAGATGAGGTGAACATTTTGGAAGAAAAAGAAGTAATGTCGTTTAGAGATGAAGATGGAAATAAAATTGATTTTGAAGCAATAGCAAAAATTTATTTAGAGGAACAGGGGTATTTATTATTATCACCATTAGATGAAAATAATGATGATATGTTTGCTTTTAGAATAGATATAAATGAAGAGGGAAAAGAAGAGTTGAACCTTGTAGAAGATGATAAGGAATTTGAATTAATTAAAAAGGAATATAAAAAATTATTATACTAAGTAAATGAGGTGAGATAAATGAAAAGTTCAGAAATTATAAATTTTTTAGAAGAAAATGATTTAGCTGATGTAGAAGAGATTAAACGAAAAGGCAATTATGTTATAATAAAATTTTTTTATGATTTTGATAAGGAAGAATTAAGTGCAGCAAAAGCTTATTCAAATGAAGAAAGTGACTTTGAACCAGAAAGTGATGAGTGGTATAAAGAATATTACATTCCATATTTAAGAGATATTGCAGTAGATAATGTTGAAGCAATACTAGAAGAAACAATGGAAGAATTTGAGCTAGAAACTAAATATAAAGAATTTGGAATGGAAAATGTGGAAAGCGGATATTTTAAATTTATTGCAGCATTTTCAGATGAGTTAACAGATTCTGAGATGGAAGATATTTTAAACGATTACTACGAGTAAAATGCACAGTTGGAATTAAAATACTATTGAAAATATAGTATCTTGTGATATAATTAAATCATAGATTTCCTGAGATGTGCGAAAAGCTTATGATATTCAACCTACATTATATAATCGGGATTTACAATAAATTCATAAATGTCAGGCTTCATTTAAATCACTAAATAGTGGCAGTAGAAGACAGAAGTGAGTTGAGTTTAACCCACCTGCGAGGCGCAGGATTTGAATATATAGGTGAACGGCATGTTGGGAGCTATGATTTGAGTATAACACCTCATTACTGAGGTGTTTTTTTATATACAAAAGTAAAAATATAGAAAAAACTAACTATTTTTATTTTAGTTAGTAATTTAATCATGAAAATGAGAAATAAAAATTTGAAATACACAACATATAAAATAGAAATAAAACTACTTTGAAATTATTTTATGTATATTAAGCAGCTATCTCATTAATGGATTTGGATTTATGTTGCTTATTATATATAGAAGATAATTCTTTTTGATATAAAACAATGTACTTGTCCAAATTTTGAGATAGAGCAATCATAAAATGTTTACTTGGTGAAAAAAATAATAGTAATAAATTTAATAAATGTTTTCTAAAAGAAATATTACATTTAAGTTTAAAAAATACCCAAGTTTTCATAATTACACCCCTTTTGTAGTAATAAGTTATTGATATGGTATTATTATAAACAGAAAAGTAAAATTTGTAAAAATAATTCATATTACAATTAATGACAATAAATTTCAAGAAAGTGGTATAAATCTTTAAATAATATATTTTTCAAGGTCTAATATGTAACATGAAAACAGAATTGTATATATTTTACAAAAGTATTCTTCGACATAGAATATATAAAATAAGTAGATCATGTCGAAAAAATTCATGTTGATTATATTAATTTAAATGGTAAAATTATTGATAGAATATAGAAAGGATGAAAATATGATGGATATTGAAAATGCTAGAATAGAACAAGTTGTAGAAAAAATTAATTTATTATACAGGACTAGTCAAGAACGAGAATTAACTGAAGATGAGAAAGAGTTACAGGGAAAACTTAGAAGAAGATATATTGATAATGTTAAGAAAAATTTTAGAGCACAGCTTGATGAAATAGAACCTAAAAAAAGAAAAAAGGAATGATAGTATTTGGGTGTTTTAGTTAAAAAGTTAGTAGATGAGTTAAACTTAGAGGTTTTGGTAGAAGGAAAAGAAGATGTGGAGATATCGGTAAACGATATAAATAGGCCAGGACTACAGTTAGCAGGATTTTATAATTATTTTGCTCCTGAGAGGATTCAAGTAATAGGTAAAGCAGAATGGAGTTTCTTAGATTATATGCAGATAGAACTAAGAAAGAAAAGAGTAAAAAAATATTTTAGTTTTGATATAAATTGTTTAATCATAACTAGAGGATTAGAGCCACATCCTGAATTTATAAAAGAAGCAAAAAAGCATAATATATGGTTTGTAAGAAGTAACTTAGTGACTACACAGTTTATAAGTAAAACTACAATATACTTAGCGGATAAGCTTGCACCTGAAACAAGATTGCATGGTGTTTTAGTGGATGTTTCGGGAATAGGAATATTGATCACTGGGGAAAGTGGAATAGGAAAAAGTGAAACTGCATTAGAATTAATAAAAAGAGGTCATAGACTTATTACTGATGATGCTGTGGACATAAAAGATATTGATGGACAATTAATAGGAAGATCACCTAAAATAACCGTAGGTATGCTAGAGGTAAGAGGGCTTGGAATTATTGATGTTACGACATTATATGGCTTAAGCTCGGTGGTTCAAGAAAAAGAAATAAAATTAGTTATGCATTTTGAACATTGGAAAGATGATAATGACTATGATAGATTAGGAATAGATAATGAATACATGAATATATTAGGTATTAATGTGAAAAAATTAACTGTACCTATTAGACCAGGAAGAAATATAGCAGTAATTATAGAAGCAGCAGCAGTAAATTATAGGCATGCATTAATGTCCAAGGTTACACCAGTTGATGTAATAGAAAGTAGAATGAACGATCTTAATGATTAGTAAGGGTCATGATCAAAAGGAGGAATGGCTATGAAAAATGAAAAAAAAGATTTAAGTAAAAATGCTTGGAATAAGTATAATGATAAGCAAGTAAAAGAGATATTTGATTTTTGTGAAGGATACAAAAATTTTATGTCAAAATGCAAAACTGAAAGGGAATGTGTAAAAGAAGTAATTAGTTTAGCTGAAGCTCAAGGTTATAAAGATTTATATGAAATTATCAAAAGTAAAAAGAAATTAAAACCTGGGGATAAGGTTTATGCAAATAATAAAGGAAAAGCAATAGCTCTATTTATTGTAGGAAAAGAACCTATGGAAAATGGGTTGAAGATATTAGGAGCTCATATTGATTCTCCAAGATTGGACTTAAAACAAAATCCTCTTTATGAAGATAGCGAGTTGGTGTTATTAGATACACATTATTATGGTGGAATTAAGAAATACCAATGGGTCACATTGCCACTTGCTTTGCATGGAGTTGTAGCTAAGAAGGATGGAACTGTAATAGATATTTGCATTGGTGAAGATGAAAATGACCCTGTTGTAGGTGTATCTGATCTACTAATTCATTTAGCTGGGGATCAAATGGGGAAGAAAGCTGATAAAGTTGTTGAAGGTGAAGACCTTAATGTATTAGTAGGAAGTATGCCTTTAAAAGGATCTGAAAAAGATGCAGTAAAGGCAAATATTTTGAAATTGCTTAAAGATAAATATGATTTTGAGGAAGAGGATTTTTTATCTGCAGAAATAGAAGTTGTGCCTGCTGGAAAAGCCAGGGATTATGGATTAGATAGAAGTATGGTAATGGCATATGGGCATGATGACAGGGTATGTTCATACACTTCATTAATGGCTATGTTTGAAATAAAAGAAACTGATAAAACTTGCTGTTGTTTATTAGTTGATAAAGAAGAAGTAGGCAGTATCGGGGCTACTGGTATGCATTCAAGATTTTTCGAAAATATAGTTTCAGAAATTATAGATAAAATTGATGGATATACAGAACTTAAGTTTAGAAGATGTCTTACCAATTCGAAAATGCTATCTTCTGATGTAAGTGCAGCTTATGATCCTAATTATCCTTCTGTAATGGAAAAGAAAAATGCTGCTTTCTTTGGAAAAGGAATGGTATTTAATAAATATACGGGTGCAAGAGGAAAGGCTGGTTCCAATGATGCTAGTGCAGAATATATGGCTGAACTTAGGAGCATAATGGAAAAACACGATGTTTCAATACAAACAGCAGAACTTGGAAAAGTTGATGCTGGTGGTGGCGGAACCATTGCATACATATTGGCTCAATATAATATGGAAGTAATAGACTGTGGAGTGGCACTTCACAATATGCATGCACCTTGGGAAGTTGCAAGTAAAGTAGATATATATGAGACAATGAAGGGGTATAAAGCATTTCTAATTGAGGCATAAAACAATTAGAATGTGATTTAATTAAATTATTTAAAAAAGATGTTATCTTACAAAAGTTTGATAACATCTTTTTTTTTTCTAAGAATAATTTTGAATATTTGAAAATGTTAAATCTAATGATGAAAGGAATTTAGATAAATACTCATACGGTAATTCCATGGAACCGATATCACCATGTCTTAAGTCTGTATTTAAATCTCCATGGAAATCTGAACCACATGAAATTAATAAATTATTTTCATTAGCTATTTTTACAAAGGTTATGGTTTCTTCATTTAAATTTTGATAGTAAATAGATTCTAAACCATCTAAATTCATGTGCAAGAATTCATTAATATTAGAATTTAATATTAATTTAGGGTGAGCTAAAAATACAAGAGCATTATATTTTTTTAAAATATCCAAACCATCTTTGGTAGATAATTTTAATGTAGGCACATAAGCTTTACGACCTTTACCTATAAACTTATCGAAAATTTCGTCCATAGAATATGGATAACCACTGCTAATAATTTCCCTAGCAATATGAGGTCTTGCAATTGTATCCTTAGCATCTCTAAGAATTTTTTCAAAATTAATTTCTATATTGAATTCCTCTGCAAGCTTAGCAATAATTTTTTTTGCTCTAATAACTCTGTGGTTTTTAATATTAGTTAATTCTTTAATAAGTTCTTCATTTCTAAAATTATCATCTTTAAAATAGCCTAAAATATGTACGCTTTCATTATTGTGTTGAGTTGATAGTTCAATTCCAGGAATTAAAGTAATATCATATTTATAGCTTTCTTCAATTGCCTCGTCCAATCCGCTCAGAGTATCATGATCAGTTATTGCCAAATATCTAACATTATTTTTATGAGCTCTTTGAACAACTTCTTTTGGAGAAAGTGTCCCATCTGAAGCAGTAGTGTGAACATGAAAGTCTACTTTAAGCATATAAATTAACCTCCAATTGTTATGGATTTTTATAATTAATTAGTATTAATATAATCATATCATACTAGGTGAATAGAAGTATAGAAATTATTTGAAACACAAGGCTCTTAATATTTTTTATTAAAAACAAAAAAGTAAATAATTTAAAATTTATATGATTATTATCTAGTATATATTTTAAATATTAGAGAAATTCGTAAGAAATAAAGAAAGCCAAAAAACTAGGATTATAAGTTTTTTTGGCTTTAATTTTTAATTAGATAAAGGCTCATTAGCATTAAAGAAAAATATATAAGTATAGTTGAGGTATAACTGTAACATCAAGGAAGATGCTGCAATTTTTTGTTAAATAAAAATGAAATTAAGTAATGATAAGTTAAAAATATACTAGAATGTAGTATACATTAATTGGAAAGTAAGGTATAATAATTGTGAAAAATTTACTTATGAGAGTTTTGTTGTAATAAGAATAAAAAAATGTATATTACAAAAGGAGAGTTAAAATTGTGGATAAAAGAGTTGATGAGAAAATCTTAGATTTTATTAATGAAGTAGAACAAAGACAAGCTAAAAAAGATATTTGTAGCAGTCCAATAAAAATTGGAAATAGGTACTATGAATTTGAAGAAACATATTTCTTTGAAGAAAAACTAAAGATGTATATACCAAAGGATTTTGAGGATATATCAGAGGAAGCAAGAAAACTAAATTATTCACCTGAAAATGGACCAGATATAATAAAATGTAATGAAAAAGAAGATATTCGCATAACATTTAAAATTATTGATAATCCTTTAGATGAAAAAAGTGTTGAAAAACTAAAAAATGAAATGAGAGAGAGTATGAAGAATTCTAATCCCATAAATGTATTTTATGAAGATGGAATGCTAGAAGTTAATTCTAAAAATATAGGATATTTTGATTTTAAAAGTTACACAATAGATGAACCTATATGCAGTTTTATGTTTTTTCTTGAATTTGAAGGCAAAGCATTAATGGGAACTTTCAGATGCCCGTATGCTGGGTACGGGGAATGGAAAGAAGTTGTATTTCAGATTATTAAAACTATAAGAGTAATAAAAGAAGATAAGGGGGATGAAAATTAATGAGTGAGGAATATGTATATGGTCAAGGTGATATTATAGTTGAGCCTTATAAATTTCAAAAAGTGACGAAGCTTAAAATTGTTAATGAATTAAATGAACATTCAAAACTTTGCATTAGTGGAATCATAAGTGATGAAAATGCAGATAAATACGTTGAAAATGCAGAAGCAGAAGAAACTATCAATGTATCACTAAAGGATGACGAAGGGAATACAACTGTTTTATTTAATGGGTATGTAACTAAGATTGGGATAAAGGCAAATAACGATGTAAGAACCTTAGAGGTGGAAGCTTTAAGTAAGACTTTCTTAATGGACATAAAAAAAATTAGCGGATCATACCAAGATAAAAATCTTACTTATAATGATATCTTTAAAAAGAAAAACAGCAGCTACAGAGATGTAGTGATGGTAGATAACATAACCAATGGGGCTAAAATAGATAAATTCATAGTTCAATATAAAGTGACAGATTGGGAGTTTTTAAAGAGGCTGGCATCTCATTTTAATGTTGCACTTGTACCAGAATGCAGAATGACAGGAATAAAATATTCCATAGGTGGAACAAGAGAAAATGTAGTTTATGATATTGATGAATTTAATTATTCTATAGAAAAAGGCTTACAGGAATATAATAAAAAGGCTGCAAATGAAGCCTATGAATTGAATGATTTGGATTTAGTAAGCTATGAAGTAACAACTAATAAATTAATGAAATTATATAATCAAGTTAATTTTAAAGGAAGAACACTATTAGTATATAGAAATGAAACAGAACTTGAAGGTGGAGTAATCACGAACAAGTACATATTAAGAGATGAAAAAGGAATGAAGGTAAATAGAAGCTATAATGACAAAATGGTAGGCATTTCACTTAAAGGCAGAGTTTTAGATACTCAAAAGGATAAGGTTAAAGTTTCACTTGAGATAGACGGAAGCCCTACAGATAGAAATGCTGCAAGATGGTTTGAGTTTTCTACTATATTTTCACAGCCAGATGGGACAGGCTGGTACTGCATGCCTGAAATTGAAGATGTAGTAAGACTATATTTCCCGGACAATGAAGAGAAACACGCATATGTAGTAAGTTCAATGCATTATGACGGAATAGATGATAGTAAACGAAGCGATCCATCTGTAAAGAGCATAAGTACAAAGTATGGAAAAGAAATAGTAATGAGTCCAGGCTCTGTTGAAATAATAGGAAATGGAAATATGCTTATGAAAATGACTGATGATGGAGGCATAGAAGTAAATAGTAATAAAAAGATAATACTAGATGCTAAAGATGACATAGAAATAAATGGCGGAGCCAATGTACAAATCAAAGGACATAAGGGAATTAAGCTAACCCAGGAAGGTGCGAGCATGCTGATAAAAGATGATATAACAATGAGTGGAGGAAAAGTGAACGTCCAAGATTAGGGAAGGCTTTATAGGTGTTAAAGAGATGATAATACGAGCTTATAAGGATAAAGTATTAAAAGAATTTAAGGAAAAATATGTAGAGAGTAGATATGAAGAAGAAATAAAAAATATTCTGGAAAAATATAATGAGCATAAAGACAGCATAAAAGAAGAGTTAACTTTAAAATTTAATTCTGTATGCAAAGAAGCTATTTTATTTCAAGAAAAAGATTTAAAGGGAGAAATAAAGTATATTTATTTTTCATTGCTTAGAACCAGCCTGCTTGAAAATAAGGGGGAATGGAGAATTGATCTATTTGATGAAAAGTGGTTTTTAGATAAAGAAGAATGTTCAATAAACATAGATTTAGATTTCATTTATGAACCTCTTTTTAATCATATGAAAGAGCTTTCGGAGAAGAAAAAAGAATACCTAAGAACTATTAAAGAAAAAGATATACACATTATAAAATTACAAGAAGGAAATAAATATCACAACCTAGCCTTAAATATAATTAGAGGTATACTTAAAAGTTTTTTAGAATGTGATTGCTATAAAGAAATGAAAAAGAAAGAAGATATAGTCATTATGGCAGGTGAATATATGGATGCTGCAGTTCAGATAAATGATAAAAAATCATAACTGAGTTTTAGCAGAAAGGAAAGAACATGAATTATTTTTTATTAAAGCAGGGTGAAGACTATATAAATGCGCCAGTGTTAATGGATGTTTTCAATAAGTTAGACGTTAGAAATATAAATTTATTAAAGGCACATAAGATTGATGATATTCTTATATTTAATACTAAATGTGATGAGGAAACAGAGTTTTTAGACATTCTTGATAGAAATTTATTTCTTATTTCTGAAAAAATGAAGAAGATAATTGAAAAGTATGACCCGGGAATTCTATTCAAAACTGTTCCTCTTATAGATTTGAAGCATAAGAAACAGGGAAACTATTATATGCCAATATTTGAAGACATAGAGTGTTTAAGTGAAAAAGCAGAACTAAATTTAAATAAGACAGTAGTAAAAAAAATCATATTAGATAAAGAGAAAATTAAAGGTAAAAAGATTTTTAGGATAAAAGAAAGTTCAAAAGCTCTGATAGTAGTAAGATTAGACGTTGCTGAAAGTCTGCTTAGAAGAGAGTTTAAGGGAATATGTTTACAAAAATTAGAAGTCGACGGTTAAGGAAAAATCAAAGTGGGAGGTGATAAAGTTGGAAATTGGTACAGCTTATGTAGTCAGAGGTGCCCAAATGATATGTGATAAGGGAAGTGAGATAAAAAGAATAAATCTGCCTGTAAGTCATGGAGCATATTCAAAGGGAAATCCAATAATTAATGAAAATGATAATATAATAGGTTCAAATATAAGTACTTTCGGAATATGTAGAGGAAGTTGCCCTGCAAATGGAAGTAGTGAAAAAACGAAAAAGTGTCAAATAATGATTTTGAACAAGTGGATGAATACTAAAGAAGATACCTTAGTTGAAGGTGCACCAGCACTTACTACAGCTTCAATTTTAATATGTGCCTATGGAGGAGTAATAAGGTTCATTTCAGATGGACAAGATTAAGTGAAAGTATAGGAGGGAAATTAGATGGGAGAGATTCATAAACTGAGGGTAAAATCACCTTATAAGTTAATGAAGATAGTAGATATAAAGATTGAAAACAAGCCTAATGAACATGGTTTTCTATACTTAAAATGCTTAATAGATGAAAGCGTAAATTTTGATTCTACTATAAAAGCTTCCACAGAAGATGAAATATGTGTTTATGAAGAAACAGAAGATATAAATGATAAAAAAACAGTTGATATAAATGAAATTGATGAAAATAGCAGCAGAAGATTATTTTATGGAATAGTTCAAAGGGTTAAAACAACAAATATAAATGCTGTTTATTATTTAGAGATTCAAGCTTTAACTTCAAGTTCAAAACTAGACATAAAGAAAAAGAGCAGATCCTTTCAAAATGTTAATATGACCTATGATGCTCTTATAGGTAAAATATTAGAGGATTATTCAGGCTTCTCCTTCAGTCAAAATATAGGAAATGGACAAAAAATTAATAAGCCATTATTCCAGCATAAAGAGACAGACTGGGAGTTTTTAAAGAGAATTGTGAGTGAACTAAAGTCAGAATTATACTGTAATATAATAAATTTAAATTGCATGTTTAATTTCGGAATTGCCTATAATCAAAGCTATGAGTTAGAAGATAATATAGATTATGATGCTTACAAAGATATTAAAAGCTTTTATGAAGCTGGTGGATATGATGCAGGGTATAATGATACAGATTTTTTTTATTATGAAATAGAGAAAAAGGATATCTTTGAGATAGGCTCAAAAATAAATTATAAGCAAAAAGATTTATATGTTAGAGAATATGAAGCTTATAAGGATAAAGAAGAAATATTTTATAAATACAAGCTAAGTAGGAAAAAAGGAGTATGGCAAAGTATAATTTACAATAAGCGCCTAAAGGGAGCAGCTTTAGAAGGAAAAGTCATTGCAACGAAAAAGGAACAGGTAAAACTTCATTTAAACATAGATGGAAATCAGGATGAAGGTACAGCCTACTGGTTTGATTATGCACCACCTTCAGTAAACATAATGTATTCAATGCCATTAGTAGGAGAAAGTGCAAGGCTTTATTTCCCAAATGAAGAAACTGAAACGCCAATAGTTATAGGCTGTGTAAGAAAAAATGGAGATACCTGCGCACAAACAGCAGATCCAGCAAATAGATATTTTCAGACTGAAAGCGGAAATGAAATAGCAATGCTTCCAGAGGAATTAAGTATAAAGGCTGGAAGCAGAAAAAATATAAGTATAAGCTTTAATGACAAGAAGGGAGTTCATATTAAAAGTCCAAAGAAATTAAAATTAAATGCAGATGGAGAAATAACAATTAAAACACAAAAGAGAGTAAAAATAAAAGCTAAAAGTCAGATATTACTAATGAAAAGAAATGGAGCCCACAAAGTTTCAATAGAAGGTGATTTCTACATTAAAGGAAATAATGTAATAATGGATGGAAGCTGTAGAGAAACTTATGCTTCTTTTGAGGAATGAGGGGAGGGCGACTAAAATGAGTGATAATCAGGAAGGATGGGTAGCAAAAAATGGTTTCTGGTATTATTACAATTCTAATGGAGATATGGCAACAGGTTGGGTGGAAAGTGGTAATTATTGGTACTATTGTTATGATGACGGATCTATGGCACGGGATACAATGGTTAATGGATATTATGTTAATGATGATGGTCAATGGACAAAAGATGAACGTTCGAGAAAAATAACAGATAATGATGGTAATGATTTTTGGTATTATGTGGGTCCTAAAGGAAAAGCGGTTACTGGATGGAACAAGATAGGAGATAGCTTTCATTATTATAATTATCCTGGTGGATCCATGACACGAGATAATACAATTGATGGATTTTATATAGATAATGATGGTAACATAGCTAGCGGAACAGGTTGGCTAAAAGACGAATACAGTGGAGATTGGTACTATTTTTCTGATGGGGAAATGAAAAGTAATGATACAGAAGATGGATATCATGTAGATAATAGTGGTAAAATGGTTACGGGAACAGGATGGGAGCATGTAGATAGCTGGTGGTATTATCTTGATGACACTGGAAAGGTTGTAACAGGTTGGCTTTATGATCAAGGTAATTGGTATTATTTATATCCACAAGGGTCTATGGCGCATAATACAACAATTGATGGATATTATTTAGATGATGATGGTAAATGGGTACCTGGTGAAAATAATAGTAACAATTGTCAAGGGTCTAGTGATAATAATGAAAATGATGATGGAATAAAGGTTTATACCCAAGAAGAAGCAGATAAATATATTAATAGTTATCTTTGGGGGCATTGCATAGGAAGGAAATTATACTTTCCATATGAAATATCAGGATTACCTCAAAAAATAATTTACCAATCATCAGGATATATGTATGATTATGAATTAAAAGAAAATCCTCATCCTACATTTAATGGGATGGATCTATCAGGTCCCGATTTTACATTTGATGATGGTACAGTTTCTAGTGGTAAAACATATAGTTATCAGCTTGTTTATACAGATGAACCCTCAAAACCGCAAATATCGTCAGGGATTGTTTTTGTTTCTCCAGAAGGAGGAGCTATGGAAGCTGGTGAAATCTCAGCAGAAGAGAAAGCAGTAGCAGAAGCAGAAGTCAATAAAGCTAAAGAATCTATTGATGGGGAAAGTAAAGCTAATAATATTGGGGGAGGCAAAAGGAAGCAGGGAACTTTAACTGATACGGAAATAGGCAATAAGTATAATGATTGGAGTAATAATTTAAAAGATAACTCGTATACAGGTGGAAGGTCCACTGAAGAAATTCAGTCATTAGCAAAAGATCCAGATCATGCAGGTAGTAATCGAATAGTAGATATAGAAAAAGGTATGCATGAAGCTGAAGTTGGACTGGACTTAGAAGGAAACGGAAAATTAAGCGATATTGTCAGAGATCCTACAGGAGATGCGGAGTTTATTGAAAATGGTGGGAATGGTTCTAAATGGGATGTTAAAACCTTTAATTCAGACTTCCCTCCAAAGCAAGGTGGATTTACATTAGAACGTTCAATGAATACAATATATGAATCTTTAGGAAAAGGTGAAAATGTTATAATTGATACATCAAAAATGAGTGAAGCACATAAAAAATTATTAATGGATGAACTAGAAAAAAAGGGACTAATGAACCCAAATATAATAAAAATATGGCCATAAAAGGAGATAACTATGAACATATATGAAGACTTAGATAGATATACTAAATATTCATTTGGCATAATAAAAGAAAAATGTGAGTTGGTATATGAAGATGTTGAACTAGATAAAATAGATTTTACAGAATATGATTTAAATAACAGTACTTTTGCAGGCGTCACATTTAACCAATGTGATTTTTCAGGAGTATATTTGAGTGGATCATTTTTTGGAGGAAGTATTTTTAAGCAATGTATATTAGAAGAAAATATATTACGTAAAGCACAATGGGATTGCAGTAGATTTGAACAATGCAATATTAGAAAAACAGATGCTCATCGTACAACATTTTTAGAGGCGGTATTTGTGGATGTTAATTTTACAGATGGAAAATTAATTAAGTGTGAAATGATGCTTGCAGAATTAAAAAATGTGAAATTCTTAAACTGTGACTTAAGTAAAACAAGTTTTAGCAAAGCAAAAATGGAAAATGTCATATTTGAAAATTGTATATTTAATAATACAAACTTTTCGGAAGAATTTTTAGACAAAAGTGTAATGTTTAAAAATACAACAGTTATTAAAGATAATGATAAAAAAATTTATGCAGGAAATGATGTCATTAAAGTGATAATTTAAATTATAACCAGCTATGGGAAACTGTAGCTGGCTTTGCATTATCAAGTTTAGAAATGATTCTAATACTTTGGTTACGGGTACCCAGACCAACATAATATATTCCATTTATTCAGCAATTTAGCCCTAAATCATAAAATCGTTGATAGTAGCAGTCTTTTTTGCAATTTAAAAAGTGTATCAAATTCGAAAAAATTTCACTATAAATGAAACCTCATTTTAGTTAAACTAATAACTGAAATGAGGTTCTATATTTGAGAAAAAGTTACTTTTTTAAATGGATAAAATAAATTAAGACTTAATAAAAAAGCAATAGAAAATAAAGTTTCTAAAATTGAACAATTGACGGATATACAGCGGCTGCTATAGACGGATGCTAGCTATCGGATATATCAGGAAATGTAAACTTAACTGGTGGTGATGATGTTGTGTATGCTGGTGAAATGAGATTTATGCAAAGTGGTAAATTAAAATATTGGAATAATGCTTCGGGGCATTACCTACCAGATGCGGAGGATGCTGGTAAAGTAATAGACATTTTGAAAAATAGCGGATTAGATGATATATCAATGGATAACTTTGTTCCTAGAGAGTAAAAAGGTGGAGGTATAATATGGAGTTTGATACATTACTTGAAGAATTAATAAAGCTTGATTATTTTAAAGATAACGAAAGTTATGAAGAATTAATTAATGTAATACTTAAAGATGATTCGTTAATACAAAAATTAAAAAGTAAGGCTGAAATCATGATATTGGAAGAAACAGAACCTATAGTTTCAAAGTTAATAGAAATAATATCGGAGTTAGCTATAACCTATGAAAAAGTAGATATTGATTTTTCCAATGTTATATATACAAGTATATTCAGAGAATATAATTGTAATATTTCATCTGTAAATTATCATATAAAGTTATTGAAAGAGTTTAATAGTGATATTAGTGATATTTTCCATGAATTACTAAATAACATTTTGGATAAAAATCCCCCAAATATTATAATGGTATTATATTCACTTTACCCATTGGGAGTTACAAGTAAAAATGTACCTAAAGAAGACTTTGAAAGACTGTTAAAATTAGTTGCAGAATGCATTAGTAGTAATAGAAATAATAAAATATTGCGTTTAGCAGTAGAAAGAGAATTGATGAAAAGAATTGATAGAA
The DNA here is from genome assembly GCF_002760435.1 of Clostridium sp. LS. Classification (GTDB taxonomy): domain Bacteria; phylum Bacillota; class Clostridia; order Clostridiales; family Clostridiaceae; genus Clostridium. The sequence goes on from NZ_AUUU01000127.1 coordinate 14,467, forward strand.
ATGAATTCAATTATTATTATAATAAACTTTTAATAGCATTAGATTAAGTAAAGTTCATTATAAAGCTGTTAATAGAATGAGTGTTTTTGACTACAATAATTTTTTCAGACAGACTGCAAAAATTATGCAAAGATATTTAGTGAACAAAAAGTACCTAAATATATAAATTTTCATTAGTTTTTTGAAATAGAAATAATTGCATAATTCTAATTCTGTAGTAAGTTGAGTAAAAAATATACTCTAAAAACAATAAACAGCCATCAAAAAGAGGTTTCAATGCCAGTTACTATAGAAACTTAGGGCATTCTGTAAAAGATTCTTTTGATGTCTGATTCAAGCTAATAGCAAAATTCCAATAGGTGCTATAAAGGTGTCCATTGGAATTTTTCTCTCTAAGGTCTAACTTGGATAAAGTAGGACGCAACCTGGACATAGTTTGGACGTATAGGTCTAAGTTTGAAGGTAGTTCAGCTATAGAAAAAATACTCAATAATAAAATAAAGTTGGTTGAAACTACGTCCTTGCGACCAAACTTAGTTGTATCAACGGTTTACTATGACCTAAATGTACCCAATTTGAGACCTAGATACAACCTAAATATAAAAATCAAGACTAACATTGGATAATAATTTCCTTTGTTAGTCTTTTCTTTTGCCTAAAAATAACAATGAAAGGAAGAAAAAA
>NZ_AUUU01000128.1 GCF_002760435.1 Clostridium sp. LS
ACCTGCAACTTAGAGCCTTCAGCGATATTTTCATAGCTTTTCGTAATAAAAATATTAATTATTTCGGTAAGCTACCACATAAGTATAGCTTAAATTTAGTTATTTATATATCTCCATCCACCGCTCTCAGTAATGTTTTCTGCATCATATTTCCCGTATTCTTCACATATGAATCCGCAGACTTCACTGCCATCTTCTAACTGAACTTTCCCAATACCTAAAGGTGATGGTATTAATGAAGTAAAATAACCGAATTTATCTAACGGCATTTCCCAAAGTTCAACTTCTACAGCACCGCCTCCATTTTCTACCTTTATAAGACCTGGTTTAGCTGGATTTGTATTTAATTTAAATAACTTATACTTGTCAGCAGTTTTACAGGTTTTTATATATTTGCTGCCACATTCAATCATCTGAACTTCTAATGGATATCCTTGCATATGTAATCCACAAACTGCAACAGTAATTTTTTCTTCTTTAAGCTCCCTGCCTAGTCCAATTAATAACCCCTCTGCATCTGAAAGAGAGAAGATTGTTATTCCAAAAGGAACATCCTTAGCTGCATATCCTGATGGAATCGCAACTGCACTTAAATCTAGAAGGTTACAATGATTTGTGTATTTACCCATATCGCTATTTGCAGCAATTGGATTTTCCCTTACTTGATCTCTAGTCCATGTTCCACCAGCTGTAGGCATTATAAGAACAGCATCTTTTAATATAACTTTAGTTTTTGCTTTTAATTCTTGTAATCTATGGATTGCTTTAAATACAGACACTGCATCAAATTTTGGATCTCCACCACCTTCAAGGATTGTCTTAGTTACTGGAAACACCTTATCTGGATTTTCTTTTACGAAATCTCCAAGATCTTTCCACCTTTCAGCAACCCATGGCCCTTCATATAATATAGCTGCTGCTTCTGAAAACATATGGTAATCAATATACTCTACAGGTATATTTAATTCCTTTATCTTTTCAACAGATTCATGCCATGCCTTTTCATACTCTCTGCCATATGGACCATAAAACTCTGGTGTTTTATTGGGCAAACATATTTTTTTAGGTAATCTTGATACTGGTTTGGGTATTTCCTTTGACCAAGGATCTTCCTCTATGAATCCACGAACCACAGCATCAACCATAACAGCTTCATCCAAGTTTACTGAAAATACTGTAATACAGTCTAAACTAGCACAAGCTTTCACTAATCCTTTTGTTGACCATGCTCCAAATGAAGGTTTAAATCCTACAAGATCATTTAATAATGCTGGTACACGACCTGATCCTGCTGTATCTGTTCCAAGCGCAAAGGCAGCTTGTCCGCGAGCAACACTCACTGCTGATCCTGAACTTGAACCTCCGCTTATAAGTTCTGGATTTAATGCATTATGAACTTCACCATAGGGGCTTCTTGTGCCAACTAATCCTGTAGCGAATTGATCTAAGTTAGCCTTTCCAACGGGAATTGCTCCTGCCTCTATTAATTTTTTTACTACTTCTGCACTTTCCCTTGGAGTATATGCATACTCTGGGCATCCTGCAGTGGTTTCGATATTTTCTAAATCAATATTATCCTTTATTGCAAAGGGAATCCCCCATAGTGGTAATGAATTTGGCTTTGTACTCTTTAATTGATCTATATAAGGTTTTATATTTTCAAAGCTTGGGGAGGTAATCCAAATATTCATTTCCTTATCCCTATTAGCCCTATCGATAATTTCTAAAACAACCTCTTCAGGAGAAATTTTATTTTTAGCATACATTTTCTTAAGCCAGTTTATTGATAACTTTTTTGGATATACTACTTTATTCATAACTTATATTCAGTAATGGATATCTTACTATTTAAGCCTAAATACCCATTACATCTCCTTTCTTATCTTTCTTCTATACTTACAAGAACTTGTCCAGGCTGAACCTCTTCTCCAGAGTCAATATAAACTTTATCTATAACTCCATCGCAGGTAGATACTATATTTATTTCCATCTTCATGCTTTCTTCAATTATTATGTTATCACCTTTTTTAACTACGTCTCCAGGTTTAACTAATACCTTCCATACACTAGCATGCATTTGGGAATATATACCCACTCTGTCTTCTGGAACCTTCTCATCGCTATTTTCTTCTGCATTATTGTTTTCTGAAATATACTCAGCAAGACCCAGCTTTTTCCATCTCTCTCTTTCCTCATTAAAAGATTTTTGCTGATGCTTTTTAAATACCTTAGCACTATCTTCGATTTCTTTTAAGAATTCCATATACTTTCCTAAATCAAAAGTAGTTTCTTCTATTTTAGGTTCAAAACGGCCTCTTAAAAAATCTTCTCTAAGTTTTAATAATTCATCAGCTTCTACAGGATAAAATCTTATTTGGTCAAAGAAATTTAGAAGCCATGGTTTTCCCTTTTTAAAGCTATTTGTTTCACGAACCTTATTCCACATTTGAATAGTACGCCCTACAAATTGATATCCTCCCGGACCTTCCATTCCGTAAACACACATATATGCTCCACCAATACCTACTGCATTTTCTGGTGTCCATGTACGTGCTGGATTGTATTTTGTAGTTACAAGTCTATGCCTAGGATCTGTAGGCGTTGCAACTGGTGCTCCTAAATAAACATCACCAAGACCAAGTACAAGATAATTAGCATTAAAAACAATTTCCTTAACATCCTCAATTGTATCTAAGCCGTTTATTCTTCTTATAAATTCTAGATTACTTGGGCACCAAGGTGCATCAGGTCTAACATTTTTTTGATATCTTTCAATGGCAAGCCTTGTAGCTGGATCATCCCATGAAAGAGGCAGGTTTACTATTCTTGATGGTACAGTAATTGAATGTAATGGCGGAAGATTATTTTCAGTTTCTATAACTTTCTTTAAGGCTTCCTTTACAGTTATCTTACTGCTATCAATATTTATTTGAAGTGATCGTATTCCTGGTGTTAAATTCTTAATAGGAATTATATCTTGTTTTTCAAGAGCTTCCATAAGAATATGAACTTGGAAACGAAGCATTAAATCTAATTCCATTTCTCCATATTCCACAAGAAGATTTTCATCTCCAGCACATCTTATAGTCATTAAAAAATCTCTGTTTTCTTCTTGCTTAAATAAAATTGGATACTCTCCATTTGTTTCATTTTTATCTGTTAGATCAAACTCAAAATCAACTTCTTTTCTTTCAGTTATAGCCTTTAGCTTATCTTCTTGAATCTCTGTAAGCTTTGTTGCTTCTTCTAAAGTTATTGCTTTAAATTTAACCTTATCACCTGGATGCAGCTGCCCTACCTTCCAATATTCTGCGCTTGCTACAGTCACTGGACATACAAAGCCTCCAAGGCTTGGACCATCTGGTCCTAAAAGAATAGCCATATCTCCTGTTAAGTCTAAACTTCCAACCGCATAAGCATTATCATGAATATTTGACGGATGAAGTCCTGCTTCACCTCCATCCTCTCTAGTCCATGTTGGAACATCGCCTATAAGTCTTACTCCAGTTCTTGAACTATTAAAATGTACTTCTAATTCTTTGCTGGTAAGATTCTTCAAATACTCTTCTGATAAGAACTCTCTAGATGAATGTGGTCCTGGAATCACTCCAATCTCCCACACATTTGTCATGTTTTCTTTAAATTTATCTATCATTTCATATTTATTATTTGGTTTGTCTAATTTATTAACTCTAAGGACATCACCGCTTCTTAGAGCCCTTCCTCCATGCCCCCCAAATCCACCAAGGGTAAATGTAGCTGAGCTTCCAAGAATCTTAGGCATATCAAAACCGCCTTCAACCAAAAGATATGCTCTCATTCCTTCACTGGTTGATTGGAATCTTAGAATTTGTCCAGCTTTTGCATAAATAGCCGTGTACATTGGTATTTCAACTTCGTCTAAAGTTGGCTTCATATTAGCACCAGTAATGCAGAAGCACATATCATCTCTAAATAAATACTCCCCACCTTTTAAGGTCAATTCAAGGCCGCTCGCATCATCACTATTGCCTAAAATCTTATTACCTATTCTAAAAGAATATGGATCCATAGGACCACAAGGTGGCACTCCAACTCCCCAATATCCTATCCTTCCTGGGAAGTCTTGCACTGTTGTTTGAAGTCCTCCGTCTATTACTTCAATAGCACTTTCTTTTGGCTTAAAATCATTAAGTAATGCTGTATAAATATTACCTTCTTTATATTCCTTTTCATCTAAAAGTGCACTTACATATTCAATATTTGTGGTTATTCCATAAATACGAGTTTCATCTAATGCATTTTTAAGTTTTTCTATTGCTTCATCTCTATTATTTCCATGAACTATTACTTTTGCCATCATAGGGTCATAAAAAGAACTAATTACTATCTCATCCCTTATCCAATTCTCATTTCTAGCATTTTCAGAAAATTTAACTTTATCTATTTTACCTGCACTTGGACGAAAATCATGATAGCAGTCTTCAGCATAAATACGTACCTCTATACTATGCCCTTGAGGCTTTTTAACTAATGCTTCTAAATCTTTTAACTCGTCAGCTGCTTCTCTTACCATCCATTCAACAAGATCAACTCCAAATACTTCTTCAGTAATACCGTGCTCTACTTGAAGTCTTGTATTTACTTCTAAGAAATAGAACTTTTCTTCTTTTTCATCATATAAAAATTCTACTGTTCCAGCACTTTGATATTTTGCTTCTTTGGCAAGTCTTATAGCTGCTTCAAACATTTTTTCTCTAACTTCATTTGGCAGATTAGGTGCCGGACTTTCTTCAACAACCTTTTGATTTCTTCTTTGAATGGAACAATCTCTTTCTCCTAATGCTACAACCTCTCCAAATTTATTTCCAAAAATTTGAACTTCAACATGACGGGCTCTTTCAATATACTTTTCTAGGAATAAGCCTTCATTTTTAAAGTTTGCTCCAGCTAAATATTTTACTCCATCATAAGCAGCTTCTAATTCATTTTTATCTCTGCATATTTTCATTCCTATTCCGCCGCCACCAGCAGTACTCTTTAGTATTACTGGATATCCAACTTCATTAGCTGCCTTTAATGCTTCTTCCTTAGAATTTAATAATCCTGTTCCTTCTAATAATGGAACATTTGATTTCTTTGCTATTTCTCTTGCTAGATGTTTCAAACCAAAGGTATCCATTTGTTCTGGCGTTGGTCCTATAAATGTAATTCCTTTCTCTGCACATTTTCTAGCAAAATCAGAGTTTTCACTTAAAAATCCATAGCCAGGATGAATAGCTTCTACACCTAATTCTAAAGCTTTTTCTAAAATCAACTCTGCATTTAGATAACTATCCTTTGCTACTCCTTTTCCTATTAAAACTGTTTCATCTGCATTATCAACGTGCAAGCTGTCTTGATCAGCTTCTGTGTAAACTGCTACAGACTTTATACCTAATTTCTTTAAAGTTCTCTCTATTCTAACTGCTATAGCTCCTCTGTTTGCAATTAATACTTTCTTAAACATATTAGTCCCCCCAATTATCTTATATAAGTCATATTCAAATATCTACTTATCCCAAATTAAAACTCTTACTGGAGTTGGATTATAAGCATTACATGGATTATTTAACTGAGGGCAGTTGCTTAAAAGTACTGTCACATTACATTCTGCTTTCATTTCCACATAATATCCTGGAGCTGAAACCCCATCTGCAAATTCTAAACCGCCTTCTGAAGTCACTGGCACATTCATAAAGAAATTGATATTAGGTGCTAAATCTCTTTTTCCGTATTCTCCATTAGTTTTTGATAATTCATTCATATAAGTGTCCCTGCAATTATGCATATCTAGTTTTTCATGAGCATAACGCACTGTATTGCTTTGAGCTGAACATGAGCCTCCAAGGGTATCATGCTTTCCACAGGTATCAGCTACTATTGTTAGAAGTTCTTTTCCTGACTCCGCTCTTAAAACACTTCCAGTAGAAAGGTATATATTTTTTTGTTTAACTATAGTTGCTGTTGCACTATAATGATCATTTATATTATCTGAATCAAAGAATAAGGTATCTGCTGCTTGATTTCCCTCTACGTCAACTATTCTCAGTACTTCTCCTTTTTTTAATTTATATAACCAGCCATCTCCAGCAAGCACTGTTTTATTATAAACTGCATCTTCAACTTTTCTATTACTTTCAACTATATTAAAACCTATCATAATTTTTAACTCCTCTCATTTTTGCTATATAATTTGCACATCAATTAAAGCAATGCATAATATTCCCATGTATTTTCAAAAGCTCTTTTATTTTCCGGCCTATAATTAACACAGTAATCATCTTCTTTAACTGGCTCTGCTTCTGAAATTTCAAGTTTTACCGGAACTGAGGGATATTCTTTACTTTCATCTAAAGGATTTGGTGTATTAGATAATATAATTAATACATCCATTTCTGTACGCAATGTTATGCTGTCACCTTTCTTGCAATGTTCCTTGCAATAATTCATATTTCCATTTTCATCACAATAAACTTTTGAAAATAAATTTACACCTGGGGCTAAATCACGTAATCCTAAACCATTTCTCACAAGCTCTATTGCAAAATTCTCTTCTCCATTTCTAAGCCAGTCATTTCTAAGCTCTTGATACGTAGTTTTCCCATACTTATTTTCAACCTCTTCCTTTGTTATATATCCACAAATTGTATCATGCCATCCTAAAGTATCTTCCACTATGCTAGCTAAAACTCTGCCATTATCGCTCATTAAGACATTTCCCTTAGTTAAATGAGATGTGTGTTGCTCCTTTAAGGTATCCGGCATATTATATCTTTCAGTTAAATCCTTTGAATTGTATATTAATAATGATATATTTGCTCCATCTTCTAAAGCAGTGAATTTCATTAACTTCCCTTTTCCTATATTCGCTGACCATTTTGCACCTTTATTAATTGTTTTAGTAAATAACATAACTATTCCTCCTTGCTCCATAAGTCCTTATTTTGTATAATTAACCCTATTTTGAATAAAAAAATAGAAGATAACACAAATATAGTTATCTCCCAGGCTTTTATCCTTCCGTGTAGCATTCCTGCCGTTTTTTCTCGGACCAGCCCTAAATCAGACATATTTGCATGCTATATCCCAAATATGCTTTAAATAGCGGAACCCTAAAAAACTTTTTATCTAATTTTATATTTCCTTGGAAATTATTCTTCTTCCTTACCATGAAGGATCCTGTCTACCTTCCTACGCAACTCTATGAACTCTTGTGTATCCTTTAATTCCAACTTGCGTTCATAAGGCAAATAGATTGGAACTTCTTCTTTTATTTTTCCTGGTCTTGCAGACATTACATAAACCCTTTTGGATAAGAAAACTGCTTCCTCGATATCATGTGTAATGAAAATAACTGTAGGCCTCTCAACTTGCCAAATCTCACGCATAAGTAGCTGCATAGATGCCTTAGTTTGTGGATCTAATGCTCCAAAAGGCTCGTCCATCAATAAAACTTCCGGGCTGTTAGCAAGAGCTCTTGCAATAGCAACTCTTTGCTTCATTCCCCCTGAAAGTTCCTTTGGATAACTTTTTCTAAATTGAGTAAGCTCTATTAATTCTAAATACTTACTTACAATTTCATCAATTTCTGCTTTAGGCTTCTTTTTAAGCTTAAGTCCAAAAGCTATATTATCTTCAACAGTCATCCAAGGAAATAATGTATAGCCTTGAAAAACCATGCCTCTATCTGCTCCAGGACCCTCAAGAACCTTATCATTAAGCATTATTTTTCCTGAACTTGGTTCATCTAATCCTGCAATCATTCTTAAGAGAGTTGACTTACCGCAGCCTGATGGACCAACTATGCTTACAAATTCATTTTGTTGGATATCAAAGCTTACATTATCAATTGCTAAGGTTTGTCCCTTTTTACTTTCATATATTTTCGTGATATTTTCTGCATAAATGGTACTAGTCGCCATTCTAGCCTCTATTTTTTGATTATCCTTATGCTCAGATAACTCTTTGTTTTTCTTTGTGAAAAGTGCCATACTAAATACCTCCTTCCGCCCATTTAAATAATTTCTTATTTATCCATGCGAAGGTTCTATCTGTAATAAGTCCTAATATTCCAATTACTAATATCCCCATGAATATTACATCTGTCTTTAAGAAACGTTGAGCTTTTAATATGCTGTATCCAAGTCCTGAATTTGCTGCAACAATTTCAGCAACTACTAAATATGTCCAAGCCCATCCCATCATCATTCTTAAGGTATCCATTAATTTAGGCATCATACCTGGAATTAATATTTTGAAAATAACTTGTTTTTTATTTGCTCCTAGAGTATAACCTGCATTCACTAAATCATCTTGAACAGATCTTATATTATCTGCAACCATAGGGATCAATTGAAATAATGTTCCTATAAATATTACTGTAATCTTTGCTGTTTCTCCTATACCAGTCCATACCATTATTAATGGTATGAAAGCTGGTACAGGCATATATCTTATAAATTCTGTAACTGGCTGTATAAAAGCTTCACAGGATTTAAAAGTCCCAGTTAAAATTCCAAGTGGTACTCCAATAATTACAGCTATAATAAATCCCATAAATATTCTAAATACACTTATATACATATCTCCAAAAAGCGTTCCATCTTTCATTGTATTAATAAAAGCTTGTATTACCGCCATTGGAGTAGGTAAGAATGATTTGTTTACTAATCCAAGTACACTTAAGATTGTCCATCCACCAAATAATATTACAAATGATATTGCTGCAATTAACAGATACGTCCTTTTATCTAAGTTTTTTCTTATTAATAGTAGTTTTTTCACTACAACCACCAACCTTATTTATTTGATTGTGCCTTAGTCTCTGGAGCTGGCTCAGATTGTCTCTTTTCAGAGATCTTTTTTATAAACGAAGGATCTATCATTCCTTCCAACTCTTCCATTGTTGGCACTCTATCAATCATATTTACATTCTTTAAGAATTTTGAAGTTTCAAGTGCTGCATAAGGTATATATTTCATGTTTTCAGCTTTTTGAGTCATAGCTTCTATATTATCATTAATTGAAAATAACTTAGATCCGCTCATTGACCCTGCCATTTCCTCTGAACTGATTCCACATTGCTTTGCCATATAAGCTAGGGATTTGTCTGGATTCTTTGAGTAAAAGTTTAATGAATCGAAGTATGAGTTAACTACTGCTTCCACTTGATCTGGATTGTTTTTAATCATATCCCCTTTAGCTATTAAAAGATTTGGAATTAATCCTGGAGTTTCTTCTGAACTATATAGAACCTTATTACCACGTGCTTTTGCAAGTCCTGTAGCTGGTTCCCATAGAGCTGCAGCATCTACAGATCCAGAAATAAGTGCTGCTCCCGCGTCATCTACGCTCATATTAACCAAATTTATATCGCTTTCTTTCATGCCTTCTTTTTCAAGAGCTTTTAGTAGAAAAAAGTGTTCAATTGTTCCAAATTCAGTTGCAACAGTTTTTCCTTTTAAATCTTTTATATTGCTATATTCTGGTTTAGCTACAAGAGCATCTGCTCCAGCTGAGTTATCATTTGAAAGTACTATTTTAAAATCTGTTCCTTTTAAATATGGAGCTATTGTATCTGATAATGCAACAGCTAACATATCTAAATTCCCACTATTAAAGGCTTGTATTGAATCACTATATACTGGGAACCAAACTAGTTCAACATCAACTCCATTTTTCTTAAAGAAATCTTCTCCTTGTGCTATATACCATGGCATCCACCCTGGATATTCACTTACACCTATCTTTATTTTTTTATTAGAACTTGTAGCTGTAGCATTTGATGCAGTTTCATTAGTTGTTTTGGAACCACCACAGCCTGCTAAAATACTTAATGATAAAACAGATAAAATTATTATTGATATAGCTTTCTTTATTAATTTCATTGTTATTCCCCCTCAATTTTATTATTTTTTAGGATCACTCATTGCTATTTTTATATTTCTTCTTACATTAATGCTTCATTATCTTTTTCGCCTGTTCTTATTCTTATGGCCTTATCCACTGGACAGACAAATATTTTTCCATCTCCTGAGTTATTAGTTCTATTGACTCGTACTATGATACCTATCAATGTATCAACTTCTTCGTCTCTAACATAAATTTCAAGCATTTTTTTTGCATACATCTCGTTGTCATAATGCTCTTTATCTTCTGAACTATTAATGTTTAGTTCTGTATGTATCTTTTGTCTGCCTCTTCCCAAAACCTCTTTTGTACTCATTGATGAAAATCCCTCTTTATTTAAGGCTTCCCTTGTCTTAAAATACATATTAGGCTTTATTATCGCTACCACCATCTTCAATACAATCCACCCCTTTCATATTTAATCTTTTACAGCTCTTCTTTTCCATTACTTATTGTCACTGACCTTTGAACTTCTGTTATAAATATCTTTCCATCACCAAAAGCACCCTTTTTACCTGTCTTAGCTGCATCTGTAATAATTTTTACAACCTTGTCTTCATCTTTGTCTTCTACAACAATCATTATCATTTCTTTTGGGATTTCATCATAGTAAACATCAGCTACCTTTAAGCCTTGTTGCTTTCCTCTTCCTAAAATGCTCATTCTTGTTGCTGCATTAATTCCTTCTTTAGTCAATCCACCTAACACGTCCGCTACCTTCTCTGGTCGAATTATTGCCTTTATCATTTTCATAATTTCTTCACTCCTTGTTATATAAAAAATAAAGGCACTATGATTTAAAGATTTAAAATCATAGCGCCTTTGCTAAATACAATGATATTTTTTTTACTTTTCATTAAACTAATAGAAAAATTATTTACTACATTGTAAAATAAAAAGGATAAGATTTATTATATCTGCTATGGCCTAACGATATAATATTTCTTATCCTATAACAGAGCTACTCGGCAGCAACTCTGAAGGTTTCTTTAATATATTAATTTTATGTTTTAATTATATTTAAATATTTATTAATAGTCAATACTATTTTTACAATTTATTTTTGTTTTAGTTAGTTTTTCTTGAAAACTCAATATACTATATGTTTTTCTTTTTTCTTATTTAATCTCATATATAATTCCTGAATACTTTGTCTAGGCTTTACACCAATTTGCTGCATAAGCTGTCTTTCAAATTCTTGATAATATTCAAACAAGGCTTTTTTTCCCTCTGTTTTATGTAAAATTTCAATTGCTAATTCTCTCAAATCTTCATTACAGGAATTAAATTCAATTACATATTCAAGCATTTGATAAGTTATAGTCAAATCTTTTCCCTCTATAATTCTCCTCTGTACTAAAGTTTTTGCAAAGTTTATAAATAGTCTGGAATAGTAAGCTTGAAGCTTTTCAGCTCAATAATAATCTTTATTTGCAAAAAGCTGGCCTGGATATAATTTATAAAATTCTTGTAACGTTAAATTAATATTAATATTTTTTATAAACTTTTAAATTCAATTGTCGATTTTTCAATAATATGTTAAAATATTAACGTCATTTTTATAAAAAAGGTATTTTATCTGCTTATTACTTATGATGTATTTATAAAATTAATTATCGAAAGGGGAAAATAATATGAAACTTTGGTCTCTTGCTGCAATTGCAGTGTACTTACTTATTTTACTTATTATAGGCTATTATTCTTATAGAAAAACATCAAACTTATCTGATTATATGATAGGAGGAAGAGGCCTTGGTCCTCTAGTTACTGCACTTTCTGCTGGAGCTAGTGATATGAGCGGCTGGATGCTTATGGGATTACCTGGTGCTGTTTATGCAACAGGAATTTGTAATCTTTGGATAGGAATTGGACTTACAGTTGGTGCTTATCTAAACTATTTGTTATTAGCTCCAAGATTTAGAGTTTATACAGAAGTTGCAAATGATTCTATGACAATTCCAGATTATTTAGAAAATCGTTTTAAAGATAAATCTAATATACTTAGACTTGTATCGGGTATAGTAATACTTGTTTTCTTTATTCTTTATGTTTCATCAGGCCTTGTAGCTGGAGGAAAGTTATTTGTTGATACGTATAAATTAACTTATACAATGGGCATAGTTGTAACTTTATCTGTTGTTGTTCTTTATACATACTTTGGTGGATTTTTAGCAGTAAGTTTAACAGACTTTTTCCAAGGAACTTTAATGTTTATCTGTTTAGTTACGGTTCCAGTTGTAGCGTATATGAATATTGGTGTTGATCCAGGTACCTTTGTAAACAAAGTAAAAAATATAGATCCTGCATTATTTGATTTATTCAGAGGGACTAGTATAGCTAGCATTATCAGTCTCTTAGCTTGGGGACTTGGATATTTCGGGCAGCCACATATTATTGTACGTTTTATGGCAATTAAATCGGCTAAAGAATTAAAATCAGCAAGAAGAATCGGAATTGGCTGGATGAGTATAGGTCTTTTAGGAGCAGTTGTGAGTGGTATTATAGGACTTGTATATTTCACTGATCATAATAGTCCATTAGCTGATCCTGAAACAGTTTTCCTTCGCCTTGGGGATATATTATTCCACCCATTTATAACTGGAATAATATTATCTGCTGTACTTGCTGCTATAATGAGTACTATTTCCTCTCAGCTTTTAGTTTGTTCAAGTTCAATTACAAAAGATTTTTACCTTGCCTTCTTTAATAAGAAGGCTACTGAAAAACAACAAATGGTAATAGGAAGATTAGCAGTATTAGTAGTATCAGCTATTGCAACAGTTCTTGCATATATGCCAAATAAAACTATTCTAAATATAGTTGGACAGGCATGGGCTGGTTTTGGTTCATCCTTTGGTCCAGTTCTTTTACTAAGCCTTTATTGGAAGAGAATGACTAAATGGGGAGCATTATCTGGAATGATCGTTGGTGGATTAACAGTTATCATATGGATTGTATCAGGTTTATCTGGCTTCTTATATGAAATGATTCCTGGATTCTTCCTATCACTTGCATCAGTTATTGTTGTTAGTCTTTTAACTAACAAACCTGATGACTCTGTTGATGAACAGTTTGCCGAAATGAAAAAGGTATTAACTGATAATAACTAAGATAGTACAAGATTTAAGTTAAAATTAAGTCCATGCATAAATAGGAACTCACTCCATTTATGCATGGACTTTTAATAATAATTTATATTATAATTACCCTAAGATTTTCGAGATCACAATTCCTTATCTCCCTCTCTCCTTAACCATGTTTTAAAATTAGCTGGATTTGATTCATTAATAAGAAAAACTCTTGCACCACGCGGAACATTATCCTGTCCATATCCTCCATATCCGGTATAGCCAGCATAACCAAGTTTTATCCCTTTTAATTCAGAACTATAACTATTTAAATGATCATGCCCCACAAATACTCCCTTTACATCTCCCATTTTAACAAGCTTTTCAAAAAGACGTAGGTTAACTTTAGCACAACATTCATCTTCGAGTCTTTGCCCATCTATTAACCCACTTTCCCGAGCCTCCTTATATTTTTTCAATGGTATATGAAAAAACATAAGAGATGGTATTACCTTCTTATACCTGCGCTTTAACTTTAAAACAGTTCTTTCATACCAACATATCTGTGTAAACTTAATCCAATCGTATCCCCCTATAAAAAAAGGAGCATATTTTCCTGAGTCCATCATAAAAATATTAAATTTAGGAATATTATCCTTTGAACTTTTTATCAGCAAATTATAATTCCCAATTCGTTTAAAAGTTTTGTACCCTATTTGACTAATATTATGTTCATAGGTCATATATAACTGCATCATTTCTTTTTTTGTCATAACCTTATGTTCATCATCATGGTTACCAAATACTATAGCCCACGGAATATTCCTAATTTCCATGGGCCTTGCTATATTGTTAATAGCCTTTTTTATATCATCTACACTTTTGCACTTTCCATCAATGTTATCTCCAGTTAAAACAACAAGATTAGGTCTCTCGTATTTTAATATTTTATTCATAAGTTCTATGCCTTTATCTCTATCTGGTCCTTCATGTAAATCCGTAAACTGAACAATTTTAAAACTTCCATTAGCATCAAATTTGAGGTTAGGTTTCATGAATAAACTCCTAGCAATTTTTATAGTACATTATATGGGGCTTCCCTTTAATTGCTACTCTTCCGTATATGCATATATAGATAAACAACCATGCGCGTAAAGTTAATGAGTATTTTAACAGTAAAAGCATATGTTTACAGTTA
>NZ_AUUU01000013.1 GCF_002760435.1 Clostridium sp. LS
CAAAATTAAATTAATTAAGGGAGGTAGATATATATGTCATCAAACAATAGTGGAAGTAACAGAACATTAATACCAGAAGCAAAACAAGGATTAAATAGATTAAAAACTGAAGTTGCTTCAGAAATAGGATTACAAAACTATGAAACTCAAGATAAAGGAAACCTTTCTTCAAGACAAAATGGAAGCGTTGGCGGCTTTATGGTAAAGCATATGATAGAAAGCTATGAACAAGGCTTGAAATAATTTTTGAGTTTTTAAGATAGCAAATTAGTTCTCCGAAATGCCATGAATGATCCCTTTACGGTTAAAAAGCTAACAGAACAAGTATAAATTATTATATTTGTTCTGTTAGTTTTTAATTTTAAAATTTATTTTTTGTTAAATTATTATTTCAATATTTCTTATTAGAAAAATAATATTTAAAAACTATGATATTTTAACATTTTTTTGATAAAATATTACTTGAAAGAATATAAATTATTATAAGTGTCGTTAAAAAATATAAATTTGTAAAGGGGATTTTGACAAATGATGAGAAATTTATCTATAAAAACAAAATTGTTAACTGGTTTTATAAGTATTGTTTTATTAATTGGAGTAACTGGATTTTTTGGAAAATTTGGTCTCTCTAATACTGAAAATAGTGTAGAACAGCTATATTCTGATAATTTTAAAAGTATTGATGAAATACATTCAATCAAAGAAAATTTTTTGAGTGAAATTAAAATTGTTAATGATACTGTTTTGGGACAAGATAGTTCTAAAACGGAAACATCGTTTCAAAAAATTGATACAATTAGAACTAAAAATTCTGCAATCATTGAGGCTTTTAGTAGCAGCAATATGTCTGATGATGAAAAGAAGGCGTATGATGATTTTAATTCTCTTTTAAAAGATAAATACTCTAGCGAAAAAGATAATCTTTTTGAGTTGATTAAAGAAGGGAATTATGTAGAAGCAAAAAGAAAATTATCCGAGATCAATCAAACTACAGATAATATGTCCAAAGACCTTGATGATCTGATTGAAATAAACCAAAAACAAGCAGAAGAGGCTTATAATAGTGCTGTAGGAAATTACAAAATAACAATTAATATAATGCATACTATTTTAATACTAGGTATTATTTTATCAATTATTATTGGAACTGCGTTATCAACATATATAATAAGAACTATAAAAAAGGATTATTATTTGCTGAAGCTTTAGGAAATGGCGATTTAACATATTCAATAAAAAGCAAAAATAATGATGAATTAGGAATGCTTATTAAAGCATTAGATAGTGCGAAAGAAAGAATGAAATTATTGATTGAAAATATTGTAATTGAGACTAAAGTTGTAACAACATCTAGTGAAGAACTATCTGCCACATTAGAAGAATTGTCAAGTAATTTTCAAAACATAGATAGAAATACAAATGGAATAGTCCAAAATATACAAGGTGTTAATTCGTTTACTGAAGAATTAGCTTCAACTATGGAGGAAGTTAACTCAGGAATAACTCAATTAGCTTCGAATTCAACTGAAAGCAGTCAACAGTCCATTGAGATAAAAGAAAGGGCTACTGATGTAAAAGAAAATGGTTTAAATTCAAAGCAAATCGCAGACAAGTTGTATGAAGAAAAGCAAAATAACATACTTAATGCTATAGAACAAGGAAAGGTAGTTAGCGAAATCGGTATGATTGCTCAATCTATCGCATCAATAGCGGAGCAGACAAATTTACTTGCCCTAAATGCCAATATTGAAGCTGCAAGAGCACGAGAACAAGGAAAAGGTTTTGCTGTTGTTGCAAATGAAGTAAGAATACTAGCTGAACAATCAGCAGGTTACGTGGCTAATATCCAAAATGTAATTTCGAGTGTTCAAGCTGCTTTTGACAATTTATCAGGCAATTCAAAGGATATATTATATTTTATTAATAATAATGTTAAAAAAGATTATGACTTGTTAATTGAAACAGGAAAGAAATACGAAAGTGATGCAGTTTATATTAGTGATTTATCACAAAATATTGCATCAATGTCTCAAGAATTAAATGCGTCAACAGAGGAGATTTCTGCAGTTGTACAAACCATTGCAGAAAATATGAGAGAGACTAAGAATAATTCTGAAGAAATTCAGATAGGAATAGAGGAAACAAATAAGGCAATAGAACAGGTAGCTAGAGTAGCACAAGATCAAGCAACAACTGCAGAAAAGTTGACTCAATTAGTTTTGAATTTTAAAGTATAGATTGATTTCTTATAAAAAAGGCAGTGATCGAAGTTATCACAAGTTAATTTTGTAAATTATTTTTGTTCATATATCGTCAATAATTGGAGGGGGAAAATAAAATATTAGAGATAGTATTATGGTGGGGGCAATAAAATACTATCTCTTTTTTTGTTTTATAATTATGTCATTATTGTAATTCTATATATTCAACAAATAAAATATACAATTAAATTGAGAAATTTAAAGACCGATTTTTGCTTAAAATATTATGCGGCTTTTTTTATTGATTCTAAATATTCTTTACCTTTTAATGAATTATATTTTCCTTCCCACTTTGATACAACAACAACTGCTAATGAATTACCTAATACATTTACAGCAGTTCTAGCCATGTCAAGAATACGGTCTATTCCTGCTATAAAAGCTAAGCCCTCAGCTGGGATTCCAACTGATCCAAGAGTAGCTAGGAGAACTACAAAAGATACTCCAGGCACACCAGCTATACCTTTTGAAGTAAGCATTAGTACAAGCATTAAATTGATTTGAGCTGGTATTGATAAATTAATGCCATATAATTGTGCTATAAATATAGCAGCAATAGCTTGGTAAAGGGTAGAACCATCTAAATTAAATGAATAACCTGTTGGTACTACAAAAGTTGCAATAGCTTTGGGACATCCGAATTTCTCCATCTTCTCCATGATTTTAGGTAGAACTGTCTCAGAACTTGCAGTACTATAAGCAAGTATAAGTTCATCCTTTAAAATTTTAATGATTGAAAAAATGCTTGTTCCGACGAATTTTGCAATTAATCCAAATACTAATAGTATAAATAAAATCATTGAACCGTAAGTTGTAATTATTAATTTACCTAACGGAATTAAAGATGAAAGTCCGAATTTAGAAACTGTTACACCAATCAAAGCAAAGACCCCGAAAGGAGCTGTCTTCATTATTTGATTTGTTACCCAGAACATTGCATCAGCTGTGCCTTGAGCAAACTGTAGGACAATTCTTCCTTTTTCTCCGATTGCAGAAACTCCTAAACCAAACATAACTGAAAAGAAAATAACTGCAAGCATATCTCCATTTGCAAGGGCAGTAAAAATATTAGTAGGGACAATATTTACAAATGTATCTGCAAAGCTATGATGAGACACATTTTCTGCTGTGCTTACATAATTATCAATGCTAGATTTAGCAAGCTCATGCATATTTATTCCCGTACCTGGATGCACAACGTTAGCTATAAAAAGTCCTATTACAATAGCTATAGTAGTTACTATCTCAAAATAAAGGAGAGTTTTTCCTCCAAGTTTTCCGACCTGCTTAATATCTCCTGCGCCAGCAATACCAACTACAAGAGATGAAAAAACAATTGGAACCACAATCATTTTAATTAATCGGATAAAAATGTCTCCAATAGGCTTTAAATATGCCTCAACAGCTGGATTACCATAAAACAATCCACCTACTATAATTCCAAGTATAAGCCCAACAAGAATTTGCAATGCCAGGCCAAATTTAATTTTCTTCATATTTGTCCTCCTTTTAAATTTTAAAATTTTAATGAAATAAATAAAAAACTAAGATTGAAAATGACGCGATATTTACATCAAATTGCAAAATTAGACAAAACCATAACAACATTTTGAATTATAACATAATTAATGAATTTTGTCTCTACAAAAAATTCATTTTCAAAATTTACAAGGAATATTTCGCTAAAGTTAAGTTAATTAAAAACCTTGAAGTTCAATTAATTAAAAAAAGGAAGGTGATTATTGAAATTGGATGGAATTGAAGAATTTTTAATATGCCATGTGGCTGTTTAAAAACCGCAATTTGATTGGAATAAAAGCAAAAAGAGTTGTCTTATTAAAAAGGCAACTCTTTGAAGTTTATAGTGTTTGTTTTGTTAAGATATTTTTAGATATTATATCGGTTCCTACTCGATTAATAAATTTATTGAAAGTTTCATTTTCTAGTCTATTTGCCTTAAAGAAGAGTATTATTTTTTCAAGGATTATATGAATATCGGCAGCTTTAATACGGCAGTTAAGATTTTTAGCGAATTCTCCGTTATTGTTTAATGTGCCGCCAAGCCAAATAGTAAAGGCTTCATCACAGCTATTTTTAGTTTTTATAAGTGCGCCTTGAAGGCTAATATCAGCTATATGCTTTTGACCACAAGAGTTAGGGCAGCCAGTAAAATGAATACGAAGTGGAGTATCTAGTTGTATTTTTGAATCTAGATATTCAATTACTTTCTTAGCACGTTCTTTTGTTTCAACAATAGCTAAATTACAAAATTCCTTACCTGTGCAAGAAACAGTATAACCTAAAAATGTACTTGGGTTTGGCGATAAATGCTTAAATACATCTTTTTTTAATAGGGAAGGCAGATCTTCTTCATTTATACCTGTAATAATTAAATTCTGTGATAAGGTAGTTCTAATTTTACTATCCCCATACTTTTCTGAAATATCAGCAAGTTCAAAAAGTTCATCAGCATATATTTCACCTAGTGGTAAATTAATTCCAATATAACTTTTCCCAGTTTGCTTTTGAGAATGTACCCCAAAGTAATAAGAAGCATTCCAAGAAGTTAGTTTATTTTCACCTTTATCGGGCATATCTCCAATTAACTCTAATAATTTATTTTTAAATTTTTCTATACCCCAATCTGCCACTAAGAATTTTAGTCGAGCATGAGTACGTTTTTCTCTGTAGCCGTAATCTCTAAAAATGGTGCATACACCTACTGCAACTTTAAGGACTTCTTGTGGTTTTACGAAAAGATCAAGTTCTTGTGCCAAATGAGGATTGGCTGAAAGTCCTCCTCCAACCCATACATGAAATCCAACTACCTCTTTTCCGTCAATATTTTTTATTGCTGGTGTAAAGGCAAGATCATTAATTTGTGCATGAGCTGCATTGTGTACGCTGGCAGATATTGATATTTTAAATTTTCTAGGCAAATTAGAAAAATCTTTATTTAGCAAGAAGAAATTATTAACTTGTTCTATTATTTCACTTGTATCAATAAGTTCATCTTTATCAATTCCAGCAAGAGGATTCCCAACTATTGTCCTAGGGCAATCTCCGCAAGCTTCAAAGGAACATAAACCACAAGCTTTTAATTTTTCAAAAATTACTGGTAAATCTTTAACTTGAACCCAGTGGAATTGCACTGCACCCCTTGTAGTTACATTCGCAACTCCGCGGCCATAATCTTTAGCAATGTTTGATAAAACTTTTGCTTGTTCAGAGCTCATAATTCCTGAATTAATACGTACCCTCATCATAAAATATCCTTCTTTTGGCTTTTGCTCATAAACCCCAGCCCATTTAAATCTATTCATATCTTCAGAAGTTATTGAATCATAACCTTCTTTAGAATAATTGTCTATTATAGTTTGTATAACATCTAAACCATCTTTTTGCAGCTTAATATGTTCTACATCATTTAATTTTTGATCCTTAGACCAAATTGCTTCATAAGACATTTAATGACCTCCTTATCTTATAGTTCATTTTTCATATATCTGTAGCCTTTGTTTATGCCATCTCCGAAATATAGGAGATTATCAAATTTTGAAAAGTTTAATCTATCATCAATATCTAAATATTCCCTTGAAATAAGTCTGCCTTTTATAGTGCCTAGAATATTAGTGATGCCTTTGTAATTATCTCTTTCAATAATATCAGTTAAAGTACATTCTATGGCAATAGGACATTCTTCAATAATAGGTGCATTTATAATTTCAGATTTAATTGGCGTTAAGTTAGTATCATTGAATTTCTTGGTTTCGAAACCTGATTTAGTGCCACAAAAATTAATTTCTTTCCTAAGTGAACTATCAGGAATATTAATAACAAAATCTTTAACTTCTTTAATTTGATTAATTGCATATCCCTTGCTGCTAAAGCCAAGTACCACCATATCCTTAAGGGTATAAGAAGAGGAAAGAGTAGTAACATTTGGAACTCCATTTTTATCATAAAAACTTATAAGAATTACAGGAAATCCGTAATACATTTTTTCGTAGTTAACACTTATTTTATCCATTTTATTATCCTCCTGAAAAATATATTTTCTAAGTAAATTATTATACTCAACTATTTAACTTTATAATATAAAAGCTTTTAATGCCGTGATATAAATCACTTAGCTATTAAATCAAGAGCTTGTCTTAAATCATCAATTATATCTATAACATCTTCAAGACCAACTGCTAATCTTACAAGACCATCACTAATTCCTGCAGATAATCTTTCCTCCTTTGAACATACAGAATGACTCATAGAAGCTGGATGTTGTATTAAGGTTTCTGCATCGCCTAAGCTTACGGCTAATTTGCAAAGTTTTAAACTATTCATTAAGGTTCTTCCGCCTTCTATTCCACTTGTCAGTTCGAAAGCAATAATAGCTCCAGGTAAACTCATTTGTTTTTGAGCTAGGTCATATTGCTTAAAGCTTTTAAGTCCCGGATAATATACTTTTTCTACCGCTTCATGTTCTTCTAAAAATTGTGCAACAGTCATAGCATTTTCGCAATGTTTTTCCATTCTAAGTGGAAGAGTTTTTAAACCTCTTATTACTAAATAGGAATCAAAAGGGCTTAAAATAGCCCCCGTTAATTTCTGAACACCAAGCTTAGCTTCTTTTATAAAGTCTCCTGAACCAAGTATAAAGCCAGCGACTACATCACCATGACCATTAAGAAATTTTGTACCAGAATGTAAAACAACATCTGCGCCAAGTTCTAGCGGTCTTTGAATATAAGGTGTGCAAAAGGTATTATCCACCATAACAATGCAGTTTTTATTTGTATGAGCAATTTTAGCTATAGCTGTTATATCATTAAGCTTCAGGGTTGGGTTAGCTGGCGTTTCAATATAAACAACTTTTGTATTTGGTTTCATAGCTTTAAGTACGTTTACCGGATCAGACATATCTACAAAATCAGTTTCAACACCATATTTTTTTAGTCCGTTATTTAAAAATGCAGAGGTATCGCCATAAATTGTAGAAGATGATATTACATGATCCCCACTTTTTAAGGCTGTCCATAATGCAGTAGATATTGCTCCAATGCCAGAAGCAGTTGAAATGCAACTTTCTGCCACCTCAAGAATAGCAAGCTTTTCTTCTAGAACTTCATTTGTTGGATTCCCAAATCGAGTGTATCTATAGCCAGCTTCATCACCAGAAAATATTCGTCCACCTTGCTCTGCACAGTCAAAAATGAAGGTGGATGATTGATAAATTGGTGTAGCAGCAGACCCTACGTCATTCTTCCTGTTTCCGCCATGTATTGCTTTTGTTGAAAAGCCTAAATCTTTAAAATTACTTTTATCCAATTTCGATTCACTCCTTATTTTAATTCTGCTGTATATTAAAAATTCAAAGACATGGATTCATGCCTTACCTATCAGTACTAGGGTTAGATAAATGAAATGATTATAATCAAAATATAAGTTATTACTTGAATTTTTATTGAGTTTATATTAGCATAAGATAATATATTAGTAAAATTGAATTAATTGAAAAACAAGTTCAATTATTTTGAAGTTAAAAAGTGAGGTAAAATATGGAGTTTAGACAGCTAATAACATTTTCGAAAATCACACAATTAAAAAGCTTCTTAAAGGCGGCAGAAGAGCTTGGCTATGCACAATCTACAATTACTACTCAAATCCAACTTTTGGAAAAAGAACTTGGAGTAAAATTATTCGAGCGAATTGGGCGAAATATGGAACTAACATCTAAAGGAATAATTTTTCTTGAATATGTAGA
This sequence comes from Clostridium sp. LS, assembly GCF_002760435.1. GTDB lineage: Bacteria > Bacillota > Clostridia > Clostridiales > Clostridiaceae > Clostridium. The sequence continues at coordinate 8,023 of NZ_AUUU01000013.1, forward strand.
AAAAATAATAAATCTTGCTAGTGAAGCTAAGGAAGCAGTTGTTGATAGAGATGTCCCTAAAGGAATACTGAAAATTGGTGTTGTTGAATCACTTTGTACAATTAAGCTTCCAGAATTGCTTAGATATTATCATATGAAGTATCCAGAGGTGGAAGTAATAATCAAAGTTGGTACATGCTCTGACTTACATAATATGCTGAAGAATAACACAGTTGATTTAATATTCATATTAGGTGAATTAGTTAATGATCCAGATTTAATTTCATGCAGCTGTTACAAAGAAGAAATGGCACTTTTAGCATCTCCATTAAATAAACTTAAAGATGAAAGAAAGCTTGAATTAAAGGATATTGTTAATGAAGCTTTAATTCTTACAGAGAAAGGATGCAGTTATAGAGGCGTTTTTGAAGAAATGTTCCGCAAAGAAAATTTACAGTTCCACTTAGCTTTGGAAATAGGAAGTATAGAAACTATTAAAACTTTTGTTTTAAATAATCTTGGGATTACGTTACTACCTATTATGACTGTAGAGAAGGAATTAAATGAGGGGAAATTAGTGAAATTAGATTTAATTGATTATAATTTTAATATGTCGACACAGGTTTTATATCATAGGAATAAGTGGTTAACATCTGCGATGAATGCATTTATAGAAGAAATTAATTTCTTAGATATATTATCTAAAAATTAGATTAGATTGAGACAAATAATATCAAAAAAGCGTAGATCAGTTTAAATAGATCTACGCTTAAATTAACATTTATATTGATTATTGTATAAGTATGCTTTATAATAAATTGATTGATAATACAGTATTATAACATAAAATAAAATTGATGTCAATATATATTGCGAAAAACTGATGAAATTATTTTGCAATATATAGACTACAATTTACTATTCTAATTTTAAGGGGGAAAATAATAAATGAGAATTGAAAATGGAATTTATATGCTAGAAGTGCCGGCTAATATAATGGAAATGGAGATGGTTATTAATCTAACATTGATTTTGGATGAGGATTCACTAGTTTTAATTGATACTGGATTTCCTGGTCAATTACATCAAATTCGTGAAGTATGCGAGAAAGAAGGAATACCCTTTAGCAAATTGAACACAGTAATTTTAACTCATCAGGATATTGATCACATTGGAGGTATTTCAGATATATTGAAAGAGATGCCTGGCAGGGTTAAGGTTCTTGCTCATGAGGAAGAAAAAGCATATATTAATGGTGAGAAGAAGCCTGTTAAACTTTCTAGACTAGAAGATGAATTAGATCATTTGCCTGCCAATATGAAAATAATATACGAAAAACTAAAAGCAGGCTTTGAGAAAAGCAGAGTAAATGTAAATAAAACTTTGATTGATTTGGAGGAACTACCGTATTGCGGAGGAATTACTGTTGTTCACACACCCGGTCATACTCCAGGACATATTTCTTTGTACCTTGAGAAGTGGAAGATACTAATTGCTGGAGATATTCTTTGTGTCAAAGAAGGTTTGCTTGTAAAAGCAGATCAAAATATTAATTTTGATAATGAATTAAATAAAGAGTCTTTGAAGAAGTTAATGAATTATGATATTGAAACAGTAATTTGTTATCATGGAGGTGTCTATAAGGGGAAAGTAAATGAGCGTATAGCAGAATTGGCAATGGATATATGAAAAGTACAGTATGTTACATTTTCAATATAAATTCATTATAATCTAAATTTAAAAAAATTAACAATTAAATCCAAGTTATATATTGACATTTTAAATCTACAGATGTAAACTTAAACCATGGTTTACAACTGTAGATTTACTTTTATAATGAAAGGGAGAATTAAAATGAAAACTATGTTTATTAAAAAGGTGATAGCGGCAGCATTAACAACTATAACATTATTAGGAGTTTTACCAATGGCAGCTAGTGCTGCAACTAAAACAGGCTGGATACTAAAGAATCAAGACTGGTATTATGTTATAGCAAATGGTTCATATCAAACAGGATGGATGAAAGATAGTAATGGAGTATGGTATTATTTTGATAGTGATGGTGTGATGCAAAAAGATACAACTATAACTACAAATGGTCATAAGTATAAGTTAGGGTCAGACGGTGCCTGGGATGGTACAACTGAAACAAATGATACTAAAGGAGTTTGGCAAAAAAGTTCTGATGGGAGATGGTATTTTTATCAATCAGGAGTTATGTTAAAAAATACTACTGTAATTACAAATGGTATAGAATATAGATTAGGTTCAGATGGTGCGTGGATTCAAAATTATACAAATTCGGCTAAGGGAATAGAGTCAGGAGCGACTTACAAGTTAATAAATGTTGGTAGTGGAAAAGCTCTTGATGTATATTCAGCTGGAGAAAACAATTACGATAATGTTGATATTTATGATGATAATAATTCAGCAGCTCAAAAATGGACTATTTATCAATATCCTGATGGAACTTTCAAATTAATCAATCCTAATAGTATGAAAGCTTTAGATGTATATGCAGCTGAAAAAGATGACTATTCGAATGTTGATATTTATACTGACAATGGAACCAGTGCACAAAAATGGTATATCATTGCTAATTATGATGGTACTTATAAGTTAATTAATGTAGGCAGCGGAAAGGCTTTAGATGTATATGCAGCTGGAAGTGCTAATTATACTAATGTTGATGTTTATACTGATAATGGAACGAATGCACAAAAGTGGAGCTTAATTCGTATAGGTTAAGAAATAATAACTGCAGTTTGCTCGAATGAGTCAACTAACAGCTTATTATAATTATAAGAAATAGTAGCTACTTAATTCACAATATCATTGTGAAATAGTTACTATTTTTTCCGTATTCTAACTAGGCTGAGGATTGACAAGAAAAGATTAGTGGAATAAACTTGAAATGATATTTACAAATGTAAACAACAATCGAGAGGAGAGGATGTCATGAAGGAACTTCCTAAGATTTCTGAGGCAGAATGGGAGGTAATGAAACTTCTATGGAAGACAAATTCGTTAACTTCGGAAAAAATAATAGCTTCATTATCAGAATATAACGATTGGTCAGATCAGACTATAAAAACTTTTATTACAAGGCTTATAAAAAAAGGAGCTATAGGTTATGAAAAGACAGGAAGAATTTATAATTATTATCCGCTAGTCTCAGAAGATGAATGCGTTAAATCAGAAAATGAATTTTTTCTTAAAAAAGTATATAATGGTGCTTTAAACATACTTTTTACTAAATTTTTAGAAGAAGAAAATTTATCAATAGGTGAAATTGAGGAATTGGAGAATATACTTAAAGATAAGAAGGAAAAGAAATTACCTGATTACAAATAAATATTGTTTTTTAGTTTAGAAAATTTTATGCCATTAGGAGAATATGGGTTATGGAACTTATAGAGAGAATTTTTTTGGGCTTTTTTCAGTCTTCTTTAACAGCAAGCGCTATCATACTGATAGTGATTTTGATTTTAAAAATATTAAATAAGCGTCTTAGCATGAGAGTTAAAAATGCAATATGGATTTTGGTATTAATAAAACTCCTAATACCTGTTATTCCTGAAACAAATATAAGCTTATTTAATATGTTATACGAAAAGTATGGAAGTGTCGTGCAAGAACAGAATGAGGCAACTGATTTGACTAAAACAACTAAAGAATCTCAAGTAAATGAACAAAAGTCTAGTACCATTACCAATAAGAGTGATAATTATAACGAAAATGAGATGAGTTTAAGTAATAAGCTGGCAGACAATAATAACAAGGAAATAATTTCAGTTGTTTTCAAATTTATTTCTTATATATGGGTAACGGGATTGGTGTTTTTAAGTTTCATATTACTTAGGTTTTGTCTTAAGGTAAATAGAAAAACTAAAGATATAAATGAATATATACATCCTGGAATATTAACTTTACTTAATGAGTGTAAAAATAAGCTTAAGATAAAATCAAGAATTCCATTATATGTGCATGATGAATTTAAAAGTCCGTGCATCATGGGGATTGTAAAACCTAAGATTTATATACCCAAGTATGTATTAAGTATAGAAGATAATAGGAAGCTTTCTCATGTATTTTTACATGAATTAGTGCATTATAAAAGGAAACATTTAATTTATAATTATCTTGGTATAATTGCATTGTTAATACATTGGTTTAATCCATTTGTATGGATTGCAATTAGACAAATGAGATTATACAGGGAATATGATTGTGATGCTTATGTCCTTGAAATTCTTAAGGAAGATGAAAATACAGATTATGGTATGACACTACTCACTCTTTCAAGAATGCTTTTGAATAAGGGGAGTTATTCTCAAGTGCCAGTCTTTTTTGAAACTAATAATCAAATAAAAAATAGAATTTGGATGATCAAAGCATTTAAAAAAGGTTCTTATAAAATGACAGGAAAAACAATAATAGGATTCATAATAGCTGCAATTATAATACTTACTAATAATATTGCAGTGAAAGCTTTAAATCCAGAAAATATAATTAAAACTACGGCTAATAGCGCAGAAAAATTGAGTGCTATTAATCCTAGTGAAGCCCAAAATACTAATGGATTATCATCAGGAGAAACTTATAAGCTAATTAATGTTGGTAGTGGAAAAGCTCTAGATGTATATTCTGCTGAAACAAAGGATTATGCTAATGTAGATATTTATGAAGACAATGGAACAGGAGCTCAAGAGTGGAATATTTATCAAAATTCTGATGGGACATATAAGTTAATTAATACTAATAGTATGAAGGCTCTGGATGTATACGCAGCCAAAACAGATGATTATACTAATGTTGATATCTTTAGTGATAATGGAACCGATGCGCAGAAGTGGAATATTATTGGAGAAGGTGATGGCGTATATAAATTAATTAATATTGGTAGTCAAAAAGCCCTTGATGTATATTCAGCTGGAACAGATAATTTTTCTAATGTTGATATTTTTAGTGATAATGAAACAAATGCTCAAAAATGGGAATTGATTCGTGTTGAAAAAAACTAAATATGTAAATCTAAAATAATAATATTAATATAACTAACAAAAATAAGAGATAGTATTTAAAGAATAGTGATAAAATACTATCTCTTATTCATTGAAATATTATGTCATCATTGTAATTCTATACATACTATTGGTAAAATGTACAATGAAATTATAAAAAATATCATTATTATAATTAATAAATTATTTTTAATAAAATTAGGTTTCAAATTAACACCTCAGACCTTTTATTTAGTATATTTGACATAAATATGAAATAATATACTAAATTTATATCCTAATTTCGGAGAGAAGTTATGAATTTTTTATTACTTTTGTAATACGAGAAATGGCTAAAGGGTAAAGCGAAAAAACTGCTACTTAGGTGGCAAATAAAGCATATTATAAAATTTCGTAATAAACTGAACAAAAACATGTATATGCTGATTAATAAATATCTGCTACTGCAGTAAAACCGGTGTTTGAAAGTGTCCCACGATAAGGAATTCTAACTATAAATCCTGTTTTATCAAATTTATAAGGTGTGTCCTCTAGAGGAGGTTTATTGTTAACTAGATTCAGGCCTATGGTATAAAGTGCTATAGCTGTGTCGTTAGGGTCTTCAACAACAGTACCAGCCATAATCCCTTTTTTTATTAAATCTTGTGCAACTTGTATCCCGTCTATTCCAAAAACGGGAATATAGTTTGAAGTATCTCCTTTGTTATAACCAAATTTCTGCAATGCTTCAATAGCACCTATTGCCATTGCATCATTATTTGCAATTATTACTTCTATTCCATTATCATATTTATAAAACATTGTTTCAATAGCATTCTTAGCTAACTCTTGATTCCAGTTAGAAATTTGTAATGCAAGTTGTTGAGTCTTTATCCCTGCGTTCTCAATTGTTGAAATAGAAGAGTGTGTTCGCTCAATTGCACCTATATTATCAAGCTCACCTTGTAGCATTATATACTGCATTATGTTATCTCTATTTTTATCTATAGTTGTTTTGTGTTTATTCCATTCTTCGGCAATAAGCTTTCCTTGTAAAGTGCCAGCTTCCCTAGGGTAGGTTGTTATAATGGCAAATTTCTGATATTCCTTCATTTTATTAGTTATAATTGGTGGCTCGGAATTTAATAAAAGTAAAGGGAGATTTTTTGGCTTAACCTTTTCAATATAGTCATTCATTACATTAGCGTTTGTATCAACTAAGTTTACTAAAAAAAGATCTATATTATTGCTAAGTAACGAATCTAAAGTTTCATTTTGTATAGATTGATTACTTTTTGCATCAAAAAAAGTGAACTTAACTGTATTTGGATTGTTAATTTGAATATTCTCTAAATCGTGTTTCATTTGAGCTATGTATGGATCAGCGATATTGGATACTAGTACAGCTACGTTTACTAGCCTTTTAGTAGAAGCATTTGATCTGATATATAAATTATTCTGAATACTGCCTAGTGTAGGAGTAATGAAAAATATAATAAGTATTATTTTATTTAATAGTTTCATTTTACTATCCTCCATATAAGTATTCTTACTCCGATATTCAACTTTATATTATGTTTTAATAAAAAATTTATACTAGTAGTTTCTTAGGCAAAAGAGCGAGATCATAGTTTAAACGTAATTGTAAGCATTGTCTTGCGTTTTTGTATAATACTTTATTTCTGGTTAATTGTAAGAATTATGATACAATATAAGAATTAAGAGATTTTAAGTGGGAAAGGATTACTTATGGACAAAAAGGAATTATTAAATTTTATTTATGATCACATTGAAGGTTTAAAGGATTTATTAAAACCAAATACAGTAATGCATTTAAAGAATGCTTTAAAATCACAGCTTGGAAAGTATGTTAAGGAAAAGGATCCAAAGCCAGTTGATTATTTTATTGAGTTTTTCAAAGCTGCATATCCTGAAAATAATAATGGTAAAAGTATATGAAAAATGAATCTAGGAAAATTCCTAGATTTTTTTTCATTGGTGCTCCATACTAGAATCTACCTCATATTTACATTAATGTAAAAACTAATTGGATTATATAAGATATAAATTTGTTTTTCTATGTGTATGTAGCTGCTGCAGTAAAACCGTTATTTGAAAGTGTTCCTCGATAAGGAATTCTAATTATAAAACCTGATTTATCAAATTTATAAGGCGTGTCTTCTAGAGGTGGTTTATTGTTAACTAGATTTAGGCCTATGGTATAAAGTGCTACAGCTGTGTCATTAATCTCTTCGACAACAGTACCGGCCATAATCCCTTTTTTTATTAAATCTTGTGCAGCTGGTATTCCGTCTATCCCAAAAACAGGAATGTAGTTTCCAGTACCTCCTTTGTTATAGCCAAACTTCTGCAATGCTTGAATAGCGCCTATTGCCATTGCATCATTATTTGAAATTATTACTTCTATCCTATTGGCATATTTATAAAACAGTGTTTCAATAGCATTTTTAGCTAATTCTTCATTCCAGTTAGAAGTCTGTAATGCAAGTTGTTGAGTTTTAATCCCTGCATTCTCAATTGCTGAAATAGAAGAATGTGTTCGCTCGATTGCACCTATATTATTAAGTTCGCCTTGTAACATTATATATTGCATTATGTTATCTCCATTTTTATCTAGAGTTGATTTATTCTTAGTCCATTCATCGGCAATAAGTTTTCCTTGCAAAGTGCCTGATTCCCTAGGATCGGTTGTTATAATGGCAAACTTTTGATATTCCTTCATTTTAGTAGTTATGGCTGGTGGTTCGGAATTAAATAAAAGTAATGGGAGATTTTTAGATCTAACTTTATCAATATAGTAATCTATTACATTGGGACTTGTATCTACCAAATTTACTAATAAAAGATCGATATCATTGTTAAGTAAGGAATCTAAAGTTTCATTTTGTATAGATTGATTGCTTTTTGCATTAAAAAAAGTGAATTTAACTTTATCTTCATTGTTCTTTTGAATATTCTCTAAATCCTGTTTTATTTGAATTATGAATGGATCAGCAATATTAGATACTAGTACTCCTACGTTTACTAGCCTTTTAGTAGAAGCGTTTGATCTAATATATAAATTATGCTGAATGCTGCCTAGTGTAAGAGTAATGATAAGAACAATAAATACTACTTTATTTAATAGTTTCATATTACTATCCTCCGTTGTAATATATAATTACCATATTCGATTTTATATTATGTTTTAATGATGAATTTATACTAATAGTTTCTGAGATAAAAACGGAAGTTTAAAGCTATATATGTATAATATTATTAATTGATATTGTAAGAGAAGTATTATTATAGAAAGGCTGTTAATTATCTATAAATGTAAAAGATAGATTAAAGTTATGTTAATGTGAGCTTTGTGTTCATTATATTTTGTTATAATTACAATGAAATCCTAATTTTGGATTGTACTACAATCTAAAAAGTATATAGTCATTAATATTGAAATTTACGGAGATATAGGTATGAAAATAATAAATAATTTTGATGATAAGATTAGATTTATTGATAATACAAACATATATCATGCACTTATTAATTCAATTGCACAGGCAATATGGGAAACTGACGCAAATGGATTAGTTATTAATGATTCCCCATCCTGGAGAGCTTATACAGGACAAACTTATGAAGAGTGGGTTGATCAGGGGTGGCTTAATGCTGTACATCCTAATGATAGAGGATACGCTGAAATACAATGGCGAGAAGCTATTATGACATCAAAAAATCTAAACATTGAGTCTCGTATAAGAAGCTTTAATGGTGAATGGAAATGGAATAATATAATTGCTTCGCCTATACTTAATTCTGATGGCAATATTCAAAAGTGGGTTGGGATAAATATGGATATTTCTCAGCATAAGAAAAAGAAAGATGATTTGAATGGATTTTATGGGTTATATCAAAAAATTGTTGAGGCAACTGATGAAGGTATTGTAATGATTGACGAACATGGGAGAATTAATTTTGTTAATGAGGCTTTAATTAAAATCCTTGGATATAAGGCAGAGGAAATTTTGTCTAGGGATGCTGTAGATTTCATATTTGAAGATGATATAAAAAAAGTTATGTCCTATCTTAAAAATGCCCAAAATGTTATTGATGAACGCTATGATTTAAAGATTAGAAAAAAGGATGGAAGTCATATATGGGCATTAATTGGAGCTATTACTATTAAAAATGAAAGTGATAATTACAGGGGCAGCTTAGTAATGCTTATAGATATAACAAATAAGAAGAATTATGAACAGGAGCTTAAGGTAAATGTGGAAGAATATTTTCAAATTATAGATAGCTCTTCTGAAGGCTCGTTTATTCATGATCTTGAGAGGAATGAAAGCTATTTCTCCAATCAGTGGAAAAAAAGACTTGGAATTGAGCATTTGTCACCTCGGGAAGCTGCCACTGCAATCATAGAGAAGTCGCATCCAAATGATAGATCGGCTATACATAAAGCATATTCCAAAGCTTTGAAACAAAAGTTACCGAAAGTAAGTATGGAGTTTAGAGCAAAAACAGTAGATTCAGGATATATATGGGTATTAGAGCAGGCTAAAATTATTTATAATGAAGAAGGTAAACCTGTTAAGTATTTGGGTACACATATGGATATTAATAATCGAAAAAAAGTGGAAAAGAATTTAAAGGAAACCTTGGAGGTTCAGGATCAGGTGTTCGCTAACATTTCACATGAACTTAGGACACCTTTAAATGTAATTTTCAGTACAAATCAATTATTAGAAATGTACTTGAAAAATGATACTTTTTTGGATAATAAGGATAAAATTATCAAAGGTTTGAGTACCATCAAGCAAAACTGTTATAGATTTACCAAAATTATAAATAATATAGTTGATTTATCTAAAATAGAATCCGGTTTTTTTAAGCTAAATATGTCTAACGAAAATATAGTATTGATAATTGAAGACATTGTTGAGTCAGTGGCAAGTTACATTGAGCAAAGCAGCTTATCCATTATTTTTGATACCAATGTTGAAGAAAAGATTATAGCCTGTGATGCTTATAAAATTGAAAGAGTTATGCTTAACTTGATTTCTAATGCAATTAAGTTTACCAACCCAGGGGGCAAAATATTCGTTAATTTAACTGATAAAGGTAATCATGTAGAAATATCAGTAAAAGATACTGGAATAGGAATGGAAAAGAAATATCTTAAAAGTATTTTTAAAAGATATCATCAAATAGATAAGACTCTTTCCAGAAATGCTGAAGGAAGTGGTATTGGATTAAACCTAGTAAAATCAATTGTTAAGCTTCATGGGGGGAAAATAAGTGCTGATAGCAAAGTTGATGAGGGCACTTCATTTAATATAAGTCTTCCTGCAAGGCTTATGAAAAAAACAAACTCAAATGGCTTTGTTAAACCTACGAATAATAAAATAGAAATGATGAATATAGAATTCTCAGACATATATTCAATTTAGTCAAAATATTCAAGTTTTATGTCAGGATTTTCTTGTTAGGTGCAGTCATTAATTTGGCTGCATCTTTTTGCTCAAAAAATATAACGATGGAACATATAATAGTAAATTGTGTTTGCTTGTTCATTAAAATTAATCTTCCTAAATTATACAGCTTATTTTTATTTGAAAATATAAAAGAAAATTATGCATTCTAGTTAGATTAAATTATGTATGGTAAAATATAGTTATATTCAAAGGAGTATTTGTTAAAGATGCAGAATAAAAATGAGAATGGAAAGAATGTTTTAGTTTTGAATATATAAAAAATGATATGAGTTATATGTTGGATAAGACTAGAAATATTAAGAGGTATTAAAATAATGATAAACAAAGAAGATATGAGAATCAGCAAATTTATTAGCCTTATATTAAGGCATAAACCAGAAGAAATTGGATTAAAATTAGATGATTATGGATATATAAAGACTTTAGATTTAATCAATGGATTAAAGCGAAAAGGATATAAAGTAACATTCTCGGATATAGAAAGAATTGTGGATGAAGATAATAAACAAAGATATTCATTTAATGGTGATAAAAGCAAAATTAAAGCTAATCAAGGGCATTCTATCGCTGTAAATCTTGAATTGAAGTCTGTAGAGCCGCCCAAAGTATTATATCATGGAACAGCAACAAGGTTTGAAGAAATCATATGTAAAGAAGGAATTAAGAAGCAAAGCAGACAATATGTTCATCTATCAGCAGATATAGAGACCGCAGCAAAAGTAGGTAGGAGGCATGGTGAGTTAGTTATTTTTGAAATTGATAGTTCACAAATGTATAAAGATGGTTATAAATTCTTTTTATCTGAAAACAAAGTATGGTTAACTGATTATGTGCCAATAAAATATTTAAGTAAAGAATTATAGTTAATATTTGAATTTTTAGGAGAATAACATGAATCTAATTGAACAAATTGAGTTTTGTAGACTGGCAACTATATGTGGACTATATTCAAAAAAGGGATTGCGTCCGATCCCTTTATTCTTTATACTTCACTATGGCACTTACTCATTGGAGTATACCATATCCTCAAAATATTTAATATCAGTATCAAAGTTAGGAACAGCTTGAGACGCTTCAGCTGACTTTAATAACTTTACAACCATATCGTTATATGGTGTTAGAATGCCTTTACTTTTTGCAAGTCTTGGAACGACTCCATTAATAAAATCTATTTCAGTTTTATTTTTCTTTTCTAAATCTTGTAACATACTCGCTTTTAAAAGTCGGAATGGTTCCAGTATCCTTTTTAGTGTTTGAATACGTTCTGGAATATCATGTTTACTATTCAATTCCAAAGATGCAATATTAAATCCATTTAGTTTAGCAAATTTTACACCATTTGCGTGTCCAACCTTTATTGTTTCATCTATAATATGGACTGCACTGCCAATTGCAATTTCATTATCAAGAATATCGCCATATTTACAATTTAACGCTGCTGATAATCCACTAAACGCATTGTTAATTAGTAATTTTGACCACTTTGTTCCAATTAAGTTATCGGAAATATGTGTTCCTCCAACAAGATCTAAGATAGATTTGATAACCTGTATTCTCTCTGTGATTTCTCCACTCAATTCCCCAATTTGAAAAGCATACTTTTTAAACTGATTAAATTCTGTTGTAAGGCTTGATACCCCTGGCTCAATAAACGTAGCTCCAAATTCAACAGAACCAGCAACTACACGATTTTGTCCAACAATGGAAGTCACTTTCTCTTCTGGTATTCCGTTTTGTAAAGAGAGAACTACGCTGTCTTCTCCTAAAAATGGCAGCAAACTTTGAAGAACAGAATCATTATATAACTGTTTCGTTAAAAGTAAGACTAAATCATATTTACCTGACATGTTATCAGGGGTAATGGCTTTCACTGATGTCTCAAAATTAGTAGTGCCAGTAATATTTGCTCCCGCTTTATTTAAAGCATCAACATGTTCCTGGTAGACATCAATTAATTCAACATCTTTTCCACCGGCTGAAATATAAGCGCCAGCGATTGTACCTAAAGAACCTGTACCTAAAACTGCAATCCTCATTCAAAGCTCCTCCTTTTATTTTTTCTCCAAATAGTTATAAACTGGTTGTGCAGCATTTAAAGTTAAATCAGTTAAGATGTGGGATGCTGAAACTATCTCTAATACTGGCAAATCTGCAAGAGGTGCTAAAGCATGTTCAAACAATTGAAGCCGAGCAGGTCCTGTCCATGCCCACTTAACTTCTACATTTGTAATTTGTGTCCGCACTAAATCACAAAAACGGAATTGACCATCATAGCCAAGTTCCATCTTTACCATGAAATTTGGACGGCGTATTTCTTCCAATGCTTCTTCTTTCGACATCTCGACGTGTTTGTATCCCATTGTTGCAGTTGCCACACGAAGTGTCCCATAATCAAGAAGTCCAACCAATGTTTCATTATCCTGATAAAGTTTTGGATTTCCCCACTTCTTTGGATAAGCACTTAACTCTCGTCCGCTTGCGATTGCAGGGAAGTTATCAACATACATCGAATGGATGTAATCGCCGTTTTCTCCATTAAAACTTACTGGTATCACCTGACCAGCTTCTGTGTATCCGCCAAGCCCTGTGACGTCATGCATCCGCATAAGTTCAAAACGTACAATTGGGTTATTTTCATCAATTTTTAGTGGTTCTGGAACAGCATTGCGTAACATCTTTGGGTTAGTTCGATAATAAATATTTAAATATTCTCGATCAGTAAATTTATAAAATGGTGGCGATGGATAAGCCGGTGCAGTCAGAGGGGTATTAAGATTCTTGAGTACATCATGTACATCTATTTTCATGTTTTTACGCATCCTTTCTTGCTTTCATTTCATTCAATTTTTCTCTAGCAATTCTTGTTCTATAATCACTTTGGAACTTTTTTGTGTTAAATAGTTCTTGGTTTTACAAATTTATTATATTAAAGAAATTACTAACATATATATCATACCATGTATTTATGACAAAATAAAATTAATCTATTTAAAAAATATTAATGTGATTAGAAATGAATACAATAAAACTTCAATATCTAGTTGATGTAAGTGCGCTCAGCTTCTTTTGCAGGAGTAGCAAGAAATTTTAGAGTTAGATTATTGCATGATTTATTGAAAAGTGATGTAGGAGTGTAAAAACTGGGCACATTAAGCTTGTTATAGCTAATATAGACATAAGCTTATGATGTTCTTTGGAAGCTAAATCATTTTTTGATAGTTCGGATTTTTTCTTTTTTGCCATAAATATTCTCCTTTAATAATGTTCTTATTTAGGATAGATGAATAAACAGTGCATATTCTAATATTCTGCACCATATTTATTCTTCAGAATATTACTTTAGAAGAATATATATTCTAAACAATATTACCATAATATTTTTTGAATAATATGCGTCAAAATTAGTGTTAAATTTCAAATTTAATTTTAAAATACTGATAAATGTGGTATAATTATGATGTAAATATATATTATGGAAAGTATTACTTTAGGAGGATTTTTATATGTCTTTTTTTAAACGTGCCATGGCTACCATGGGAATTGGATCAGCGAAAATAGATACTGTACTTGAAGGAAATAGCTTTAGAGTAGGTGAGGAATTTAATGGGAAGATTTATGTTAAGGGAGGTAATGTTGATCAATATATTAATAAAATAACAGTTAAGTTGATGACATATTATTTGACAGAAGAAATTAAGAGGTCTGTTGATGATGATAATAACGAAAAAGAAGAAATTATTACAGAAAGACACAATATTATAATAGATCAAATTGAATTTGTAGAATCATTTACTATAGAGGCTAAGCAAACAGTGGATTTTGATTTTTCATTTAAGATTCCTGAAATTACTCCAATTACTTTGGAGAGACAAGCAGTTTGGATAGAAACAGATTTAGATATTTCAGCGGGAATAGATTCATCAGATAGAGATTATATAGAAATATTGCCACATCCATATGTTCAACATATTTTTGATATACTTTCAGATTTAGGTTTTCAAGTAATTGAATGTGAGCAGAAATATACTGCCTTTGATGGAAGAGCCCTTCCAATAGTTCAAGAATTTAAGTTTAGACCTACAAGTTTTTTACATGGAGAAGTGGATGACCTTGAAATAATATTTAATTTATGTAATCATGGCTTAGAAATGTATGTTGAAATAGATAGAAAGCTAAGGGGAATTAAAGGATTTTTCCTAGAGTGTTTAGATCTTGATGAGAGCGTAATTCGTATAAGGTTTGATGGAGAAAGTTTTGAAAATGATAACGGAGAAATTCAAGAAGAAATTTGCAATAGGTTGATACAAAAGGTTCAGGTTTAGCATATATGTTGGGTGTTTAATATTTAATTAATCTAAAAAAATACCTATGTAATAGAGGATAAACTGAACCGCCCTCTGTCAAGTAGGCAGGGTAAATAATAAAAATTATGTTACTAAGGTATGATTTCGATATTCTATTGGAGTCATACCTTTTAGCTTACTCTGTAATCTTCTTGTATTATATAATTCTATGTATTCATCAATAGCTTTTTTAAGTTCATCAAATGTATCAAATTGTCTTAGATAATACATTTGAGATTTTATAATGCTCGAAAAGCCTTAAATTGGACCATTATATATGCAACATGCTACTCTAGACATACCTTGGGTTGCATTAATGCTATCTAATTTATTTTTGAAAATTTTACTTGTATATTGGAATCCTCATTTAATGTTATACGTCTATATCCATAAATTCCTTTAACTTCTGAATAAATTTTAATGATTTCATTTAATATCATAGAATTTTCTTTGATTCTTGAACTTTCTTTACGGTTAGTCCATTTATAATAAGAAGCACGAGAAATCTTTACATATTTGCACAATTCAGAAATTGAATATTCAATAGTATGTAATTCTTTTATCATTTGTTCTAGAAGTATTTAATCTATCTACCTCATTTCTATTTCCTTAAATTTTTTTAAGAAATCATTCTCCATTCTTAAACGTCTATTTTCAGATTCTAAAAGCTTTAATTGTGTAGAAATCTTCTGTTATATAAACAGTTTTATTATTTCAACTGTCTACTATAAAGGGAGTATATCAAAAATATATGTCTTAATTTAGTGTAATAAAATGTTTAATAGGTAATTTATGAAAAAATATGTTAGCAAATTAAAAAAAATATAATCTGTTAAAAAATTTAATAGTAATCTAAATAAAGAATTGTATAGAATACTACTAAATTCTGAGAAGATAGTATTTTTAATATCTAGCCCAAACTAGTGAGGGAAAAGTGTGGGAAAATTTTATAGTATGAATCGTTGATTATTCAAGGCATCCTACATATATAACTTGAAAATTTTAATCTAGTAATGAAAATCGCCATATAAATATAATATCAGTTCTTATCAAGGATTTAGAATGAGGAGCCAACATAGTGAGTTGTGCTCCTCATTTGGTTTTTGTATGTTTATATATAAAGAGCAAACATTACTAAATAACAGACGATAGTAATTTATTAGAGGGTCATAATTAAAGCTTGAAGTAAAACTTTAATTCATATAGCTAGCTATAATTTAAAAATAACTATCTGAGTAAGCATAATTAGTTAGCCGGGCATAAAGTATCTAGATAAACAAATTATAAAAATATATAGAATTGATTAATGTTAAAGATATGAATTATTTTGAGGTTATGCAGTAACGGTAGACTTTTATATAAGACGTATATTGGCTATAATGTTAATAAAAGATTGTATCTAAGCATAACAAAGTACTGTTATGATATTTAGAAATATAATTATATATGTTAAAATACTATTAACTTAATAAATTTATATTATAGAAGTAAAGCCTTATTAAGAAAGATAAATTACAATATTAATACAAAACTATTTAGTTGAGGGGGTGCATTGGTGAAGCAAATAAATTATGAAGATATGATAATGAAAAGAGCAATGGATATATTTGCAGAAGAAGGTTTGAAATTCTTTGGTATAAATAAAAAAGTAAAAGGTACTGGATCTACTGAAATTGTTGTTCTTGAGATAAAGAATATGCTAATGGATTATACATTTTTAATGGAAGATGACAGTTATATACATTTTGAGTTTCAAACCACCGACAAGGGCATTTCAGACTTAAGAAGATTTAGAACTTATGAGGCACTTCTTAATTTTCAAACTGGTAAAGATGTTGAAACATATGTTGTTTATTCAGGAGACATTAAAGATCCTATAAGTGAATATACATGTGGAATTAATTCTTATCAAGTCAAGACAATATCAATGGCTGATAAAGATGGAGATGAAATATTTAATAATATAATAAACAAAATAAAAAATAAAGAAGAACTAAGCAATCACGATATTATATCATTAACATTTACACCAATAATGGGTGGTAAGCTTAGTAAAAGTGATAAGATAATAAATGCAATTAGAGTAGTTAAAGATATAGATAAAGATTATAGATATGACGTAGAGTCAATCCTATATGCTTTTGCAAGTAAATTTTTAGAAGGTAAAGATTTAGAGAAAGTAAGGGAGGAGATAAAGATGACTGAACTTGGTAGAAGCTTAATTGAAGAAGGCATGGAAAAGGGAATAGTTGAAGGAGAAAATAAAAAGACTATTGAGATTGTAAAAAATGCTATTAAAAAAGGAATGGACAATAGCATAATAAGTGATTTGACTGGGTTATCAAATGAAGAAATTGAGGGAATAAGAAAAGCTCTAAAATATAGCAATTAAGGACATAGAGATTATGACTGAATTAGGTAAGAGTTTATTTGAAGAAGGTTTCCAAGAAGGTAAGCTAGAAAATGCAATAGAAACAGCTAGAAGAGCTATAAATCAAGGTATGAGTGACGAATTAATTAGTGATTTGGTTGGGCTATCTATAAGAGAAATACAGATAATAAGAATAGTCGCTAAAACAAATTAAATAAATTATAAATAAGTAAGATGTTAATTATAATTCAAGCAATAGATAATGTACAGGGTATAGAACCTTTAAATGGAGTTTTTCAGGTTCACATGTACTTTATTCAGCTTAAAGTAATTAATATCTTTTTCTTTTAATTCTCCAAGGCCTAGATAAGGGAAATACAAGCTGGTATATATATTAGAATAAAATAAATTATAAATATCTATTAAGACATTTGGAAATAATGTATTTCTTTGTTATAGCTTGTGGCAGCAAGGAATAAATTCTATATAAAATAACTGACTTAGATAAAAGGTTGTCCGAATTTTTCTTTACTTGAGCATAAGCAAGTTAGAATTTTGGTAATATCCAGCTGAATAAAGAATACAACAGGGCTTTAAAATACCAGGATAATATACTTTAAATAAAATATATTGAATTATAAATATGGACTGAATAAAGCTAATGTAAGACTTTAAATTGCGGAAGAAAACTATAAAAAGCTTTATTTTGTCAATATTAACTCATTCTATTAAGAAAAACATTATGATTTAGTTAATTGATAATGAATTAAAATTAAATATAATTTAAGCTGCTAATGCCATAGAAAACTCATTATTAACTAAACCTATTATTCCCGGAGAAAATTCATTTTCTCATAATAATTATACAGATAGCAGTAAAAAAATTAATATCTTATAATTTGTTTACAATCATAAAATATACTTAATTAGTATAATGCTGAACGTCTTATCTTAAGTTCTTTTTTCTAGGAATAACCATACTCCTCTCTTGGTTTCAGCTTCTGATTTACTTTTACCATAAAATTCTTTTCTAATAAGTTTTCCGTTACTGTCCATACCAACAGTAGCAGTAGCTCTAAAATAAGAAGATCCGTTTTTTTGTACAATTAGTTTTTACATCCATTAAACCACGCCTATATCATTAAATTATGAGAAAAAATTTATATTCTTTTAAAATTTAAAGTATTCTAAAACTTAAAAGAATATATATAAATTATTAATTATATGAATATCAATTACATCTTTCAAATTCTATGCCTAATATTGGATTTACAGCACGTTTACCAATCAAGTCGAGGGAATTGTACTTATATAGTAAAAACTGTTCCTCTTCTGTTAATCTATTACGGCCTAGATTAGAATAATACTTATTTGTAAATGATTCTGGAATAAATGTATTAATATCAAAATGTTTTTCAAGTAATTCAAGAAATTTAACAATAAGTAAATTACTAAATATACATATGTAGCTAATAATAAATATAATTTGTATTTATGAAGGAGAGATTATAATAAAAATTAATAGGATAAATAAATATATGTTCTAAAACAAGAGAAAGAAATTAATATCAATATTAAAAAGAAGTGATTGGACAAGCATTATGAGAGTCTTAATGCGCAGGAACTTAAAAATATATATGAAGAATTAAACAATATGGATAATAGAATTGATTATAAAAAAGATTTATATAAATTGGCGGAAATAGGATGCAAGGCAGAGCTGATAGAAAATATTTTTGATACTCATGGAGTTACAATTCCTGAATGGAAGTAATTTTAATGGAGGAATAGATTTGGATAGAAATTTTAGTAAAGATTCTAAAAGAAATGGATTGATTTTTGATGTAATGATTCCTATGCTTATTTCATTGCCAATAACATTTATTTTGGATTCAGAATATTATAAGTTACAAGTGTTAAAATTTAAAGCTTCTGATACATTATTGTTTATTCATGATAATGTATCAGAAAAAATAATATTTTTTTCACCATACATTGTAGTGTTACTGATAATTCTAAGTTTTAGAAATAGGTTTCAGTATAAAATTATAAAAATAAATATCTGTTTATTGATTGGAATTATTGTATTTTTAAGTTCAACCATCTTACTTTATTTACAATTTTTCAAATATACTGCTATAGAAAGAGAGCGTATATACATTAGTAATGGAATCTTTTCAAAAAGTGAAGAGTATAAATGGATAGATGTTACACAAGTAGAGGCATCATATAAACGTGGTAATAGAAACAAAATAATAATTATTTATGATATATATTTAAATGATGGAAAAATAATAGATACATGTAATTCAGATGATTTTTTTGAAAAAATAATAGATATTGATAATATTATGAAAGATAATAATATTACAATTAATAGAAAAAAGATACTTAGCAGCGATTATGATGATTTTGTAATTCAATATAAAGATAAAGAAAAAGATTTAGATGTTGATAGATTAGACGTTATACTAAAAATACTTGATAAATAAATTATATCAAATTAGTTTGAAATAATAGTTAATGTTTTCTGCTGCTAGTTAACTTTAAATTTATTTCTAAATTCAAGAATTATAATGTTTACATAACACACGAAAAATTAATAGATGAAATGTTAACGGATTATTGTGGTTTTGTCTTGTTTGGAATATTTGAAGAGAATAAGAATATTTCTGATATAATTCAAGGGGTATTACCGGTATTAAATAAATTAAGTGTTAATACTTTACTAAAATGAATGGATTTTAAAAATATTGCTGTTTAATTACTTTTGGGAGGTAGATTTTGAAAAAAGATTCGCAATATAAAGATGATAAGCTTTTAAACATATTTTGCTATTTGATTGTTCCAGTAGTTCTATCATTTCCAATTACTTATTTTTTGGATTGGTGGTATTTTAAAAATCAAAAATCATTTTTTATGTCAAGCAATACATTATTATTTTTACATTCAGAAATAACAAAATGGATTATACTTTATTCGCCATTTCTAATAATGTTTTTAATAGTGATAGGTTTAAGAAATAGTAGTTCTATTAGAATTATTAAAATTAGAGCTCTATTATTAATTCCTGTTATAATATCAGCAGTTTCAATATTTATATTAATATATGAATTTTTTGAATATACAGATATAAATCAAGATGGGATCCGCATTAGAAATGGAATATTTTCTACAAACAAGAATTATCAATGGAATGATATTGATAATGTCCAAGTATCATACAAACGAGGATATAGAAACAAAATAGATCCTATTTATGATATACATTTAAAAGATGGAACAGTATTAAATACATGTGACGCTGAAGATTTTTATAGCAATATAATAACTTTAGATAATTTCATAAAAGATAACAAAATTAAAATTATAAGAAGTAAAATCCAACCAAATGATTATAATGATTTAAGAAATTCGTTTAGCGAAGATAGGCTGGAAGTAGTATTAGAGATATTAAATGGATAACTTATTAAATTAATATTAATAAACTAGATTAATAATCTTATAGTATCTAAGTCTAAGTAAGGTGAAATGGATTTTGAATTGGAATGAATAAGGAAGAAATATTTATTAGAAATAGTATATTTTCGGCAAATAAGAATTATACTTGATAGAAGTAAAATACGACCAAACGATTACATGAGTTTCTAAAATGCATATAAAAGATGGTGTATTAAGTACTGTATTGAGATGTTAATTAATATATTAAATTGAACGATTCCAATAATTATTTTATTTAAGAAAGATATTGATTTTAAACAAGTAGGGGTTGTGGCATCTATTGAATAAAAGAATACTTATTTTTTCAGAATATAATATAAAAAGAAAATTAATACTAATAATTTTTTTTGTAACTCTTTGTATACTTCCAATTTTTATTCTAGTTAGTCAACATGATATACTAGTTATTTGGGTTGTATTTCTATTAGAATTAATATTAGTACGATTTACAATTATACTGATAACAGATCATATTAGCTTATATTCAGATAGAATAGAAACGGGTAATGTCTTTTCAAAATCAATAATTTTATTTAATGAGATAAAAAAACTAGACCTAAAGTTAATTGAACAATCGTATAGATGGAAAAAGTGGAAGGTTATTTCGATTGTCTTTTTAAATAGTCAGAATTATATCTTATTGACTCTTCCAGTAAAATCTACAAAGAGGCTACACGATATTATTTCTGCCTTAGAAAGCAACAATAATATAAAGCTAAGTCAAAATCTTATAGAATATTTGAATGAAAATGCCAATCATATAGAGGGAATATAAAATATAATTTGCAAAGAGTTATTAAGAGGAGTCCGCCTTGAAGAAAAAGTTCTGGCGGTAAAAGAGGAAGCGGTAAAACTTCATTTAACAAAGGCGCTACAGATATGGCCATATTGATAATAAAATAAATATAAAACTCTATATGGAGTATAATACTTACTTCAAAGATCAAGGATGGAATAGACAATCTAAAATTATAGATTAGGTATTTTTAAGGTTAAATGTGTTAATTTAGTCTTTTAAAAATTACAAGGTATATATTTATTTTGATTGCCTATTCCTTTAATTTTAACTCGCTACGCTCATACAAAAGAAGATAAGTACAAGCTATCTTATATTAAACATTAATTTTAAGTAGAGATCTGTTAAGAGTGTATTTATTGGACATACATGGAAATCTTATTCTATTATAATTTTCTTTTTACCTGAGATATTTTCTATACATAATTTATTTTTTATAACATCATAACTAGTTTCAATACTCCATCGTTTAAAGTATAATAATCCAATTTCGCTTGTGGCCATTTCATCATAAGGAATATTGGTTACTAAATACCATCTTCACCAGTTGATAATGTTATACTTATCATTCTTACATTAATATTTCCAATTTGTTTAGCCTTAGCTTTTATATCCTTATCATTAATTTTTTTTAATCAGCTTTTATTAATTTCTATATTAACTATTTCATCATCATTATTCATTAAGTTTTTTTCATCTTCATACGTTCCGCTTTGTAACCTAAATATATAAAAAATTGGCAACTCCATTAAAAAAATTAACATTTCTATTGATATATATCCTCTATCAAATATTACTATTACCTTTTTATTATCTCCTATTAATTTAAATAGAGTTTCTATATTTTTCTTAGCTAGAGGTCTTTCGGGTGTAGTATATTTATCGATAACAGAATCAATCATTATATTATTTTCTAAGTCATAAATCCCAGAAACTTTTGCCTTAGCGCTTTTTCTAATATTCTCACCTTATGACTTGAAGGCAAAGCCTTGAAGTCACTAGCTGCAACTTTAAAATAATATGGGAAGAAAGTAGCAATGCAATAGATTAAAGCAGAGCTTTAAGGTGTTGCGTATTGTTTCTTTCTGGTCCTTGAATTTAGGAGTGAATTTTGAGTAAAGTTGTAGCAAGAAACATTAAAGTTCGAGCAAAGCGAGTATTAATATCTTCCTTTTAACACAGCATTGTTGCCAAGAATATTGATATATGAAAATATTGTAATTATAGTTATAATATATGTATAATGTGCGCAGAAAAGTATTTAACTGTAAAATAAAGAGTATTTTGAAAGGATGAATAAAGCAATGGCGGTTTTCGATAGTTATGATAATTATTATGATATAGCAGTAAAGGCTTATTGTTCTAATAAGAAAATAGAACTTAAAGATATTAATGATGAACAGAACAAGATAATTACTGAAAGATCATGTGTTCATATTGGCTTTTACCTTACATGGATTATTAATAATAATTTGGAAGGAGACATACATAAGGAATATGATTCAGAAAATCTTGAAAAGGTAAGAAAGGAAGAAATCACAGGAGTGGATTTTTTTCTAACCTGTTGTGATGGCAAGCTATGGAGTGATGATTTTAATGATGAAGGATTAGCATTTACTGAATATTATTATGCTAGTGGACAGTTTGTTAATGATTACATAGATTTTGTTTTGAATGAACTGCATGATATTCCTTGTGAATTCGATTTTAGTTGGAAGAATTATAAAAAGTTTGAAGTTATATTAGATAGAAGATGTGAGGCTTTTTGCAAATAGGGAAAATAGTTTTTATATGTTTGTCATGCCTTTTATAATGCTCGATTAGTCAATGGTTTCTAAAATTTTCAATGTGAAAATGTTTTAATTAAAGTAAAAGTAAGTGCGATTTAACAATCGTTTGTAATATAACATTGGAGGATGTAATTATGTTAAAAATAGCAAATAAATATATAAAACTATACGAAACAACAGTACAGGAAACAAAGGCTTTTGTAGAAATCTGGAAGTCCAGAGAAGAATATATAGAAAAGCAAAGAAATACATATGAAAAGTATTTAAAAAACGAAGGGGTTGAAACTCATGTTAAAATCAAGTTATATTTGTCATTAATAAGCAATCCTTATTTATTAGGGGTATATGAAAGTCTAAAAAAAGAAGATTGGAAATTGCTAAATGATACATTATATCAGTATGGGAGACATAGGGTGTTAACTAAAAGTGGAAATGGATATGATCAGTCAGGTGAATTTTGGGAAGTGATGGATTGTATGGCATGCAATGATATAGAAGCTTTGGAAAAATCATATCCAGAAGAATTAGGATTAAGCAGCAATGGATATCCAGCTTTTGTAATAGCAAGTAATCTGTTATATGTCCTTTGGTATCATAAAGATGAATACGAAAAAGAAGTAATTTCTAAAGCAAAAAAAATGCTAAAACAGAAAAAATCACTATGGGAAAAAGCTATTGTTTCATTTCTTATAGCATTATGTGAAGAGAATATGGAGGAAGCCAGCATACAGTTAAACCAAGTGTGTGTAGCTTCAAGAAGAAATGATAGACATAAACTTTATAAATGCTTTTGCTCAGAAGCACATGGTTTATATAATATTGCTAGAAGTGTTTTGCCTAAAGGGTTGTTTGAGCAACTAAAGATTCCTGAAGATGAAGCATTTATAAAAGAGTTTGCTATTTGGCAAAAAAAAGAATCTTATCTTAAAGGTGAATTATTTATTAATTATCCGGATGAATTAGATTTTATGAATAAAATATTAAAGTTGCCATTACCTGAATGCTGTTTATGCACTCCGTATTCAAATAGTAAGAAAAAATATAGAGACCATGAACAAATGAATAAAGATTTGGCAAATTCATTTATATATAAAT
This sequence comes from Clostridium sp. LS, assembly GCF_002760435.1. Classification (GTDB taxonomy): domain Bacteria; phylum Bacillota; class Clostridia; order Clostridiales; family Clostridiaceae; genus Clostridium. The sequence goes on from NZ_AUUU01000013.1 coordinate 32,405, forward strand.
AGGACTAGATTTTTCGAAGATTGATTCTATGAGATAAAATATAATGAATAAAATTTAATATTAAGGAGCATAGATGAGCATGCTCTAATGGAATATGTAATCTTTAAATTATAATTTGTCGAAGGAGAAGAATCAGAAAATTGATGTTAGGAGAAGCAAAACATGTCTATGGAACGCAAGAAGCAAAGATGGTATAAAAGAGAAGTAAAACGTATAGTAAGAACAATTGATAATTTTTATTCAGTATTTAATCCTTTGGTCAATGAACCATTTAGTGATGAATATTTTAAAATTTATGCAAATTTATTTTTTAAACCAAAAGGAAAAGATAGAACAGAAATCTTTCAACATCTGATAGGAAAAACAGAGGAAATGTTAATGAGCAAACCTGAAGATATAGGATTTTGTAAAATAATATTAGCAGTTTATGAAGAAAATTTTTCACATTCACAAATTTTAATTTTTTATGAAAGCAGCTATTATAATACATTTTGGGATAGAAAAGATATTCGATATCAAAAATGGTCAAAAGTTAACAAAGGTTCTCTAATTGAAAGGCTTAATATGATTACAAATTTAGCTGAAGTTGGCTATTTAGAAGAGGTGTAAGATGAATTAGGGTATAGAAAACAGAAAATTTGGTTCTATGGAGATATAATATAGGATATTGATAACTAGTACAATTTTTCATAATAAATGTTAGTATTTAAAGAGGTTATAAAATGGATAAAGATAAGTATAGGATTATTAAAATTGGTAAAGAGGCATTATATGAATTTATATATGAAAAATTCATTGAAAATCAAGAGGAGTATTTAGGTGTTAATGCCTTAGAGGTAATGAATAGTTTTGAAATAGATTTTCAAAATGGAAATTTTATTTTTATTGCACATAAAAGTGAAGATGAGAATGAAAATATAATACCATTACCTAAAGAGATAGATTTAGTAAAGCTTATGGATAAAATGGGAGATACAACTTCTACAATGTTTGGTAAGGATAGGTATATTGAATTATCATTAAAAGAAATTATTGATATACAGGAAAGAAAAATTGCGACTTATAGAGGAGATGTAATGAACAGAATTGTAAAAGTTGTAATTGATAGACCATTAGGTTCATATCATCCGAAGCATAAAGATATATATTATTCTGTTAACTATGGATATGTACCTGGTATTATAGCACCAGATGGCGAGGAACAAGATGCATATGTTCTTGGAATAAATGAACCTATAAAAGAGTTAATAGGTAAAGTAGTAGCGATAATTCATAGGAATGATGATGTTGAAGAAAAATGGGTAGTTGTTCCGCAAGGAATGAAAATAACAAAAGCAGAAATACAAGAACAAGTCAATTTTCAAGAGAAATATTTTGATAGTTTAATAGAGATGTTGATTTAAAATTGATTAATTATATTATGAGAAGGTTTTATAAAATGCATTTGGGAGGATTATATGTTCAATGTATTTAGAAAATTACATAGAAACAAAATGGAGAATTTAGAAGAGTTTACTGGTGAAAGAATGTCATTAGCACATGGGCAATATATTAAAGCCCTTGTAAAAAGAGCCGGAGAGATAGATAAAGATAGAAAGATATTTGGCGTAAGCAAACACCAATATGAGTTAAATCCTGTATTATCAATAGATAAGATACATAAATTCGAAAGTGAGTACAATATAAAATTACCAGAAGAATATGTATTTTTTCTAACAATAGTTGGTAATGGGGGTGCTGGTCCTTATTATGGGCTGTATATGCTTGAAAACACTGTTAAATATAATGAATATAAGGATTTTATAAGCACCTCAGCGTTTATAAATAATGAACTTACAAAAGAAACATGGAAGAGTACCATGGATAAACTGGAAGAAGCTAATGATGCAGAGTACGATGAAATCATGAGACAGGTATATGGAGGACTAATGATAATTGGTACTCAAGGGTGTACCTATGATAATTTATTAATGGTCAATGGTTCTGAAAAAGGTAAAATTGTTTATATTGACTGGAATTTAGAGCCGGAAAATGGTCCATATCTTACACAGATGACATTTTTAGAATGGTATGAGAACTATTTTAAAGAAATTATTTATGGAAATAGTGTAAAATCATATGGTTATATTAAACTTGGAAAAGAAGAAGAGTTAATAAATGAATATGAGAATGCACAGATGGAAAATAAGAGGGATATATTGATAAGTTTTTTTAGATTTTCTAAGCTAAAGAGTGATACAGTAGAATTTCTGAAATACAGAGATGAGAAATTTTTGGATCATTTAAGGGTTGAATTATTATTTAAACATAATAAGAAGGCAGGAATGGAAATGTTTGATTCTCTAGTTAAAGGAGAGAATTTAGAAGGTGCAGTTTTATGTGCAAGGAGAATGCCTGATGAGCTAAAAGATAACTATTATATGGAAATGGTCAAGCTGTTATATAATAAAGAACTCAAGGAAAAGGAACGGATAATTTTCTTTTTGACAGACTGTAAATCTATTTCCGGAAAAGATTTAATTTCTTTTGCAACAGATGAAACCATTGAGGAAGAAGAGCGAAGAACAGCTATTTGGGCAATCAGCAAAGCTAATGACAAAATGGATTATATAGAGCAATTTATTTCATGGATGCACTGTGATTCATACTGGATAGCACACGCTGCACTGCAAGGGATGGCTAAAGAGAAAAATGAGAAATTGCTGGAAGCATATAAATGGATGTGGGAAAAGTATAAAAATGATTCGACAATGCGTTCAAATTTAGAGATTGCATTTAAAAATAATTGGATTGATATTAAGAAAAAAATATGAGCATAATGACTGGGAGAAATGTTCGGTACATATAATGTGGTTATATCAGTTTATTGAAAAGATATAAATAATAATTTGTGGGGGTAAAATATGTTTAAGTTAGGGAAATTAACGTTTTATGTGGAGAATGCGACATTTGGTGGGAGTTTTATGGATTCAGCCATGAGTAGAAGAATGCAAAGTACTGGAAAGGAAGAATTCCATTGGTTTATAGAAATAGATATGAAAGCAGGAGATTTTGTAACAGAATTGGATGAGGAAGAATTGATAGACTTAGAAGACGATGAAGAAATTTTTTATGAATCGGTTTCACCTCGTTTATATCATAACAACGGTTTTATCCTAAATATAAAATCATGGAAAGATATAGAAGGACTTTCTCTAACATGGGATTCTCAATATAATGCAAACGGTGAAGAGGCAGGAACATTGTATGTTTTTGAACATGAGGATGTAACTAGTGGAACAATAAAATTTTTAAAAAGAAATGCAAATAAATTCCTAGTTCAATGGACAGGAAATGCAAATGTGTATTGGAATGATGAATACGGGGAAGATGTTCCATTTTCTTTTGAAGGAGAAGTAGAATTTAGTGGAGTTAGTGCTTATTGTGATGATATATCAACTTTAGATGAATTAAAAATAGTAATGAGAAACTTTGTGAACTTAGATGAATATAAATGTATTTTCAATGATACACATAATATTAATACAGGTATTTCTTACACATGGAGATTTCTCCCTAAAAGTATAGATGAATGATACATAGTTGAGTAATATAAATCCCGATTTGTAAAAAAATTTAAATTTGACGGTGGTAGTTTTAATGGATGAAATTTTGAAAAAGCGTCTTGAATATTTAAAAGAAAAACAGAAGCAGGAGCAAAATAAAAGATTAATGATGGAAGAAAAGACAAGATTAATTTCTAACATTGATGATTTTGAGCAAAATTATAGATTTGCAAACGGCAAAGAAACATATGAAATTAATTTATTTATTAGCGCACTACCAGCTATTTCACCTACTAGATTGGACTTTGAAAAATTGGTTGTTAAGGAACAAGTTGAAAATATATATTTATTACGCCAATATGCAGGACAAAATGTATGGATTTGCTGTATTTGTGGATCAAAGGAACTTATAAATATATATACTTATGGAAAGTTAGATGATTTTATAAACGAATTCTCAGATTGGATTAACGTTAGTGCGTATTTACTAATTATTTTTAGTAATATGCGAGAATTTATTTTTATTGATGATGATGAAAATATTATTAAATCATCAATATTATAAAATGAGTAGAATTTTGTATTGTTAAATTTCAATTTGGAGATTGCCATAATAAATAGTAAATTGTAGGGAAGGTAAATATGAATAGAAAAGAATTGATTGAACAGAAAAAGAAACAATTGTATTTTAAAAAGTTAATGGAATCCATGAATGCTATAACTACTATAAAAATTTATGAATCTGGAGTTGAGAGAGATTTTTATAAAAGCATTATTTCTTCCTACCGTGAATTGTGGAGAAAAAGTAAGTGGGAGGCATGCAGTAAATTAACATGAAAGGCCAATGATAATCAATGTTGTAAATGGATTATAGATGAAGCAGAATTAACAAGGGAAAAAGAATATATCTTTAGTAATGATGGATATTATGAAGGTTATGCTAAGATCATTCTTAATGATTTATGTGAATCAGTACTTCAATTATGGAATCATAGCTGGAAAATTAATGATTTAAAGGGTTCTCTCCAATGTGGCTTCTGTAAAGGATTTTGTTTAATTGACTTAGTAGATAAAAAAGTAATTGATGTTACTTTAGTGAGTGATGACGAATATAATTACCAGCTTTGGCAGTGGCATTATTGATAATTATTCCTTTGAAATTAAATAAAGTAATATTTATATAGTGTAGTGTGATAAGTAAGGTTTGAATATAAAGATATTACTGATGAAAAGCACACATTAGTTAAGTTATTTTATGAATTACGAAAAGAATGTTTTAAATCACATTTAAGCAGTAATTTAATGCACAATAGTCTTTTGTTACATGAAAAAGAGGTATATTAAAATGAGCGTAGATAGAAATATAAGTATAAGGTTATTAACAAATTTAGATAACTTTTCAGATATTATTATGATTCTTATTAAAGAAGGGTTTAGTTTTAGCGAGAATGGAAAGATAGTATCCTTATCTGAAGATGATACAGATGATTTTAATTATATGGAATTCGATTCCTTTAGCGATGTGACAGAAATTTTTTATAATAGAGAGAAAAAAGGATATATCAACTATATTGTTATTTGGGACAATAATCTTAATGAGAGTTTCCTTGTCAGTTGTACAACGTTAGAAAAAATATATGGTAGGTATAAAAATCATTATGAGGTTAATTTTAATATTGGACATGGGATAAGAATAAAAGGTGCTGATAGATTTACTGATTTTGGAATTTATCTAAATAAGTTAATACCGATATTCGTTAAAAACACCATATGTATTTGTGAGATTAATTGCAGTGACTGTGATTGTTGATATTTTTTAATAAGAAAAACTATCCAAATTAAAATTGAAGATTATTTATATTTTTGGAGGTAAATATGGAAAAAGTATTTTTTTAATACAATCCAAATGTATGGGATATGAATGTATTTTCTAAAAGTGTTAATGGACAAACATTAACTTGCCAATGTTGCAAGAAAAAAAACGGGTGTTATTTAGAAATGATGTATTGCGAAGAAGATATTGTATGTATTTGTCCAGAATGTGTTTCCTCTGGTAAGGCAGCAGAAAAATTTAATGGTACATTTATTCAAGATGCAGAATTCGATAAGGTAGATAGTTTAGAGAAAATAGATGAATTAATGAAGCGAACACCAGGTTACATTAGTTGGCAAGGAGAGCATTGGCTGGCATGTTGTAATGATTTTTGTCAATACATTGGAGAAGTTGGCGTTGATGATTTGAAAAAGATGGGGATTGCGGAACAAGTGATTTCTGATTATGAGAGGGATAATCCAGATAGTTACTATGAAGATTGTATGGAATACCTAGGTAATGGAATAATGCAAGGTTATCTATTTAAGTGCTTAGAATGTGGCAAGTATCGTCTATGGGTAGACTCTGATTAGGAAATGTTCTATTTAGTGATTATAGTGAAGTATTCTGGCATACTGATTTAGATAAAGGAACGTGAAAATAATGAGCAGAGGATTAGAAGTGGTATATAAATTATTAAAAATCGAAAATAGTAAGGCTATTTATGCTTATTCAGGTGATAATTTTAGTTATCCATTTGATAAAGAATTAGCACGTTCATATGATGGGCGGATAGAAGTATCACTATCAGCATTTGAAAATATACACGATTATGATCTATTTGAAAAAGGCAAAGTAAAAATTATAGAAGAATGTTTTTATGCTGAAAAAAATACATTTGGAATTGATATTTTAGCAATTAGGACTATTAGCCATATATTAAGAAAGTATAGAGAAACTTCTGAAATACCTAAAGAAGGACATTGGATTATATGACTATATTTGAAATGGCAATAACTGTTTTAGCGTTGCTTTATCACGATAAAAAGAAATGAAACTATTTACAATTTTATCTTTTATTAAGTATAAGGTTATTAATAGTTTGTGAGGTGATAAAATACTTAAGGAGTAATGTACTATGAAAATTAGAAAATATTTTATAAATAATTACATAATTGCTATACTGAGTTTAGTTATTATGTATGGATTTTTGGGCTATATGTTCCTTATTACTAAGCAATATTTAGGCTTATTTGTATTATTCATAATAGCAGTAATAGTATTAAATAGAAGAATAGTCCTTTATGAAGATAAAATAAAAATAATTCAAGGTTATAAAAAAATAGAAATAGAATTTGATTTCATAAAGAGTTTAAGAATTGGTGATTATAAACCGAAATTTTCAAAAGTTAGTATATCTGCTATATATGTCAAAATGAAAGACAATAAGATAAAGATATTTTATTATGCATCTTATTCAAGAGAATCTATGAATGAAATAATTGGATATGCTTTGAAAAAGAATAATATGATTAAATTTGATTCCAACATTAATGAATTAATTAGAAATAAAGAAAGTGAATATGATATTAAAAACCAAAAAAAAGAAAAACAGACATTTATTCTAATGATAGTTGCTATAATGATAGCCATAATATATTTTAAATTAGGTAAGTGACAAGTTTTTATCTAAAATCAAAGAGTGTTTAATATGTAATTTTCATATTGTCAAGTAGAGAAAATTTATTGGTAATATGTATTATTTTATAGCAAAATGATAAATATTTATATAAACTTAATAAACATAGGAGCCACGTATTCATGCAGTTATTAAATAGCTGCATATTTTTTTCCCTAAAATAAAAAGGCAGTAACCAAAGTTACCAGCAGTCCATTTTGCAATTTAATTTTAACTTATTCATTATTTGATTATGACAAGGATGTTGCCAGAAATAATTGTGTAATAGAAAAATGCCAATCTGGTGCAACTCAACTATACTTAAACTTAAAGCCAACCCAGCAGATATTACGCTTCGTACTAATATTGAGCTCCAAGTTATTAATTAATTAGGTAATGAATATTTCTGGAATGAAAATGATAATAGGTTAAACCCAAAAATTGAATATAAATTAATTGAATTAATACATGAGGTTTATGATCCAATAGAAATACAAATATGAAGGCATGATTTTATGACTGAAATTATGCCTGTCGATAGAATAAAAGAAAAATAGAATTATAAAATTTAATGTTTTTATGTAGAATTAAGCTTCATATAATTGGAGTTAAAACATCTATAGAAATATGGGTGTTTTTTTCGTTTTAGCAGAAAAAAATTGTGCAACAGGACTTAAAGTACAAATTAAAAATGTGAATTTATTAATAAAAAACTATGTGTAAAAATGGTGTAAAATAATAAAAAACACCAACAATTTAGCTCTCTAAATGCTGATGTTTACTATAATGGTGACCCCTAGGGGAATCGAACCCCTGATTCCACCGTGAGAGGGTGGCGTCTTGACCGCTTGACCAAGGGGCCTTGCAACAAATATGATTTTACTCTTATTTTTTTATTATGTCAATAACTATTTGGATTTATACGTAATTAAGGAAAAAGTTAGATTACCGGTGTTGAATTATGTAAAATTTTTTTAGTGATTTATTGTACAAATCATAATTTTCTAAATATTTAAAAAACACTCTTGTATTTCGGCGAAAATCTGGTAAACTATAAGATAGTTAGTAATTTAAACAGAGGTGTATATTATTTAACGGTATACTCATCGCTCCTCTAGTGTGACTAAGTCATGCAAAATTACGACTCCTTTTTAATATTTTGTGGGATATCCATTGAGATTTTAACTGTTAATAACAGTTAAATTTTGATGGGTATTATTTTTTATAAATAAAAAAGAGATATATCAAAATAAAATCTGATATATCCCTTTTAAAAGTAATGATAATTAAAAATTTATTATACCGGTATTTAAAATAAAAATTTTAACGGAATGATGAGAATATAGCTGCAAGCATTGTTCCTAAGAAAAGTACATCTAAAACAACTAATATTACTGTAACTATAAATGCAACAAATCCAGCTCTGCTCCAAGTACTTTGAACTAATAAAAATTCTTGTGCACTTGAATAATTTCCGTTTTTCCACGCCCATTCATTACCTTTTGCACCACAAACAAATACCCATATTATGTTAAAAAGTGGTATAAGGCATAGAAGTGGTAGGTAGCTTTTATTTCCTATTCCCCAAAAAATGTTGAACATGAATGCTCCCCAGTTCCATTTTCTTATTTCTTGTGGTACTACTTGTGGAGAAACATTAGTTACTGTATTTTCCATATTATTTACCTCCTTAAAATAGAAATCATTAATATTTTAACCTATTGTGGAAAAAATAGCAATAAATTTTAAAATGGAAAAATCTAATATGGAAATATACATGTAAATATTATTTTATTAGCTATATTTATGTTATACCTCTGAAATCCAATCTAGTACAGCAGGATTTGCACATGCTGAAGTTTTTGCATCAACTTTTGTTACAAAAATAATATCGCCTCCATTAGCAACAGAGTTTACTTCATCAAAAATTTCTTCTGCAGATAAGGAATCCGTTTTTACAAAAAATCCTTCGGGCATAAATTGAGCCCAAGCACCTAAAGATTTAATTTTACTAATTAGATTATTTTCTCCATTTACATGTTCGTGTGCGTGATTCACACCGCATGAACAATTTTCTTTATCATCCTCATGATGATGACCGTGGGTATCGCTTAAAAAATAAGTAATCATATAGACTGTCATATAATATCGTTCCTTTCAATTTTAATATATCTTAAGTTTATATTTTTATATTTAAATTATACATTAATATTGTTTATTGTAAATTATGTTTATGTTAATAAAATTTAGCAAGGGAATTCAAATAATAAGTAGAATAGTATAAATATAGACTAAAAATATAAACTAAGAATAATTAGAAAACTAAAAATGTTATTTAGTTTTGAATAAGATTCTAACTTTAGTATCTAAAAAATGGGAGGCGATTTTTATTATGAATTATGATGTAATAATAGTAGGAGCAGGACCAGCAGGAATATTTACTGCATATGAACTAAATAAACATAAGCCACAAGCTAAAATTCTCTTAATCGAAGAGGGGAGAAGGATAGAAAATAGAAAGTGCCCCAAGGAAAAGACAAAGGAATGTGTGTCTTGCAAACCATACTGTAATATAACTACAGGTTTTTCAGGAGCAGGAGCCTTTTCAGATGGTAAATTATCTTTAAGCCACGAAGTAGGAGGCGATTTGCCGGATATGATTGGCAGCGACAAGGTTCAAGAATTCATAGATTACACAGATTCAATTTATTTGAGCTTTGGAGCTGATACAAGAGTTGAGGGTTTAGGAAATAGTGAAGGTGTTAAAGAAATAAGAAGAAAGGCAATACAAGCAGGATTAAAGTTAGTTGATTGTCCTATAAGACATTTAGGTACTGAAAAGGCACAAGAAATATATCTTAAGATTCAAAGACATTTATTAGATAATAGAATTGAGATTAAATTTGAAACAACAGTTAAAGATTTTTTGATTAAAGATAACGAAGTTTATGGTGTAATAATTTCAGATTCTTCAAAACTTGAAAAGTGTGAAGAAGTTTATGGGGCTAAGGTAGTTGTAGCCACAGGTAGAAAAGGTGCTGATTGGCTTAAAGAAATGTGCGTAGAACATAATATTGAACATACAGCAGGACCAGTAGATATAGGAGTTAGGGTCGAGCTTAGAAATGAGGTAATGGAAAGCGTAAATAATGTGCTTTATGAATCTAAACTTATAGGATATCCAGCACCCTTTAAGAATAAGGTTAGAACCTTTTGTCAAAATCCAGGTGGTTTTGTGAGTCAGGAGAATTATGATAATAATTTAGCAATAGTTAATGGACATTCTTATAAAAATAAGAAGTCGGATAATACTAATTTAGCTATATTGAGCTCCCATAATTTTTCTAAACCATTCAATGAGCCTATTGAGTATGGAAGGAAAGTAGCTGAGCTTGTAAATATGCTAGGTAATGGTAGAATATTAGTGCAAAGATACGGTGATATTTTAGATGGTAAGAGGACTTGGGAAAAGGAACTTTATCAATCAAATGTTAGGCATACTCTTGTAGATGCAGAGGCAGGGGATTTAACATCTGCAATTCCCTATAGAACAATGACTAATATACTTAAATTTATTGAAGCTTTAGATATAGTAGTTCCAGGCTTTGCAAGTCCAGAAACTTTATTATATGGTCCGGAAATTAAATTTTATAGTAATAGAATCATCTTAGATAAAAACTTTGAAACTAATATTAAAGGGCTTCATTGTTTAGGTGATTCAAGCGGTTGGACAAGAGGATTAATGATGGCATCAGCTATGGGGGCTATTATGGGAAGAATGCTATAGAAGCCATAGGATATAGGACTTTGAACATTAAATAATATATATGATAAGCATGTTTATATAGAATGGGTTGATAATAAAAGTAAAACAGCTAACTAATTTTGATATTAATGATATAACTCCATTTGATTATAAAGAACTACCAGAGGAAATTGTTGAAGGATACACCTCTTTATAAGAACATATATGAAATTCCAATGCGCATATAATAATAAAAGAGTGGCTTACATAGATCGTAGGTCACTCTTTTTATATATTATAAGCTAGAAAATATAAATTATTCGATTTTAAATTTTAGGTAACATGACTTGATATAGAGCATATACATAATATGAAAAAATAATTTATTAAAGGTGATATATAAATACTATAGGTACAGTAGAGCTGCATATGCAAAGTTCACCATGTGATAGTTATGTACTTAGGCTGGAGAAGTTATTGTTAGGAGGAAAAGATATTGGATTTTACGCAATATATAACTCAAAATGCTTTGATTTTAGTTCCAACTTTATATGTTTTAGGAATGCTCCTTAAGAGTACAGATGAAATTAAAGATAAATATATACCAATCATATTATTAGCAGCTGGTATTATAGGAGCTATTTGTCTTCTAGGTTTTAGTGTGCAGTCAGTTATTCAAGGAATACTGGTAACTGGTGCAGCAGTTTATACAAACCAATTGATTAAGCAGACCACAAAAGATGAATAAAATCAATTATTATCTTTTTAGTTGAATAAAATATAATAGTCCGATATAATTTAAAAGACAATAGGTAATGATTTTTAGGTTCTTAAAAGTTTGACCTTTTAAGATTAAAAGGGAAAGTAGTGAAAGTCTACTACAGCCCCCGCTACTGTAATGGAAGACTAACCTCTAAGGTATATAGAAATAAAAAGTGCTGCTAAGCAAATAGACAAACTTTTTATTATATACTAAAAATCCACTGAGAAATTATTCTTGGGAAGGAAGAGCGTTAGGGTGACGCCAGAGTCAGGAGACCTGCCTAAAGATTTTGACTGAGCTGTCCTTCGGAGGGAAGGTGAATAGCAAATAATAGGATGCATGTTTAATTAGGCATTTGTATTTCGTTATGCGATTCCTCCTTATCTTAAATTAGATAATGAGGATTTTATTTTTAGCTGCAATTTTAGGAGGAGAATACATGAAAAAGGCTATTTTAGTAGTTAGTTTTGGAACAAGTCATTTAGAAGCACTTAAAAACTCAATTGAGAAAATTGAAAATAAAATAAAAGATGAATTTAAGGAGTATGAAGTATTTAGAGCTTTTACTGCTCATTTTATCATAAGAAAATTAAATAAGCAGTATAACTTAAATATACTTACTCCGGAAGAGGCTTTAGAGGATTTAAAAATTAAAGGCTTTGAGGAAGTTATAATTCAACCTCTTCACCTTATTCCGGGAGAAGAATTTGACTATATTAAAGGGATTGCTCTGCAGAGGGAGGGTGATTTCAGGACTATAAAACTTGGAAGGCCAATATTTTTCTATCAAGGGATGAATGGACTTCCAGAAGATTATTCTTTATTTATTGAAAGTATTAAAGATTTATTAGTAAATGAGGAAAGTATAATATTATTTGGACATGGTACAGAACATCCATCTAATGCGGTTTATGGAATGCTTCAAACTGTTTTAATAGATGAAGGATATGAAAATGTGTTTGTAGCGACAGCAGAAGGATATCCAACAGTTGAAAATGTAGTGAAAAAGTTAAAGAATAAAGGAATAAATAAAACTAAATTAGCTCCTTTATTACTAGTAGCAGGCGATCATGCTCAAAATGATATGGCATCAGATGATGAGGATTCCTTAAAAAGTATTCTTCAAAGGGAAGGGATAGAAGTAAAGTTACATATGCATGGTCTTGGTGAACTTGATAGCTTTGATAAACTTTATATTAACAGAATCTATGATTTAATCGAAAATAGATATATAAATGCAGGAAGGACAAAAAAACTAAGATAATTACGCATTTTTTATTTATGATCCAATTATAGAAATTGTAGATTAAAAAAGTTATTATTAATTTTATGTACATAGAGAGGAAAGTTATATGAAATCTATAATTATATCTTCAAATTGCAGTGGCGGCGGTAAAACCACCTTTACTCTTGGACTTATGAAAGTCTTGAAAGATAGGAAACTAGATGTTCAAGGTTATAAGGTTGGACCAGATTATATTGATACGGCATTTCACAAAGAAGTAACAAAAAAAGCTTCAAGAAATCTTGATCCATTTTTGATGGGAGAAGATGGTATGAAAAAAAGTTTTCTTAAAGGCAGCGGAGATATAGGTATAATTGAAGGTGTTATGGGGCTGTATGATGGGATTGGAGCAAGTGAAAAAGCATCAACCTATGAAATTTCAAAAATATTAGGTAATATGCCTATTATATTAGTGTTGTCTCCTAAAGGTCAAAGTGTAAGTATATGTGCTGAAATTAATGGTTTTAAAAATTATAGAAATGCAAATATTGTAGGAGTTGTATTAAATGCAGTTAGTGAAAAATACTATAATTTATTAAAATATGCAATTGAGAAAAACTGCAATATAAAAGTATTTGGATATATTCCTAAAAATTCTGAGATAGTATTAAGCAGCAGGCATTTGGGACTTGTACAAAGCATGGAGATACTTAATCTTGAGGAAAAAATAGAGATATGCAAAAAGCTAATTGAAGAATATATAGATGTAGATTCCATTATAAATGAAATGCAGAAATTTAAGGAAGAAAGCAATGGCTATGAAGGTAGATTAGTTAAGAAGTCTTTGAGAATTGGAGTTGCTTTGGATAAGGCATTTAGCTTTTATTATAAAGATAATTTAGAGCTATTAGAAAAGTTTGGGGAAATAATTTATTTTAGTCCGATAAATGATAAGTTATTGCCAGATAATTTAGATTTTCTATATATTGGCGGAGGATATCCAGAGATTTTTAAAAACGAGTTAGAAGATAATTATTCTATGAGAAACAGCATAAGAGAGGCTTTAGATAAGGGATTAAAATGCTATGCCGAATGCGGTGGATTAATGTATTTGACAAAGTCAATTGATACTGCTCAAATGGTTGGTTTTTTTGATGGTGAAACAGTCATGACTAATAAGCTTCAAAACTTTGGCTATTGCACAGTTAAAATAAATAACAAGTGTTTTTATGATAAGCTTAATAAAAGAGAAGATATTGAAATAAATGCCCATGAGTTTCATAAATCATTAGCTAACATAAACGAAGAAAAAGTGTACGAAGTTGAAAAAACTTTATATAATGGGGAAGTAATAAGCTGGAAGTGCGGATATTATAAGAAAAACACATTAGGCGCATATGCTCACGTAAATTTTCAGGGAAATGAAAAATTTTTAGAATTACTAATTAATTTATAGATTAAAGAAAAAAGGGATGATGGAAAGATGGATTATTTAAAAAATCCTATGGGAATTGAAGAAAAGAGTTTTGAGATTATTGGAAATGAGATGGGTCCACATTCATTTACAGATGAAGAGCTCCTTATAGTGAAAAGAACTATTCATACAACTGCTGATTTTGAATACAAAGATTTGGTGGAAATAAGTGAGACTGCTATTGAAACTGCAAAAAATCTTTTTATGAAAGGTACTAAGATCTACACTGATACTAATATGGCTTTAAATGGTATCAATAAGATGGCTTTGGCTAAAACTAAAAGTAAAGTGATTTGTTATGTTAATGAAGAAATTGTACATAAGGAAGCTAAGGAAAAAAGTATAACTAGAAGCATGGCTGCTGTTGAAAAAGCATGTAGTGATAAGGTAGATATTTTTGTTTTTGGTAATGCGCCGACTGCACTTTTTAGGTTAAAAGAATTAATCAAAGAAGGTAAAGCGAATCCGAAATTAATCATTGCAGTACCTGTAGGTTTTGTCGGAGCAGCGGAAAGCAAAGAAAATATGGATAAACTTAATATACCTTATATAAGAGTTAAGGGCAGAAAAGGCGGAAGTACTGTAGCTGCGGCTATAATAAACGCTTTAATGTATATGGTAGTTGAAAGATAAGTTAGAGGTGTTTTATGGAGAATAACTCAAATAATCAATTTAAAATTTGGTATTTTAAGATTAAGGCGCTAGCAAAAAAGATGAAAAAGGAAGTTGGAGCTTTATATTTAGCATCTAAGCGCAAAGATGTGCCGTTTACTGCTAAAATAATTTCGATTTTAGCAGTAGGTTATGCATTAAGTCCAATAGATTTAATACCGGATTTCATTCCTATTTTAGGTTATATTGATGATTTGATTTTAGTTCCAATTGGTATCTATTTTGCAATAAAATTAATTCCTAATAGCATTATGGAAGAATGCAGGCAGCAAGCAGAAAGTACTTTCAGTAAAGATAAATTTAAAAACTGGATAGCTGGAGGAATTATTATATGTATTTGGATTATAGCAATAGCTTATATAATAATGAAAATTATTTATTAAAAAAGTAACAAATGAAAGGTTGAATAGAAGGAATTTCAAGATTCTAATACATACATTCAATTGTGATTCCAGCCTTAACTTTTCACTTGACACTTATAACTTATAATTAGATAAATTTGGAGGTGATTTTTATATTTGAGATGTATATTGAAACTAATGGACAAAAATTGAGATGTGGATATACAACTGGTTCTTGTAGTGCAGGAGCTGCAAAAGCTGCAACCATGCTTTTATTTAATAAAGATGATACATTAAAAGAAATAGAAATATCAACTCCCAAGGGGATTAACATAACAATGCCTATAAAATCTATAGATAAATTTGATGATTATGTAGAATGTACTATTATAAAAGATGGCGGAGATGATCCTGATGCTACTCATGGGGCAGAAATAAAGGCAAGGGTCAGAAAGATTGCCGGAAACTTTAATCAAGAAATAGATGAAGATATGGTAATCCTAAAAGGGGGAATTGGAGTAGGCATAGTTACTAAAGACGGACTTTTTGTTCCAAAAGGGCAGCCAGCAATTAACCCAGTTCCAAGAAAAATGATTAAGGATGAGGTCATGAAGATTTTGCCTAGTGGCGAGAAGGTTGAGGTAACAATTTCAGTACCTAAAGGAGAAGAAATCGCAAAAAAAACCTTTAATCCTAGACTTGGAATAGAAGGTGGAATATCTATACTTGGAACTACAGGAATAGTTTATCCAATGTCGGAAGATTCTCTTAAAGCCTCAGTGAAATTAGAAATTACCCAAAAAGCATTAAATAATGAAAGATTAGTTTTAACTTTTGGGAATTTAGGCGATAATTACTGTAAGGAGTTTGGATTTAAGGAAGAGGAAATTGTAATATGTTCAAATTATATTGGATTAGCTTTAGAAACCTGTGTAAGCTGTAAAGTTAAGTCAATTATAATGGCAGGGCATATAGGTAAAATGAGTAAAATTGCATATGGTTGTTTCAATACTCATAGCAGAGTAAATGGAGTAAGGCTTGAAGTTATTGCTCTAGAGCTGGCACTGCTTGGATATGATATTTCCCTTGTTCAGGAAGTTCTTAAGGAAAAAACCTGTGAAGGTGCAGTTAAAATGCTTGGATGTGGTTATAATGAATTGTATGAGAATATTGGAACGAAAATTATTCAAAAAATAAGTGAGTACGTTTATGGTGAATTAAATGTTGATGTAATCATGTATTATGGGGCATCAAAGCCTATTCTACTTTGGAAATCAGAAGGGGTAATATAGATGATTTATATTGTAGGACTTGGACCTGGCCATAGAGATTATATTATGCCAAAGGCTGTAGAAATGCTAAGAAAATCGGACATAGTTTTAGGATTTAAAAGAGCATTGGATTCTTTAGATTTTGTAGATAATAAAAAAATGTACATAAATAAATTAAGTGACATTGATGAATTCTTAAATGATGAAAAAAATAAGGATATAAATGTTTCTGTTGTTGCGTCTGGAGATCCAACTTTTTATGGAATAACTAATTATATTAACAATAAAACAAATTTAAACATTAAAGTAATTCCTGGAATTAGTTCTTTTCAGTACTTAACCTGTAAACTTAACCTGTCTTGGAGTAATGCATATTTAAGCAGCCTTCATGGAAGAAAAGAAGAATTTTTAGATGCAATTAATATACATAAATTGAGTATTTGGCTTACTGACAAAGAAAATAACCCAGCAATATTATGCAAAATACTCCATGAAAATAATATAAACTGCAAAGTGATAGTTGGTGAAAATTTATCTTATGAAGATGAAATAATAACTGAAGGAAGCCCAATAGAATTTTTGAATCAAAATTTTAGTCCACTAAGTGTTTTTATAGTTGAAAAGATAATTTAAAATAGAAGGAGGTTAATTTCATGGTTTTTATAAAAGATGAAGAATTCATTAGAGGACAATGCCCAATGACAAAAGAAGAAATAAGAATCCTCTCAATAGCTAAAATGAACATAAAAGAAAATTCTTTAGTTTTAGATGTAGGAAGCGGAACAGGTAGTATTACTGTTCAAGCTGCTAAAATTGCAGAAAAAGGAAAAGTATTATCTATTGAGAAGGATCTAGAGGCTTACGAAGTTACTAAAAGTAATTTAGATAAGTTTCAATGTGAGAATGTAAAAATAATAAACAGTGAAGCAGGGCAAGTTCTTGATAAATTAATTTCAGATGATGTGAAATTTAATTCAATCTTCATTGGTGGAAGCGGGGGGCATTTAGAAGAACTATTACTTAAGGCAAATGCAGTTCTCCACAAGAATGGGACTATGGTCATGAATTTCATTACTTTAGATAATGCATTTAGGGCAATTGAAGTTGTTAAAAATTTAAATTATAAATATGAAATTTCATTAGTAAATATAAGTAAAAACCGTGAAAATACCTTAATGATGATAGCAAATAATCCGATTTACATAATTCAATGTACACGTAAATAACTTAAAAGAATTGAATTAATATAAAATAATAAAATATATTTTTAAGTAACTAAAATTTGAATAGTATTGTAGATTAAATTTTTGATTAGTTACTTTGGAGGAGAGGAATTAAATAAATGGCAACATTATACGGCATAGGGGTAGGACCTGGAGAAGCAGAACTACTAACAGTTAAGGCAGTTAAGACAATAGAAAAATGTCAGGTTATAGTTGCACCATGTGCAACTGAAGGCGGGGAGAGCATTGCCCTCGAAACTGCAAAAGAGTACATAAAACAGGGGACTGAAGTTATTGTAAAGCATTTTCCAATGGGAAAGAAAGATCGAGTAGCAAAGGCATTAGAGGCTTATGAATTTATAGAAGCAAGACTTAGAGAAGGAAAAGATGTCGCATTCTTAACTATAGGAGATCCTTATATTTATAGCACATACAGCCACATGTTAAAGCATGTCAGAGAATGTGGATTTGAAGTACAAACAATTCCGGGAATAACTTCTTTTTGTGCGGCTGCAAGCTTAGTTAACAAAACTTTAGTTGTTGGAGATGAAAAGTTAGTAGTTATGCCAGCAATTAAAGTAAAAGAAATTACTGATGAAAAATATGTTGTAATTATGAAAGTATACAAGCATGAAGAGGAAGTGCTTAATACTTTAGAAGAAAAAGGCTTCGATTATGTTTATGCAAGCAGAGTTGGAAGAGAAGGAGAAACAGTCTTGACTGAAAGAGAAGAAATATTGAAACTTAGAGATTATATGTCTTTAATCATTGCAAGCAGAGAATGAAAAGATTTCTAAAAGGATCAAAAAATAGAATTAAGTATTAGAAAACGGTAAATACTATATTGACTTACAAAAGATATAAAGTTTTTGAGTAAATAAAAGGAGCGTATTTAGAAATGAAAGTCTCTATTGAAAAAGTATTTACCAAGTTAGAAAAATTAGAACTTTTCGCATTAGTGTTTATTGGTCAAATAATAGTATTTTTTGTTATTAATCAGCCAAATTTAAGACGTATGAATTTAATGCAATTTTTGAATAACTATAATTTTTGTAATTTTGTTATTATGACTATAATATTTATTATTACCATTTCTAAAATAGTAGATCTTAAACAAGAAAAAGGTAAATCCATATTTGGATTTAAATTTAGTAATTATAAAGAATCAATTTATTTATACAAATTTCTTTATGTATTGAAATTAACGTTTTTTTCTTCTTGTGTTACATTTTTGGAATTATTAATTTTAGTTCGTGAAATTGGTTTTGTAAATTATTCAAATATACTTTTGTTAAAACAAAGTTTTTATCCATTAGTTGGTTATTTACCATTTTTAGTTTTGCAATTTTCAATTTCTATGCTTATTAACAAAAAAACTGTTTCTTTTGCAAGTGGTATTACAGGATATTTCTTAGGAGTTTTGGGTTCGGTTGGTATTTCTTTTAAATTTGGCATTTTTAATTTGTGGGCTTATCCTTTCTACACATCACCTGTAATAACAGATAGTATTTATGGTTTTTCTGTTGAAAATAGCAGAAGTGCAGCATTAATATTTTTGAGTATAATTCTTGCAGCTATTATGATTTTTATATCGCTGCACTTTTGCAAAAAAGTAGAAATTACTGTAAGTTAAAACAAATTGATTTAATTTTAAAGGAGTGTTGAAATATGATATATTTTATAGGGGCAGGTCCAGGAGCTGCTGATTTAATCACAGTTAGGGGACGCGATTTATTAGAAAGGGCAGATGTTGTAATATATGCTGGTTCGTTAGTTTCAAAAGAACATTTAGAATATTGCAGGCCTGATGTTCAAATATATAATTCTGCTAATATGACATTGGAAGACGTTATGGAGATTATGACAATGGAAGAGCGAATGGGAAAACTTGTTGTAAGACTTCATACTGGTGATCCATCTATTTATGGAGCTATAAGAGAACAAATGATTGAACTTGATAGAGTAAGTATACCTTACGAAGTTGTACCAGGGGTTAGCTCATTTACTGGAGCAGCTGCTGCAATAAATAGAGAATTTACTTTGCCAGGTGTATCTCAGACTGTTATTTTAACAAGAATAGAAGGAAGAACGCCAGTTCCAGCAAATGAAGATTTAGAAGTTTTAGCATCTATTGGAGCATCAATGGCTATATTTTTATCTATATCTATGATTGATAAAGTTGTTGAAAAGCTGAAAAAAGGTTACAAAAAGAATGTGCCAATAGCTGTAGTTGAAAGAGCAACCTGGCCTGATGAAAGAATAATACTGGGCCATTTGGATGATATTGCTGAAAAAGTTAAAGAAAATAATATAACTAAATGTGCTCAAATATTAGTTGGAGATTTTATCGATAGTGATTTTGAAAAGAGTTTGCTATATGATAAGAGTTTTTCACATATGTTTAGGGATGCTGAGGATTTAAAATAATGAATTTAGATAACTCTTTCAGAGAAGAATTCAATAAAGATTCTAATATAAGTATAATTTGCCCATCTCCTAAAGGCAGAGAAATAGCATATAAACTTCAAAAATACTTTAATGCAAAACTTTATATAAAAAATAGTGAAAGCTATTCGTTTAATAATGAGTTTAAATTAAATGAAATTACAAAAGAAGCTATGAGTAACTCAAAAGGAATAATATTTATATCTTCAACAGGAATAGCTGTAAGAGCAATAGCTCCTTTTTTGCAGGGAAAAGATAAAGATCCAGGAGTAGTTGCTGTTGATTTATCATGTAAATATTCAATTAATATTTTAAGCGGGCACTTAGGTAGAGGAAATGAACTTACACTTAAGGCAGCAGAAATTTTGAACGCTACACCTATTATAACTACGGCAAGTGATAACTTAGGTATAACTGCACCAGATATTTTAGCCCAAAAAAATAATCTAATAATTGAAGATTTGAAGAAGGCAAAATATATAGCATCTTTATTAATTAACAATAAATTAGTTGGACTGAAGGATGATTATAATTTAATCAAGGTTAGTAGAGGCTATGAGAAAGCTCTAGAATTAAGAGAAGATTGCATTTGGATAACTCATAATTTAAAATTTAAAAATAATAATAAATTAGATTATTCAAAGATATTAAGGCTTATTAAAAAAGATTTGATTTTAGGCATAGGATGCAGGAAAGGTACAACCTTTGAAAAATTAAATGATTTTATAAGTAATAGTTTGAAAAAATATAATCTGGATGTAAATGCTGTAAATACTATAGTTTCAGTAGATGTTAAAGCAAATGAGGAAGGAATTATTAGATTAGCAGAACATCTAGAATGTTCTTTTAAAACCTTCAGCAGGGAAGAAATAAAAACTGTTCAGGATAAATACGAAAAAAGTGAATTTGTCGAAAAAACTCTTGGAATAACTGGAGTTTGTGAACCTTGTATAGATCTTGCAGGAGCAAAGGTTATTGTAAATAAAATAAAGTATGAAGGAATAACTTTGGCAATAGGAGTTTTAAGTAAGTAACATAAATTCACAATTGTAGTATCATATACTAGGGGGAATATGTTATAATATGGGTGTACTTATGTAAAATAATTCACTATAATTTTAGTTGCATAATATGAGGGGAGCGTGAGTATTAATGACAATTTTAGAAATGCTAAACAGGATTAATAAAAGCAATAATTGTATGGCTAAAGCGTTAGAAATTGTTAGAGACAATTTCATAAGTTTAGTTAATGATAATTATGAATTAGCAATTAATGAGGACGGAGAGCTGAATGTTAAAACTCCTAGCTTGGAAAAAAGAGATGAGTTTATATATAAAAGTATAGGAGAATATGAATATCCTTTAGTTATGTGTATGAGGATACCAGATACAAAGAATGTTGATAAGTATAACTTTATTTTAACAAAGTTTATGGAGATGTATAAGGACAAGCTTGATTTGTTTTTTAAAGATGTAAATACAATAGAAAAATTAAAGGAGAACATAGTAAAAACAAAGGCTCGAATTGATTATTTAACATATGCTTCGATTTTTTCAGGAGTTCTTGGTGCAATATTATTATGCATAATTGATTTTTCTCAAACAGCAAAATCAGTGCTGATTTTAGGAATTATATTATTTTTTATTTTTTCTTTGGTAACTCAAATGACTAAGGAAAATCAAGTCAAGAAAGTAGTTGATGCGTATCTTAGTGTGATAAAGACAGAGTGGTACAGAAAAGAATTGTCAAAAGAATACGCATTCCTATGTAACTTTATAGGATAGACTATCATTTGGTATAAAGCCAAAAGGAATTCCTAAAGGACCTATCTTTGATTTAGAGGGTCCTTTTATCATGTTTAAGTTTAGTTAAAATTTGACGATAACTTGTTTGTGATATAAACTTTATATATGAATTTCTATGAGGAAAGCTTATCAAAATAAAAAAGTTATAAAGGATATATAGATTTAATATGTCTGATTCCTAAATTTAAGGAGGAATTTAATTTCAAATGGCGACAATAAAAGAAATTGCTTCAATAGCAGAAGTTTCTATTTCAACAGTTTCTAGAGTACTGAATTTTGATGAAACACTAAACGTAAGTGATGCAACAAGAGAAAAAATACTTAGAATTGCAGATGAACTTGACTACGTATCTTCTAAGACGAAAAAAGCAAAAAATAAAAAGAGCAAAGATATTGGGATTATATATTGGTATAATTATGAAGAAGAATTAGGAGATCCATATTATCTATCAATAAGGTTAGCGGCTGAAAAGAAGTGCAATGACAATAACTTTAATCTAATAAAGCTAAATGAGAATAGTGATATAGATGATATTAAGAGTGTTAGTGGAATTATTGCAATTGGAAGATTTTCTGCTAGTACTGTAGAAAAATTGTCTAGTGCCAATGAAAATATAGTGTTTGTAGATTTTTCCCCTAATGAAAATCGATTTGATTCTGTAAAGGCAGATTTAGGAAAAGCTACAATTGAAATTTTAGATTATTTATACGAATTAGGTCATAGAAAAATAGGTTTTATAGGTGGAAAGAAATTAGAGACAATAGATTATAAAGATAAAAACCTCGATGAAAGAAACATTAAATATAAAGAATTCATGGAAAGTAAAGGTATTTATAATTCCAAATACATATTCGAGACAGAAAAGTTTAGTTTTAAGGCTGGATATAATCTTATGAAAGAAGCTCTAAGATCTAAAAATAAGATAACTGCATTTTTTATTGGTAATGATACTATGGCTGTAGGTGCATATAAGGCAGTTTCAGAAGAAGGATTATCTATACCGGAAGATATAAGCATAATTGGTTTTAATGATCAGCCTAGTGCTAAATACATGATACCAGCATTGACAACGATTAGAATACCAAGTGAATACTTAGGAAAGGCAGCTGTTGATTTATTACTTGAAAATTTAAATGGAACTAGAGAATATAACAAAAAAGTAATAATACCAACAGAATTCAAAATACGCGAAAGCTGCAGAAAAATATAAATATACACATTTACCATGGCTTAAGTATATATCAACCAAAATGAGATACATGTTTACATGTTTGTTTCGCAGGACTATGAAAATATCGCTGAAAGCACTAAACAAGAGGTTGCACCCACTTATTAAGTGCTTTTAACAGCTCATTTTCAAATGTCTATTTCACAAACATTTATCTGAGTTCTGTGTTTGGATAAGCATCTAAGTTTAGCATATGTTGTATATTTATTGTATGCTGAAAATATTAGTGATAAATTTATTTGTTAATAGGTTAATATATACCCATACTTAAAGAGAAGGTACTCTTTTACGTAGCGTTGCATTGAAAAAATAGCTGCAGATATTTCTTAAGTAAAAGTTGTTCCATATATGCTTGTCATTAGCTTGCCTAAGGAACAAGCATATATGGTACAACTTTTACTTTTAGAAATTCGCAGCTATTTTTTCTAGCAACCGAGTAACAGAGTACCTTCTCTTTCGGTTGAGTATTTATAACCTTAATCAATTTTTCGCACAGATGATGATTCTACGAATACGAATTTATCTGGTCTGTGACGGGATTCGGTGTATTCGAATAGTTTCCCTGAGTCTGTATAGGCATATGTTTTCACAACAGCAACACAATCGTATGTACCTAAGTCTAAAAATCTTTTATCAAGTTCTGTTGCATGTTCAACGACAATTACTTTTTTTGAAGCTAGTATTTTTGTATGTAGTTCTTTTTCTATATATTCATAAATGGATTTTTGTGCAATTTCTATATTTAAATCTTTTACTACATCTGCACTGAAATAATTAATATCGAGAATTATTGGTTCATTATCAAAAAATCTTATCCTATGAAGATGATAGACCTCAGTATCTTGCTTTAGAGCAGTTTTTTTAGTCAAAGATTCATCTATGGCGATTTTTGAGAAATTAACAACACTGGTGGTAAATTTCTTTTTTAGGTGTAGTTCCTGTAAACCTAACAAATTACCAATAGGAAGCTCTATTGATTCACGGCTATCTCTATCTAGGATTATAACCCCCTTGCCTTTAACACTTTTAACATAGCCATCCTTGCTAAGTTCGTTAATAGCTCTTCTTACTGTATTTCTACTACAATCAAACTTTTCAATTAACTCCATTTCAGTAGGAAGCATCATAGAATCATCGTATTTACCATTGTCTATATTATCCTTTAATGCATGATATATATCTTTAAATTTTACGTTCGGCAAAAGTAACACTCCCTTAAATTATCCTTAATGAATATATTATACTTCATTTTCTTAGATAAGTTAACATAATATTGGTAAATGTCTTGAAAATTGTATATGTTTGAAAAAGCTAATAAGAATTCTCTAAAGAGATTTATATTTTCCGGTTAGTTAAATACTAGGATGTTTAGTCTAAGTATTAAAAATATTATCTTTTGTATGGAAAAACAAGAGGTATATGAACAAATATTGCAAATTATAAAATGTGTTTAAACATATTTTATAGTTATTGTATGCAGAAAGAATGTGAATATGACAATGATTTAAAAGAATAATAAAAATTTGTTTAAACAAATTTTAAAAAATATATTGACTAAATGTTTACATTAGATTATGATGTTATTGTAAACATTTAAATATTAAATTTAGTACAAGCATCTGGTTAATGCTAATATTAAATGTTTGTTCAATTGAACTTATATAATAAACAGATCTGTATAACAATTATGAAATTATTTATAAGAAATCAAAAAATCAATGGAGGTTTTATTAATGGGGAAATTTCAAAATGATGCAAAAGAACTACTAAAATTAGTTGGTGGTAAAGAAAATATTTCGGCTGTTACACATTGTGTTACAAGAATGAGATTTGTTTTAAATGATCCTAGCAAGGCTAGTGTGGATGCAATTGAAAAACTAAAAAGTGTTAAAGGTACATTTACACAAGCTGGACAATTTCAAGTTATTATTGGAAATGAAGTATTCGCATTTTATAACGATTTTATAGCAATTTCAGGTATTGATGGAGTAAGTAAAGATGCAGTAAAAGATGTCGCTAAAAATAATATGACTTTTCTGCAAAAACTTATGGCAAATATAGCAGAAATATTCTCACCACTTATTCCTGCTATCATTGTTGGAGGTCTAATTTTAGGTTTTAGAAACATTATTGGTGACATGAAATTATTAGAAGGCGGAACTAAATCGTTAGTTGAAGTATCTCAATTTTGGGCTGGTACAAATAGTTTCTTATGGTTAATTGGAGAAGCAATATTCCACTTCTTGCCAGTAGGTATAACATGGTCAATTACAAAGAAAATGGGGACAACCCAAATTCTAGGTATTGTACTTGGTATTACATTAGTTTCACCACAGTTATTAAATGCTTATGCAGTTGCAGGAACAAGCCCTGATAAAATTCCTTTCTGGGATTTTGGCTTTGCTCAAGTAAGAATGATAGGATATCAAGCTCAAGTTATTCCAGCAATAATGGCAGGTTTCACATTAGTATTCCTAGAAAGAAGTGTTAGAAAAATAAGTCCTGCTTCAATATCAATGATATTAGTACCATTCCTTTCATTAGTGCCAGCAGTTTTAATTGCACATATTGTAATAGGGCCTATAGGCTGGGCAATTGGTTCTGCTATTTCAAAAGTAGTATATGGTGGTTTAACTTCTTCATTTGGAATGATTTTTGCAGCGATTTTTGGATTCCTTTATGCACCACTTGTTATTACTGGACTTCATCACATGACAAATGCAATAGACCTACAATTAATGGCTCAATTTGGAGGAACATCGCTTTGGCCAATGATAGCTTTATCTAATATTGCTCAAGGTTCAGCAGTACTCGCTATGATATATTTACAAAGAAAGAATCAAGAAGCCCAGGAAGTAAATGTACCAGCATGTATATCAGCTTACCTTGGAGTAACTGAACCAGCAATGTTCGGTGTTAATTTAAAACATGGTTTCCCATTCTTCTGTGGAATGACAGGTTCAGCCATAGCTGCAATTATTTCAGTTGGTAGTGGAGTAATGGCTAACTCAATTGGTGTTGGTGGTTTACCTGGTATTTTATCAATTAAACCTGCATTTATGGTGATATTTGCAATAGCAATGCTGGTTGCTGTAGTAGTTCCGTTTGTACTTACAGTAATAGTTGGAAAAAGAAAATCAATTAGCTAGGCGAGAAAGGATATAATATCATGAAGGATTTTAAGAAAAGTACTGTCTATCAAATATATCCTAAGTCGTTTTACGATACTAACGGTGATGGAATTGGAGATTTAAATGGAGTAATAGAGAAACTAGATTATCTAAAAACTTTAGGTATAGATTATATATGGCTTACTCCTTTTTATCCTTCGCCTCAAGTAGATAATGGATATGATATTGCTGATTATTATAATATAGATCCAAGCTTCGGTACCTTGGAGGATTTCGAAAAATTAGTACAAGAAGCCAAGAAAAGAGAAATATATTTAATGTTAGACATGGTTCTTAATCATACATCTACAGAGCATAATTGGTTTAAGAGAGCATTAAATGGTGAAAAGAAATACAAAGATTTTTATATCTTTAAAAAATCAGTTAACCAAGAGTCGCCTACAAATTGGCAATCTAAATTTGGTGGTAATGCATGGGAATATGTAGAGAAATTCGATGAATATTACTTACATCTTTTTGATAGAACTCAAGCCGATTTAAATTGGGACAACGAAGAGGTAAGAAAAGAGATTTACTCTATAGTCAACTTTTGGATAGAAAAGGGAGTAAAAGGATTAAGATTTGATGTGATAAATTTAATATCAAAGCCAGAGAAGTTTGAGAGTGATTTAGAGGGTGATGGAAGAAGATTTTACACTGATGGTCCGAGGATTCATGATTATCTTAGAGAACTTAATGAAAATACCTATGGAAAACAAAAGGATATAGTGACAGTAGGAGAGATGTCTTCAACTTCCCTTGAAAATTGTATAAAATATTCTAATCCTGAGGAGAAGGAATTATCAATGGTATTTAATTTTCATCATTTAAAAGTTGATTACTACAATGGTGATAAATGGACAGTTATGGACTTCGATTTTGTGAGGTTAAAAGAACTTTTTAAAACCTGGCAAGAGGGAATTCAAAATGGAAACGGCTGGAACGCACTTTTTTGGTGTAATCACGACCAGCCAAGAATAGTATCTAGATTTGGTAATGACAAGGAATACTTAAATGAAAGCGCAAAAATGCTTGCAACAACTATCCATATGATGAGGGGAACTCCGTATATTTATCAAGGAGAAGAGTTTGGAATGACTAATCCATACTTTAATTCAATAGATGAGTATAGAGATGTTGAATCAATTAATTACTACAACATCTTAAAGGAACAAGGAAAAGCTGAGGAAGAAATTCTAGAAATCCTAAGAGAAAAATCTAGGGATAATTCAAGAACACCAATCCAATGGAATGCTGAAGAAAATGCCGGATTTACTAAAGGAACGCCATGGATTCCTATTTGTAATAAATATAAGGTGATAAATGCACAAAATGCATTAGAAAATAAAGATTCAATTTTTTTTCACTATGAAAAATTAATACAATTAAGAAAAAATTATGATATAATTTCAGAGGGAAAGATAAAATTTATTCTTGAAGATAATGAAAGAGTATTATCATATGTAAGAACTCTGAATAATAAGACGTTAATTGTAGTAAATAATTTTTTTAGTGAGGAAGTTATGATAGAATTACCAGAGGAGTATTTAAGGAAACCTTTAAATAGTAAAATTTTAATTTCAAATTATAAGAATAGCTGTAATTTGGATAAAAATATAACTTTAAGAGCATATGAATCAATTGTATATTATATAGAAAATTAGAGAAATAGTAGCCCTTTTTATAGAAAAGGGTTACTATTTTTAATTATCTATTATAATATCATACATTTTACTAGTAGTTTTTTTGAAAGAAATCACAAATAAATACAAGAAAAAATAATGTAAACGTATTAAAAAAAATACTAATAACTAAAAAAAGTACAAATATTAATTATGATAACATAAAAATAGTACAAATTCATACCAAGATAGCAATAACGTTTACTATATTATAGATGCTATAATGTAAACAAATACATAACTAATATTAAACAGAAAAAGTTACTTATGTATGAAATTATTTTTAAGGGGGATTCATTTATGAAATTTAAAAAAATTATGGCAGCAGTTGTAACTGGTATGATGGCATTTAGCTTGATGGCATGTGGTTCATCTTCAAGCAGCAGCAGTAGTACTTCATCATCAAGTAAAGGAAAAGATGATAAAACAATCACTATTTGGGCTTGGGATGATACCTTCAATATCAAAGCTGCAAACATGGCAAAGGAAAGATATTTAAAGAATCATCCAGATGTAACAATTAATGTTGTAAGTATGGCACAAGATGACGTAGTACAAAAATTAAATACAAGTCTTTCTTCAGGAACATATGACGGACTTCCAAATGTAGTATTAATTGAAGATTATAGGATTCAAAATTACCTACAATCATATCCGGGTGAAATAAAAGATTTAAGTGGTAAGGTAGATAAAACTAAATTTGCAGACTATAAATTAAATGTAATGTCTGATGGAAGTAAATTCTATGGAGTGCCATTTGATAGTGGTGTAGCAGCATTGTTTTATAGAACAGACTTAATAGAACAAGCAGGATATAAGAAAGAGGATATGAACGATCTTACTTGGGAAAAATTTATTGAAATTGGTAAAGCGGTAAAAGCTAAAACTGGAAAAGCAATGTTAACAATCGATCCAAGCGATTTAAATCAATTAAGAATCATGATGCAATCAGCAGGTTCATGGTATGTAAAAGAAGATGGTAAAACAGTAAATATCTCTGGTAACCAAGCATTAAAAGATGCTATCAACATATATAAACAAATGGTTGATGCAGGCATTACAAAACAAGTTTCTGGATGGGACGCATTTTTAGCAGCATTCCAAAAAGGTGACGTTGCATCAGTACCAAGTGGATGTTGGATTTCTTCTTCAATACAAAAATCAGAAGATCAAAAAGGAAAATGGGCAGTAACAGCTATTCCAAAATTAGGGGCTAATTCAAAATCAGTAAATGCATCTAATAGCGGTGGTAGCAGCTGGTATGTTCTTGATAAGGTTGGTAATTCAGATTTAGCTGCTGACTTTTTAGCAAGCACTTTTGCTTCAGATAAAGATTTAATGAATGATCTAGTGCCAGCAATCGGATTAGTAAGTACATTAAAAGAAGCAAGCACAAGTGACAATTATAGCAAACCTGTAGATTTCTATGGCGGTCAAGAAGTATTTAAAGATATGGCAAATTGGACTACAAAAGTTCCAGCTGTAAACTATGGTCTTTACACATATCAATTAGAAAGCGTTATGTCAGAAGGAATGCAAGCTATAGTTGCAGGGGCTAATGTAGATGAAACCCTTCAAAAGACTCAAGCACAAGCAGAGGCTGCTGTAAGTAAATAGTTAGAATATTAAATTAAAAAATTATAAGCACTATTTGTTAAAAATTTAAATAGACATTTAGGTTTATGAAAGGAAATAGCAAGTCAAAAATGCGATGTATATTTTGTATTAAGACTAGGTGCACCTGAGGGTACATTGTGCCCCTTGAGGGTACATTGTACCCCTTGGGGGTATAAGTTTAACTAGCTTTAGGCGGAATGTTAATTCTACTTGGAAAGTTTCACTTTATGTCAGGTGAGGAGGTAATGCTAACCTTAGAAATATTAGGTTAAATTACAGACGCAGTATCACGCAAAATAGACATGTAGATGATGACTTGCTATTTTTTGAATATACCTTAGCCATAGTCTTTATAAATCTTAAAGGAGATGAGAAAATGAAGCGTAAAAGTGTGGCAGGCCTTAATAGTAAGGAAAATTTATGGGGATGGATTTTCGTATCATTAGGTACATTTTTAATTGGATTATTTGTATTTTATCCCATGATAGAATCTTTAATAATGTCACTTCAATCAGGTAAAGGAAATAATTTAAAGTTTAGTGGTGTAGATAATTATATTAGAATGTTCTCGGATGCAACTTTGATAAAATCAATAGGAAATACTTTTATATATTTATTAGTTCAAGTTCCAGTAATGATTATTTTAGCACTTATTATTGCCTCTGTTCTTAATGATAGGACTTTAAAATTTAGTGGATTTTTTAGAACAGCAATTTTCTTACCTTGCGTGGCATCTTTGGTTGGATATTCAGTTATTATTAAAAGTATATTTGCATCAGATGGATTAGTAAATAAAATGCTTATGGGCATTCACTTAATTTCAGCACCAATTGAATGGGTTACACATCCAATTTGGGCTAAAGTACTTATTATAATTGCAATTACTTGGAGATGGACAGGCTATAACATGATATTTTATTTATCAGGTTTGCAAAATATAGACCATTCAATTTATGAAGCAGCAGAAATTGATGGGGCATCACCATTAAAGAAATTTACATCCATAACAGTACCATTATTAAAACCTATAATACTATTTACAACTATTACTTCAACAATCGGTACACTTCAATTATTCGATGAAGTCGTAAACATCACAAAAGGTGGTCCTGCTAATGCAACAACTACTATTTCAAAATATATTTATGATTTATGCTTCACATATACACCAGATTTTGGATATGCAACAGCAGTAGCTTATCTAATTGTTGTTATAGTAGTAATATTAGCTATAATCCAATTTAAAATAGGAGGCGACAAGAATGACTAATAAATTTTATAAAGTAATTAAGTATATATTTTTAAGTGTAGCATCCTTTGTTTCTATATTTCCGTTTTTTTGGATGATAATTAGTGCTACTAATAAATCAGTAGATGTAACAAGAGGAAAGTTGCTTCCAGGAAGTAGTTTTATGGAAAATTTGAATAATCTTTTCAAACCAGATTTAGGCTTTGTCACTTCATTGATTAATTCAGCAGAAATTGCAATTATAACTACCGTACTTGCATTACTTGTGTCATCTATATCAGGTTATGGTTTTGAAATATTTAGAACAAAAGCTAGAGATAGGGTATTTAATATTTTACTTTTATCTATGATGGTTCCATTTTCAGCAATAATGATTCCATTATTCAAATTCTTTTCAGGTTTGAAAAATTCACCTTTAAGCTTTTTGGGGGTAAACACATTGGCAGCTGTATTTTTACCAAGTGTATGTACTGCATTCCTAATTTTTTTCTTTAGGCAAAATACAAAGTCATTTCCTAAAGAAATTTTAGAAGCAGCAAGGATAGATGGATTGGGGGAATTTGGGATTTTCTTTAAAGTATTTTTCCCAACAATGAGAACAACTTATGCAGCAGCGGCAATTATTACATTTATGGGTGCATGGAATGCTTACTTGTGGCCATTAATTGCACTTCAATCACCAGAAAAGAAAACTGTTTTGCTTATAATTTCAAAATTAGCATCAAGTTATTCACCTGATTATGGCTTAATTATGATGGCTATAGTAATTACAACATTGCCAACTGCATTTGTATTCTTTGTAATGCAAAAGCATTTCGTTGCAGGTATGACAGGTTCAATTAAATAAAAATAATGTGTGAGAATGTTGGAGGAAAGCTTATGGATAAAGAATTTCCAGTACTAAATAGTAAGATAAAGGGTTTTTTACATGGAGGTGATTATAATCCGGATCAGTGGTTAAATTATCCTGAAGTTTTAAAAGAAGATGTACGACTTATGAAGCTGGCAAATTGTAATTGTGTTTCTATTAATATATTTGGATGGAGCGCAATAGAGCCAGAAGAAGGAAAGTATACTTTTGAATGGTTGGATAAAATTATGAATGATATGGCAGCAAATAATATCTATGTAATTTTGTCAACACCAAGCGGTGCAAGACCTGCATGGATGTCAGAAAAATATCCAGAAGTCTTAAGAGTAAATAGTGATAGAACGAAAAACCTACACGGTCAAAGACACAATCATTGTTTTACTTCGCCTGTATATAGAAAAAAGACATATGAAATAAATAAAATTCTTGCTGAAAGATATAAAGATCATTCTGCATTAATAATGTGGCATGTTTCAAATGAATATGGTGGAGATTGTCACTGTGAATATTGTCAAGAAGCATTTAGGAACTGGCTTAAGAAAAAATATGATAATGATTTGGAAAAACTAAATGAAGCTTGGTGGACTGGTTTTTGGAGTCACAGATTCAATAGCTGGTCACAAATCGAAAGCCCGTCTGAAAAGGGTGAGATGTTTGTACATGGACATAATTTAGATTGGAAGAGGTTTGTTACAGACCAAACAATCGATTTCTACAAAAATGAAATTGTACCTATTAGAGAAATAACTCCAAACATTCCTGTAACAGCTAACTTCATGGGAAATTATCCACGTATGGGTTTATTCATAGGCTTGGATTATTGGAAATTCGCAAAGGAAGTTGATGTTGCAACTTGGGATAACTATCCTGCATGGCATAATGATTTTGAAAGTACAGCAGACTTAGCTTCTAATGTAAGCTTTGTCCATGATATCTATAGACCATTAAAAGGTGGACAGCCGTTTTTAGTAATGGAAAGCACTCCAAGTCTAGTAAATTGGCATGATACAAATAAATTAAAGCGTCCTGGAATGCATCTATTAGCATCAATGCAAGGATTAGCTCATGGAGCAGACTCGGTCTTATATTTCCAATGGAGAAAAGGAAGGGGAGCTTCAGAAAAATTCCATGGAGCAGTGGTGGATCACTGTGGACATGAAAACACTAGAGTATTTAGAGAGGTAACGGAAGTTGGAGAAACTCTAAATAAAGTAAAAGAAATTCAAGGCTCAATTAAAGAATCCAAAGTAGCAATAATATTTGATGTTGAAAATTTATGGGCAATTGATGATGCACAAGGCTTAAAGAAATATAAAAAATGTTATGAAGAAAGCTGCCAAGATGCATATAAAGTTTTTTGGCAAAATGGAATATCAGTAGATGTTATTAATATGGACTGCGATCTATCAAGTTACAAACTTGTAATAGCTCCAATGCTTTATATGATTCGTCCAAATGTTGCTGAAAGAATTAATGAGTTTGTAAAAAATGGTGGTACTTTTGTAACTACTTATTTTAGTGGAATTGTTGATGAAAATGATCTCTGCTTCTTAGGCGGATTCCCAGGACCACTTCGTGAAGTTACTGGAATTTGGTCAGAAGAAATAGATTCTCTATATGATGATGAAGTAAATTATATTGAATTTAAAGATAAAGAAATTGATGGATTTAAGAAATGTTATGCAACAAAAGATTACTGTGATTTAATTCATGTAGAAACAGCAGAGGTTCTTGGAGTATATAAAAATGATTTTTATGCTAATATGCCTGCACTAACAGTTAATAACTATGGAAATGGAAAAGCATATTATATTGCAGCAAGAACTGGAGAAGATTTTAATAGGGATTTCTACTCAAAACTTACTAAGGATTTAAATATTAAGGGTGTTATAGACGGATGCTTACCGCAAGGTGTTACCGCCCAAATGCGTTTTAATAAAAATAATAAGTATATCTTTATTATGAATTTTACTGATGAGGAAAAGAAAGTAGATTTAGGTAAAGAAGAGTATGTTGATATGATCTCAGGTGAAAAAATAGGTAAAGAAATTATATTAAAGAAATATGGATTGAAAATATTAAAACAATAGCATTAATTAATAAAAAAGGGATTAAAATGGATAAGTATATAGCCAAAATATAAGTAGTAAGATCACTATAAATCTATTAGATTTATAGTGATTATTTTAAATAAGAAAAAGACATATCCTAAAACAACTTTTACATAGTAAGGAGTGGATATTTATGAAAATTAAGGCGAAATTGGTCTTAGCATTCATTATAATTGTAAGTATTATATCTATGAGTACATTTGTTGTAATTAATACTAATATTAATAAAATAGCTTATGCTAATTATGAAAAGAATGCAACAACAACAAGCAGGCTTGGATATATATTTTTAGATACTAAATATACCGGCAACTGGAAAGTCACTGATGGAAAGCTTTATAAAGGGGATATGGAAATCAGTAATAATAATCAAATAGTAGATTCAATAAAAAATGATAGTGGAGTTAATATTATTAGTATATTTCTAGGTGACACGAGAGTTGCTACAAATGCTGTGAATGAAAGCGGTAACAGAGCAATAGGCACAAAGGCGCCTGATGAAGTTGTAGATATGGTAATAAAGCAAGGAAAACCATATATCGGGAGAGTTAATGTTTTAGGTAAAGATACTTTATGCCAGTATACTCCTATTAGAGATAATTTTAATAAAGTTATAGGAATATGGGCTGTAGGTATAGATTACAGTATTATTTCTCAATATATATTTAACATAATTTCAGTTATAGCTATTATTATGTTAATACTTACGATTATTGGAGTAATTATATTTAGTAAAATAGGATCTATTATTGTTAAGTCAATTCACAAGTTTAACGATCATTTGCTGGGGATCTCTAATGGTGATTTTACAAATAGTATTGATAATAAATTATTAAATGCAAAAGATGAAACTGGAAGTATGTTTAAAAATTTAATGCTTATGCAAAATAACATAAAAACAATACTTAAAAATGTGGAAGGGCAAATAGGTTCGACTTCTAATACAAGTAAAGAACTTTTAGAAACAGTTAATGAATTAAGAATAGTTGTAGAAGAAGTAAGCATTGCTGCGGAACAAATTGTAGCTGGACTAGAAGAAACAGCCGCATCAACTGAGGAAATAAGTTCTACAACTAATGAAATGGAAAGTTCTGTTGAAAAAATAACTGATACAACTAAAAAAGCATATATGCATTCAGAAGAAATTAAGAATAGAGCTGATAACTTTAAAAATGATTCTGTAAATTTGAAAAATGAGACCATTAAATTATGCAATGATAATAGTAGTAAGCTTAAAGAGGCTATAGGAAAATCAGCTAAAGTTAATGAAATAAGTAATCTACTTGATGCAATTTCTAGTATTACTAGTCAAACAAATCTTCTTTCACTAAATGCAGCCATTGAAGCTAGCAGAGCAGGCGAGGCAGGAAAAGGATTTGCAGTTGTTGCAGCAGAAATTAAAAAATTAGCAGAGGAATCAGATATTACTACAGAAAGGATTAAAAATATAATTACTCATGTAATACAAGCAGTAGATTATTTAGTAAATACATCTAATGATATATTAAAGTTTATTGATGAAACGGTTATGGAAAATTATAAACAATTTTATGAAATGAGTAATTCTTATAGCAGCGATGCAAATTACTATAACACAATATCCAAGGAAATTGAGGATGCAGCTAGACAACTATTATTAGCAACAAGAGATATTACCTCTGCTATTAGTAATGTTGGTATTGCTTCCTCCAACGGTGCTAATGATGCAATAAGTATTGCAAATAAAATTAGCTTATTATCAGATAAATCACAAGATATAGTAAGAAATTCAAAGCAATGCGAGGAAGTATCCATAGAACTAGGTAAATCAGTAAGTGAATTGAAAATATAATATCTTATCTTATAGATAAACATATGTAGTAGCTTACCGAAATAATAAATATTTTATAACTTTAAGGGTCACAATGTTTTGATGGAATATGAAAATATCGATAAAGGTTATAAGTTGTAAGTTGCACTAATTTAGCATGCTCCTGCTTTCAGATTGGCAAGCTAAATCAGAGTAACTTTCAACTAAATAAGAACTTTAACAGCTTATTATCAATATAAATTATATTTTTACGTAGCTAATATTCTAAAAATTCCTTTTGGGCTGGAATTACTACTTTTACTGTGGTTCCTTTATTTGGCTCACTAGTGATTGTAATTCCATACTCATCTCCATAAAGAAGCTTGATTCTATCGTTAACATTGTTGATTCCAATGCTAGTAAAATGTTCATGTTTTTTAGATGGTTTTCTAAGGATTCTTCTAATATCTTCATTTGTCATTCCTACACCATTATCGATAATTTCACAAATTAAATTTTGATTTTGTTCATTTATAAATATATGAATGGAGCCATTTGTCTTATCAGTAAAACCGTGAAAAAATGCATTTTCAATAAATGGTTGAAGTATTAATTTAGGTATAATATATCCTTCACAATTTGGCATTATGAAAAAATTCACGTTGATATTATCGCCATATCGCGTATGATTAATTAAAACATAATTCTTTAAATTTTGGATTTCCTCTTGAATTGTTATCATTTCATTG
The DNA here is from genome assembly GCF_002760435.1 of Clostridium sp. LS. GTDB lineage: Bacteria > Bacillota > Clostridia > Clostridiales > Clostridiaceae > Clostridium. The sequence goes on from NZ_AUUU01000013.1 coordinate 68,873, forward strand.
TTATTGCTAATTGTATTTCTAAGCAGACATATAAACGCATCAATGGTCTGAGTAGATTTTTCGACGTTTCCCTGCCACATTAGCCACTTAATTGAAGCAAGAGTGTTATAGATAAAATGAGGATTTATCTGCATTTGTAAAGCATGTATTTCAGCTTTTCTCTTTTCTCTTTGCATTTTAATCTGCTCTTTAACATAATTATTTAAACCGTCCAACATGTAGTTAAATGCAGCAGATAATTCACGGACTTCATAGCTCCCCGCAATAGGAATATGATTATTAAAATCACCGTAAATTATTTTTGGCATTGTTCTTGCAAGAGCCGAGATTGGTTTTGTTGTTCTACGTATTACAAAAAATGTTATAAGAATAAATACAAGGGCAATTACTATGCTTGTTCCTAAGATTTCATTAGAGTCATAAATTTCATTTAAAACTATATTTTTATCAATAGTACCTACTATATTGAAATTATAAGTAGGTAAATGTTTTGATAACACTGTAACATCAGATGAATTTAATTTTGTATTAATATATTTTAAATTATTACTTATCATAGCACTGGAGATGTTGTATAGATCTATATTCTTAGAGCCAATTGTAGAAGTATTACTAGAAGAAACAATAGTACCGTCACTTGACATAATTGCTATATTATTGCCATTACCTACAAAATAATCATAATATTTATGTAAATTATTTTCATTAATGAGGACATAAACAAAACCATAAGGCTGTCTTGTGAGTGTATCACATAATACTTTTATAGCTACAAGTGTACTGGAATTTTGCGTTAATTTCGTAAAACCATGATCTAGATATTGATAAAAAATAGTATTCTTATTAGCTAGTGCCTTCTTTGTAAAATCGCTATTTAAGATCTCATCCGAATTTGGAAGAATATGATCATAATTACTTGCTGCATAGGTATTTCCATTAAGTCCTATAGCTATAACAGTAATATCATAAAAATCTTTATCGGGAATCATTTTCTTTAAGCCTTCATGCATATTATAGATTGTTTTGTAATTTTGCTGAGGAGTTAATTCTTTTTCTGTAAAATATCTTTGAAAATCTGGAATATAGTCAATTGCATTCATAATATTAATTATATTATCATTTAAAGTATTTAGATTATTTGTAATTTGCGTTAGAACCTTATAATTTGATTTACTAAAAGTATCAGCTAATATATCTTTGGAAATTTTTATTGTAATAATGCCTATAGAAATAGATACTAAAATAACGCTTATAAGAACAACCGAAGCAACTCTAAAGAACAATGTAGTAGAATGAATAAATTTTGGTGGTTTAAACATATATTTTGTTCCTTTCTTAATCTAGGATTTTAATACCGCTTTTCCTAAAATTGCTTGGTGTAAGGCCAGTGAATTTTTTGAATACCTTACAAAAATAACTATGATCAGAATATCCAACCATACTGCTAATATCGGAAATAGGAATATCTTGTTTTAAGAAATCGCAAGCTTTTTTTATTCTTATTTTATTAAGAAATTCATTAAAGCCCTCTTCATTGTGAGAGCTGAAGTAAGCAGATAAATAAGAATAATTAAAATTAAATAATTTAGACACTTCAGCTAAAGTAAGCTGTTCATCATAGTGATCATGGATATACTGAATTATTTTATTAATCATGTGAGAATTTATTCTATTTTCGTGTTTATCTATTATCTCATTTAAATGACTCAATAAAGATTCATAGGCTTTTATTAAATCCTCAGCATATTTAATACTATCAATTTTATGAAAACAATCCTGCTTTAAAGAATTTAATGCATTTGAATCAAAATTTAAATATTCTAAAGATGTAATTACATTATAGAAGGAATTCTGAATTAATGTCTTAAGTTCGAATTCAGTCAGTGCCGTATTATTAATTGCGTCTTGTATATATCTAGTTAACATTTCAAAAGCGTTTTGAAACTGCATAATTGAAACAAATTCTGAAAAGCGCTTAAAGTTAAATTTATCTATTTGCGGAGGCGCCTTGAAATCTTGAGAACATAATAAAGGAGTACTTCTATGGTAAAAATATTGCTGTGTTAATAACAAAAATTCTTTTTCATATATAGACTTAACATTATTAATAGAATCAAAATTATTAGTCATGACAAAAAATGTTTCATAAAAACTATTAGAAACTAATTGTGAAATTTTGTTTATTTTATTCAGGATATCTCTATAAGAGTTATTATCAAAATTAATAACTGTAACGATGATTTCGTTTTCAATATTGGCCGTTTGAATACAGTAGCTTATATCTAGTTTATTTAAGGAAAATTCATTATTTATTACTGAATCAGTATAACTAATAATATCTTGACGTTTCTCATAATTATCATATATTTTTTTTGCATTTAAGCCAAATAAACAAAAGTTTGAATAAACAAATAAATTGTTTAAATAATCAATATCAATATTAGTATCGAAACCTAGAATAAGTCTGCTTAAAATATTATTTGTGTTTCCTTTGTTACTTTTGGTAGAAGTATTACTCTTAAGTTTATTAGATAGTTTTTTTAATGTTTTTAGTATTTCTGTTGGATTTAAAGAAGGTTTTAATATATAATCAACAGCACCGTTTTGAAAAGATGATTTTACATATTCAAAATCACTATAGCTACTCAAAATAATTATTTTAATTTGAGGATATTTATCCTGTAGGAATTTAGCTAATTCAATTCCATTTATTTGAGGCATTACTACATCAGAAATTATAATATCAGGTATATTTTCTTTTATCATATCAATAGCTTCTTGGCCATTAGAAGCCTGACCGATAATTTGAAAACCTTCCTTTTCCCAATCAATCATATGAGTTATACCTTGTCTCATGATGAATTCATCATCAACTACTAAAATTTTACTATATTCGTTCAATAGCCAGCACCCCTATTCTAAAATTACCCTTTATAAAAAATTTATCTCAATACTGATTATACCTTAAAAATTAAAGGTTTTCAATGCGTAAGGAAATTTGCTAGTAAAGTTTAGTAAAATAATATTGATTTTTTAGTAAAATAAGAATAAAATATAAATAAAGATTTTACTTAATCATATAGGTAAGCATCAAAGATTAAGTTAATTATAATATTATATGTAATTGATTACGATTATACTATGTTCTATTTAGTTCAGCCCATAATTATTTATCTCATAATTCTCATACAAAGTATTGGCTAAGAACATTTTGGTTAAATGAATGTACTTAGCCAATATAATTAAATTAAATCTAATCAAACATTAACTTTATATAATAATGAAAGTGAGGGAATATGATGAGTAATATTAAACCATCATTAGATTGGCTAGAAAATCCAGAAATATTTAGAGTGAATAGAATTGATGCTCATTCAGATCATTGGTTCTATGAAAAAATAGAGGATATTAAATTAGAAGATAACATGCCTCTTAAACAAAGTTTAAATGGAAAATGGAGATTTTCATATAGTGAAAATCCAGCGTTAAGAATTAAGGATTTTTATAAAGACGATTTTGATATTAGTGAATTCGATTATATTAAAGTGCCGGGCCATATTCAGCTTCAAGGTTATGATAAATGCCAGTATATTAATACCATGTATCCTTGGGAAGGCCATGATGAATTAAGGCCACCATATATTTCAAAGAATTACAATCCAGTTGGAAGCTATGTGACATTTTTTGAAGTAAAAGATGAACTTAAAAATAAGCAGACTTTTATTTCTTTTCAAGGTGTAGAAACGGCATTTTATGTGTGGATTAATGGAGAATTTGTTGGGTTTAGTGAAGATACCTTTACTCCATCAGAATTTGATATTACTAATTACTTAAAAGTTGGAGAAAATAAACTTGCTGTTGCGGTTTATAAGAGAAGTAGTGCGAGTTGGATAGAAGATCAGGATTTTTGGAGATTTTCAGGCATATTTAGAGATGTGTATTTATATGCAGTCCCAGAAACTCATGTAAATGATATATTTGTAAAGACAGATTTACATGATGAATTTAAAAATGCAAAGTTAAATGCAGATCTTAAAATGATAGGGAATTCTGAAACTACAATTGAAACATATTTAGAAGACAAAGAAGGAAATAAAATAGCTGCTTCTGAAAAAGTTCAGTTTTTAAATGAATTGACTTTATCTTTAGATGTACAAAATGTGGAATTATGGAGTGCTGAAGAGCCAAATCTATATACATTATATATCTTAGTAAAGAAAAAAGATGGTACTTTAGTGGAGATTGTAACTCAAAAGGTAGGTTTTAGACATTTTGAAATGAAGGATAAGATTATGTGTCTTAATGGAAAAAGAATTGTCTTTAAAGGTGTAAACCGTCACGAATTTAGCGCAAGAAGTGGACGATCAATTACAAAAGAGGACATGTTGTGGGATATTAAGTTCTTGAAACAACATAATATTAACGCTGTTAGAACCTCACATTATCCAAATCAAAGTTTATGGTACAGGCTTTGTGATGAATATGGAATCTATTTAATAGATGAAGCAAATTTAGAAAGTCATGGTTCATGGCAAAAGATGGGACAGATTGAACCATCATGGAATGTGCCAGGAAGTCTTCAAGAATGGCAAGCTGCAGTTTTAGATCGTGCATCATCAATGTTAGAAAGAGATAAAAATCATCCATCCGTTCTTATTTGGTCATGTGGTAATGAATCTTATGCAGGTGAAGATATTTATCAAATGTCAGAATATTATAGAAAAAAAGACCCTTCTCGTTTAGTGCATTATGAAGGAGTAACTAGATGTAGAGAATTTGACGATACAAGTGATATGGAAAGTAGAATGTATGCAAAAGCAGCCGAAATAGAAGAGTATCTTAATGATAATCCAAAGAAGCCATATATTAGCTGTGAATATATGCATTCAATGGGCAATTCTACTGGAGGAATGATGAAATATACTGAACTTGAAGATAAATATTTAATGTATCAAGGCGGTTTCATTTGGGATTACGGCGATCAAGCATTATATAGAAAGCTTCCAAATGGAAAGGAAGTTTTAGCTTATGGAGGAGACTTTACTGATAGGCCAACAGATTATAATTTTTCAGGAAATGGTTTAATATATGCGGATAGAACTATATCCCCAAAAGCCCAAGAAGTTAAGTATTTATATCAAAATGTAAAATTAAAGCCAGATGCAAAAGGTGTAACTATTAAGAACCAAAATCTTTTTGTAAATACAGATGAATTTGAATTATTCTATGTAGTTGAAAAAGAAGGAAATTTACTTAAACAAGGAAGGCTAAAAGTATCTGTGGCTCCAGGTGAAGAAAAATATGTAGAACTTCCATTAGAAAAATATGACTGCTCAGAAGAAATTGTACTTACAGTTTCATTAAGATTAGCGCAAGCTACACTTTGGGCAGATAAGGGCCATGAAATTGCATTTGGACAAAAAGTTATTAAAGAAAAAGAAGAAGTAAATAAATTCAGTTCAGATTTTAAAATGAAGGTTGTTCACGGAGATGTAAACATAGGTATTCACGGAAAAGATTTTAAGGTTATATTTTCTAAACAAGAAGGTGGAATTGTGTCCTTAAGGTATAATAATAAAGAATTTATTACAAGAACACCAAAAACCTTTTATTGGAGAGCAACAACAGACAACGATAGAGGAAACAAGCATGAATTTAGATGTAGTCAATGGCTTGCGGCTACTTTAGGACAAAAGTGCGTTGATTTTTCTATGGAGGAATTTGAAAATAGAATAGTTTTATACTATACTTACGAATTACCAACAATTCCATCTACAAAAGTTAATATAACCTATGAAGTAGCTGAAGATGGAGTAATCAAGGTGGATGTAAAATATAACAGAGTTACAGGACTTCCTGAGCTTCCAGTGCTAGGTATGAATTTTAAATTGCTAGCTGAATTTGATTCATTTAGTTGGTATGGAATGGGACCAGAAGAAAATTATATTGATAGATGTGAAGGTGCAAAGCTTGGAATATTTGAAAGCACATCGATAGACAACCTATCAAGATATTTAGTTCCACAAGAATGTGGTAATAGGACAGGAACTAGATGGGTAATTGTTAAGAATGCTAAAAATGAAGGTCTTAAATTTACTTATGATAAAGCACCATTTGAGTTTAGTGTTTTACCATATTCAAATATGGAATTAGAAAATGCCTTCCACGTAGAAGAACTGCCACCTGTTAATTTTACACACGTAAATATAATAGGAAAACAAATGGGTGTTGGTGGAGATGACAGCTGGGGTGCACCAGTATTACCAGAGTTTTGCATAGATTCAAGCAAAGATTTAGAATTTAGTTTCCAAATTTGTGGAGGGAATTATATATCATAAACTTAAATTAATAAAAGAAACTATAGATTACTAATTCAAGTTTAAGAAATTTGCAATTAGTAATCTATTATGTTGTATAATCATAGAAGACTACATAGAAGCTATTGGCTATTCTTGATAGTAAAAGATTAGAGGTTAGGGAGTAGCAATAATTTGGATTTAACGGGGGGGGAAAATGCAAAATATATTTCTTTTTATTTCAACTTTAGTAGCTTATTTAGTTAAAGCTATAACTGGATTTGGAAACACACTTGTTATGGGATCATTATTTTCGTTTGTAGTACCAAATAGATTAACTACACCAATTGATTTAATTTTTAGTATTCCAACTAATATTTATATAGTATGGAGGGAACGAAAAAATATTTCACTTAAAGTTGTTATTCCATTATCACTAATGCTGTTAGCTGGTATTGTACCAGGGACACTTTTATTAAAGATAGGATATGACTGGATATTAAAATCAATTTTAGGAATAGTAATAGTTGGCATGGCAGTAGAAATGCTTACACGAAAGTCAAATCAAAATATTAGTAAGAAAAGCAATCCTGTGTTTCTTACAGCAATTGGGATAACTTCAGGTGTTTTAGCAGGGCTTTATGGAATTGGTGCTCTTTTAGTTGCATATATCAGCAGAACATCAGATAATAAGAGCCAATTTCGAGGAAACATATGCTGTGTTTTCTTAGTGGACAATATTTTTAGATTCTTTTTATATTTGTTTACTGGAATTTTAAACAAAGAGGTTTTTACATTAACACTTCTTCTTTCACCAGCAGTGTTGATTGGGATGGTTGTAGGAGTTAAAGTTGACTCTAAAATGAAAGAAGAAACAGTAAAAAAGGTTGTAATAGCATTGCTTATAATAAGCGGAACAATTTTATTTGGAAAAAGTATTTTGAGTTATTAATATATTGTACATAGCTATACAAAAGCTTAGTATATTTCAATAAGTAAGTACATAATGGAGAGTTATATCTAGTAAAAGTTATGAATTATATAATATAACATATTTATTAAAAAAATCTTACAATAAACAAATACAAATAAAATCCATATATAATAAATTTATGAATAAAATTATTAAATTTGAAATAACAAAAATAAATTTTAGGGGAAATGAGTTTGAAGAAATTTTGTGATATTATATTGGGTATATTGTTGATTTTTTATGTAATAGCTATAGATATGATGAGTGGTTTAATAGTTGCGTTTAGTTTTCCAGTTCTAATTTTAGGAATACTGTTAATTATATATCACTTTGTAAAACATAAGATGAAAAATAGTCCATTTTTTCCTAAAGGATTAAATATTATAAAAATATTTTTATGCATTGGTCTTATAGTTTTTTTAGGAATTGAGACTGTAATAATAAGTTACCCCAAACATAATGAAAAAAAAGATGATTACATTCTTGTTTTAGGAGCTGGACTTACAGATAGAACAATTCCAAGTGCAATTCTTAAGGCAAGGCTTGATACAGCATTAGAATGCTTTAAGCAAAATAATACAGCATATATTGTACTTTCTGGGGGACAAGGGAATGATGAAGACATTCCAGAATCCCATGCAATGAGTAAATATTTACAGGAAAAGGGTATAGATAAGAATAGAATAATACTTGAGGATAAGTCAAGAAATACAAATGAAAACTTTAAATATTCTAAGGAGAAAATAGAAGAAAATGGTCACAAATCCTTGGATAAAGTTAATGTTAAAATAGTAACAACAGATTTTCATGCCTTTAGAAGCAGTATTCTGGCTAAGAAAAATGGGTATATTAATTTTGATAATTATTCTAGTCCTACAATCTGGTATTTAATTCCTATAACATATACTCGTGAAGCATTTGCCGTTATAAAAAGCATATTGTTTGATAAATAAATTTGAGTTATTATATATTTCTAGAAAACTATCAAAGAGCATAGAACTTATGAGGAAGAAGGTACTACCAAATGGGTAAAGAAACATTATTCTCAAGCTGTTTTAATGAAATGAAAATAATATTAGATAATGTATTAAATGAGGTAATTGCAGTTGATCCTGAAAATAAGGTGATTTTTGTTAATAAGGCTGCAAGCATTCTTTTTGGGATAGATAGCAAAGATAGTTTAGGCAAGTATGTTAATAAATTAATGTATAGTTTTGAATTAACTCGCTTTTTAGCTTCCAAAAAAGAGGAACTAAAGAAACCTATAGTCATTAATAATTTAAATTTAATTTTAAGCATTATACCTTTATATGAGGGTAAAGTTGCGGCAGGTTCAGTGTTGATTTTTAGTAATATACCAAATTACAATGAATTGCTTCATAAGCTTGATGAAGAAAGAAACAGCAGTGAAATTTTAAATACTGTAATTGAGACAGCTTATGATGGTATGGTGATTATTGACAAGATGGGGATAATTACTATGATGAGTAAGGCATATACTGATTTTTTAGGAATAAAAAGAGAGGATGCTGTGGGTAAACATGTAACTGAAGTTATTGAAAATACAAGAATGCCAATAGTACTTGAAACAGGTAAGGAAGAAGTAGCTCAGCTTCATAAGATTAAAGGGAATTATATGATAGCCTCGAGAATACCTATTATAAAAAATGGCGAAATCATCGGAGTTGTGGGAAAGGTATTATTTAGAAATGTAAAGGAATTAAATAGTCTTTATAAAAAAATTAGTGTTATTGAAAAAGAATTAGAGAACTATAAATCAAAACTTAAAGAATTTAATAGAGCCAGCTATTCTCTTGAAAATATTATAGGTGAAAGTGATTCGATTATTTCGGCTAAGGAAATAGTAAAAAAGGCTGCTCATACCAGCTCAAATGTACTTATTTTAGGAGAAAGCGGTACTGGAAAAGAAATTTTTGCACATGCAATACATTCAGAGAGTAACCGTTACGAAGGTCCTTTTGTCAAAGTTAATTGCGCAGCTATTCCAAGCGATTTACTTGAATCAGAATTATTTGGTTATGAGGCAGGAGCTTTTACAGGCGCAAGAAAAGAAGGGAAAATCGGAAAATTTGAGATTGCAAATGAAGGCACGATATTTTTAGATGAGATAGGAGATATGCCTCTTCATATGCAAGTAAAGCTTTTAAGAGTTATTCAAGAAAGAGAATTAGAGAAGGTTGGAGGAGTTGCAACTAAAAAGATTAATATTAGAATAATTGCTGCAACAAATAGAAATCTTGAAAAATTAGTTTCAGAAGGTAAATTCCGAGAAGATCTTTATTATAGGCTTAATGTTGTAACAATTGAAATTCCGCCTTTAAGAGAAAGGGGCAATGATATTATACTTATTTCTAATCATCTTATTAAGAAGCTATCAATTGATTTAGATAAGAAAGTTAGAGGAGTATCAAAGGAGGCTGAACAATATCTTAAAAGCTATGAATGGAAAGGCAATGTAAGGGAATTAGAGAATATCTTAGAGAGGGCAATTAATATTATGGGAGATAGTGAAATAATTGAAGTAGATGATTTGCCAAAAGAAATTACAGGTAAAAAGGCTTCAATAGTTCCTAAAAGACTTCAGGATATTCTTGAAGAAAGCGAAAAAAATGCTATTATTCTTGCCCTTAGAGCAACAGATGGAAATAAAACAAAAGCAGCAAAAATTTTAGATATTGGACGTACTAGTTTATATGAAAAAATTGAAAAATATAAAATTCAAATATAGTTGTTCGCATTAGCGTACAACTACTTTTTTTATCTAAAATAATTGTGCGGAAATTCGTACAACGTGTAAATGTTTACTTGAAATTATGTACGAAAATCCGTACATAATTTTAAAATATTGCAGGATTTATTTATTATTTACAATGGACAAAGCCCCAATTCTACGTTTATATTATCTCTAAAATTTTGGCATGAGTCTTGCTTATATAAATAAGTGTAAACGAAATCATTATTAATTATTACACTCTTGCTTTATGGAGTATGTAAAAAGGAGGACAAAATATGAGCAAGATAATGTCAGTTGAACAAGCGATTTCCTTAATAAAAAGTGGATACACAGTAGCAGTTGGAGGATTTATTGGTGCTGGACATCCTGAGGCGATTACTAGGAAGCTTAAGGAAATATACCTTGAGAAAGGTAGTCCAAATAATTTAACTCTTGTTTATGCAGCTGGTCAAGGAGATGGAAAAGAAAAAGGCTTAAATCATTTAGGTCAGGAAGGTCTACTTTCAAAAGTAATAGGAGGACATTGGGGGTTAGCTCCTAAGGTTCAAAAGCTGGCAATCGAGAACAAGATAAAAGCTTATAATCTTCCTCAAGGAGTAATATCAAGTCTTTACAGAGATATTGCAGCAGGAAAGCCAGGAACAATTACTCATGTGGGTTTAAAAACTTTTGTAGATCCAAGGGTTGAAGGAGGAAAATTAAATAATTGTACTACTGAGGATATTGTAAAGGTAATTGAAATTGATGATAAAGAGTATCTCTACTATAAAGCTTTCCCTATAAATGTGGCTATAATTAGAGCTACCTATGCAGATGAAGAAGGAAATGCAAGCCTTCAAAAGGAAGCTGCAACTCTTGATGGCCTTGCAATGGCTCAGGCAGCCAAGAATTCTGGTGGAAAAGTTATTCTTCAAGTTGAGAAAATAGTTTCAAAAGGAAGTTTAGATCCAAAGCTAGTAAAAATTCCAGGAATACTTGTTGACGCTGTAGTTGTAGCTAATGCTGAAGATCACATGCAGACTTTTGCTGAAGCATTTAATCCAGCTTTCTGCGGAGAAATAAAAATGCCTGTAAATTCTATTAAATGTCTTCCAATGGATGAAAGAAAAATAATAGCAAGGCGATGTGCAATGGAGCTTGTGCCCAATGCAATCACTAATCTAGGAATTGGAATGCCTGAGGGAATTTCAATAGTAGCAAATGAAGAGGGAATAGGAGATACTATGAGACTCACAATTGAATCTGGTCCAATTGGAGGAATACCAGCAGGCGGCTTGAGTTTTGGAGCGGCTATTAATCCAGACAGTATAATAGATCAATCATCTCAATTTGATTTTTATGATGGTGGAGGCTTAGATGTAGCATTTTTAGGACTTGCCCAATGTGATGAAAAAGGAAATATTAATGTAAGTAAATTTGGTCCTAAGATAGCAGGATGTGGAGGATTTATAAATATAACTCAAAATGCAAAGAAGGTTATTTTTTGTGGAACCTTTACTGCAGGAGGACTTAAAATTAATGTTTCTGATGGTAAGCTTTTTATTGAAAATGAAGGTAAGTCAAAGAAATTTATAAGAAATGTTGAGCAGATTACTTTTAGTGGAGATTATGCAAGAGACGTTAATCAGCCAGTTCTTTATATAACTGAAAGAGCAGTTTTTAGATTAACTAATGCTGGGGTGGAACTAGAAGAAATAGCTCCAGGAGTGGATTTACAAAGAGACATTTTAGATCAAATGGATTTTAAGCCAATAATATCTGAAAAATTAAAGATAATGGATAAAAGAATCTTTGAAGATAAATTTATGAATCTAAAGTAATGTATTAACTCAAATAAAAATTAGACATGGATAAAGCGGTTAATAAAGAAAAAATAAAATAATGGAGGTTTTGTATATGGCAGTTATAGGAATTTTATTAAGTTTAGCGTTATTAATGATTATGGCTTATAGAGGGTTCTCAGTTATTGTTTTTGCACCTATATTTGCAATTGCAGCAGCTATATTTTCTGGAATGGCAGTTATGCCAACTTATACAGAAATATTTCTACCTAACTTGGGGAACTATGTAAAAGTTTACTTTCCATTCTTCTTGCTAGGTGCTGTATTTGGTAAAGTTATGGAACAATCTGGTGCAGCAAAATCTATTGCAAAATTTATAGTTGAAAAATTAGGCAAAAAGCGTGCAATGTTATCTGTAATTTTGTCAGCTGCTATTTTAACTTATGGTGGTGTAAGTCTTTTCGTTGTTGCATTTGCAGTATACCCATTTGCAGCATCTATATTTAAAGAAGCAGATATTCCAAAGAGACTTGTTCCTGCGACCATTGCTGTTGGTGCTTTCACATTTACTATGGATGCACTTCCAGGAACACCTCAAATTCAAAATTCTATTCCAATGAAGTTTTTCAATACAGACCTTTATGCAGCTCCTGTATTTGGAACATTAGGTGCAATTCTGGTTTTAGTTTGTGGTGTATCTTATCTTGAGTGGCGTAAACGTAAAGCTCAAGCAAATGGGGAAGGTTATGGAGAAAATCATAAAAATGAACCAGTACTTGTTGAAGATGGAAGTTTACCAAATCCGTTTATATCTGCATTGCCACTAATATCTGTACTTGGAGTGACTTTAATATTACAAAAATTAATATTTCCTAAATGGGATATTGTTTCTTGGGTTACTAAAGCTCCTTATAATATTCCTGAAGCAAGTGTTGTAGGTTCAATGAATAACTGGGCTTTAATGATTGCACTTGTATTTGGTATTCTTCTTGCAGTTTGTATTAATCCAAAGCGTATGAAAGGTAACTTGGCTTCAGCAATTAATGCTGGTGCAATAGGATCATTATTAGCTGTTATGAATACTGCATCAGAAGTAGGCTTTGGTAATGTTATAAAAACTTTACCAGGATTTCAATCTATAGCTCATGCATTAACAAACATTAATCCAAATGGAAGTCCATTACTTTCAGAAGCAGTAACAGTAAATACTCTTGCTGGGGTTACAGGTTCTGCATCAGGTGGAATGAGTATTGCACTTGATACTTTTGGTAAGGAATATTTAAGCTGGGCAAACAGTGTCGGAATAGATCCACAATTGCTTCACCGTGTTGCTGCAATGGCATCAGGTGGAATGGATACATTACCTCATAATGGAGCTGTTATAACTTTACTTGGAATTGCAGGCTTAACCCATAAACAATCATATAAAGATATATTCGTAATTACTTGTATTAAGACAGGAACAGTATTTACATTAATAGCATTGCAAAGTATATTCCACTTTGTTTAATAGAGATTTAAAAGCACATTAAATTATTTTGGTTATATGCATTATAAAAGGAGGAATAGCAAGTGAAAGGCTTAACTATAAAAGAATTAAATATTGGTGATAAAGCATCTTTTCAAAAGACCATTACTGAAACTGATGTATACTTATATGCTGGTATAACAGGAGATTTGAATCCAGCACATATTAATCAAGTTGAGGCAGAAAAAACAATGTTTCAAGGAAGAATTGCTCATGGTATGTTAACAGCTGGTTTAGTGTCAGCGGTACTTGGAATGCAATTGCCAGGTCCAGGTTCAATATATCTTGGACAAGAACTTAAATTTATGGCTCCTGTGAGAATTGGTGATACAATTAAAGCAGAAGTTGAGGTTATAGAAAAGTTTGAAGATAAGAATAGAATAAAATTAAGTACTATATGTACAAATCAAAATGGTGTTGAAGTACTAGTAGGTGTTGCAACTATAATGCCGCCAAAATGAAGACAAGCCTTCTGATAAATAGTGTAAATTTCATTTGTTTGAGATTTACACTACTTTTTTATGTGTATCCGCATGTTAATTAAAAATATAGAAATCAGATATATTTGTAGCTAGAGTAAGAGGAAAAACAAAATGTAATTTTTAAAATGTGAATAATTTATATTCCAAGTTCAAACAATAACTAAAAAATTGTTATCGTTTTAAGGGGAGTTTTATTTATGAAAAAAATATTCACTTTTATTGTTATTATAAGTCTTATTGTAATAATAATTGGATGTGATACGCATAACAGTAAGATTACAACAACAAATATTGCACCAAGTAAGGATAGATTGGAAACAATAAAAGAAAAAGGAGTATTAACTTTTGCCTCAGCGAATGACCCACCTTTTGTCTATATAAATACTGAAGCAAATAAGCTTAGTGGAATTGATGCTGATATCATAGCTGAAATTACAAAGCGCCTTGGAATTAATAAAGTTGAGCTAAAGGAAATACCATTTGCAGACCTATTAAATCAACTAAATGCTGATGAGAGTATAGATCTAGCTGCAGATGGAATATATATAACTCCCGAGCGCCAAGAGATAGTATCATTTACTCAACCACGATATAAGGAGACAGAAGCTGTTATTGTTCCAAAAGCCTCAAAAATTAATTTTAAGGATGATTTGAAAAATGCAGTAGTTGGAGCTAGAAGAGGCACAAAATTTGCAGATTTGGTAGAAAATTGGAGAAAAAATAACTTAATAAAAGATGTAGTGATTTTCGAAGATACTCCTAAATTACTGAATGCTTTAAATAATGGAGAAATTGATGCAGGAGTATCTGATTCTACTTTGGTAAAATATTCTTTAAAAAACAAAAGCTTTAATTTAAAGACGTTAAGAGATTATACTCCTGAACTGGAATAGCAGTTAAGAAAAGCGATATTACATTATTAAATGCTCTAAATGAAAAAATTAATGAGATGAAAGCTGATGATACGTTGTATGCTATTCTTATAGAGAACGGCTTAGATAAAAATGATATGGTTTGAAGCTAGTGACACAAGAATATACAAAAATAATGTTCTTAGAAAATTGAATAGTGTGATATCTATATGTATATTATAATTATTAATAAATGAGTACTTTTTTTAAAGTTTGAAGGAGGAAAATAAGTGCGAATAGGATGGATAATTATAATTGCAGTTTTAATACTTGTTATATTTAGAGCATTAAAAACTCATTTTGTGTGCCCTAAATGCGGTGAAAATTTTAAGATAAGCATTTTTAAATATATATTTACCATACATTTACTGGGTAAACGTATGGCCAAATGTCCTAACTGCGGACATATTGAATTTTTTATCCCGAAGTGGGATAAAAAATAGCAAACCATATATTGGCATTATTTAAATGCAGAAAGGATTTATGCAAAGTATACTTATTTGAAAATTGAGTAATGAGATATTTACTAAATATGTTATAATTAATATAGGATAGTAACTATAAGATCAACTATTAATTGAGTAGTTGTATGTTTTATGAAAGGAATGATGAGAATGGCAGAAGTAACAATGTGTCAAAGTTGTGGGTTGCCGTTTAACGAAGAACACGCGCATTTCATAGCAACAGAACAAGATGGGAGTAAGAGTATTTACTGTACAAATTGCTATAAAGGCGGGAAATTTATTGAACCTGATATATCCATGGAAGAAATGATTGAGATAATTGTGCCTATTTTAGGAAGAGCACTAGGCGAAGAAGAAGCAAGAAAAGAAATGACAACTTTATTGCCAACTCTTAAGCGTTGGAGATAAGCATAATCCAAGAAAAACTTAATACATAATATTCATTTATATTATAAATAAATATTAATAGTAATTGTAAAGTCGCATTGTTCAAAAGATTGGATTTGCGATTTTTACTGTGCAATTTATTAAATGTTTTATATAGGGGTGATGAGATGAAATCAATACCTAATTGCATATCAGCCAGTAGAATAATTTTCTCTTTTGCTCTTATTTTGGTTAAACCATTGAGTGTAGATTTTTATATAATATATATCATTTGTGGATTTAGTGATATCATGGATGGACTTATTGCTAGAAAAACTGGTACAACAAGTAAAGTTGGAGCAAAACTTGATTCTATAGCTGATATGATTATGATTGGTATATTATTGTTTTTGCTTTATCCGATTATAAATCCCAAAATTGAAATTATTATTTGGGTTATTTTAATTGGCATTATTAGACTAATAGGGATTAGTGTGGCTCTAAAAAAATATAAGACATTTGCAAGTATTCATACCTATGGAAATAAAATCACTGGTATGATTTTATTCATATTTCCAATTTTATTTCCATATATTCATACAAGTATTTTAATTTATATAATTTGCGTTGTGGCAAGCGCATCAGCAATTGAGGAATTAATTATTCAGCTGACATCATGTGAGCTGAAATTGAATAGACAAAGTATATTCAAGAAATAAGTATAAGCTATTACTTAAATCATATATATTCCTCTTTCTTACTAAATGATTTATTTAAAAGGAGAAATAGCTACTTCTCCAGTACCGAGCACTACCCCAATATCTCCTTCGTGAAGAGTTCCTAGTTTTAAAATTTCATCCGTTTCATCTAAGTGTATAAATTGCATAAGCTTACCGCTACTATCAACTGTTATTAAAGTAGCAGTAGTATTTGGATTTACAAGTTTAGCATTGACTCTATACCCATCAAATAAAGAAAGTGAATAGATACCTTGTTTATAAGTAGTTGAAATAGGGAATATTTGTTGTTCCGAAACTTCAGCAATCGGAGATGGTTGTATTTCTGAAATTATAGTAAAGGTGAATACATATATTAAAAATACCATTAAAAGTTTCTTTGTTTTCATAACACATACCTCCGTTTATTATTATTTTGCTTTTTTATCAAAATATACACTCCATGAACAGATAAATTATTAAAACTGTGATTAGTTAATATCAACATAATATTTTAGAAGTATAGCTTTAGGTATAGTAATTTGTCATATTTTTTATACGCAGTTCTACTGTGCGACAAGAAGTCGCTAAATAATAGCGTTTCCATAGGAAACTATGCTAGTCATTGAGCACATTCCCGCTCAAAACTGCGTTTCGAGTAATTGAAATGTGGGTTGCATGAGAGTTAAATGCCTAATGTAGAACATAGTCACATTGAACTACAGGGTTAGGGAAAGAATGAGAATGTGTAAACAGTTGTTGAACCTTTGTAATTTTCGTAATGCGTAAATAGGCCAAAGTGACTGATAGGCTTATATTATGGATAGGAAAGGGTGAATAGTAGTTCAACCATGTAATGACCCATATATCCATCGGAATATAGAAGGACACTTAACTCATTCGTATCTATTATTAGTGGAACTTGGTAAGCCCTATGTGCTCCTTTACTAGGTAGGACAATCGCAAGAAAGTCACAATGTGCAGAGGGTATGGGAGTGTGGAGAAAGCGAACGCCGACAGGACGAAAGTCCAGAGAAATAAATAACTCGTTGGATAGGAGTTCAAAATTTGCTCTAACTTGAAAGAGTGCAGACTTCCACATGGTCGTCAACATGATAAAAAAAACGGAAAGTAATTAATTTAAAATGAGGAGTTTAGTTATGGAAACTTATATAAAATTTAATAAGTCGGCTACTGCTCCACAGGTTTACGATTGGAACTCTATTAACTGGAGGAAAATCTATAAGTATGTGAAGAAATTGCGACAACGGATTTTTCATGCCGAACAGTTAGGACAAAAAAGGAAAGTCAGAAAACTTCAAAGATTAATGATTAGAAGTAAAGCGAATTTACTTCTTTCGATTAAAAGGGTAACTCAAATAAACAAGGGTAAACGAACCGCTGGAATTGATAAGATGATAATAATTAATGATAATGAAAGAATTAAACTATACAATCTAATTAAAAATTATAACGTTAAATCTATAAAAGTCAAACCAGCAAAAAGAACTTACATACCTAAGAAGAATGGGAGATTAAGACCATTAGGGATACCAATAATCAAAGATAGGATATATCAAAATATTGTTAAAAATGCACTGGAACCACAATGGGAAAGTAGATTCGAATCTATTTCTTATGGCTTCAGACCGAAACGAAGTGCACAAGATGCAAGACAGCAACTTTTTATCAAACTTCGTGCCGGAACGAAAAGGCAATGGATATTTGAAGGAGATTTCAAAGGGTGTTTTGACAATCTAAATCATGAGTACATAATATCATGTTTAGACAAGTTCCCATGCAAAGAAACCATTTTAGAATGGCTTAAAGCTGGATATATCGATAATGATGTATTTAATGAGACAATAGCCGGAACGCCTCAAGGCGGAATAATATCACCATTACTTGCAAATATAGCATTGCATGGAATGGAGGAAGAATTAGGGGTAAGTTATAAGCACAGTACAAATGGATATTACTTAGAACCGAATTCCATAGGAATAGTGAAATATGCTGATGACTTTATAATACTATGCAAAACTGAAAAAGATGCTAAATCAATGTATGAGAAATTAAAGCCCTATTTAGAAAAGAGAGGTTTGACTTTAGCTGATGATAAAACTAAAGTTACTCATATAAATGAAGGTTTTGATTTTCTTAGTTTTAATGTAAAGAAATATAAAACAATGCGAGGAACGATATTATTGATTAAGCCATCCAAGGCAAGTATTAAAAAGGCAAAACAAAAAATCAAAGAAGTATTTGATAGATACAAGGGTAATCCGGTTGGAGTTATTATAACTAAACTAAACCCAATCATAAGAGGTATAGGAAACTACTGGTCAAGCTTTGTATCAAAAGAAGCATTTAAAAAGATAGACTATTACATATGGATTAAAGTAAGAAAATATCTGAAGTTCATGCACCCTAAAAAACCGTGGAAATGGATTATTAAAAAATATTTCAGCAATGATATACATGGCGTAAGCACTGCAAAATGGTTATTAACAGATAAAAGCATGAAAAATTGCCAACTGATGAAAATGCAATGGATACCTATAATAAGACATCAATTGATTAAATATAAGAATAGTCCGGATGATGGAACATTGAAAGAATACTTCATGAAAAGAGATGAAAAAGAATTTAGTAGAAACAATATTTTGAGTAGGCAAAAATTAGCAAAAAAATGCAGACATCAATGTAGGATTTGCAATCAATCATTATTCAGCGAAGAAAATTTAAAAATCAATCAAATCGTACCCAAGGTACTTGGCGGAAAGGATGTTTACAGAAACTTTGAGATATTACATGAAAGTTGTCATGCCCAACATCAAAAATTATTGAAAAAATATGGTGGAAACAAACAACTTAGTAAAATCAAGAAATTTTTTAAGGATAGACAGATAGAGCCATCAAGTAAAGAAGGTATGAAATTGATGAGAGAACAATTTAAGCGTTTTGAATATAACTGTTAGGATAAATGATGGCTTGAGCCGTATGTGGTGAAAGTCACAAGTACGGTTCTTAGGGGGGAAAGAAACCGAGAGGTTTCCGACCTACCCGACATGGCTAGTAGTTTGTAGATTAGATGCAAAAATTCACAAAAGTGTTCTTTGAAAATTAACTAATGGGATGTTTACAATATATGCTATAATTTTATTATAATGGATGATGTTATAAATTAATAAAATGATAGGGGGAATACTTAAAATGGATATTGAAAGACACTTCATTCAAGGTAATGGGTTTGAAATACCAAGTATTATATTAAAACCAAAAAATTCAATAGGTTCAGCTGTTATTGTACATGGATACGGTGGTTGCAAAGAAGAACAACTTGGCTTAGCGTTGAGAGTAGCTGAAATCGGAATGACAACATGTGTCATAGATCTTAGAGGTCATGGGGAAAACGAACTTCCTTTAAATGAAAATGTACCTTTAGATGTTGAAACTGCAATTAAATACTGCCGTTGTTTTGGAAAAGTAGTTGCAATAGGTCATTCTTTGGGAGGACGTCTTTCACTTTTGAGTGGCGCAAATTATGTTATTGGTGTATCACCTGCATTAAATAAAACGTTTAGCAATCAAACAAAAGAAATATTAAAATCATTAAGAAGTTATAGAGTAACAGAAATAAATCCTAATATAAATTGGGATATTCTAAACAAACTTGCTGAATGGAAATATGATAGTAATAAGCATGTTCAAATTATTTTTGGTTCTCGTGATGTTCCAGATATAATATCTACATGCAATAAGTTAAAAGAAAAAGGAGTTCCAATAGTACAAATAGATAAGGCATTGCATAATGATATTTTTTTATTAAATGAGACTTTTGACAATATAGTTAATCAATTAAAAGAATGGTTTCAATAAAATAAATATTAGACTATAAAATTGCATATCAAGATTTGCGACTTTTTATTGCGAAATTCTAAAATGTTGAGTAGTTTGTAGATTTGGTGTAGTAGTTTTAACTTAAATTAATTACACTTTATTTGAAATATGTTATTTATGAGCTAATAATCACTTAAAAGAACTTCAATATTAATAAGTTAAAGGGGGATTCAATATGAAAAAGTTAGGAGTTTTATTGATTATAATTATATTAACATCAATGATTGGATTTGGATGTAGTAGAGCAAGTAATTTGTCTTCAGATGATACTTCAAGCAAACCTTCGACAGAATTAAAAGAAGGTAATGATTCAACTGAAAAAATAGTTGATGAGAACCTAGATAAGTATTTCGAGGGGTTTGATGGCTGTTTTGTTTTATTTGATCAAAAGAAAAATGAATATTCCATTTATAACAAAGAAAAAAGTGAAAAGCAAATTTCTCCTTGCTCGACGTTTAAAATCGTTAATTCCTTAATAGGACTTGAAACTAATGTTTTACAAGATGAGAATACCACCTTTAAATGGGATGGAACAAAATATCCAATCGATACGTGGAATAAAGACCAGACATTACAATCAGCAGTTTCAAATTCAGTTGTATGGTATTTTCAAGAGGTTGCATCAAAAGTTGGAGAAGAGAAAATGAAAAGTTATCTTGATAAATTAAACTATGGTAATAAGGATATATCTGGCGGCATAACAAAGTTTTGGTTGCAATCATCTTTGAAGATTTCTCCAAAGGAACAAGTTGATATGTTAAGAGAATTATATAATAACAAGCTTCCTTTTTCAGATAAAAATATTAATGTTGTTAAAAAGGTTTTAATACTTTCAAACCAAGATGGTGTAATTTTTTCTGGTAAAACTGGTTCAGGTACCTTTGATAAGAAAGGCATAAATGGATGGTTTGTAGGTTATGTTGAACGAGATAATAATGTATTCTTTTTTGCAACCAATATAGAAGGTAAAGATAATGCATCTGGTGCTAAAGCGCAACAGATAACTACGCAAATATTAAAAGATAAAAATATCTTATCATAGATTTACAGACAGGGCATAAAACGAAAGGTTGCAATAACAGTTTTTTCAGCTTAGGGTTGAATGAAAACAAGAAATATTTGACAATGGAACGTATGTTTGCTAAAATTATTTTGAAAGTATAATAATATATTTCATACTATCTATGAAGTTAAATATAAATAGTTAGGAGAATAAGAATGTCAATTATTAAAGTAAATGGAATAAATTTAAACGTTGAAGTTCAAGGTTACGGACAACCTTTAATACTTATACATGGGCTTGGCTGCGATAATACTCAATGGGAGCGCGAAATAAAAAGACTTTCTAAAAATTTTAAAACTATTGCATTAGACTGTAGAGGGCATGGGAAATCAGATAAACCTACGAGTTATACATTAAATGATCATATTCAAGATATTTTATCTATAATGGATACTTTTGAATTTTCAACTGTAAATCTTTATGGAGTTTCAATGGGAAGTTATATAGCTCAAGGTGTAGCAATCTCACAGCCTAATAGAGTAAAAAAGCTTATTTTGACAGTTCCTAAGTCAAATGGATTAACATCATCAACTCAGAGGCTGATACAAGAGCATGAAGATGAATTAAAGAAATTAGATGAGCTAGAAAAATTAAAGTTTTTTTATAAGTTTATATCATATAATCCAGATGACATATTTTCAAAATACCCTAATATTCTCTCAAGTACATTGACCCCTGAACAAACTTCAGCAGCAAATAAAGCATTAGCTGGATTTGATTTTAGGAATAAATTACATTATATAAAGGCAAAAACGCTCGTTATAAGTGGCAAATATGATTGTTTGAATCCACCTTCTGAAGGAAAGTTATGTGCATCATTGATACCAAATGCAACCTTTATAGAGATGCAATATTCAGGTCATATACCTATGATTGAGGAACCAGAAAAATATATTAAAATTATTGAAAAATTTCTAAGTAAATAAATAAGGAGTGAATAGAATATTATGAAAGTTATGGACTAATTGCTTTGGAAATGTTATAATAGTTTTGGACTAATCGTTCCAAAAATGTCACAATTTATTTAAGAAGGTGGAAAACAAATGGCAAGACCAAGAGAATTCAACAAAGAAGAAGCTTTGAAACAAGCTATGAAAGTATTTTGGAGAAAAGGCTATGATAGTACTAGTGTTTCCGATTTAACTAAAGCCATGGGGATAAGTCGTTCAAGCATGTATGAAACTTTTATAGATAAACAAAACTTATTTATTGAAACAATGAACTATTACTCTCAGTTAGTTGGTTCGAGAAGAACTGTTATTTTTAATACTGTCAAATCGGTAAAGCAAGGCGTGAAGGACTACCTTGATGAACGAATCAATATGGCTTTAGATGAAGAATATCCAGGAGGATGTTTTATCACCAATACTGCTACATCTCTTGAAACTGCTGATGAGAGAGTTAAAACTGCAATTAAACTTAGTACAGAAAAAATAGAAAACGAATTTTTTGCTTTTCTGGAACTGGGAAAAACTAAAGGCGAAATTGGAGGAGACAAAGATACACGCGCCCTTGCAAGATTTCTCTTAGGATTGACAAGCGGAATTAATGTTGTTGCTCGGGTGCAAAAAAACCGTAAGGTATTGGAAGATATGGTAAAATGCTCATTGGATATATTGGGGTAATTTTTTATACATTATGGAATGATTGGTCCAAAATTATTTTATAATCAAAAAAGGAGGTCTCTAGATGAGTTTTCTTTATGTTGATAAAAAAGATGTAACAAGATGGAATATGTACTTTAGGTTGTCCGTATGGGGTTATCTATTTAAGTGAAAAGAGTGGGTATCCTAAGCAAGCAGATGATGCAGAAGAATGGTGTATGGCATGTGGTCATTGTGTTACCACATGTCCCACAGGAGCCTTGTCAATTTCAAAACTTTCTAAGGAAAACTGTTCTGAAACTAAAGACGAATTAGATATTTCAAAGGATGCAGCATTGCAGTTTCTAAAGTCCCGGCGTTCAGTTCGAGCATATAAAGAAAAAGCTATAAACAATGATATTCTTTTTAAAGTTTTAGACACAACGCGATGGGCAGCTTCTGCTGGTAACTTTCATTCTGTTCACTGGTTGATGATTGAAGACACAAATGAAGCACGAAAATTGGCAGCTCTAGTTATAGAATACCTGCGAAAAGAGGAGCCGAATCATAAATTCATACGTGCATGGGAAGAAGGGCATGACATGGTTTTTCGAGGAGCACCACATATAGTTGTTGCTCATGCTTCAAAAGATAATCGTTATGCTGCAGTAGAATGTATCATAGCTACCACTTATATGGAATTGGCAGCTCATGCATTTGGACTTGGTGCGTGTTGGTCTAGTACTCTTCAGCGAGCTTTTAACGGTTCAATAGCTGTACGGGAATTTTTTGATCTTCCACTTGAACATAGTGTGTATGGTACTCTTATGATTGGATATCCAAAAGTTAAATATCGAATGATTCCTGAGCGCAGCCCAATTAATGTAAAGTGGAGATAAGATTACTTTTAAGGAATAGCCTGCTAATTATTTATAACTTTTGAATTTAAGCTAATATAATCCACATCAAAATACGAAAATTTTATTGGGGGAATGTATAATGAATATTAACCGACAATTAATCCAGGGTAATGGGTTTACAGTTCCTAGTATTCTAATAACACCTTTAAATTCTATAGGTGCTGCAGTAATAATTCATGGAATTGGTAGTTGCAAAGAAGAACATCTTGGGTTTGCTTGGAGAATGGCAGAATCAGGATTTACTACTTGTGTTATTGACCTTCGTGGTCATGGTGAACATAAACTTGAATTTGACGAAAATATTGTTTTAGATGTGGAGGCTGCAATTGAGTATTGCCGACGTTTCGGGAAGGTAGTTTCCATTGGTCATTCTTTAGGTGGGCGTCTTTCGCTCATATGCAATGCTGATTATTCTATTGGAATATCTCCTGCGATTTATAAAACTATATGCGATCAAACGATAGAAAACCTGAAAATATTTAGAAACCATAGAATACGCCAGACTTTTTCTAATGTTGAGATCTTTAATAAAATTCCAATGTGGCAGGTAAGTGAAAATAAACCCACAATGATATTTTTTGGCTCACGCGATTCCCAAGATATTTTATTGGCATGTGATAACTTAAAATCCACAAATGTATCGGCTATTAAAATAAACGGGGCATTACACAGCGATATTTTTTTACTTGAAGAAACTTTCGATAAGGTAATAAAGAAGTTGAAAAAATGGTTTTGAAAATTTACTTGCTGTAGCGAGACAATTAGGAAAAATGCTTGCTTGTTGTTAAGTTTTCTGATTAATGTAATACAAATCTTAAATACAATTGCTGGATTTCTATTAATTTGTTTGGGTATTAAAATGTGTAAAGTTATTATATTAATTTGTAATACTTTTATTCATAATATTATCATGGTAAGTATTTTGTGGATTTGATAAAGTAAATTAAAATAAAGTCTTTTAAAACGGAACAGTATGAAATTTACAAAATATTCTATAATTAACTGGAAGATAAGTGGTGATTTATGCTGCAAAATTTTGAAAAGAATATTTATATATTATGAAATATGAAGAGGAATATTATTGTGAAAGAATTATCTGAAATGACATTAGAAGAACTACAGAGGTTATTGCCTATCATTCTTAAAGAACATAATTTTGACTATAAAGTTTGGTATGAAATAGAAAAGAGACAATTAATCGATAAATCTGGTGAATTGATATTAAGGATAAATCATATTGGAAGTACTGCAGTAGAAGGACTGATAGCAAAGCCAACAGTTGATATACTAATGGAGATTTCCCGAGATAGTAATATTGATGAATTAAAAGAAAAACTTTTATCTATGGATTGGCTATTAATGAATTCAGCAATTTCTTCTAAATTTAAACAAACATATAATAAAGGGTATACTAAAATGGGGTTCGCAGAAAAAGTGTACCACCTACATGTTAGATATCAGGATGATTGGAATGAACTATATTTTAGAGATTACTTAATTGAATATCCAGAAGTAGCAAAAGAGTATGGCAAATTAAAACTTGGATTTTGGAAAAAGTTTGAGCATGATAGAGATGGATATACGGAGGCAAAGAGTGATTTTATTTCAAGTGTTACTGATAAAGCAAGAAAAAAATATGGAGATAGATATGCTTAACAAATTTTATTGTGCAATTGAACAATATCCAGGTTGCGATGAACTAATATAGTGGATATCAACAGTATTAAGAATACATTTATTGGGGCATCAAATTAAAGAAAAAGAGAAGTATGAAAGAAAAATTATAGCATGGCTTGAACTTGTGACAGCAGGCACTAAAGAAAAGACTGCTTCAATGGCAAAATTAGATTTAGCATCAATGTATAGGGAGAAAAAAGAGTATGAAAAGGCCCAGGAAGTATTAGATAAAATTCCGGAAATAAAAGTAGATAAAAAACTCAACAAGCATTATTACTTGAAAGTAGAGGTGAAATTGATGAAGCTTATGGCATTTGGGAAAGCAAATTATGGGGAAATGCTCATGAAACATTGATTACATTATCTTTTATAATAAAGCTGCTATATAAAGAAAAGAAATTTAGTGAGGAATACATAGAGCGTGCTAAAAAGGCTGCTGAAGTATTTGATTTTGGAGCATATCATAAATATGAATTAGATTTATGGAGTGCAATAGAAAAACGTGATGAAGAAAAAACTATAGAAATGATTATAAATATGGTAAATGAAGCGGGTACCATGGATGATTCTATGAAATCAAAACTATATAAGCATATGAAATTTGATGTGGCTCATAATATAAGTAAAGATAAATATAAAAAGTTAGTAAAAGGGGCATTAAAAAAAGAAAGGATATTGATTTTGTCAAAGATGATTCTAGGATAAAATTTCTATTGGAATAGCGCTAATGAACTTATTAATTCAAAATCAAATAAATTTATTAATTAATAAGAAATTGTGATGAAGTCTACAGTATACTCACCTGGTTTATTATATTACAAATAGAAACTAACAAATTAATTAGATAAATTGCATACTTTAAGGAGGAACTAAGAGTAAGATATTTTTTATTGGAGATACTCATTTTGGACATAGTCAAATTATTGATTGTGAGAAAAGACCTTTTGTTAATGTTGAAGAGATGGATAAAGAATTAATTATTAGATGGAATTCTGTTGTAATGGATGAGGATACGGTTTTTATGGTAGGAGACTTTTCTTTTCATGATAAGGAAAAGACAACAGAGATATGTAGTAGTTTAAAAGGAAGAATGATATTAATTATGGGTAATCATGATGATAAGCAAGAAGAGCATTACACAGATTGCGGTTTTCATAAGGTATATGAATATCCAATAATTTTAGAAGGATTTTGGATGGTTTCTCATGAGCCATTATATTTAAATAAGAATATGCCTTATGCTAATATTTATGGTCACGTGCATGGAAATGAGATGAATGTAGATTATTCAAAACACTCATTTTGTGCATGTGTGGAACGTATTAATTATACTCCTATTGAATGGGGCGAAATAAAGGCAAGAATTTCTAGCATTAAATAAAATAATAAAATTCAATGCAGCTTTAGCTGAAAAACTGGGGTATCATTTTGATAAAGAGTATATAGCATATGAAATCGCGAACTATACGGTACAAGAATTTTGTTACGTCCTCATAAATTTAATAATAGCTTGCACTTTCATGGTATTTGTTGACTATGTTTACATATTGTATTATATTAAAAATAAATGAAAAACTTTGCGAAATTCTTAATAAATATTTAAAAATATTAAGAATTTAATTACTGGGGGGCTATAAATGAAAGAGATTAATATGAAATATGGACAAGGGAAGATGAAGGCTTTTATTAATGAGAATAATATTCTTGAAGTAATTGAAAGCAATGCTTTTAAACAAGATAAGACTGAAAATGAAATTATTTCTGAAGCATTGGATAATCCTATTGATAGCGATAAACTAAGAAATATAGTACATGAAGGTGAAACAGTTTGTATAATAATTTCGGATATTACAAGAAGTTGGCAAAAACCACATGAATTTTTATATAAAATTGTTGAGGAGTTAAATGCTGGTGGAATTAAGGATGAGGATATTTTATTCCTATCTTCGCTGGGGACTCACAGAAAGCATACTAGGGAAGAACACGAAATACTTTTAGGGGAAAAGCTATCAAAAAGATTTGAAGTTTATGATCACGATTGCTTTGATGAAGAAAGCATGGTTTATCTAGGTGATACAAGTCATGGAACACCAGTTATAGTAAACAAAAAAGCCGTTGAATGCGATCATATTGTTATTACAGGAGCTATTATTTATCATTTCCTTGTTGGCTGGTCTGGAGGGAAAAAATCAATACTACCTGGTATTGCGTCATTTAAAACAATATCAATAAATCATTCACTTTCTTTAAACGATGGCTTTGGAAGTGGGACAAGGGCCAGCGTATGTTCAGGTAATATTATAGAAAATCCTGTGCATGATGATATGATGCAGGCAGCTGCCATGGTAAAACCAAGCTTCATGTTTAATGTAGTAATGGGACCAGATGGAAGTATTGCTGGTGCAGTAGCTGGAGATTACATAACAGCTCATGAAGCAGGAAGAAAATTAGTTGATAGTATCGATGGTGTTAATATAAAAAAGAAATCAGATATAGTTATTGCCAGCGCGGGAGGAGCACCAAAGGATATAAATCTTTATCAATCTATAAAAACTTTAATAAATGCAAAGGAAGCAGTAGTTGACGGAGGTACAATTATAATACTTGCTGAATGCAGTGAAGGTATTGGAGAAGTTAAAGATATTAATGATATGATATTGAATTTTAATAATATGCTTGATAGAGAAAAAGAACTTAGAGAAAATTATACTATCTCAAAATACGTTGGATACTTTTTTTGCGAGACTGGTGAAAAGTACAAACTAATTTTAGTTTCAAAAATTGATCCTTCATTGCTTAAAAATACAAAGATTATTTTGACTGAAACATTAGAACAGGCACTTGAAATTGCTTATAAAGATCAAAATAAAAATCTTACAATTAACCTTATGCCTCACGGAGCTAGTACACTTCCAAAATTAGCTTCAAAATAATTTTATTATTATAGAAAAAAAGGGATACCAGCTTAATATATAGGTATCCCTTTATAATATATACTTAATAATAAAGTTAAATTATGCATGTCCAAAATTAGTTAGCTGGATATACTAAATTTTCTTCTTTTATGTTTAATAAAACTTCGTTAAGGAACTTATTTGCTAAATATTTTGCCATTGGTAAGTTCATGTCTAAATAATTGCCGCAATCTCTAGCGGAAGCGCCAGGAATGTCTCCTTCAAATTCAGCCATAAATTTATATAGTTCTGTAAGTAGAGGAACTATATCTTTAGATTTATAATCTCCATGTAAAATTAAATAAAAACCTGTTCTGCATCCCATTGGTCCAAAGTAAACAGTTTTATCTGCAAACTCTTTGTGATTTCTTAAGAATGTTGCAGCTAAATGTTCAATTGCATGCATTTCTGCAGTATTCATAGTTGGCTCATAATTAGGCCTAGTCATTCTTATATCAAAAGTTGTAAGAACTGTTTCACCAAACTTATCTTGTCTTGATACATATACACCTGGAATTAGTTCTAGGTGGTTGATTGTAAAACTTGCTATTTTTTCCATTAATCTCACTCCTATATACTAGTTATCAATAATAAACTATTTAATTGTAGTTATTGAAACCTTATTTAGATTTCTATTATTAAATTTTAGCATTTGTAATTTCCTTTATCAATATATTGTTTACGAAAAAAATTTAAAGTTATTACAGTATCATAAGATATAAGGGAAGATTTGTAAGAATTATAGTATAATAAGAAGAGGTTATTTTTAATTACAAGGGAGTAAATTCACATGGAAAGAATGACAAAACATTTGATTGTAATATCCTTTGATGGATTATCAACTTTAGATTTTGAATATATAAGTTCTTTATTTAATTTTAAAGAGTTTATTAAAGATTCATCCTATTGTAAAAAAGTTTACAGCGTGTATCCTTCACTTACTTATCCAGCTCATGCCACAATAGTTACTGGAAAATATCCTAAAAATCATGAAATAATAAATAACACATTGCTTCAGCCTGGCCGAAAATCTCCTGATTGGTATTGGCAAAGGAAATATATTAAGGGAGAAACTTTTTATGATACTGCAATTAATAATGGAATGAAAGTTGCAGCACTTCTTTGGCCTGTAACAGCTAAGTCAAGAATACAATATAATCTGCCTGAAATATTTGCAAACAGACCTTGGCAAAATCAAATTATGGTTTCTATTTTAAATGGAAGTCCATTATATCAAATTAAACTTAACAATATGTTTGGTGGCTTGAGGGATGGAATAAAGCAGCCAAATCTTGATAACTTTACCCATCAATCTCTTTTGTACACAATAAAAACGAAAAAACCAGATATAACATTAGTTCATTACACAGATTTGGATACTATCCGTCATAAGTATGGATTTTATTCTAGGGAGGCAAAGGAAGCACTTATAAGGCATGATAGCAGGCTGGGAGATATTGTTGAAACCTTAGTGAAAAATAATATGTATGATCAGTCAACAATAATAGTTTTAGGAGATCACAGCAGTTTAGATGAAGATATGGTAATTAATTTGAATGTACTTCTTAAAGACAATGATTATATAAAGGTTGATGATTCAGGAAATATAATAGATTATAAAGCAATCGTAAAAAATTGTGATGGTTCAGCTTATTTATATGTGAAAGATAGATCAAATCAAAAGCTTATTTCTGAAATTAAAGATTTAATTAATAATTTTAATAAAGAACATGAATGCATAGAAGCAATTTTTACAAGTAATGAAGCTAAGGACTTTGGTGCAGACCCTAATTGCGCATTAATGCTTGAGGCAAATAAAGGATATTATTTTTTAGATAATTTAAACGGTGAGGTAATAAAGAAAATTCAGCCTCATGAATCTGAAAGTGAACATGATATTACAAGTTCAACTCATGGATATTCTCCATTTAAAGAGGATTACACAACAGTTTTCATGGCTAAAGGTTGTGGAATCAAAAAGGGAACTGTTATTGAAAAAATGAATTTAATTGATGAGGCACCAACTATAGCAAAGTTATTAGGTTTCGAATTAAAAAATATTGATGGAAGAGTTATTGAAGAGATTTTAGAGTAAGTGAATGCCTGAATTTTTAAAAAAGTAAATTTATTCCAGGTTTGTAATATACAATTAACATATGTATGATAGAATAAAAAATTATGGGAGGAGGGAAATAATATGATTAAGCTAAATAAAACTGAGAAAAGCTGGGCTCTGTATGATTGGGCTAATTCTGCGTACAGTATGACGATAACATCAACAATTCTTCCTTTATACTTTAAGCAGATATATGAAAATTCAGGAGGAAGTCCAGCAATGTCAACTGCCTTTTGGGGATATGCAAATTCCATAGGAACACTTATAATAGCAATTCTTGCTCCAGTCCTTGGAACAATAGCTGACTATAAGGGATATAAAATGAAATTCTTTAATATATTCCTTGCTATAGGCATAGCATTTACTGGGCTCCTTGCTACAGTGCCTACTACATTATGGAGCATACTATTATTATTTTATATACTAAATTCAATAGGATACTCTGGAAGCAATATATTTTATGATGCATTTTTAGTTGATGTTACAACGGAAAAAAGAATGGATAAAGTATCAACTATGGGTTTTGCTTTGGGATACATAGGAAGTACAATACCTTTCATAATTTGTATGGCAATTGTTATATTAGCCCAATATAATTTAATACCTATTTCCACGTCTGCAGCTTGTAAAATATCTTTTGTTTTGACAGCAATATGGTGGGGATTAAATACCATACCGATGATAAAAAATGTGAAGCAGGTATACGGTATAGATATCGAACCCAAGCCTCTACAAAGCAGCTTTAGGAGGCTAGGAAACACTTTAAGGAATATAAAGGAACATGAAAAATCCTTCTTATTTTTATTATCATATTTCTTTTATATAGATGGAGTAAATACGATTATAACAATGGCTACTTCATATGGTTCTGATTTAGGTATAAGTAATACAAGCCTTTTGGTGATATTACTGTTAACTCAGTTTGTAGCTTTTCCTTTTTCCATCCTTTATGGTAATCTTGCTGAAAAATATAAAGGAAAGATAATGCTTTATGTTGGAATTATAATTTATATTTTCATATGTTTATACGCTAACTTTATAAGAAATGCTCTTGACTTTTGGATTCTTGCTATGCTGGTAGGCTCATCTCAAGGTGGTATACAGGCACTAAGCAGATCATATTTTGGGAAACTTGTACCAAAAGAAAAATCTAATGAATTCTTTGGGTTTTACAATATATTTGGAAAGTTTGCAGCTATATTAGGTCCATTTTTAGTGGGAATAGTAACTCAAATAACAGGAAAGAGTAATTATGGAGTTTTAAGTTTAATACTTTTATTTATTTTTGGAGGAATAATATTATTTAAAGTACCAGATAGAGATAGTAAAAAGGAGAATATCTCCATTGATAAAAATTTATGAAATTTAAATATATTAAGAAAGATATTACGTTGCACAAGACGTAATATTTTTTTGCTTCAATAGAAAAATTATAGAATTTTGATAGAAAATTTATTAAAAATAAGATGAAAAATTGAGTTGAAATTTATGTGGTTTTAATGCCGTAGAATTTAAATTATAAGGACTAAATTTTTAAGGAAATGATTTAGGCATAAATGCATTTAGATATTTTACTAAGAAAATTTCGCAAAAAACCTTTACAAAATAAAAAAAAGAGTATAGAATGAGTTTGTAAACAGTTACTAAGATTTTAAACATAAAACCAAAACCGGTTTCGTATTTCGAAGGGGATATTAAACTTTTTATTTTGTAAATATCCGAAACGGGTTTCGAAAGAAACTCAATTAAAAACATTTTTTTTTACTATAATTCGAAACTGGTTTCGAAAAGATAAAAGTAAAAATTCTTTTGAAAACAAAACTAATTTTGTACATGTTATTTTTTAGTAAAAATTATTTAATTATAGGGGGAATATCTTATGAGACTTAAGAAAGTAATGTCGCTTGTTTTATCAGGTCTAGTAGCAACTTCATTGATTGCATGCGGATCAAGCAGCAAAACAGCTGAAGCTGGAAAATCAGATCAAGGAAATGGAAAAATAGTAGTATGGACATTGTCCGACGATTTGAAGCAATTTGCAGATCATTACAAAGAACAAAATCCTGGAAAAGAGGTTGAAGTTACAGTAATAGCTCCAGCAGACTATCCAACGAAGGTTACTACAGCACTAAGAGGAAAAGCTGAAGTTCCAGATATTATAGTTGGTGAACCTCAAATGCTTCCAAACTATTTTGAAGCTGGTTTCTGCGAAGATTTAACTAAGGAACCATATAATGTTGGTCAATACAAAGATCAAATTGTAGAATATGCATATAAAGCTGGTACAGATTCAGCAGATGGTAAAGTTAAAGCTTTAAGTTATCAAGTTACTCCAGGTGGAATTATTTATCGTAGAGATATAGCTAAAAAAGTTTGGGGAAATGACGATCCAGCCTTTGTTGCACAAAAATATAAAGATGTAAGCACAATAACTCAAACAGCTAAAGAATTATCAGACAAAGGATACAAAATTTTTGCTGATACAGGAAATTTAAGATGGTTTGTTTATGGTAAGGATCCTCAACCATGGGTTAAAGATAATAAATTAATGATGACTCAAGATAGGTTAGATTATGTAGATGCGGCAGTTAATTTATATCAACAAAAGTTAGTTGCATTCGCGCCAGAATGGTCACCAGCTTGGTATGCATCAATGGCTGGACCAATTCCAATAGATGCTGGTGGAGGAGATCTTAAAGATGTAGATCCAAGTGCAGCTAAAACAGAAGTATTCTCTTATGCATTACCATCATGGGGAAGTCTAATAGTTAGAGATAATGCAAAAGATAATATTGGTAAATTTGGAGTTACAACAGGACCTAACTCATACTTTGCTGGTGGAACATTTATGGCTATTAGCAGCTTTAGTAAAAATAAACAAGCAGCTTGGGATTTCATTAAATATTGCACACTTAATAAAGATACGGCACAATGGTGGATTGAAAAATCAAAAGGTGATGTTGTTTCAAATATTCCTGCATTAGAAGCTAACAAAGATATGTCTAATGATGCTTTTGGAGGCCAAAAGACTTATGCATTCTGGTTAGAACAAGCTAAAAAAGTTGATTATTCACTAGTTACAAAATATGATGATCAAATTGGAAAATTCTTTGGACAAGCAATTGAATCAATTCAAAAAGGTGAAATGAAGAAAGAAGATGCTTTAAAAGATTTCTATAAAAATGTTAAGACTGTTTATCCACAAATAGAAGTACCTAATTAATGATTAAAAGGTGAGGATTTTCCTCACCTTTAAATAAAGATTCATCATAGAAATTTAATAGAGGTGAGGAATTTGAATTTAGATATAGCAAATGTAGAAGAAGAGAAAATTAGCATCACAAAATTTAAACATAAGAGAAAGAAGAGCATAAAAGATGTAAATAAGTTTGGATATTTGTTTATTCTTCCATTCTTAATAATTTTTTTAATATTTAGTATTTATCCTATTTTTAGAACTTTATATTTAAGTTTTACAAGTTTTAATGGATTCGGTGAGCCCAAATTTATCGGATTAGATAACTATTCTCGTGTTATGGGAGATAAACTCTTTTGGGCAGCTTTCTTAAGTACGTTGAAAATTTGGGGCATTAATATAATTTTGCAATTAGGCTTAGCATTCTTATTAACTATAATATTTAGTGATATAAAATATAAAATTAGAGGATTAAGTCTTTTTAGAGCTTTATTTTATCTACCTAATTTAATTTCAGCAGCATCAGTAGCCTTCTTATTTAAAAATTTAATGGATTGGCAATTCGGATCCTTTAATCAGATTTTAGTTCAATTTGGAATAATAAATTCAAAAATAGATTGGCTAGGACAAGCAGGGACAGCACCCCTTGTAGTTTCAGTTATTGGAGCGTGGATGTGGTTTGGAAATTCTTTTATAGTAATTATGGCAGGGGTTCAAGGTATATCAAAAGATTATTTTGAAGCAGCTACTATTGATGGAGCAGGAAGATGGACAACATTTGGTAAAATAACTTTACCGCTTTTAAAGCCAATCTTACTATATGTTGCTATCACTTCACTTATTGGAGGTCTTCAAATATTTGATATTCCATTCTTAATTACAGACGGTCTTGGAAAACCATTTGGTGTATTAAATACTATGGTTATGTATCTATATAATACTGCATTTAAATATAATAGCGTAGGTTATGCTGCTGCAATTGCTTATGTAATGTTCCTTATAATAGCAGTATGTTCAGCATTTACGTTCAAGTCAATGTATGGTTCAGCTAAGAAGAAGGGGGCAAAATAATGGGAACAAAAATTAAGAAATATATTATTTATGCATCGTTAATTATTGTAAGTGTTTTGTGTTTATGCCCATTTTTAGTAATGATAGTTAATGCAACTCGTGATAGTAAGGAAATAATGTCAGGGTTTACACTTATTCCAGGACATTCAATAGCCGAGAACTGGAGAACTATGTCTGGATTTTTCAATATTTTTAGAGGTCTTGGTAATAGTTTATTCATCGCTGTATGTACTACATTTTTAACTGGATATTTTTCAGCTTTAACTGCATATGGGTTTGCAATATATGAATTCAAAGGGAAAAATTTTATTTTTACTATAATATTGATATTAATGATGGTACCTGCTCAATTAGGCCTTTTAGGATTTTATGATTTAGTAAACAATTTAAATTTAATGGATAGCTATTTACCAATTATTATACCGTCTATAGCAAGTCCATTTATAGTATTTTTCTTAAGACAATATTTGATTTCAGTATTACCAATGTCAATAATTGAAGCAGCAAGAATGGATGGAGCAAATGAAGTAAAAACATTCCATAAGATTGGTATACCAATTATGATGCCAGGTATAGCAACAATGTCAATTGGGGTATTTATAGGATCTTGGAATAACTATTTAATACCATTAGTATTATTAACTTCTCCAGAAAAATTTACTTTACCAGTTATGGTAGGTTCATTAAGTGCATCAAAAGATATTACTACTAACTTGGGAGCAACATACTTAACAGTAGCAATATCAGTTCTACCAGTTATGATAGCCTTTACATTTTTCTCAAAATATATAATTAACAGTATATCGGCAGGTGGAGTAAAAGAATAAAATTAATGAATTTGTATTTAATTCATTAATTATTGAATTAAGTAAGAGGTGTTTTATGAAAGTAGAAAATGAAATAAAAAATGATTATATAGACGAACTAGGATTTTACGTTATAGAAGATTATGATAGAAAAGCTCCTTTTGCAAGCTTTTTATCAGGAATAGCTGGAGTAGAGGGAATACCAATGTGGTCTTTTTATGTTAATAGGGGCCAAGCTATAAGCAGTATTGGAATAAGAGATAAAGATAATTGTATAATGGAATTTTTCCCAGCTAATGAAGCTTATAAAATGATATACAGCAATGGATTTAGAACATTTATTAAATTTTTAAATGATAGAGAAGAAGTTATATTTGAACCTTTTTCTATAGCAACAAGTGATAATATAAAAAGGACAATTAAAATTAAAAATAATGAAATAAAATTAATTGAAGTGAATAATGAGTTAGGAATTGAAATTGAAGTTATTTATTTTACACTTCCTAATGAAGATTTTGCAGCCTTAGGTAGAAAGCTTGAAATAAAAAATATATCTAAAAAGAGAATTCAGGTAGAAATATTAGATGGATTAGCGGCAATATTACCTTATGGGTCTACTAATGAATCTTATAAGGTATTTGGAAATACTTTAAGAAGTTGGATGCAGGGAGAAATTAAAGAGGATAAAGCAGCTATATATAAGGTTAGAGCTTCTACGGGAGATACTGCAAAGGTTGATAAAATTGAAAATAGTTATTTTTATGCGGCCTTCGATGAAAATGAAAATATCTTAAATCCAGTAGTTGATCCAGAAAATATATTTGGATATGATACATCATTAAAGAAGCCTATAGAATTTCAAAAAACTAATATTAAAGAATTGGTAGACAAAAATAAAGTTTGCTATAACAAAGTACCATGCGCATTTTCAGGAAAAATAATTACTTTAGAAGAAAAGACTTCGACTTACATTTATAGCTATATGGGTTATATGAATAATAGCGGAGATGTAAGTAAATCATTAAACAGAATATGTAATGTAAATTATTTTAATAATAAGATCAATGAAGGAAATCAAGTAATTGATGAAATTAGCAAAAATGTTGAAACTAAAACTGCGTATCCTTTATTTGATCAGTATATTAAACAATGCTATATAGACAATGTTTTAAGAGGAGGATATCCATTAGAGTTTGGTAAGGAACATAAAAAGATATATTATGTATATTCAAGAAAACATGGAGATTTAGAAAGAGATTACAATTTCTTTAGTATAGAGCCAAATTATTTTTCACAAGGGAATGGAAACTTTAGGGATGTTAATCAAAATAGAAGAATGGATATATTTATTCACCCATTTACTAAAATCGAGAATATTAAATTATTTAGTAATTTGATACAGCTTGATGGTTATAATCCTTTAGTCATTAAAGGGAAAAGATTTTATATAGATGAAAGTAATAAAGAAAATGTACTAAATTTAATAAGCGAATATAAAAGTGAAAAACTAATAAAATTATTAGATGATAAATTTACTATAGGTGAATTGTACTCTTTAATAAAAAATACAGAAGAATTTGAAGATGAAAAAATAATGGAAGCAGTTAATAATATCATTGAAATATCATGTGAAGATATAGAAGCTGATTTTGGAGAAGGTTTTTGGATAGACCACTGGACATACAACCTTGATTTAATTGAAGAGTATTTAAATATTTATCCAGATAAAATTAAAGAGTTATTAATTGAAGATGAAAATTATAAATTTTACAACTCACCAGAATATATTCTGCCAAGAAGTGAGAAATATGTATTAGATAATGGACAAGTTAGACAATATAAAGCTTTAGGAAAAAAAGAGAAAATGCAAAGTAACTGGGTTAACGATAAAAATGGAAATTTGTTTAAAACGAATTTAATGGCAAAGCTTTTAATTCTTTCGGGAGTTAAATTCATGACTTTAGATCCTATGGGCATTGGAATTGAAATGGAAGCAGGAAAACCAGGTTGGAATGATGCAATGAATGGGCTTCCAGGCTTACTAGGCTCAAGCTTCGCAGAAACATCCGAATTGAAAAGAATCTTACTATTTATAAAAGACAACTTACATGTAATTGAAGATCCAATAAAGCTTCCAGAAGAATTTTATAAGGCAATAGATCAAGTAGACGAAATACTTGGTTTGGAAATGAATGGAGAGTTAAGTGAGATTGAGTATTGGGACAAAGTGTCTAGTATACGAGAAGAATATAGAGATAAAATTAAATATTCAGTAAGCGGAGATATTAGAGAATTAGATGTTGAGTCCATTAATAATATTGTTGATAAAATGATTTCTAAAATTAATTTAGGCATTAAAAAAGCTAAGAGTATTTATAAAGGTAAAATTCCTACATTTATACATTATGACGCGGAAGAATATGAAATTGATAGTGATAATAAAATTAATCCATTAAAATTTAAAATTATTTTCTTGCCATTGTTTTTAGAAGGACCTGCCAGATATTTAAAGACAGAATTAAGCGAAGAAGAAAAAAAAGAGCTTTATAAGTGCATTAAGGACAGCGATGTTTATGATAAAAAATTAAAGATGTATAAGACCTCAGAGTCTCTTGAAGATGTATCCTTTGAAATTGGAAGAGCAAGAAGCTTTACAGCAGGATGGCTTGAAAGAGAGTCAATATTTATGCATATGGAATTTAAGTATATTCTGGAGCTAATAAAAAACGGACTATATGAGGAATTTTTTGAAGATATAAAAACAGCAATGCCTCCATTTATGGACCCTAAGGTATATGGAAGAAGCATACTTGAAAATTCATCATTTATTGCAAGCAGCAGTAATCCAGATGAAAGAAATCATGGAAGAGGTTTTGTTGCAAGATTGAGTGGAACAACAGTAGAAATGCTTAACATATGGAAATTAATGATGGTGGGAGAAAAACTATTTGCATATGAAGATGGAATTCTTAAATTTAGATTGAGTCCTATTTTGACTAAAGATTTCTTTAATAATGGGAAGCTAGTAACTACTATATTAGGGAATATCAGACTCATTTATTTAAATCAAAACAATAAAAATACTTTTGGAGCTGATATGGGAGTAATAAATGAAATTACTTTAATAGATAAAAATGATAATACATTTGTTATTAAAGGAAATAAAGCCCGTGGGGAATTTGCAGAGAAAATTAGAAATAGAGAAATAGTAGAAATACAAGCTATTATTTTATAGTACAGGAGGATAGAAATGAAACAATTTAATGTATATGTAACAGCTAAAGACTCAGGTGAAAGATTAAAGCAATATAAATTGCAAAATTTTATTGCAGACAAAGAGAAAAATAGCATAAATAGTGTTAAAATGGATACAAGAAAAAAATATCAAAAAATCCTTGGATTTGGAGGGGCGTTAACAGAAGCAAGTGCATATGCTCTTTCTAAGATAAATGAAAATGAACAGAGAAAGGTGTTAGAATCTTATTACCATAAGGAAAATGGCATAGGTTATAATTTTGCAAGAGTTCATATAAATAGTTGTGATTTTTCTTTGGAGAATTATAGTTACGTAGAAGATGGAGACATGACATTAGGAACATTTACCTTAGACAGAGATGAAAAATATGTATTGCCTTTAGTTAGAACTGTTAAAGAAATGACTAGTAATAACTTGAATATATTAGCAAGCCCATGGAGTCCACCGAGTTATATGAAAACTAATGGTGAAATGAATAATGGTGGAAAGCTTAGAGAAGACTGCAAACAATTATGGGCAGATTACTTTGTAAAATATATAAATAAAATGAAAGAAAAAGGTATAGATATTTGGGCAGTTACAGTTCAAAATGAACCTGCAGCGCATCAAGTATGGGATTCTTGCCTCTATACTGCCGAAGAAGAAAGGGATTTTGTAAAAGACTATTTAGGGCCAACAATGCATAAAAATGGCCTTGATGATAAGAAAATAATAATTTGGGACCATAATAGAGATATAGTATATGAAAGAGCAAAAGCTGTCCTTGAAGATAAAGAGGCTGCTAAATATGTATGGGGGACTGGAATACACTGGTATATGTCAGAAGAATTCTCTAATACATCAAAGATTCATGATGAGTTTCCAGATAAACATATAGTATTTACTGAGGGATGCCAAGAAGGTGGAGTAAAATTAGGTTCATGGGATACTGGAGAAAGATATGGAAGAAATATAATTGGAGATTTAAATAATTATATTGAAGCGTGGATGGATTGGAATATTGCTCTTGATGAGACAGGCGGTCCAAATCATGTAAACAATTTGTGTGATGCGCCAATAATAATAGATAGTAAAACAAAAGAAGTACATTATAATAGTTCATTTTTCTATATTGCACACTTTAGTAAATTTATAAAGAATGCTGTAAGAATAAATAGCAGCGTTATGGGTGATAAGATTTATGCGGTTGGTTGTTTAAATGAGGATAATACTTTATGTGCAGTAATTATGAATGAAGAAAATGAGGATAAGTATATTAACTTACAAATAGATGATGAAAGTTTATTAATAAAATTAAAAGCACATTCTATTTATACTATTGTTGAAGAAAAATAGTATATAGGTGTTTCTGAAAAAGAGAAGGAGAGAAATAAAGAAATGAGTACAATTTATGAAATAGCAAAAATCGCAGGAGTTTCGCCAACTACAGTATCAAAAGTAATAAATAACTATCCCGATGTAAGTGATAAAACTAGAGCCAAGATAAAAAAGATACTTGAAGAAGAAAACTTTTTACCAAATTCTCAAGCTCAATTTTTATCTACAAAGAGGACATGGACATTAGGAATAGTATATTTTGAAGATCTTGGAGTTGGACTAAATCATCCTTTCTTTTCAGGCGTAATTGAGGCCTTTAAAAAACAGGCAGATAAACATGGTTACTCATTACTATTTGGTTCTAAGAATGATAGATTAAAGAACGATACTTTTTTAGAGTATTTTAAGTATAGATGCGTGGATGGAATTGCTATAATCTGTACAGATCCAAATGATAAAGAAACTTTGGAGTTAATAGAAAGTGATTTTCCAATTGTTGTAATAGATATGTTCAGTAAGAATACATCAACAGTAACTTCAGACAATTTAGAAGGTTGTAACTTGGCCATAAAGTATTTATATGATTTAGGTCACAGAAGAATTGCTCATATAACAGGGGCTAGTCAATCTGATAACTGGCCAAGTCATATTAGAAAAGAAGGATATATCAAAACTATGGAGAAATTGAAATTAAAAATAAAAGAGGGATATATTGCAGATGGAGTGAATTTTGATGTTTCTGGTGGATATAAGGCTATGAAAGATTTGCTAAATCTCAAAGATAGACCCACAGCTGTATTTGCAGCCTGTGATAAGATAGCCATTGGTGCCATAAATGCAGTAAAGGATGCTGGTCTTACAATCCCTGATGATATATCAATAATTGGTTTTGATGATATAGAGATTTCTGAATACTTAACTCCTAGACTTACAACTATAAGGCAAAACTGTGATGAAATTGGAAGAACTGCTGTAGACCTATTGGTTGAACAAATTAATGAAAAGGAAAAACTAAAAATTAATAAAATAATATCAGTTGAACTGGTTGAAAGAGATTCATGTAAAAAAATAAAATAATGAAATTGATATGAGTAAATTGCAAATAAATATTATAGAAATATTGTAAAGGTGGTTTCACGTTATGGCTAATTATGAATTTTTAAATAGCAAAGGAACTTTCAGGCTTAAAAATCCTGAAAATAATAGTTATATGTATTTTCCCCTTGCAAATGAGGCAGGAGTTATGTCTAGTATAACTCCTACTTTAAATGGTGATTGCAAGATGGGGCAAAACACATTTTTACTCGCTCCAGTGAGTAGTGAGGATCTTCACAATAACAAGTCCTCAAGAAATTTTTGGGTATATATTGATGGAGCAGGAGCTTGGTCAGCTAGTGGCATTTCAGCGGCGCAACAATCTGAAATATTCAGTGAAGATAAAGAAGAAACCGAGTTAGAAGCGGGAATAATGTGGCACAAAATGATTAGAATATCAAAGAAGTATGGCATAAAAAGCGAAATAATATCATTTGTTCCAGCAACAGATGATAAAGTAGAGTTAATGAAGGTAACAGTAACGAATATGGACAATGTGCCTAAGAGAATAACACCAACAGCAGCAATACCGTTATATTGCCGTTCAGCAGATAATATTAGAGATCACAGACATGTAACCTCTCTTTTGCATAGAATAAAAACTACTGAA
The DNA here is from genome assembly GCF_002760435.1 of Clostridium sp. LS. Taxonomy (GTDB): domain Bacteria; phylum Bacillota; class Clostridia; order Clostridiales; family Clostridiaceae; genus Clostridium. Next base: position 110,709 of record NZ_AUUU01000013.1, read on the forward strand.
TATGGAATAGTAGTAAATCCTACATTAACCTTTGATGAAAGAGGACATAAAAAAAATACTGTAGTTTACGGTGCTATGGCTGCAAAAGGAAATGGAGAAAAACCAATTGGATTTTGCCCACTAGTAGAGGATTTCATTGGAGAAGGAGGTTCATTTGAAATTCCTCAAACTGTAGTACTTAATGAGGAGTTTAAAGTTAAAGCAAATAGTAATATAGAAGGTTATGAGGCAATTGGAGCAATACGTTTTGAAGATGAAATAATTGAAGCGGGAGAATCAAAAACTTATATTGTAGCTATTGGGTTTGGAAATTCTGAATCTGACTTCAGCAGCATTGTTGATAATCATTTAACAGAAACCGCTTTCGATGGATTCTTAGAGGAAACAAAAGCATATTGGAATAAAAAAATTAATATTTCTTATGAAACTAAGAATAAGCAATTTGATAATTGGATGTATTGGGTTAATTTCCAACCAATGCTTCGAAGAATTTATGGATGTTCATTTTTACCTCACCACGATTACGGAAAAGGCGGACGAGGTTGGAGAGATTTGTGGCAAGATTGCTTAGCATTATTAGCTATGGATCCAAGTAATGTTAGAGGAATGCTTTTAGATAATTTTGGTGGAGTTCGTTTTGATGGTACTAATGCAACAATAATCGGAACAAAGCAAGGAGAGTTTATTGCAGATAGAAACAATATAACTCGTGTTTGGATGGATCATGGAGCATGGCCGTTCTTAACAACAAAACTTTATATAGAGCAAACTGGAGATATAGAGTTTCTTTTAGAAAAACAAAGTTACTTTAAAGACCTTCAAGAGGGAAGAGGGACCGAAAAAGATCTTTTATGGAATGCAAAGCAAGGAAATAAAATGCTTACACATGAAGAAGAAGAGCATAAAGGAACTATCTTAGAACACATTTTAATACAACACTTAACTGCTTTTTATGATGTTGGAGAGCATAATAACTTAAAACTTCGTGGAGCTGATTGGAATGATGGCTTGGACATGGCTGATGAGAAAGGAGAAAGTGTTGCATTTAGCGCTCTCTATGGTGGAAACCTTTCAAACATTGCAGAGCTATTAAAATACTTAAGATATGAAAAGAATATTAAAAATGTAGAGCTAGCTGAAGAACTGTTAGTGCTATTAACTGGAAATCATGAACTTTATGAGAATATAGAAGAAAAGAGGAAAGTGTTAGAAGAGTACTGCTTAAAGTGCAGACATAATATTAGTGGCAAAGTTATTGGTATAGATTGCGATGAGTTGATTTCTAATATTGAAGGAAAGGCAGAATGGCTTAAGAATCATATACAAAAAAATGAGTGGATTATTAACAAGGAAGGTTATAGATGGTATAACGGCTATTATGATAACAATGCTAGAAGAGTTGAAGGTGATGGTGAGCATGAAACCCGTATGATGCTTACAGGCCAAGTATTTACTATAATGAGCAGTATTGCTACAGAAGAGCAAGTAAAGAGTATAGTTAAAGCAGCAGATAAATATCTTTACGATGAATCTGTAGGTGGCTATAGATTAAATACTAACTTTAATGAAGTAAAAACTGATTTAGGAAGAATGTTCGGTTTTGCTTATGGGCATAAAGAAAATGGAGCTGTATTTAGTCATATGGCAATTATGTATGCTAATGCACTTTATCAAAGATGCTTTGCTGAGGAAGGATTCAAAGTTATTGATACACTTTATAACCACTGTAATAACTTTAAGGTAAGTAGAATTTACCCAGGCGTACCTGAATATATAAACCAAAAAGGCAGAGGTATGTATCATTATTTAACTGGATCAGCTAGCTGGCTTATACTTACAGTATTATCCGAAATGTTTGGGGTAAAAGGCGAAATGGGTGACCTAGCATTCAATCCAAAGTTATTAGAAAAGCAATTTAATGAAGAAAATAAAGCAACAATAGAAATGACTTTTGCTGAAAGAAAGCTTAGGATTGAATATGTAAATGATAATAGGAAAGAATACGGAAACTATAGTGTAAACAAAATTTATATTAATGGGAAAGAGTATAAATTTAATGGAAAATCAGCTATAAACAGAGCAACAATAATAGAGTTAGATAAGAACGGCAAACACATAATAAAAATTATTCTTAATTAGCAAGATGAAGTCACAAAGACTATATTGTTAATATTCTAAGAGGAGGAAAATTATGAATAAAGAGTTTATTGAAGTTTCTGAATATACTGAGGAAGGATACAAGCCTTTAGTTGATTATAAATCTTGGCGTGTTGCCGTACTAAATTATATAGATGAATTGCTACCTTCACAAATAACCTCAATGCAAAAGCATGATGAGACAGATGAAATATTTGTATTGCTGTCTGGAAAATGCATATTGTTTTCAGGTGGAAATTCAACCGAGATTGGTGAAATAGATGCTATAGATATGGAACCTTTAAAAATATATAATGTTAAGCGTTCTACATGGCATACTCATACATTAAGTGAAGAGACATCGGTTCTAATTGTTGAAAATTCAGATACTGGAGATGATAATTCTCCAACTATCCCAATGAACGATGAACAGAAAATGAAAATAATGCAATTAGTTAAAAATTTGTGGAAATAGTGTTATATGATTTGAGTAATTTGTTAGAAGCAAAGTTTGTCAGAAATACAATATACTCAAATCATATAGTATTAATTGAAAAATTGTTCTATTATAGCTAAGTTAAAAAATCAAAATGAAAATATATTACTAAAGTTTAAGGAGCGAATAAATTTGAGAAAGTATATGAAAATCAACATAAAAGATTTACCTTTGCGAAAAAAGCTCTTTAGATCATTTATGATAATAACTATTCTAGGAAGTTTGTCTTCAATTATTAGTTTAGTCTTTTTGCAGTTAATAACTGTTGAGTATAATCATGCTATAAATAATTATGGTTTTTCTCAAGGTGAAGTTGGGAAACTAGGGATAAAAGTAGAGAATTCATATTCTATTGTAAGAGATATAGCAATGTCAGAGGACGAAAGTTTTGATGAAACACGAAAAGCAAATGTTAGAGATTCAGTTAGTAATTATTCAGAGGAAATTAAACAGCTATTAATATCAATAGAAAAAACTAATACAACGAGTATAGAGAAAGAAGAATTTGAAAAAATAAAAAATGATATAAGTGAGTATGAACCTATTAGAGATAGAGTTTTAGAACTTGGATTAGAAAAGAAAAACAGGCAAGCCTCTCAAATAATGAAATCGGATGTAAGTCCTAAAGTAGAAGTCCTTACAGTTGATATTTCAGAATTATTACAAACTAAAATTGATAACTGTAATGAGCTGGTTAATAAATCAAAGACGTTAAAGATAATCTCAATTATAATTATTTTAATATCAATAGGATTAACTTTGGGTTTAACTATATTTTTATCTAGAAATATAACTAATTTTATTAGTCAGCCTATAGAAAAGATGAACAGAATTGCAAGACAAATGGCAGAGGGAAATTTGGAAGTAGCTATAGAAGTGGAGTCTAAGGATGAAATTGGAGAATTAGCAAACTCTTTTTCAGAAATGTTAAAGACTCTTAAAGCATATATAAATGACATATCTCATGTTTTAGGTCATATATCTATAGGTAACTTAAGTGTTTCTACAAGGGAAGGATATAAAGGGAATTTTGTAGAAATAAAAGAATCTTTACATAATATTTTAAATTCCTTTAATGAAGTTTTTTCAGAGATAAATGATGCAACTCATGAAGTTAGTGGCAGTTCAGATAAAGTTGCCAGCATAGCTAAAGTGCTATCTAAAGGCACAATTGAACAAGCTAGTTCTATAGAACAACTTTCCGCATCAATGATAGATATTAATGAAAAAGTGCAAAGTAATGCTAAAAATGCAAATAATACAAATTATATTACTACTACTTTAGTTGAAAATATTGAAAAAAGTAATTATCAAATGAATGAAATGTTAGTGGCAATGAATGAAATTGAAAAATCATCTAAGGATATTAAAAATATTATAAAGGCTATTGACTACATTTCCGAGCAGACAAATTTACTAGCATTAAATGCAGCTATAGAAGCAGCAAGAGCAGGTGAGTCAGGCAAAGGATTTTCAGTTGTTGCTGAGGAGGTAAGAAGTCTTGCGAATCAAAGTACAAATGCAGCAAAGCAAACAACACAGCTTATTGAAGAAGCTATAAAAGTGGTTAATCAAGGTAAAACATTAGCTAATAATACTGCACAGGCTTTAAAAAATGTTGTTGAAGATGTAAATAGAGCAATAGAATTGGTCTCGAGTATTGCATCAGCATCTGAAGATCAAGCATATGCTATAAAACAAGTAAATGATGGAATAATTCAGATAACAAATGTTGTTCAATTGACTTCATCAATAGCAGAACAAAGTGCTGCTGCTAGTGAGGAATTAATTAATCAAGCAAATAATCTTGATAAAATGATTGAAAAATATAACAAATCTTAGGATTAAGTTTTATTAAGAATATCTGTAATTACAACAAAAGATATAGAAGATAAAATTGCAAATTTAATTATTAATAAAGTCAATTATAAATAATCTAAAAACAATAATATATTTAAGAGAGGAATTTTATCCTCCCTTAAACTTTAAAATTCGAAACATAGATTACTAAAGGTGCCGTTTTCATAATTTCTATTAATGACTTTAGGTATTTTATTCTCATCACCACTTCCCATAGCTATAAATAAAGGGACAAAGTGCTCAGCCCTTGGAACTGCAAGATTAGCATAAGGTGCAAGGGTTAGATAAGAGTTTAAAGAGTCTAAATCCCTTTTTTCTATATGCTCAATTAACCAATCATCAAAGGCTACTGCTTCAGGTTTAACACTTACTTCACCAGGAAAGATCCAATTTAAATTATGTACTGTTGTTCCACTACCTATAACTAAGATATCTTCTTCTCCAAGATCACGCAAAGCAGCACCAATATTATATTGTTCTTTTATGCATAAAGAAGGATTAATAGAAAGTTGAACAACGGGAATATCTGCATTCGGATACATGTGTCTTAACGCAACCCATGAACCATGATCCAGGCCTCTCATCATTTCTATCTTTGTTTTAATGTTTTTTTTCATAAAGTTTTCTTCGAGAATTAATGCTATTTCCGTAGATCCTTTTGCGGGATACTTAACTTCATACATCTCTTTTGGAAAGCCATAATAATCATAAATAGTATCTAGAACATCATCAGTATATGTTAAGGACAAAACTTCACATTCCCAATGAGCACTAAAAATAACTATTGCTTTAGGGGAGATGCGTTTACCAAGATTATTAAGGAATACTGTATACTTATTTGTTTCTATTGCTAGGTTGGGAGAGCCATGACTTAGAAATAATGACGGAACCATTTGAAAATCCTCCTAATATAAAAACTTATCAATTTTTTATATTAGTTTTATTCCTTTTTATTAGAAATATTCAGTTTCAATTACGTCTTATATAGTTAAATTTGTTGAAGTGTTTAGAATCTAATGAATAACTTAGCAGAGAATATGGGATTATATATTAGAATGGAATAATGGAACTAATTTTTTAAAAGAAAGGAGATTTAATTTTGATAATATCGGAGAGTAAAATGGATCCTTATTTAACAGAAATATCAAATGAAGATACTCTTGTTTTTTCAGATGTAACAAGAGAAAAGGGCGGTAGTGGAAAACACTTTAAACCATTTGATTTATTATGCGCTGGATATGCGTCATGCTTAAATATCACTACTAGAATGGTACTCCAAAAAATGCATTTAGAATATGAAAAAGTAATAGTTAAAATAAATCTAAATAACAATGATGAAGAAAAAGCAATTTTTGAATATGATATTGAGATTATTGGCAACATTGATGACGAAACAAAAGCTTCAGTCATTGCTAAGGCAGAGAAATGCCCAGTTAGAAAAACATTATCAAAGCAAATAGAATTTAATAGAGCAAAATAAAGTAATTTATTCATATGATACTTTTATAAATATTCTAGATTATTTGAACTGACCACAATTTTGTGGTCGGCAATTAATTATTGGAATGGAATTGCATCTATTGATATCATAAGGATTAATCAGAATTTTATGGAAAATCTAATAATTGGCAAGAAAAAAGAGTAATTGACAGATTTGAATGTAATAATGCTATATCTCAGGATATATGTGGATTGTTGGCGATTACTAAAGGTGTTATAATAAATTTATCAGGGGATGATAAGGGGGAAAGGTTTAATAAACCGAAAATGTATGAAAAATAGAGTTTTAGCACTTTCTTTAGTAATTATTATGACATTTGGTAGTTCTATATCAGCATTTGCTGCACCCGACAATGGGCAACTAAATGCTTCAAGACAAAAATATGCAGAAATTGAAAACAGAATAAAAGATATTTCAAATAAAATAGATGAGTTAAGTGCTCAAATTGAGCCTTTAGAAGCAGCTGTAGAAAAGAATAAAAGTGAAATTGAAAATATAAATAATGTAATAGATTTGACAAAGAAAGATATTGATAAATGTAAAAAAGATATAAATGATTTAGATTTGGCTTTAGGACAAAGAGTTAAAGCTATGTATAACTCAGGAGATTTAGAATTTAATTATTTAAAGTTTTTATTTAGTTCTGATTCAACCAGCGATTTTTTTTCGAGGGTACAAGCTATAAGCGAAATTGCAGGAAAAGACAAGTCTTTTATAGAGAATATTACAAGTAAAAAAGATGAATTAAATAATAAAGTAAAGTCTTTAGATGATAAAAAAGAAGAAATTAATAAGCTTAATAAAGAAATTCAAAGTAATTTGAGTGAATTAGACAGTAAAAAGAAGAGTCAGGAAATTCTAGCACAGCAGGCTAAAGCAGAAAGAAGTAAATTTGATGCTGAATACTTATCACAATTGGAAAGAGATACTGTAAAATCACAATTTGATACCATAGATAGTGCTGATAGTACTTATGCAGATGTTCAAGGCGCTATTAGTCAATTAACAAGTATTAGGGATAATCAAATAAAAAGCCCAACAATTATTAGTGAAATTAATGCTAAACTTGATAAGGCAAAAACAGTAGCAAGTCAAAAAAAGGCAGCAGAAGATAAGTTAGCCGCTGATAGGCAAAGACAGGCCCAAGCAGCACAAGCTTCTTCTTCAACTTCAAATTCAGGTGGCAAAAAATCAAGTTCTTCAAGTTCTGTATCAGTTCCATCAGGAGGAAATGCTCAAGCAATTTTAAATGAGGCTTATAAACATTTAGGAGCATCATATGTCTGGGGAGCTACGGGGCCTAGTACTTTTGACTGCTCTGGATTTACATCTTATGTATATAGTCATGCGGCAGGAATTGATATAACAAGAACAACGTATACGCAGATAAATGAAGGACAACCTGTTAGTCAAGATCAGCTTAGACCAGGAGATTTAGTATTCCCCAATCCGGGACATGTGGGCATATATGTTGGAAACGGGCAAATGATTCATGCACCTCAAACTGGGGATGTTGTAAAAGTAGGACCTGTATATAATTTCTATGCAGCAAGAAGAATATTGTAGTATTATAAGAAAACTTTAAAATACATAACTAATAATAAGGTTAGAAAAGATTTTGATTTTCTAACCTTATTATTATAGTTAATTATTTGCTCTAAAAGCGTTTAAGGATTACGAAAATACTATCAGAATATCAATTCAATAATATAACCTTCTAGGTTAACTAAATTATTAAAAAGATAAAGGGTGAGAAATAAATGAAATTAAAATATAAGTATTTAGGTCTATTCATAAGCTTACTTATAATTGAAATATATATAGGACTTTATATACATGATAATATCATTAGGCCTTATATTGGAGATGTTTTGGTGGTTGGTGTTATTTACTTTTTGTTAAGGGGGATAAATTGTAAATCGAAATTCTTAGCTCTATATGTTTTTATATTTGCTTGTTTAGTTGAAATAGGTCAATATTTTAATTTGGCTTCAGTATTACATATAGATAATTTCAAGCTTGCTAAGGTTATTTTAGGCTCAACTTTTGATTTAAAAGATATATTATGTTATTTTATGGGGACAATAATAATATTCATATACGAAAGAATACAAAGATTTTAGAGTAAAATATTGTACAGTTAGAGAAAATACTGTATGATTAAGAAAATATTTAAATATGGTTAATAATTTCAATTGAGCCAAGTAAAGGAGAATAAATTATATGTATTCACACGAAATTGATTATTCTATTTATGGTGATGATATGCAATATGTGGAGATTGAACTTGATCCAATGGAAACTGTTGTAGCAGAAGCTGGTGCTTTAATGATGATGGCTCCATCGATAGAAATGGAAACAATATTTGGAGATGGATCAAAACAAAATACTGGCGGATTTATGGATAAAATTTTCTCGGCAGGAAAAAGGGTACTAACAGGAGAAAGTTTATTTATGACGGCATTTACAAATGCAGGACAACTAAGGGAAAAAGTATATTTTGCAGCACCTTATCCAGGGAAAATACTTCCAATGGATTTAAGGGCTTATGGCGGTCAATTAATATGTCAAAAGGATGCTTTTTTATGTGCAGCTAAAGGTGTATCTATAGGCATAGATTTTAGGAAAAAATTAGGTGTTGGTTTCTTTGGCGAAGTTATGTGATAAAAATCAAGATTTATAAAATAATTAAAAATGTCCAGTATATACTATAAGATATTTAAAATAAAGAGTTTATAGTATGTACTTTTTTTATGTTTAAATAAATTAATATAGTGCATGTCCAATAAATGTTTTATAATAGATAATAATAAAATGTCCAATGGGAATCGTAATGAAAATTAAGAAGTGGATTAGGAAGGTTTTATGTATGTATAGGGATTTGGGTACTTTGAATTTAGATAATGACGATATAGTAGATAGTATAGAAATTGATGAATTGAGATTTTTTATTAATAGGAAAACAAATTCAAAAGGATTAGATATTATTAACCTAAGATCTAAAGAATTTCGAGGAGTAAGAATAAATGTACTCGTAGGTGGAATTTATAAAACTTTTTTTGGAATCAAAGAGGAGAGTGCAAAAGGTGTTCACGAATTTACAGATTTTTTCTATGATGATTTTGGTTTAGCTGAAATTAAAATTGGATTATCTGATAAAGCGTCAAATACTCTTAATAATTATTCAAAGCCTTTAATAAAGTTTTTAAATTACATATACAAACAAGGAATTAAAAACATAGAGGAATTAGATAAAGATATGATAAAAGAATTTTTAAACTTATATTCATATAACCTATTACCAGATGATTGCAAATCAGATACATGTAGGTCAAAAACGGAAGTTAATCGAGTAAATCAGGTAATAACTAAATTCATTTTTTGGTTATTCACATCTAAAAAAACAGCAAGAAATAAAAAATTAAAATATAATATGAAGTACTTTGAAGCAAGTGATTTTAAAACTATGCAATATTCAAGAAAGCTGAAAAGTGGTGGGATAGAATATAGATATAAATTACGGGATATAGTTACTGTAAACTTGGATAATTCAAATAATGGCCAAAAGCGAAGCAAAGCAATTAGAGGTACTTTATACACAGTAAAAAAGCTTATAGAAGTGTCCAGGATAATAGATCCAATGATTACGTTTGCCATCATTCTTGATTCGTTTGCTGGGTTAAGACTGGGTGAAGTTATGCAGATGCATAATGGACGACTTAAATTAATTGATTCTAGATTTAAAAGTTGTAGTTTATATATAGATTTAACATCAGATTCTAGACTACGTTCTGACAGGGTCAAGACAGGAGAAATTAAAGTGAACAGAGAACAACCAATATTTGAGGTGTTTGCTGATGTTATAAGAGACGAATATTTAGAGCACCAAGAACTTTTATTACAGAAAGGATTTTTAATGCATAAATATGGTGCTTTGTTTATTAATGAGGAAGGAAAAGCTATGACTAGTGATAATTACATGAAAAGATTTAGAGCTATAGCTGAGCAAGCTATTATCAATATAAAAATTGAAGCCGCAAAAGGAAATGAACTAGCCATAAGAGAAGAACGGTTGCTTGAGGGGAAAATAATAACACCCCATTCTTTAAGATATATTTATAGTCAATTTATAAAAGAGGTTGTAGGGGAAAGAACTGCAGTGGCATACTTTCGTGGTGACCAAAATATAAAAAGTCAAGATACATATATACCAGAGACTAATTTAAAAAAGGCTAAAGAGCTATTTATGAGCTATTTTGTCTAGGAGGAGTAATGAATAATTATAGAGTTCTAGAGATATTTAAAAATAAAGATCTTAGCTTTGATTTTTCAGGTGAATATATTAGTGTTGAGGAGTTGGATAGAGAATTTTTTACAATAGAATCTATTGTAAAAGAAACAATGATTAAAGATAGACTTGGATTAGCGAAAAAGATTAAAGAAGGGGTTATTACTGGATTAATATGTGCGAAAAGCAATGGTGGGAATCTTTTTGTGAAAAAAATATATGTTTACAAGAAGGATTTTAAATACGTATTGGAAGAATTCAATAAGAGCACTATTGAGTTAGACGTTTTTTTAGATAGTTTATACAAATTAGGTTATAAAAGAATTACCCGCAATAGGGCCAGAGATATTTTTCAACGAATGGGCATGTTTGTTACCAATCCATTGAACAGAAGAATGAGGCATTTGGACATAGTTAAAGCAGAAAACTATAAAGCAAAATTTATAGAAATTAATGAAAACTATAAAAGTTATGAATGGGTTAAAATTGAGATAAGAAAAAAATATTTAGGGTATGAACCTAATATATTGAGTGAAATTAGATTTGCAGAATTCTTTGGAAAAAATAACTTTAATGTTTTGGAGTTTTATAGTGATTATAACTTTTTCGGGAAACAATTGTATAGTAGGAAAGGATGCGTTGCTTACATAAAACATTTTATGAAAGATAAAATATCATATATTAAAGGAGATAAACAGTTTTTTCGTACTATTGATACTTTAAAAGAAGAAGATATAAATACACTATATTATACATATGAGCAATTAAAACAATTAGTAAATGAGATAGGTGAAGAAATTCCGAAAAAAAATAGTTTTGATTGTTTTAAAAGATATAAAATAAATGTAATTAGATTTATATCATTAATGACCTCAAGTCAACTTTTTTTCAGAAGAGAAGAAGTTGATAAGCTTATAATTGAATCTAAAAAGTATATTAATAAGGAACAAATAAAAAAAGAATTAACTGAATTAACGGATATGACGATAAATGTTTCATTCCTGAAAAGAAGAAATATAAATGTGTATAAAGCTCCTACAAATTTGCTTAAAGAAAGCCAAATATATATTAAAAAATCAGAATTACTAATGTTAAAGGAACAGTTAATACGAGAAAATGAAATAAGAAATGCAGGTAGTATTTATTCAATTTATAAAATCAAACTATCCCATGAGAAGATACTACTTAAGAATATAGATATAATAAAGATATTTGATGAATATGTTCTCGATAAAAGTAATAAATCAGAAACAAGAGATATTGTGAAAATGGCTAGTATTTACGCTAAAGTTTGTACAGTGATAAATCATAATATTGATGGTAACGTTATGCAGTTACCACTAGAATATAAAATTGAAAAAGCAAAGCAATTGATGCAATTATCCCTAGATATTTCTGATGAAGTTATTAAATATTTAAGCATTTTTTTAAAAACACATTTAATACCCAATGTTAAGTTATCAGTTATTAAAGAAGAAAAAATTAAGGATAAGGTTGATAAATATAGCGATGATGATTTTACGACTATTTTGATATCAATATTAGGCATATTAGATGATCCTATTAAGTTTAAAAAATTAATATATTATAGAACAGCTTCATCTGCAATATTATATGTTTTAATTCATTTTGTATTTGCTTGGAGAAGAAATGATATTATAGAACAGTTGCCAAAACCAAATCTTAAACTCATTGGATATGATGATGGAATAAAATTTCTAGAAGATTTAAAAAATGACATGTTCATTTTTGAAGAATATCATGGAGAAAAGATTTGTAAGGATATAACAGAGTATGTTTATAGAATGGGGCTAGTATCAAATAAAAATAAACAACAATTAGAAGCAAGTATACAAGCAAATATATATAAGCATTTAGGATTATTAATGTGTATTTGTGAGGGTAATAGACAATATTGCAAAAAAATTGAAAGGAAACGTCAAAATACAGAAACACTGATAAGTCCAGGAAGTGTCAAGACACGATATATAAATGAAACATTTTTATATTTTGGAATAGATATAGTAGGCATACTTAGAAAGCCTTTTAGTAATCTTAGGGGAACTAAATCATTTTTCAGCGTTTTAGGTGAACGATTTGAGGAACTTGAAATATGTGTTTTAAAGGCTGTTAGCGAATTAAGGGCACATAAGAATGATAAAGAAAATATATCAAATACTGGTAGTAAGTATTATCTTCAAAAGGATATCAGTAAAGCTACAGTTGAGATATTTTCAAAAGAAACAATGGGAAGTGTTAAAGATTATATTCTAAAGCTAACTGATGATGATTACGATTTATTAGATGATAATAAGCAAATAGAAAAATTTAAGGCTTTAAAATTAAAAAACATAGATATAGAAAGAATTCATAAAAATTTATATAAAACAAGTAATATGTTAGAAGAGTTCTTCAAAGATTTCTGTGAGGATAAGGAACTTGCACAGAAGTTCCTTAGAGAGCTATTATATGGGAAGGCATATGCTAAACATGCTAACTGCAAATGCTTATTGAAAGTAAAAATTAATGTAGTTAACAGCATCATACTTGAAGATGAAACTGAAATAAAAGGAAAAGTAGTATGTCCGATTAGAATTGATAATTGTATTGGATGTAGCTATCTTGTTGCATTAAGATTGTTTATATATGAGTTTAAAGAATTACTCCGTAATTTTTTTATACAATTTGAGAATTTACTGGACATTGAATCAAAAATATTGTTTGCAAAAGTTTTTAATAAAAAGTATAGGCCACTACTTTCAGCATTTAAATCAGAGTTAGGCGAGAATATATTTAATAGAGTGTTAGATGCTGAACAATATAAGGCATTTAGCAGACAAATTGAAGAAGTGAAGAATATTAAAAAGGAGGGAAATAAATGAAGGTAAAACAAAAGTTATGGATAGAAAATGTAGAACAGTTCCAATTATCTAAGTTAAATAAATATATTAATAAATTTGAAAAATTAAAAGATGATGGATACATAGCAGCTAATATTAAATTTGAAGATAGGATTTGGCGTGTTAAAATCATTGGAGTAGAGTTAAATTTAAATTTCTTAAATAACATAGAGTTAATGAATGCGTCAAAAGAATTAAAAATATCACAAGATTTTATAGATAGTAGTATTAAATCATTCTTATTAGATTATATTGAAAATACATCTCAAGGAAATATCAAGATTAAGTTGAATTATTTAAAATCACTTATAAATAGAGAATTAATAGAGAGGTATGCATTATCTGTGAATGTTTATGATTTTACGTTTTTCTGTAAATTCAATGATTTTATAGGTGGGATTTGTTCAGAATATATTGAATCAATCACTGAATATGCTGTAGAAAGAGATTATAAAAATAAAAAAATACCTAGCTTTGTAAGTGTGTTTAAATTTGACGATGTAATAGAGGAATTTTATAGAAGAAATAAAAATAATATAAAAGTACTTTTAAAGTGGTATCCGATTATTGTTTGGTGGAAATTAACTTCAGTTATACCTTTGAGACCTTCTGAACTTATAAATATGGATCGATTGTGTATTGATGAAATTAATGGAGAGTACTTTATTATTGTTAAACGGAGCTTAGGCAAAATAAGTGGTTTTAAATTGGTTAATTCGTCCAATGAAAATGAGTGTTATTATAATGATAAAATAAATATTGATGAGAAAATGTATAAATTTTTAAAAAAGTATATTAAGGATATGGAAAACTATGGTGGTAAGTATCTTTTTTCAAAAGAACTATATATGTCATATAATTTAATACAGCCCAATTTGAATAAAAATAAATTTACAGTTGCAAATTTGACTTACTTGCTTAATAGGTTTTATGATGATTTTATACAACACAAAAAGGGATATGTAATTTGCAATAGATATGAAAAACCATTTGAAACATTAGAAGAAAAAGAGATAGAGAGGCTTTCATTATATGATTCAAGGCATATAGCTATTATAAATGCAATATTTTTAGGATATGATATTCAGACGGTTCAGCGTCTTGCTAGACATAAAGTAGTTAATACTACTTATGGTTATTTTAGGCATGAGCATGAATATGCGAAATCTTTTGCTCTTTCTTTTTCAAAAAAGATGTTACATAAAAATGACTTAAAAAAAATTCCCAATATAAAAAGATCCCATAATCATGGGAGATTACTTGCAAGTGTTGTGTTGGGAATAGATGATGTTATATCAGTTAATAGAAAAGACTTTAAATCATGTGGTGGATATTGTGAATATAATACAAATAAGGATATTTTATTTTGTATGAAATATCTACCTAATCATGTTTTATGTCCTAAGTTTATACCATATGATGAAGATGTTCAAATTGGACAAGCAGAAAAAAAGTTAGAAAATTGTATAAAAGTTCTCTGTGACATAGTAAAAGACAGGGAAACAATTGCAAATTTTGATGAAAAAATGTCTATTCAACGAGATGCCATGCTTAATAATACTTATGAATTAGCTCATCTATTGGCAAAAAAGGAGAAGTAATATATGTCTAAGAATCATAAAAAATGTTCAGAAGAAACGTTGATTTCAATCGTAAAAGACTATATTGAAAATGCTGTTTTTAAGAAAGTTAAATATACAGATTTAGCTGAATATGCAAAAGAAAAGGGGTATGAGAGTGTTGAGAGAAGGGATTTTTCTCGTAACAAAAATATAAGTAATCTAATTAATGATATTAATGAAAAAAATCTTTTATCAGAAAAGGCTTTGAAACTTGAGAATATGCCATTTAAATCATTCTATATTGATATAGATTTTGTAGAGAAAATTAATAAGAATAATAGATTACAGTACTTAAATTATTTTAATAAAGCGCAAACCGATATTATTAAAGAAAACGAAAAACTAAAAAAACAAATTTCAGAATTAAAAGTATTTATTGATACCTTAAAGACAGATAAAATTGTATTGGCAAATAAACTAAGAGAAAAACAATCAGAAAATAGAGAACTAAAGAAACTATTAATTAGAGAAAATTCTAAAAGAGATATTCTATATGAACTAGAATTATTCGAAAAACTTAGGGGGTCATTAAAAGTAAAAAATTTTGCAGAACATACCTATGTAGACTTTTATAATAAATACTGGAATGAAAAACAGACAGATATATTGGATATTACAGATATTACAAACGAGAAACAAAACCAAGAGAACATTAGAAAATTAGAAACTGAAATATATACAAGTACAAAAGCGTTGCTACATGAAAATGTAAAAGAAGCTGAGGATGATAGTTTGAATTTACCAAGTTATGATGACTTTTAACATGGGAGCTCAGATTTTTATTCACTTTTGAATTTTAATAATAATGCAGAGTTTATACTAACATCAACAGGCCCTAAATTATGAACTAAGGCTCCAAGAACTGGATTTGAAATGTCTGTCATTGCAAGTATTATAGCTATAAAATTTAGCAACATGGAAAGAGATAAGTTTCATATAATTTTAGTTATAGTTTTTGAGACAGACTTAATAAATGGGGGATAGATTTAAAATATCATCACTTACAATAGCAATGGCTGCTGCATCAACAGCAATATCACTTATGCCCCACATTGCAATACCTACATATGCTTTCTTAAGAGCAGGGGCATAATTAATTCCATTTCCAATCATGCATATAATCTCATTTTTTTTGATATTCTTCAATTACAAACAGTTTATCTTTTGGTAAACATTCAGAGTAAATATTTATAATACCTATATTATTAGCAATATGAGAAGCAGCTTGTGGATTATCTTCAGTTAATTAGATACTTTCTACAGTGATTAAACTTAGCTTTTTAATCATTGATTTAGAATCTTTACGTAATTTTTAAGCTAGTACTATAAAACCATATGGTTGAGCGTTGATAACTACATAAATAACTGTACAGTTTTTGTTTATATAAGTTGACGCATTGTCAAATATTCCTTTTGATATTTCTATAGAATTTTCAGTTAACAATTTACCATTTCCTGCAAGAATTGTATTGGATATAAATACTGAATGTAAAAATACGATGTTTTTAATCTAAGATTTAATTTATCTTCAATGGCAATAGATATAATATGCTAAGCTATGATTTAGTAAAACCATTAAACAGTAGCAAACATGTCATTGAAAATAGAAAAATAAGTAGATAAGAATAGTTTGCAATTAATATACAAATAATTTATATTATCAATTGATATTGATGCTTAAGTATTGCCTTATAATATAAATATAAAAATTAAATTTAGCATTAGAAATTAATCCTGTGTATAAATGCCATGAAACGTAATGATAATTTAACAAAATGAAATTATAATAGATATTTACAACTGAGAGTTTTAGACGTATAATGAGTTGAACGTATTATCAATTGAAAATAAAAAGATAATATATTTAATATTTATAAAATTTAATAAAATTGTTAGGTGAGGCTCCTATGTACAGGATATACGCTACTGCCCAAAAACATCGAGAGATGCCAATGGGTCAACAGATACTGCCGAAAGTTAAGGCTTTATTTAATGTAGCTGAGTTTAACTCAAAGCCACATAGTGCTAAAGCTCAACAAAAAGTAATATATTATTTTTTGCGGGCTTTTACGAGCTCTTTTTTTATTGCATGAATCACTTTTTATATGTTCATGTAATAAAATGTATGAAAAGTATATTAGAATCTAAACTAGGAGGAGTGATAAGTTTAATGGATGGAGACCCGTATGATAAGCAGAATAGCATAATAATTAAAAATTATCAGAAAATATGATTAGGGTGTACTGACATTAAACTATGAATTGTGCACTCTAAAAGAAAAGGAGAGTGTACAATGAAATTTAAAAGTGTTTATTTAAGCAGAATATTAGATAAAAAAATATATACAACTAGTAACGAAGTATTGGGAACTTTAAAGGATTTAGCTGTTGATGCAAAATTTAAAAATCCCAAAGTTACTATAGCTGTTATTAAGACAAAAGATGGAATAAAATATATTGATTTTGAGAATATTGATATTTCCAAGGAGAAAAGACAATATAAGTTAGTTTGCAATGAAGTCAAAGAGTCCAATTTGGGAAATTTATTATTGTTAAAAAAGTATGTTTTAGATAAGCAGATTATTGATGTTAATGGTAGAAAGGTAGTTAGAGCTAATGATGTTAGATTAATTATCCTTGATTCAGGTATGTTTATTGCAGCAGTAGATATCGGAATGGAGGGCATATTAAGAAGAATTGGAATAGCTAAACCATTAAAAATATTAGGAGTTAAAGTGCAAAGTAAATTAATGCTATGGGATGAAATTGAAACAGCATTTGCTTCAGAAGATATTTCACTTTCAAAATCCTATAATAAGCTCCATACACTTCATCCATCAGATCTAGCAGATATAATTGAAGATTTTGATGCAAATACTGGTGCAATTATTTTTTCAAGATTAGATACTGCTAGGGCTGCAGATGTATTAGAAGAATTAGAAGAGGACGTACAAGTAAGCTTGCTCAGAACACTGTCTATAGAGAGAGCAGCAGATATTCTTGAAGAAATGCCTGCAGATGAGGCTGCAGACGTGTTAGATGGATTACAGGAAGATAAAGCAGAAGAGCTGCTTAGCAACATGGAAAAAGAAGCTTCAGATGAAATAAGAGAACTTATGGAATATGAAGATAATCTAGTTGGAAGTATTATGACTACTGATTTTATATCATGTCCAATTGATTATACAGTAGCGGATATAATTAATGATATTCGAAAAGCTGATGAAGAAATTGAACAGTTTTATTATGTTTATGTTGTAAATGATGCAAATAAACTTATGGGAGTAGTTTCATTAAGAGAATTAGTTATTTCTACTCCTGATAAAAAAATAGAAGAGTTTATGAGTAAAAAAGTTATATATATAAAGGATGAAGAAAAAATAAGTCATTTAGCAAAAGATATAATCAAATATAATTTACTTGCTATGCCTGTAGTTGATGAAGAAATGCATTTAATTGGGAGTGTAAGTTTAATCGATATTGTTTATGAAATTGCAAAGCATAATAAGAGGTTGAAATAGGTGGAGGTGTAGAAGATGAATGCAAAAAGAAAAACATGGATAGCAAATTTATTAATATTTTTAAGTGTTTTAGGCCCAGGAATTATAACAGGTAGTGTAGATAATGATGCAGGTGGTATTACAACATATTCTGTAGCTGGTGCGACTTATGGTTATAACTTGCTTTGGTCTCTAATACCATGCTTCGTTGTACTTCTTGTAGTACAAGAAATGAATGCTAGGATGGGGATTGTAACAGGTAAAGGACTAGCAGACTTAATTAGAGAAAATTTTGGGGTTAGGATAACTTTCTTTATATTTGTTGGATTAATTATTGCAGATATAGGAAATACAGCTACTGAATTTGCAGGGGTTGCAGGAAGTATGCAGGTATTCGGTGTAAGTAAATATATATCTGTACCTCTAGCAGCTGTAGCAGTATGGATTTTGGTTGTAAAGGGGACTTATAAAACTACTGAAAAGTTGTTTTTGGTTTTTAGCTTATTTTTATTATCCTACATTGCTTCCGCATTTCTTGCTAAGCCAGACTGGAGTGAAATAGGGAGTGCTATAATACATCCAACCATCGAGACAAATTTTGAATATATAGGTACAGTTATTGGTATTGTAGGAACCACTATTGCTCCGTGGATGCAGTTTTATATGCAATCAGCAGTTATAGAAAAAGGTCTTAAGGTAGAAGACTTTAAGTACGAAATTTGGGATGTAGTTGTTGGTAGTATTATAACAGTAGTTGTAGCTTTCTTTATAATTGTAGCCTGTGGAGCAACACTTAACAAAAATGGAATTAAAATAGAAGAGGCTAAAGATGCTGCATTAGCGCTTAAGCCACTTGCTGGAGCTTTCGCTTCTCAAATTTTTGCATTTGGACTTTTTATAGCGTCTATTTTTTCAGCAACAATATTACCTTTAGCTACAGCATTTTATATTTGCGAAGCTTTTGGTTTTGAAGCTGGAATAGATAAAAAGTTAAAAGAAGCACCTGAGTTTTTTACGTTATTCACTATAATTATAGTAGTTGGAATTGCTATTATTTTGATTCCTGGAGCACCTTTAATTGAGATAACATTGGGATCACAAGTTATAAATGGTATATTATTACCGGTAGTCTTAATATGTATGATGCTTATGGTGAATAATAAGGAAATTATGGGTGAGTATGTAAATAATAAAATTAAAAATGCAATTGGTTGGGGAACTATTATAGTTTTAATTGCACTAACAGCGATTTTAACTTTTGAACCTTTAATAACTATGCTTACATCATAACAACTGATAATATATAATTTATTAGGGGAGAAACTATAGATTATCTAATTTATAACCATAAACGTCAAATATTTTTTTGACAAAAAAATAATTACTTTTCAGTGTCTGATATGGATGATTTTCATCCACTGGTTTATAAGAAATAAAATGATTGCGGCAATAAAAAATTAGACCATCTAATTTATAAAATTAAGATGGTCTAATTTTATTTTGAATATAATTAGTTTAGTTGCAGTGATATTTTGCATTCATCACAAGTGCATATTTTCTCACAAGATTCTAAATGTATCATAATCTCAGAATAGTTTAAATCTTGCTTAATATCATGTTCAATTTTATTACATATATCATGTGCATCTTTAATTGATTTGTCTTCTGGAAAAACTAGATGTAATTCTGCGTATCTTATTCGCCCGGATTTCCTTGTTTTAAGTTTATGGTAATTACAAAATACAGAAGAATATTTATTAATATTATTTTTAATTATTTCAATTTCTTCGTCAGATAATTTTATATCTAATAAAGGGTTAAAAGCAGATATTAATAATTCAAAAGCTTCTTTTAATATGAAGATAGCAACTAAAATTGCAACAATAGGATCTAAGTAATTTAAGTTAGTAACCCATATAAGAAATAATCCTAAACCTACACCTAATGACGTGTATACATCAGCTTTTAAATGCAGTGCATCAGCTTCTAATGCTATAGAATCTTCTTGTTTAGCTACTTTATATAATTTTTTAGATACTATTAAGTTAACAGCTGAAGAGATAAACATTACGATAAAACCTAGCCCAACTGATTCGATCTCTCCAGGATTGAATATTTTTTTTATAGCTTCAACTATTATCCAAATAGAAGCGACTAGTATGAGAAGTGCCTCAATTACGCCAGAAATGTTTTCTACTTTTCCATGCCCATAGGGATGGGCTTCATCCGCTGGCTTGTCTGATATTCTTACAGAAAAAAATGCTATTATTGCGGCTAACAAATCCATAGTTGAATGTATAGCTTCGGATATTATACTTACTGAACCAGTAGCAAGACCAACAAATAATTTAAGAACAATTAAAGTACTATTTGATAGTAATGATAGCCTAGCAACTTTAACTTTTGCATTCATACAAAAACCTCCAAATTCTAAAAATCAGTTATCATCTGATAAAACAAATTAATACTATAATATAACTAAATATCTTAAAGGTCAAGGGATAAAAAGGCTAGGACATATTATCAATTGATAATATGTTCCAACATATTTATATTTGTAACTGATAAGAATTGGCAATTTGAAATTTTAGCAGCATTTAATTATTAAGTATATAAGTTAGTTAAAAAATAATAAAAAAATATTCAAAACTATACTATATAGATTTATTCTAAATTCAATGATAAAATATAATTTATTTAATAATTTGGAGGGAAATAAATGATTTTGTTTGGACATTTAGGATTGACAACTGAAGTAATAAAGTTGTATGAAGTGTTTTTACATAAAGATAAAAAGTTAAGTGATAAAGTTTTAGTTGATTACAGAGTTGTCTTGATTGGTTCGATACTACCTGATATTATAGATAAACCAATTGGTGCTGGTTTATTCAGAAATACATTTCATAACAGTCGCATTTTTGGGCATACGTTAATATTCTCTCTTTTATTGATATTGATGGGTTCATATATGTTAAATAAACGTGGCAAGAACAGTATCCTAATATTGGGGATTTGTAGTTCCATTCATTTAATATTAGATAGTATGTGGTTATATCCTGATATATTGTTTTGGCCATACTTTGGATGGAGGTTTCCTGAAAGACCTGAAGGGAATTGGGTAAGCAGTGATTTGGTGAGACTTATTACAGATCAAAGTTATTACTTGCCTGAATTAATAGGATTTATAATTATTGTGTTTTTTTTAATAAGGCTTTTAAGAAGCAAACAGATAAAGTATTTTATAAATCAAGGAAAATTATAGATTTAATATAGATGTAGAGAATGGGGCAGTCACAAATTGACAGCCCTTATTTGTTAATAGATATATTTAAACATTGCCAGTAAATGTTAGATATAAGAGAATAGCATTTAATACTATTATTATAGTGGCTATGAGGGCACCAAAAAATCTTACAAGACTTTTATTAACTAAAATGCCCATTAAGTCTTTACGTTTAGCTATAATTAGCATTTGAATTATTGGGAATGGTAAAATAAAGCTAAGTGCAACTTGGCTTAAAATAAGAGCATTCATTGGATTTATTCCAAGTGCAATTATAATTAGTGCTGGGGCCATAGTTATAATTCTTCTAATATTAATTGGTATGCTTAAATTAACAAATCCTTTCATAATAGTTTGACCTGCCATTGTTCCAACAGCAGAAGAAGACAAGCCTGACGCAAGAAGTGCTATTCCAAAAGCGCTACTCGATAAAGAACCTAATAATGGTTGCAATGAAGTATGTGCTTGTTCCATTGTATCAACTACTAATCCATTTCTGTTAAATACAGCAGCAGATACTACAACCATTGCAGCATTTATTATAAAAGCAATATTCATAGCAATTGTAACATCAATCTTTTCCATTTTTAAATGTTTCAATTTTCCTTCATTAGACAAATCAATACTTCTATGCTGAACTAATTGTGAGTGTAGATATATTACATGAGGCATAACTGTTGCTCCAAGCATTCCTACGGCAATTAACACTGCTTCACCATTAGGCAATGATGGAATTATTGTGTGTATACCCACCTGAAACCAATTTGGTTTAGCAAGAAAGAGTTCTAATGTATATGCAATACATATTATTGCTACTAGTACTGATATTATTAATTCAACAACCTTTTGACCGTATTTTTCCATATAACAAATTATATATGTTATGAGTCCCGTTATAAGTCCTGCATATATCATTGGTATATGAAATAATAAATATAAGCCTATTGTCCCTCCGAGAAATTCTGCCAAATCAGTTGCCATAGCACCTATCTCTGCAATAATCCAAAATATCCAATTAGCACTCCTAGAAAATACCTTAGAGCACATTTCGGGAAGATTATGTTCTGTTGCTATTCCGAGTTTTGCAGACATTATTTGAAGGAATATAGCCATTAAATTACTACATAAAATAACCCAGATTAGTGTATAACCAAACTTTGATCCACCACTAATATTAGTTGCAAAATTACCTGGATCTATATAAGCAACGCTTACAATAAAAGCAGGACCTAAAAATTTTAATAATTGTCTTGATTTTATTGAATTATAATTAATTTCTTTTTTAAAATTTAAAAGTTTAGATAAAGATACACTAGTACTTTTATAATTTCTTTTGTTCTCCAATATAATACATCGCCTTTCCTAATTTTATTTTAACTACGATTAAAATAGTTAGTTTTATTTAATATTATTAGCCTCAACTAAATCTTTTTGATACTTTAAACTATGAAGTAGTTGTATAAATGTTACATTAAAATCTTAGTTGCATTTTTTTATTAAGTACATAAGTTATCTAATAAAGGAGTTATTTTACTATGTGGAAAGCGGTTGTATAATGTAATTTTGGGAGGTTAAAAAATGGATAGAGAAACTTCTAGACAATCGGATAATGTATTCAAAAGAAGTGGAAAAAAATTGCTTTTACAATAATTGGCATAACAATAATCTTTGTGGGTAAATTTATTGGTGCATTTATATCTAAAAGCCTTGCTCTTTTTAGTGATAGTTGGCATTTATTAACTGATATAGCTTCATTAATATTAAGTTATTGGGGAGTAAAGGTTGCGCTAAAGTCTGCAAATCATAAATATAATTTTGGTTATTATAGATTTAGCATATTCACAGCATTAATAAATAATCTTTCACTAATTCTTATTTCCGTATATATTTTTTATAAAGCAATATTAAGATATTTTAATCCTGTAAATGTAGAGCCATCTGGAATGATTATTTTTTCTATTCTTGGTCTTACAGTAAATACCATAGTAGTATTAAATCTTAGAAATAATTCAAACAATATGAACGTGAAAAGTGTATTTTTACACTTCATGGTGGATGCATTATCAGATATAGGAGTACTAATAGGAGGTATAATTATTTATTTTACACATTTGCCTGGTGTTGATACACTTCTTAGTGCAATATTAGCATGCCTTATTTTAAGAAATGCATTTAAGATGACTATTGAATGTATTAAAATTCTTTTGGAAGCGGCACCAGAAGATATATCCATTGATGAATTAAAGGAGTCAATTAAGGATTTAGGAGGGATAATTGAAATAACTGATATTCATATTTGGAGCTTATCTAAAGAAATTTTATCAATGACAGCACATATTTCAATAAAAGAATGTAACATTGAAAATTGCGAATCAAGATTACATGAAATACAACATTTATTAAAAGATAAGTTTAATATAGACCATTCTACAATACAATTCGAAAAGTCAACATGTGGAAGCTGTTTTCATAGTAAGCCTGATCACAAGCATTGTTGCAATATGTGTATTGATAAATGCGGAGATGAGAAACATCAAAAAATTATTAATATATAGCGGTAGAATTGGATTAGTAAAGAAAATGGAACTTTAAATTAATTAAGAATTATGAAGTAATATAAAATAACTCTTGGCTAAACATCGTTAGCACAAGAGTTATTTTATATTATAAATTCAATAATATTAATTAAATAATTCAATAATACCAAGTATTATTAGCAATATGCCTGAAATTAATGGTGCATATTTTCCTAAAAAATTACCTAGTACATTATTTCCGATAGTTTCACCAAGTTTAAGTGTAACTATACTTAAGATGAATGTAAATATGACAGTAAATTGAATGTTAACTCCTGTTATACTTGCAGCGATTCCAGTACCTAAGTTGTTAAAGGTTAATGCAAATGCTACAAGGACAGCTTCTTTTATATTTATATCACCAGAGTTATCTAAATCCGATTTTTCTGCATACTCAAGCATATCACCAATGTTTTTCAAAGCAAGCTCTTTTGAATTTTTATTGTTTAAAAGTTTTGTTTTGCTTTTGATTACAAAATATCCTCCCAAAATAATAATAACACCAGCGCCAAAGCTATTTGATATATAATCTGGTAAGAATTTTGATATATATATTCCAACTGACATTGCTAAAAGTGTACCTGTAGAGGTTATGAGTGCTATTATAAGATTTGGAAGTAGTCCAATTTTTATTTTCTTTAGGCCATAAGCGGTACCGACAACTACATTATCTAAATTGGAGGATAAGCTAAACAATAATGCAGATAAAAATAAAGTCATACATGTATTTTCCTTTTTAGTATTTTTATTTTAATATATGACTGTAAATTTATATAGTGAACAAGAGCTCGTAAGTTACTAGGTAATAAATTAAAAAATAGCGTGAAAATTAATATAAATAAATTTGTTGACAAATTTCGCATAAGTGCATATACTAATTTTGTACAAAGTAATCATAACAATTGAATAAGAATCGGTAGGTGAGGTTACCATAGGGATACGGGTTGCTGCCGCGGAGTAGTGGAGACACTATGAGAAGGTTAGCAGAATACGTCGAGTTTAAGGCGTATTTTAACGCAATTTCATTGCCCTATGAAGCTAAAGCTTGAACGGAATAAATAATACATTATTATTTAATTAATAGCGTGCGTTTTTACGTCCTCGTTCGGTTTTAGCTGAGCGAGGATTTTTATTTTTATTGAAATAATAAGAAGTAGAGGTAGGTGAAAATAAGTGGAATCTAGTAGTAGGTGCATTGGGATAGACGATGATTACCCCAAGCAGAAATATTTTTTTGACAATATAAATTATGTGAGAATCTTTAAGGATGCTAAAATATTAGCTAAGCATCTACAACTTGAAACTGCTTATTTTTAATGTCAGAATAATATTTCTTATGGGAGATAATTTTTAGTAGAGATTAAATTTTTACTTAAGTCTATTCCAATGTCGCATAAAAATTTTAATTTTAATTATGCAGGGGGAATAGAAATGAAATTTTTTGTAAACAAAGAGAAATTAAATAAAGCAGCTATAGAAAAAAATATTAACAGAGATAAAATATCTAATAAGTTACTTCAATTAGGATTATTAGAAAAAGATGATATGTTAAGAAAGCTTAATGCAACAGTTGAGGGACTTACAAATGAAGAAGCAGAAAAGCGATTAGAAGAACATGGGCATAACGAAATAAACCATGCTAATAAAGAGACATTAGTTAAGAAATTAATTAGTGCATTTATAAACCCATTTTCTGTAGTGTTAATTTTACTTGCAACAGTATCTTTTATTACAGATTATGTGATTGCTTCACCAGAAGATAGAAGTTTGAAGACAGTAATAATTATAGGAACAATGGTTACAATAAGCGGAAGTCTTCGTTTTATTCAAGAAGGCAGATCTAATAAGGCTGGAGAAAGATTAAAAGCTATGATTAAAACTACAGCCATGGTAGTGCGTAATGGAATAGCAAATGAGATTTCTATATCTGAACTTGTACCAGGAGATGTAGTTCATCTTGCAGCAGGAGATATGATTCCAGCAGATGTTAGGATAATTTTTGCGAAGGACTTATTCATTAGTCAGTCTTCAATGACAGGAGAGTCTGAACCTGTTGAAAAACATGGGCAGTTACATCAAGCTACAAGGGATAAGAATTTATCAAGTCACTTAGAGTTAGAAAATTTAGCATATATGGGAACAAATGTTGTTAGTGGAACTGCAACAGCAATCGTTATTTCAACAGGAAATAACACATGCCTTGGGACTATGGCAGATTCAATTACAGAAAAAAGAGAATCTACAAGCTTTGATAAGGGTGTAAATTCAGTAAGTTGGGTATTAATTAGATTTATGGCATGTATGGTGCCAGTTGTATTTATAATTAATGGAATTACAAAAGGTGATTGGCTTGAATCATTTTTATTCGCATTATCAGTGGCAGTTGGACTTACACCAGAAATGCTTCCAATGATTGTTACTACAAACCTTGCAAAAGGTGCAGTAATGATGTCAAAGCGCAAAACAATAGTAAAAAATTTGAATTCAATACAAAACTTTGGAGCTATGGATGTTTTGTGTACAGATAAAACTGGAACTCTTACAGAAGATAAAATTATTTTAGAACGTCACCTTGATATTCATGGGAATGAAGATGTTAGAGTATTAAGACATGGTTATTTAAACAGCTATTTTCAAACAGGACTTAAAAATTTACTTGATATAGCAATACTTGAACATGGTGATGAAGAGGGTTTTGAAAATTTAAAAACAATGTACGAGAAGGTAGATGAAATTCCATTTGACTTTGCACGTCGTAGAATGTCAGTAGTGTTAGAAGATAAAAATGGAAAAACGCAGTTAATTACTAAAGGTGCAGTAGAAGAAATGTTATCTATATGTACTTTTGCAGAATATAAGGGTAATGTCGTTGAACTCACAGGTGATGTAAAAGATGAAATTCTTGAAACTGTAGATGAACTTAATGCAAGCGGAATGAGAGTTGTTGCAGTAGCTCAAAAAACTAATCCATCACCAGAAGGAGTATTTTCTATTAAAGATGAATCAGAGATGGTGCTAATGGGGTATATTGGTTTCTTAGATCCTCCAAAAGAATCATCAACTCAAGCAATAAAGGCTTTACATGAAAATGGTGTTGATGTTAAAGTTCTAACAGGGGATAATGAGAAAGTAACAAGATATGTTTGTAATAAGGTTGGTATTCCTACAGATAATATTCTTTTAGGCTCAGATATTGAGATGATGAGCGACTTACAGTTAAAAGAAGCCGTTGAGAAAATTAATATATTTGCTAAATTATCTCCACAACAAAAATCTCGAGTAGTGTCAATTTTGAGAGATAATGGACATGTAGTAGGATTTATGGGAGATGGAATTAATGATGCACCAGCAATGAGAAAAGCTGATGTTGGTATTTCTGTAGATACTGCTGTTGATATAGCAAAAGAATCAGCAGACATTATTCTTCTTGAAAAAGATTTAATGGTGCTTGAAAGTGGTGTAATTGAAGGACGTAGAACTTTTGCCAATATTATTAAATATATTAAAATGACTGCAAGTTCTAATTTTGGGAATATGTTTAGTGTATTAGTTGCATGTGCCTTTCTACCATTTTTACCAATGCTACCTGTTCAAATTCTAGTACTAAACCTTATTTATGATATTTCATGTATATCAATTCCATGGGATAATGTAGATTCAGATTATCTTAAAAAACCACGTAAATGGAATGCTTCTTCAATTGGAAGTTTTATGAGATGGATAGGGCCAACAAGTTCAGTATTTGATATTACAACCTACATTCTTATGTTCTTTGTAATATGCCCAGCAGTTTGTGGGGGATCATATGGCACACCAGGTGTAGATAATGTATTATTTATGGCATTATTTAATGCAGGATGGTTTGTTGAATCATTATGGTCACAAACTCTTGTAATTCATATGATAAGAACACCTAAAATTCCATTTATTCAAAGCAGAGCATCTATGCCAATATTGACTCTTACAACTATTGCTATTATAGTAGGTACAATAATTCCTTATACTAACGTTGGTCAAATGCTTGGAATGTCACCTATGCCAGCAGTATACTTCTTGTGGTTAATAGCTATGATATTTGCATATATGATTTTAGTAACAATATTAAAAAAATTATATATAAGAAGGTATGGTGAATTTTTATAATATTTAATAATTATAAAAGTCAAAGATTTTGTTAAAATTCAGATTACTAAAAAGTCGCTAATTTAATATGCAAATTAACGACTTTTTTTGTTTATTATTTTAAATTTAATTAATTTGGGATTTTGCATAATTAAAAATATAACATTAATATACAATATATAGTAATATAAATCGAAGTGTATACTGTATGTTGATAGGAACTGATAAGTAACTTAATTGTGAAATTTCATAAAATATAAAACAAGGAAGAATGAATAAAAATATATTTTAATATGAAAAATAACTGGGTAACATATTTAAGAAGAATTCGTATGAAATGAGGTGCAGGGATTGAAAAAAAGAAGTTCTATACGAAGTGTTTTCTTTGTTTTTATAGTTATTTTTATATTTAATATGTGCGAATGCTCAGTAGAGGCATATTCAAAAATTAATTCCAATGAAAGTTTTGCTATACTAGTAGATCTTACAGAAGAAAGACTTTATTTAATTAATAAAGATAAGAATATAATCGTAAAAAAATATAGTATAGCTAGTGGAAAAATGGAAACGCCTTCTCCAATAGGCACGTGGAAAGTTGTTGGTATGTCCAAATGGAGTGGAGGATTTGGCACAAGGTGGATTGGGTTGAATGTTCCGTGGGGGATTTTTGGAATTCATGGAACTAATAAACCAGGATCAATTGGATCTGAGGCATCTCATGGATGCATTCGAATGCTAAATAGAGATGTTGAAGATCTATATGAGTATGAGGAAATAGGAATGATTGTAGCAGTATATGCAGGGCCATATGGTCCGTTTGAAAAGGGGCTAGTAACTCTAAAACCAGGTGATAGAGGGGCAGATGTTTTTAAGGTGCAAAGAAAGATGAAGGAAAAAGGATATTATCCAGGAAAATTAGATGGTATCTATGGAGAGGGTATGAAAGAGTATGTAATGAAATATAAAAAAGATAATGATCTAAAAGTTAACAATAATATTGATTATGAGCTGTATAAAAAACTTGGAATAATATTAGTAGATTAAAAAAGAGAGGAGTTTATTTATGGTTACTACGGATAGAAAAGTTAAAGTTGCTCTTTTGTCAATTATATCAAACACAACACTCATAATATTTAAGATTATAGCAGGCACTTTAAGCGGTTCAGTAAGTATTATTTCAGAAGCAATACATTCAGGTATGGATTTATTAGCATCAGTAGTAGCATTTTTCTCTGTTAGGCAGTCTTCAAAGCCAGCTGATAAGAAACATCCTTACGGCCATGGAAAAATAGAGAATATATCTGGTATGGTGGAAGGAATTTTAATTTTTATTGCTGCTGGAATGATTATTATTGAAGCTTTTAAGAAAATATTTGAACCTACTGCAATAGAACAAGCAACTATAGCAATTGGAGTTATGGTTGTTTCAGCACTTGTAAATTTTTTTGTGTCAAGAAAGTTATACAAGGTTTCGAAAGAGGAAGATTCCATGGCTCTTGAAGCAGATGCTCTTCACTTAAAAACTGATATCTACACATCTTTAGGCGTAGGTATTGGAATTCTTCTTATCAAGGTTACCGGATTAATTATACTAGATTCAATAGTTGCGATACTTGTAGCACTACTGATAATTAAAGAGGCATGGGTACTTTCTAAAAGTGCCTTCGATTATCTTCTTGATGCAAGGTTATCTGATGAAGAAGAAGCAGAGATAGAAAAAGTAATAAGAGAACACAGAGATCAATTTATAGATTACCACAAGCTAAAAACAAGAAAATCAGGTAATATGAAGCATATTGATTTTCATATTACCGTTGCTCCTAATTTAACAGTCGAAGAAACACATGATATTATTAGAAAATTGAAAAAGGATATGAATGAAAAAATTAAAAATACTCAGATAAATATTCATATTGATCCTTATAAAAAAGAATGATTTTTAGTTAAATAAGTTATTCAGTGTAATTTTTTCTTTTAATGTAAATTGGTAAAAGTTATCAATCAAATTATATTATCAATTGATAATATAATTTGATTAAATTATTTTTTATGTATTGTTGACATATAACGGGTTATAGCGTATTATAAAAATATAAAGTAAATTCTTAATTGATAACAACTGACATATATTAGTAAAGAATGTTTTGAAAAGAGGTGTATTTAATGGGTTTTTTCTCAAGATCATCAGGAAAAAGACACTATGAAGATAAGCATCGAGGTAGTAACTATTATAAAAGAGAAGGTTTTTTAAGTCGTATATTTAAAATGTTTGGCTCATTTTCTAGTTCAGGCAAGAGGTATAACAAACATCATTCACATGATTCTCATAAGAACTATCATTCTAATGAAAGACACTATTCAGATCAAAGACATTATTCAGATCACGGGCATCATAAAAGAAGATATAAAAGTTCGTGGTCATAATGCCATTTTTTAAAAAGAAGGTATATGATCCAGGAAGCTCAGTTGGTAAATATAAGATTATAAGATTAATAGGTGAGGGAAGATTTGGTGTATGTTATTTAGTTGATTTTAATGGCAAAGAATATGTACTAAAGGTAATAAAGTCCAAAGCCATTAAGAAGAGTGGTAACAAAATTATATTTGAAGAAGAGATACTTTCAATTATTAATTATCCTTTAATTCCTAAAATAGTAGATACAATTAAAGATGATAAGATCTATGCATATATTTTGGAATATAAAAGAGGAAAGACAATAGAAGATATGATTTTTGGAGATAAGCATATATTTACCCCAGATGAAATTTTTAATATAGGAATTAAGGTAATAGAAATAATAAAATATCTTCATGAACGTAATATTGTGCATAGAGATATACGGGTGCCTAATGTAATTATTAATGGTGATGAGGTTTATCTTATTGATTTTGGTCTTGCAAGAATAATAAACAATGATAAATACATTCCACCAGTTGATTTTTTATATTTAGGGCATTTACTTATTCATTTATATTATTCTTCTTTTGAAAAAACTAATAAAAAATCAAAACCTTGGTATGAAGAACTGGAATTATCTAAAGGGGAATTAAAATTTCTGAGAAAGTTATTAGAATTAGATGATGCATATAGAAGCATTTATGATGTAGAAGGGGATTTCAAGGAATTAAAAGTTGTACAAGATCACTAAAAGGATTATAGATATATAATTTAACTAAGCAGGCCATGAACTTGTAAAAGGTTTGTAGGCTGGGCCTTAATTGGCAGCAGGATAGTAATGAACCTGTGGGACAATAAAATGTTCCACTTTTTTTTATATCAATTTTAAAAATCCCCCCAATTTAAATATCTGGAGATATTTAAAAAAAGTAAAATGGAGGTAATTATTATGAGTAAACAAAAAATACAGGATTATCAAGGACTTACCACTTCTAAAGCAAAAGAACTTCAGGAACAGTTTGGTAAGAACGAGCTTGTGGCTGAAAAAAAGGAAAGTTTTTTACACAAGATTTTCCATGTCATTAGTGAGCCAATGTTTGTATTGTTAATTGTAGCATCTATAATATATTTTATTTTAGGAGAGCCAAAAGATGGTGCTATTATGCTTGTTTTTGTTGTTGGAATGATTAGTATTGAGGCAATTCAAGAATGGAAAACGGATAAAACATTAAATGCTTTAAAAGATTTATCAGCTCCACATATAAAAGTTCTTCGTGATGGAGAGGAAAAGATAATTAATAGTGCAGATTTAGTACCAGGAGACATTATGTTTATAGCTGAAGGTGTTAAGGTGCCTGCAGATGGCGCAGTAATAAAAGCAAGTACTCTTTGTGTTGATGAGTCATCGCTTACAGGAGAAGCTGAGGGGGTATGGAAGACTAGTGATGGCAATAATAAAAATATTAATGCTGATTATTGGCGTAATGATTATTGCTATGCGGGAACTCTTGTTACTCAAGGTACAGGTACCATATTAGTGGACAAGATAGGAGCAGGAACTGAATACGGAAAAATTGGACAAAATATCGTGTCCGCTCCTGAAAATCCAACACCACTTCAAAAGCAAACTGGAAAATTGGTAAAATTATGTGCTGTAATTGCTGCTGTTTTATTTGCGTTTGTTGGTGTTGTTACGTATTTTAATATACCAGATCATAATTTTAGAGACAGAATCATAGAAAGTATTTTATCTGGAGTAACTTTAGCCATGGCTATGATTCCAGAGGAATTTCCAGTTATTCTAACAGTATTTTTATCAATGGGTGCTTGGAGACTTGCAAAAAAACAATCTCTTGTTAGAAAATTACCATCAGTTGAGACTTTGGGTGCTGTTTCTGTTCTTTGTGTTGATAAAACAGGTACAATAACAATGAACAAAATGACAGTTAGAGATATTTGGAGTATAGAAAGTGATACGAAAAAAGTGACACAGATAATGGGAATGGGATGCAAATCGGATGCTTATGACCCTATGGAAAAGTCGATGATATCCTATTGTGAAGAACAAAAAATTACAAAAGATATTCTTTTTGGTGGACAATTGATTAAGGAATATGCTTTTACTGATGAAACAAAAATGATGGGCAACGTTTGGAAAAATAGTGATAGCATTGTGGTAGCAGCAAAAGGATCTCCTGAACGTATATTAACACTATGTAAATTGCCAGATTATGAAAAAAAAATAGTGGAAGATAAAATAAGAGAAATGTCTAGCCAAGGGCTTCGTGTTATTGCGATTGGACAAATGTTATTAGACAGTGAAGAGGATATACCTGATACAATTAATGACTGTAGCTTGCAGCTTTGTGGAATAGTTGGTCTTGCTGATCCTCCAAGGGAGTCAGTAAAAGAAGATATTGAAACATGTACTAAAGCTGGGGTTAGAGTTGTTATGATAACAGGTGATAATGGAATAACTGCTAGTTCTATTGCTAAACAAATTAATATGCCCAATTGTGATAAAATAATCACTGGGGATGAGATTAATAAAATGAGTGATAATGAACTTCAAGAAAGGGTTAAAGATGTAAGTATTTTTTCTAGAGTTGTTCCGGAGCACAAAATGAGAATAGTTAAAGCATTCAAAGCAAATGGAGAAATAGTTGCAATGACTGGCGATGGAGTTAATGATGCTCCTGCTCTTAAATATGCGGATATTGGTATTGCAATGGGAAAACGTGGCTCAGAAGTTTCAAGAGAGGCAGCAGATTTGATTTTACTTGATGATAATTTTTCAACTATAGTTGACACTATTAAAGATGGCAGAAGAATTTATGATAATATTAGAAAAGCAGTTGGATATGTATTTACTATTCACATTCCGATTGCGTTTGCTGCATTGCTTGCACCTATATTAGGAATAAATCCTGCAAGCCTTCTATTACTTCCATTACATGTTGTATTGCTTGAACTTGTAATTGATCCAACTTGTTCAGTAGTATTAGAACGTCAACCTGCTGAAGGTGATATTATGAAGAGAGCACCACGAAATCCAAATGAAAAGCTTATAACAGCAAAAGGTCTTTTCAAAAGTGTTGCACAAGGCTTTGTTATATTTGGAGCATCATTTGGAACTTACTTTGTATTTTTAAACAATAATATAGATAATGCGCCATTAGCAAGAGCAATTGGATTAACAATTATATTACTCTCTAATTTATTATTAGTTCAAGTAAACAGTTCTGATTCAGAATTTGCAATTAAATCATTTATTAAACTCAAAACGGATAAGGTGATGTGGCTTGTTAGCTTAGGCACTATTATTGGTTTAATGTTAATATTATATACTCCTCTAAATAATTTTTTAAAACTTGCACCATTATCTTTTAGTCAGTTAATTATGGCATCTATCATATCAATAGCATCTGTTTTTTGGTATGAAATTGTAAAAGTATTTAAGTATATTAAAAACAAGTGAGTTAAATAAAGCGTTCATAGCAGAAATTACAAATAGTTAAATATAATTAAAGGACTAGAATAAGGTTATTGATTAAAATCTTATTTTGGTCCTTTTTCAGTATAGTCTATATGTATAAAAATGATTATAGTTTCATCATTATAATCTATTAGGAAATGAATAGTTAAGAATAAAATAACACTATATTTTCATTGGATGGATGTTTGCATAGTATGTTTATTTGTATATTAATTAATGGTGTCTCCAGTTCTAGTTTCCATAACAACTTTATCATAGACATTTTAATGAGTATGGCTATGGTGATGAAAATGTAAATATCAAATGCGTATTTATGGTTGTAATAGGTGCACCAAAGCACAATTTATAAGACTAAAACATAATATGATTTTGAAATACTAAATTAAGGAAGAAAAAATATGTATAATGATAGAATGTATTCAGTAGATTACTATCCTGAAATATCTGGTTATGACTCAGATGATATATGTAAGGAAGATATTAGGAAGCAGGCTAGTTCTTTTGAAATGGCCGATGACTCCAGACGAAGCTCTTAAAATTAACAAAGAAGAATTAAAATGGCTACTTATGGGATATGAAGTTAGAACTAAGTCTAAATTTAAGCCAATTGAAGTAAGAAA